>CAURQE010000004.1:0-142801 GCA_963527315.1 uncultured Campylobacter sp.
TATTTAAAGCGGACGAAAATTTCGCCGTTGGCAAAGTCGCGTGCCGTCATGGGAGTTATGTTGTCTTCCATTTCTTTTGGCACTTCCTCAACAAGTTCTTGGTTGGGGCGCCCATAAAAAATGATTTTATTTTTTTTCTTTTATTTTTTGCTCTTTTAGCTATTTTAGCGCGCGCGCGCCCATGCCGCTGCCGCCTATAAAAAGCGACTCGTACTCAGCCTGCGCGCGAATATAACCGAGGTATTTATCGTCAAAAATCGCCAGCTCAAATTCCTCACTCTCGCCTAAAATTTTAGCCTTCTTTTTCCAAAAGCCGAGTTTAAAAAGTGAAATTTTAGCTATAAATTTAAAAGCCGGGATAATAAAAATCATAAAACCAAAGCCCAAAATCAAGCTAGCTCTTGAAAAATCATAATTTATCTTTAGCAAGGCAAGCGCAGCTAAAGTAAGCAAAAGCCCAAAAAAACAGCTCTTTACCGCTATGGCGCACTCGTGCCAAAAATCATACCTCCTAGCGTAAATCCCCTGATAAAAAAACAAGGCTATCATCAAGGCATAAGCGATGCCAAAGCCCTGATATTTGGATATATCAAGTAGCACGTGGTCGCCGTAAAATAAATTTTTAAGCTCGACTGCTATACCAAAAGACACCCAAATAGCCAAAAGATCGACCAAAAGAAGTATCGCTTTACAAAGATATTTTTTCATTTTTCCATCCAGATACGCGCAGCGCAAATTTTGCGTTTGGCGATTATTTTATTTTTTCTTTAAATTTTTCGTATTTTTTCTCGACGCAGCTTTTGATCTCGGCCTCAAAGCGCGCTCGCGAAAACCTTAGCGAATTTTCCCTGATTTTTACGGGTTCGAATTTATCGCGATTTTGCTCAAATTTAGCCACCGCGTCAAGCAGCTCTTTTACGTTTTGCTCCATAAAATATAACCCGCTTTCGCCGTCAATCACCGTCTCGCGAGCGCCGCCGCGACCAAAGCAAATCACGGGCGTGCCGCATGCTTGCGCTTCTACGGGCGTGATACCGAAGTCCTCCTCGGCGGCAAAAACAAACGCCTTAGCCCGCCCCATGAGATCCCTCATCGCCTCATCGTTCGCAAAACCCAAAAGCTCGACGTTTTTGCCCGCTTTTGATTTGATTTTAGCCATATCGGGCCCGTCGCCGACGACTACCAGTTTTTTATCCGTCTGCGAAAACGCCTCTACGATAAGATCAATCTTTTTATAAGGCACCATTCGCGAGGCGGTTAGATAAAACTCCTCTTTGGCTTCGCGCAGCGTAAATTTATCCACGTCCACGGGCGGATAGATGACGTCGCTAGGCTTGCCGTAGACTTTTTCTATACGGCGTGCGATGTAGCGGCTATTTGCGACGTAGTGATCTACGCGGTTTGCGCTGGCGGCGTCCCAAATGCGAATTTTATGCAAAAAATACTTTGCCAGCATGCCCTTTAAACCGCGATCCAGCCCGCTTTCGCGCAAGTACTGATGATACAGATCCCACGCATAGCGGATCGGCGTGTGGATATATGCGATATGGAGTTGATTTGAGTGCGTCAGCACCCCTTTTGCGACGGCATGCGAGCTAGATAGCACGACGTCGTATCCGCTTAGATCAAACTGCTCGATCGCAAGCGGAAACAGCGGCAAGTAGTTGCGGTATTTGCTCTTTGCAAAAGGAAGTTTTTGGATAAAACTCGTGTGAGCGTGCTTGCCTTTTAAAATTTTATCCCGGTCGGTGCCGCTTAAAAAGTCGATAAGGCTGTAAATTTCAAAATCGTCCCAAACATTCGTGAAACTCTCGACGCATTTTTCTGCGCCCGCATAGGTACTAAACCAGTCATGGATAAGGGCTTTTTTCATTTTTTGCCCAGATAAAAATTAGTTTCCAGCGATTTTTCAATCGGCCATTTTATAAACTCGCCTTCATACTCCTTGGTCTTTTTAAGCAGCAAAAAGATACTCCAAGCAGCCTGGGGAAACGCCCTAGCTAGCGGCTTTGCGATGCAGGGCGGAAACGGATAAAAGTTACTTCCTTGAAAATCTACCAGCTCAAAACCGCCCCAAATTTTTAAAAACCGCATCAAATCGGGCTTAGTATAACCTCTAACGTGCGCGGAGTGATTTTGTATAGACGTAGGCTGCCTGCCTAGTAGCAGCAAGGCTCTGTTGTGGAGGCTGGCTAAATTCGGAACCGCTAGCACGAAATGCCCGCCTATTTTTAGCGTACGAGCTATCTCGTGAAATATCCAAAATATCTCCTTGACGTGTTCTAGAATTTGATTTGCGCTTATAAGATCCAGGCTCTCATCCTCGAAGGGAAATTTATCTCGCTCAAGATCGTGCAAAAAGACCTCGATGCCTCTTGCGGCTAGCTTTGCGACATTTGGCTCGTACCCTTCTAAAGCCAAAAGCCTAGCGTCCCCACATTTACTTTTATATATCGCCAAATCATCGCCCTTACCCGCGCCGATATCCAGCACGGTTTCGTAATGCCCTATTTTAGCGGCAAAATCAGCTATTATATGTCGTCCGTAGTTTAGGCTTCTGTCTATCATTTTACGGCTCCTTATCTTAGTTTTTCCATTACTTCTATGATTTGTTTAGCAGAGCGCTCCCAGCTAAATCGCTTAATATTTTCAAAACCCTTAACGCAAAGTTCGTTTCGTAAATTTTCATCGTTTAAAACGGCCTGTATCTTACTTCTTATATCTTCTACGTTATGCGGATCGAAATACAAAACGCTATCCCCGCAAACTTCGGGTAGGCTAGCGGCGTTTGAGCACACTACCGGACAACCGCAGGCTTGCGCCTCAAGCGGCGGGATACCAAACCCCTCGTATAAAGACGGAAAGACGAATAATTTTGCTAGATTATAAATAGCCGCGATGTCGGCGTCCTTAACATAGCCGGTAAAAAATATACGCTCTGCGAGATTATTTTTCTCGATAATCTCCAAAATATCGCTATCGCTAGTTATAAAGCCGTCTCTTTTTCCCACTATTACCAAATTTAACTCCGTCTTTTCTAGCGCGAACAATAAATTTTTCAAATTTTTGTGAGGTTTTACGTTTCCTACGAATAAAATAAAATTTTCCGGAAGTTTATATTCTCTTGCCGCCGCCTCCAAAACGGCGCTATCGTAGCGGTTATTAAAACGTCCCTCGTCTATAGCGTTTGGTACGACAAAAATATTTTTATCCGTTTTCGTATATTTTAATATCTCGCTTCTTGAAAACTCCGAAACGCTAAAGACGACGTCGCTTCTGCTTAAAGCTTGATTAAAAATCATCTTGGCATACATCTTTTGCATAAAATTTAAGCTGTCGTAAAAAGCCAAATGAAACGCATCATGAATGGTAACCGCTCTAAATTTAGCCCTTATGGGCAAGATAGGGATATTGTAGTGAGGAGACCAAAAAATATCGCATTTAGGAATCTTTAGCGGCAAACAAATCTGCTCATCCAAAGAGTAAATTTCCCGCCCGCACTCTAAAATTTGAACATTTTTACTCCATGCATACTCCCTTATCTCAGCCTCCGTACCTAGTAAAATAACCTCGAATTTTTCCGTTAAAAACGGCAGTAAACCCTTTATATACGTACCTATTCCGGATGCTTTGTGCATGCGAAAGTCGATTGCTATTTTTTTACGCATAGCCGTCCTAGTTTTACCTTATAGTTTAAGATTAATGATATTTCAAATAAAATTATATCAAATTTTAAATAATAAGTCGTATTTTCTCTTCCCAATCGTTATCCTTTGCAAATTTTAAAATTTCGCCCCCGCCTATTTGCCTTAAAGCTACGGCTTTTTTTATGCACACCGCAAAATCCTCTTTGGAGCCGGCCAGCAAAGCAGGGCTATTTAGCTGTTCTAGCTCTCGCCATTTAGTAGCTACCATATAAAGTCCGGCCGCCGAGTATTCGTATAACTTTAACGGACTTATAGAGTGAACCAAATCCATATCTAACCTAAACGGGATTATACCAACGTCTGCAAATTTCAAAAAAGGAGCTACCGCATCATTATCGACCTTCCCGTAAAAGGTAATGTTTTTTCTAGATTTTATTTGCTCAAAATTTTTAGGTTTAAATTTTACGGTTCCGATTATTAAAAAATGCACATCGGTTAGCTCGCTAGCTACATAATCTAGTAAATCAAAATCAAACCAGTTCTCGATAGCGCCAACATAAACGGCAACCGGGCTTTTAATATCATAAAAAAAGTCGGGCTTATCGTAATTTTTTTGAAATTTATTAAAATCAACCCCATTTGGGACATAAAAGCAGTTTTTGTTAAATTTCTCTATATAGCTTTTAAGACTAGATGACGTATATATCGTTTTATCGGCTTTTTTTATCAGATACTCCTCTGCTTTGATAGCTGCCGCGCCTACGTCAAAGCCGTCTAATCTATCGGTAACTCTAACGATTAGTTTATTATATTTTACGATATCCGTTATAGGCAAAAACGCAAAATTATCTATAACTAAAATATCCACGTTTAAAAAATCAAAATTTTTAAGCGTTTTTTTTAAGTTCGGCAGAGTAAAAATATGCCACGTTTTTATAACCTGATAAAAAACGGAAGGTAACTTTTTAAACGGCGGAATAAGCGCAAACGGAGTGTATATAAAATAATTTTCAAAAATTTTATGTACGCCTTTTTTTGATTGAGCAAGTCTAATAGCTTCGTTATTTTTATCATGAAACAGCGAAACGGGCGGCGCGATAAATAAAACCTTATTTCCCTCCTTAGCTAGCAATTCGCTGTAATAATTGCAACCGACTTTAAACGGCGAACCGTAATACGAATTTCCGCACCATAGTATTTTTTTAGACATTTTTCGTAATCTTCCCGTATCCGTTTGAGTATAGCTCAAATTTACCATAATAAAATTCCCTGTTTGCCGTATCGGTAATCACCAATCTATCCTCTTTTATCTCAAATTTCTTCATAATCTTTACGCCTTTGTATTCAGCAGCGAGGCTTATAAAATTTTCTCCAAAATCCGTTACGAAACACCTACACTCGGCGAGCATACCGAATAATCCCGCTATCCCCTCGCCCCAACTATTTTGTTCCAAATCGCCTATAATAGGCACGTTGTGCGCCCTAATGCTTCTAAATTCATTTCTCCTATCTGGAAGCGGCGTATAAAGATAGGTGCCTGGATCTCTTGCTATATCCAGCCCGTCTACCCACAGCTCGTAGCCTAGCTTATCGTTATGAGTGTGCCCGCCGTGGCCATTCTGTCCAAGCGGCGTAGCGCAGACGGCGAGGTAAAATTTACCGGATTTAAAGATAAAAATTCCGCTATCCGGATAAAATAGATTTTTGATCTCTTGCGAATTTGAAATTTTAAATTCCATGCTTTTTCGGTGCGGCAGTTCGCTAAATTTCACGCCAGAAGCGACCTGACTTTTATACGTTTTATCGCCTACTTGCAGCTTGCGTCCGGCAAGCGAGCGGATAAAACTTCTCTCAAAGCAAAAACCGTTTTTAAATATCTCATCGTCAAAAATCCCGCCCATGCAGCTAATTAGCGCGGAGTGATTTAAGATATTTTCGTCCCAAAACGGCTTGCCGCCGCCCTCAAAGCCGCTTAAATTTAGATATTTTCGCGCGGCTTGTTCATTGCTCAAAAACTCGCCGTTTGGGCTAAATTTAAAAAACCTGCCGCTGTCGTTATCGCCAAATTGCGGCACTTCGCCGTTTGGCTTTGTAATGTCGGCAGTAAATCTGCCGATTTTATACAGTCTATCCACGAACCACTGCGGCAGCGCTATTTGTCCGTTTGTAATTTTAAATTCCTGCTCGTCCGGCGGCAGGAGTTTTGGCTTTTTACGCCAAAGCTTTGCATCGTAATTTTGCAAAGATGAAATTTTTTCGCTTTTTAGACCCAGTATCAAAGCCGCGCTATACGCCATTAGCTCGCCACTTAGGCGGTGATAGCTCGTAGAACTCTCAAAATTTCCGCCGTCTTCGTAAAATTCCTTTTTCATTTCGCTAATTATTTCTTGCACGGCAAACGCCAGCCACGCGTCTATCTCACCGCCGCCGTTCAAATACGCGCAAGCTTGCAGCAAGCCCGCGATATCGCTTAGATAGTGATTTGACGTAAGATGCGGCGAATACTCCAGATTATTTACGATATGAAGCGCATGCTCGTAGACGCTATTTGAAAAGGTCTGCTTGAAATTTTGATCTAAAATTCCGCCCTCATCCATCTGGCAAAACATATCGTAAGCCGCCAGCATATTGGCAACTCTGATACCCACGTCCATCGTGCAGGTCCAATTTACGCCCATTCTAGGCGGATTATTGCTGATAAAATCTAAAATTTGGTTTTTAAATTCTTTTAAATTTTGCTCTTTTAAACTCGGATCCGCCATCGCAAAAATAGCAAGCTGCGGCAAGTGCTGAAACCTCGCAAGCTCCCACGGCACCTTTATATCGCTGCCAAGCTTATGGGCTATGCGCTGATCTTTGTACCATTTTTTTTCATCCCACCGAAAGCCGCTTTTAAAATCCTTTTGCCAATCGATCGGCTCATAGCCTTCAGGTACGCTCGCAGGCGCTGCGACATTCATATCGTATTTGTAGCCCTCAAGCCCGAGTGCCGCGCTATCATAGCTATTTTTTACCCAGCCGCTGCCGAGCAGATCAAATTTATGCTCCAGGTACATTTTAGATAGATATCTAGCGACGTCTAAATTTATATTTGAAACATCGAGTTTGCGTAAATTCACGTAGCTTATTCGTACCGGCGAAACGTTAAATTTGATACGGGTATCGCCGGATATATCGCGCAATTTTTGGATTTTATTTTTAGTTAAATTTAAAATTTTATTAGCGATTTTCGCGCACAACGCATCAGGCGGCATCGACTTGGCTTTTTTGAGATAATAAAAAATTTTACCCATTATTTACGGCCTCTAAAATTTTATCCACATGCCTCTCCCACGTGTATTTTCGTAGGGCTTCTTTTGCGGCGTTTGCGCCCATTGTCGCCCTTAGCGAGGCATCGTCTATTAGCGCTTTCATGGCGGCTTCTAGTGCGTCTACGCATCCTGGTTTTACCATATAGGCGGTTTTGCCGTGCTCCAAAATTTCAGACATCTGAGCCATATCGCTGCATATTACGGCTTTGCCCATAGCCATGTATTCAAACAGCTTGGTAGGACTGCCGAAAAACTCGCTCTCATCTGGATTTGGGACGGTGGCGTTAACCAAGATATCGCACGCGCTTAGAAATTTCGCTCCTTGTTCTTGCGGGATAAGACCGGTTAATACGACGTTTTCTTGCAAATCAAATTCCAAAATATGTTTTTTTACGATTGGCATCCTGATACCGTCGCCTATCATAAAAAGCTTGGTTTTTTCTTTGTATTCGGGATATTTTTGCAGTAGCTTGCCATAAGCGTGCGCGATATTTTCGGCTCCGTGCCACTGACCAAACGTCCCTATAAAGCCGATTACGATTTTACTTTCAAGACCGTATTTTTGCTTTACGTCCTCGCAGCTTACCTGCGGATTATATTTATTTTCGTCTATTCCGTTTGGATTTACGATTATTTTGCCCTCGTCTACGCCTAAATTTAAAAGGATATCTTTTAACGCCTCTGATACCGCAACTACACATTTTGCATTTTTTAGATTATAACTTTCTATCGCGCAAACGATAGGTAGCTTAAAAATTTTGTAGTAAATAGTCTTGAAAATTCGCTTGAAAAGAGTATCGTTATTTTTCCAATTTTTAATTTTCCAAACGTCAGACGAGTTAAACTCTAAAACAAACGGTATCTTTTTTCTTTTTGCGATATAAGCCCCGCAAAAGCTAAATCCGCTATATCTCTGATATATCGCATCAGTCTCCAAATCGGCGCAATGCTTTATTATTTTAAAATTATAAAAAAACTCAAGAACGTCTTTTGGGATAAAAGGAAATTTTATAGGCTTTATGACGGTTATTTCTTTATCAACCCCCCAAAGTTCGTCATTTGAAACGACGCTTAGCCGCACCTTTTTATCCATAGCGTTTATAACGCCTGCCGTGTGCCCCACCGAGCCGCCCGCTTTTAGCCCAAACCAATAAAGCGTCCTTAGGTAAAGTATTTTCATCATATATCGCCTATCTGCATAAATTTTAGCCTAAATTTATCCATTGCAGGCTTTAGTATTTCGGCGTTTACGCTAATCTTTGGCACATAGTCCGAGTAGCTCAAAGAGCTTAAATTTAAATCTTTTATCGACGTAAATTTACACTCTTTATTGCCCGCGATTTTCTCTAAAAGCTTTTTGTACTCGCCTATTAAACCCTCGTTTATGCTTATATCGACATACTGCCCGCTTTTAAAATTATATTTTAAATTTAAAAAATTAAAACTATGTAAAAAAAGCGTTATTATGCAATCTTTAGGCATTAAATCAATCGCTCTTAATATTTCATCCGCGCTAGAGCCGTATCTAAAATCAAATTTTTGAAAAACGCTTTTGGTTTTTAAAACACCGTAGCGCTTTTGTTTTTCGTAAACGCTAACTGGCAGCTGTAATACGCCGCATTTTTTGCTAGTTTTATTTACGTAGTCATAGTTTATAGCGCAATTTATATTTTTATAAAAAAACGAGCTATCTATAAAAATATCGTTTATCCTAAGAGCTCTTAGCGTGTCGTCGTTTGCGCCGTATCCTCCCGCTCTATGGGCTATAACGTCCGTGCCTATCCACTCTTTTATCTTTTGCTTACCGAAATTTATAATTTCTATTTGCTCGTCTAGGCTATATTGGCGCATAAATTTTCTATTTTTATCGTATTTTCCGGACGGATGGGTATGTAAATTTACGCCGTGTCCACTCTTAATGATTTGGCGACACAGCCTTTTAAATTTATCCTCGCCGTATCTTTTACACGGATATACGTCCACAAAATGCTCCGCTACGCCGCCGTACTCGTTTGCTAAATCGTTTATGAGCTTTACACCGACTTCCGTGCCGTCAGTCTCGCCTTTTATAAAAATCTCAAACGCATCGGCTCTATTTGCATGCAGTTCGCCGACCTCGGTATCGCAGGTTATTAAAATCTGTTTCATACCTACTTCTACTCTAAATATAGATTTGCTGAAATTATCCAATATTTCATTGAGACATTCACTATTTTCTTTTTAAGAGACGACGTAATAAATTTTTTAATTCAATTCTCAAGCCATACATTTTATATTTAACAGGTTCGTTATCTTCTATGTACTTTATTATATTTGCGTAATCATTTATTATAGAATTTAAATTTTTCGGCATATCTGGCAACTTATATAAAGCATTGATATCTTGATCTGTAAAACATAAATCAAATCCTAAATTAGTCATTACATTATTTAAGGTTGTAGCAGTAAAATAATAATTGTGATCTAACGATATTGACTCTAAAAAATAGTTATAATACTTATATGTGCTTAATACTCCAGGAACGCCTATAAATAAAATGGTATCTTTAGACATAATACTCTTAATCTTTAATAAGTCATTCTTCAAATCAACAAAATGCTCTACTACATGATTGGCTATTATTAAATCAAAATTATATTTTTTTAAGGTCGAATATATCGAATCTGTATATTTAAAAATTTTAATTTTATGCTCTTGCGAAAATTGTATATCCTCATCTCTATAGTCAAGACCATAACAATCGCAATCTTTATAATATTCTTTTAATGCAAATGATATGCCTGCCGTTCCGCAACCTATTTCAAGTATTCTTTTTGGATTATTAATATTGTGCTCTAATAAAAAATTTAATATATTTTTGCCACGTTGATATTGATAAGCGAAAATTCCTTCCACACTCATATTCCCAACGCATAAAGCTAGGTAATAATCACTATAGAAATTATTAGTTGCATCTTGATCTATTCCATCTACCCAATAAATTAAGCCGCAATTTTTACAAATTACTATTTTTTGCATTATTCCATATTTATTCTTTTCAGATAATACTTCTATATTTTCCTTTTTACATAGCCAGCATCTTCTATTTAACAATAACCATTTAGAAGTTTTAATCTTGTCCTTGATGTTATTGGCGGCTATTTGTGATACATGACTCATGGGCCAAAATGCTACATTGTCATTACGATATAAATTACTTATCATTAGCTCTTCTCCTATAGAATAAAATACAATACACTAAAAAACAGAAATTTGATAATATTCTTGACAATACCGCTCCTGTGGCATTAAAATTATAAACCAAAATTACATTAAAAATAATATTGGAAACAGTAAATCCAATAGATATATGAAACATATCTCTTCCAAAGCCATTAGCCATTAGCCAGGAATTATAAGGTTGAACTAAAGCCTGCAAGATAGTCGCAAAAGAGGCTAATATAAATAGTATAAACATGCCATTATACATTACACCCAAAAAATATATAACAGACAATCCCAAAATAAAAATCAGTATGGCAATAACTAACACAAGTAATAGATGGATCGACAGTATTTTATTATCTATTTTTTGTTTAAAAATTTTTTTCAAAATCGAACTTGCAAATGAAGAAGCGAGTAAATTTATTGGGCTACTCAATGCTAAAGATAGCGAATACAATCCTACGTCTTTTGCGCTTACCCAAAGCGCAATCAGAATTTTATCCATTTCGGCACTACCAGTTCCTATGACCCTGGATAAATAGTTATAAAAACCAAAAAATTTATTTTCTCTTTGCAATAAGATAAAATTTGATTTTAGATTCTTAAAAGTAGGTTTTATATTCAAAATGCAACATAAAAAAGAAACTATTGAGATTGTGGAAAATAACAGTATATTATTTATAACGGTAATACTATCTAAAAAAAATAGTACTATTAATAAAAGTGTAAACGAACTCTTTTGGAATATAAAAAAAAAGCTTAGAGCTCCAATCTTGTTTGCACCCTTTAAAATAAGATCTAAATAAAATGAAACCAAAAAACCAAAGTTACAAAAGGATGACATTCTAAGGATTTTTCCTATTTTATCGTTAAAAAAATGATCTATAAAAAAAGATATTATGAATACTGTTAGTGAAAAAAGAGAAAAGCAAATTATGCAAACTATAAGAGCTAAGCCAAATAATTCTCTTTCTTTCAATGGATCGTTGTTTTTAATTAATAGCCTTGATACACTAGCTATATATCCAAATTCAAAAAATATAGACAAAAACATAATCACAGCTACAGCAAAAGAATAGATCCCGAAATTTGTAACACCCATCGTTTTGGCCATTAAAATATTAGATATAAAAGCACTAGCCATGCCAAATATCTGCGCTATAAATAAAAATAGCGTTTGTTTCGCGACTTTTGAGGCAAATAAATTTTTAAGCATAACTTCCATCTACTTTTAAAACCTTAAACCCATCGTCTATCCAATCGGTACTTTGGGCATTTTTTACGACTATTTTGTTACCGACTAGCGAAAATAGAGGCATATCCGAACGACTATCGCTATAGCAAAACGAATTTTTTAAATCAAATTCCTTTAAATTTAGCTCGCTACCCAGCAACTCTACCTTTTTATCCCCCAAGCATTCATCGCCTGCGATTTTGGAGGTAAAGGCGCCGTTTTTAAACTCAAGCTTCGTGCTTACTAAATAATCTATACCGTAACTTTTAGCAAAATGCCTCAAATATACCTCAAATCCACCCGATACGACTACGATAATATGACCGCTTTTTTGATGCGCTAAAAGAGCTTCTATAGCGTTTTTATGAAGTCTGTTTGCTACTATGCTACTATAAAATTCTGCCGCGTATTTATCCATCTCCTCTTTTTTGATACCGTAAAATACCTGCATTAAATTTTCCTTATATCTTTTGCTATCAGATGAGGGTATTTTATTCGTTTTCTTTATAATTTTTGCGCGTATTTTCTTGACTATCGTAAGTTTGGACTCCAAAAAATCCAAAAAAAACGTACTGGATTGACCGTCAAAAATCGTATCGCAAAAATCAAAAATAGCTAGTACGGGCTTATTTTTCAATCCTAAAACCCTTAATAATATTCAACACTTTTTTTATTTGCTTATTAGTTCCAATAGTAATCCTCACACAATTTTCCATATTTGGTATATGCCCATAATCTCTAATAAAAATCTTATTTATCTCTAAGAATTCTATAAATTTATTTTTTGAAACATTATCTTGAAATTTTATTAAACTAAAATTCCCTCCCATGCCAAATACATTATATCCCAATCCTCTAAGTTCTTTATCAAAAAACAATTTTGCATCATTGACTTCTTTTACATATTTTTTCATATATTCCTTATTTTGCAAAGCGGCTATAGCAGCTATTTGGGAAAGAGCAGTAATATTTTTTGGATTTCTAATTTTTGAAATCAGATTTATATTACCCGCCGACGATATTACATATCCTATTCTAAAACTAGCCAAGGCAAATGCCTTAGAGAAAGTCCTGCAAATCAAAATATTATTATATTTTGTAGCCAAATCTTTACAAGTAATACCAGTAAATTCCCAATACGCCTCATCTATAATAAATAAAATATTTTGAAATCTAGCCACTAATCCTTCGATTAAAACAGTATCATAAACAGTACCAGTTGGATTATTGGGGTTGCATATATAAACAATTTTAGGCTCAAACCTATTCAAGGTAGCGCAAAATAAATCATTACTAAAAGTAAAATCTTTATTGAGATAAAAAAAATCTACTATACCTCCACAGCTCTCTATAGTAGATCTAAAATTATCATACGTTGGTGCGACAATGAGTACTTTGTCATTGTCTTGAATAAATGTTTTAGCAATATATTCGTGTAAATAATCAGAGCTACCGAAATACTGAATATTATCAACCGAAATATCGCAATACAATGATAGCTCTTTCAAAAGCAAGGTATTATTCGTATCGGGATACCAATTAATATGCCCATTTTTTATGAAATCAACGAGGGCTTCTTTAACTCTCGGTGAAGGCTGGATAGTAGCTTCATTCCAATCCAACTTTAAAATTTCATCGTCATTTAGTTCCCATACCTTATGAGATGCTAATTTATATGGCTTAAGCTCAGCAATATATTTATTTTCAAACATTCTATTTCCTAATTATGGTTTTAATCTTTCCGGTTGATAAGTCTCTTTCGATCTCATCAACGACATTTATTTTAATAGCCACATTTCCAAGTCTATTTCTAATATTATCACACAATAGTAGCTCTCTTGCATTATCTAGGTTACTGATTACATTTATTACAATATCAGTATTTTTTAATTGGATTATTTGAAACTGTTTTATAAAGTCTAGCTCATGCATAATAGTATAGATGTTTATAGAAGGTACCTTGGTTCCGTCATCTTTAATCAGTATATCGTCGCTTCTGCCTTCTATCCCTTTAAAAGGGATGGACAAATGCCTACCGCAAGGGCAAATCGGCGCTTTACCGTCTAAAGGTATAGCCTTATCGCCGGTATTATATCTAATAAAAGGCATTACGTAGTTATTTAAAGAAGTAGCTATGATTTCGTTTTTATCGCTAAGCTCGACTATCCCGTAATCATCATTATTATGATAGTTGCCCGCCCAGCACTGCTGGACGGTTACCGTTCTTTCATTTTGCCCGTACCAGTCTAAAACGGGCAACCCCCAATACTCCTCGATCGCGCTTCTATACGCAGGTAGTAGCGTCTCAGATGAAGTTACTATAGTTTCTATTTGGGGTATTTTTATGTTTTTTTGCTTTAAAAGCAGGGTAAAAATATATATGGAGCTTGCGTATCCTCTTATTATTTTAGCTTTTGACTTTTCGATAATGGATAAATATAAAGCCAAATTTGACTCGTTAATGTGAAATGGGGATAAATACCAATAATCGCCCGAAATTTTATAAAGCAGCTCGCCTTCTTTTGGCGAATACATCCTTAAAACAATTATCGGATCGCCGCTTTTATAAGTATAATCTTTGCCCATACCCCAAGCCCTATTTGACGTTATTTTTTCTATTGCATCGCTTTCATATGAGACTTTAAATTCAAACGGAGTTCCGGTAGATCCCGACGTATGAGATGCTTTTCCGTTAAATTCGATAGAGCAAAAGTCTTTAAAATTTTCCTTGATTACTTGCTTATTTATAACCGGAAATTTTTTCAATTCATATAAGCTAAAATTTTCAAAATCTATTTTTAAATCTAAATTTTTATAAAAAGGCACGAAATCAACCGCCTTTTTTACTATATTTTTTAGCTTTTGAGTTCTTATACGCTCTATCTCTTCTGCGCTTTTCCACTGAAATTTATCATATTCGCTAAAATTTCTCTTGATGAAAATATAATTTTTGATTTTACTTTTTATCTTTTTGCAAATTTGATCTATCATAAATTTAACTTTCTTATATCAAAAATGAAATTTCCGTCGTCTGCACCATATCCCAAAACTCTATCGGCCAGCTTTTGCCTTTTTTTAAAGTCTCAAATAACGCCTCAAGCTCTTCGAGTTGCCCCTTTTGGCTTACGCTCGTTGAAATTTCTTTCAAGCCCACTCCGTATCCTTTTAGGCTTTTGTAATCATCCAAAATAATGCTCTTGCCGTCGAAGTGAATCTCCATAAATTCCTTACTTAGCTCCTTACTGCCGTTTGCAAAATACTCGATATTGGCCACCGAACCATCTTTGTATTTTAAGACGATGGATTTGTTATCCTCGGCGCTATATTTTTCATTACTCGGCGTGATTGCCTGTGAAAATACGCTCTCTATCTCGCTGCCCGTTAGCGCCGTCATAAGATCTATTATATGGCACGCTTCGCCTACCATCCTACCGCCATTTTCATGCACCCAGTGATCCATCGGTATGTAGCCCGCATTCATCCTATATCTAATTATCATCGGATTTATTCTAGCGCTCGTGTGCTTTTTTATCTCCTGCGCATAGGCGCTAAATCGCCTGTTAAATCCCACGAATAAAAGGGGCTTGTCGCCTCCACCTTCGTAAAATTTCTTTATCTTTTCAAGCTCATCTTTGTTTGTCGCAAGCGGCTTTTCTACAAATACGTTTTTACCCGCTTCAAGCACCTTTAAAGTAAGCTCCGAATGGCTATCGTGCCTTGTGGAGATGATCACTAGATCGACATTTTTATCGTTTAAAATATCATCTAAATTTGAAGTAGCGTAGTTCGCTCCATATTGCTGCGCCACCGCCTTTGCCTTATGCCCGCTTCGGTTCATGATCGCGTAAATTTTATACTTGTCCGTAAGCTTTGAGATATTAGGCAGGTGCATACCGGTGGCAAATCCGCCCACGCCGACGAATGCGACGTTTATCGCGTCTCTGTTTACTGGCGCAGAGCTTATGATGATTTTTTTATCGTGATTTAGATAGTTACCAAGCTCGGCTAAATTTGCCTCGCCGTAGTCAAGCAAAACCATAAGCGGCTTATTCTGCGAAGCCTGTAGCGATTCAAACGCCTCCGTTACCTGCTCGATAGGATATTTTGCGTCTATGAGCTTATCCAGCTTTATCAAATTTTCATTTACCAGCCTTAGATACTCGCTCATATTTCGATTTTCGGTCCATCTTACGTAGCTAAACGGATAATCAAGTCCCTCCTCTTCGTAGCTCTTGTCGTAGCGACCGGGGCCATAGGATGTGGAGATGAGGAAATCAAGCTCCTTTTTATACATATCCTCTCTATTGATCTGCATGCCGGCAACGCCTACAAGCACCACTCTGCCCTTTTTCTTGCACATCTGAAAGCTTTGCGACAGCGGCTCGCTACTGCTCGTAGCGGCGGTAAATAGCACTCCATCAGCGCCGTATCCGCCGCTCCAAGATGAAACGACATCCAGCAAATCGTCTCTTGACGGGTTTATAACAAGCTCGGCGCCGCACTCTTTAGCTATCTGCAAGCGCCTATCGTCAAAATCGCTGACCGCAACCCTCACGCCTGAAATTTTAAGCATCTGTACCGCAAGAAGCCCTAAGATCCCAGCTCCCACGACTACGCAGGTCTCACCCAGCCTTAGATCAATCCGCCTAACGCCCTGCATCGCTATGCCGCCGAGCGTCACGGTGCAAGCCCGCTCAAAGTCCATATCCTGCGGCATTTTCATAACTAAATTTTTAGGCACATCTACGTATTCTGCGTGGTTTGCAAGCCCTGCACCGGCTGCAGCGACGCGCTCTCCGATCTCAAAATTCAAAACGCTCTCTCCGACCGCTATGACGACGCCGCTAAGCGAATAGCCAGTCGGATTTCCGCTATCAAGCTTGCCTTTTACCTTCGCATAGACGCTGGCTATGCCGTCGGATTTCACCATATTGATGACTTTTTTGACATTCTCAGGCTGCTCTAAGGCCCTTCTGATCAGACTCTTGCCGCTATTTGATACGCCGCTTATCTCGGTGCCCGCAGATATGCAGCTATTTACTACTTTTATAAGAACGCATCCCTTTGAAACGCTTGGAGCGGGGATCTGCTCTGCTAAAACCTTACCTTTTTTAACTATTGCTTGTATCACGTTGAAAACCCTTTTTCATTGATATAATTATCTATATAATAGATTGCGAAAATTACGCTAAACGACACGAAGCCTAATAAATAATTTACAGAAGGAACAACCAAGAATCCAAAAATCGCATTGAAACACAAGGCGCATAAACATGGAAGGAAAAATTCCCTATTTTTTCTATTTTTTGAAGCATAAAAACAATAAAATCCGATATTTGAAAAAATCAAAAAGTATAAGAGCATAACGCCGAATTTAGCACCAAAATTTTGCATCGCAATCATCTTATGTTCTTTAATAAATTTAAATGTTTCATTTTTTAATACCTCTTCATACTCTTTTGATAAATACTTAATACTAGAATCTATCGAATGAACCTTTTGCATAGCTACCTCGTCGAGATAATGAGGTATATATTCGTTATCCACATAACCTAAGCCTATATATATCGGATGCCAAAAAACGTGCTTAGTATTTAAATTTGCATCCGCGTTTAGCTCTATTAGTTTATTATTAATGCTATTTTCATATACCTTATAAGAAGTATAGCCGGCAAAAATACTTAATATTAAAAATGAAATATAGTAATATTTTATAGAGGATTTTAAATTAAAAAATAAATAAATCAAAACAAAAAGAACAGTCGGTACAAAAGAGTAAGAGCGTATAATATGCGATACCACTGAAAAACAAGCTAAGATAACCAACATAAAAAAAATATTTTTTTTGTTATTTTTATCAATCAAATATAAAAATAGCGGCACGAAAGACGACATAAAATAAAACATAATATATACATCGCCTATTACATAAACCAATCCGGAAAGTATCGACACTGCAACTACCGAAACTATTTTTGCAAGATTAGTTTTCAAAAATAGCATCCAGCCTATACAAAAGACTATGAAACCGACTCCGATAAATACGATATGAAACAAAATAATAATTTGTTCTAAATTTAGATTAAAAATTTTATGCATAACTTGAGCGAAAAAATACAAGCCCTTATCATCGGCCCCACGCGCAAAATTTTCAAAACCGTATTTGTCGTAATATGCAATGCCGATAATGCCGTTCCTATAAAGGCATTCGATTGCTTGCTGCATATCGTTCATTCTAGTCGGCATGATCGTTTTTATCATCTTGCAACCTTAGCTTGGCGGCAAAAAACCCAATTTTTAGATAGTAAATACCCCATACAAATATACCCAAAGCCGCCTAAAATTTGACTAATATATGCGTTTACGCTAAGAAATCGGTAAGAGAAAGACATAATAGCCAAATTCGAGACATATGATGCCCCCATTGAAATTATAAATTTAAATATTTGGATTTTATTTTTTGAATCGTCATTAAAGCTAAAATACTTATTTAAATAAAAAGATATAAATATCGATACGAAATAACCGATAAAATTACTTATTTCCGCAATAACTCCAAAATAAAGCAAAGTAAAAATTATCGCATATCCAAATATAGTATTAATAACGCCTACGAGCAAATACTTTAATAAAGAAATATCGTAACGCATTAGACCGATTTCTTTACTGCAATATAATATTGACCGCCTAGCGGAAGCCATTTTAAAAATCTCTCTAAAAAAGAGAGAGATTTTAAAATAGGAGGAAAAAATAACGTATATTCGCTACCGTTATCTTTAAATCCGGCTTTAAAAAAAATAGATTGCAACTCTTTTTTTGATAGCAAAACGGCATCCTTGTCAAATTCGCAAGTAGATACCATACGCCTTGTAAGAGGATTGTATGGATTGTGTTCAAAAACCGCTACATTGCAATTATCGGCAGCTAGTTTAAATATATTAGATGTCACGTAATCTCGTAGGCTAGGTTCTATATGGTGATATACGCCCGCTATAAAAATCACATCGAAATATCCGTTGTAGCAAGCTAACTCTTCATTTGTTTCTATAATCTTTACTTCTTTATTATTTTGCCTTGCTACCTCTAAACTTTCTTTTGAGATATCAAATCCAAAAACGGACGACTCGCGAAACGCTTCTACTATATACGGTAAATTTCTACCCGTGCCGCATCCGTATTCAAGTATTTTTAGCTTTTGATTTCGTCTTTTTACTATATTGCTTAGTATTTTTATCTTGTACTCCGCATAGTATTTTATGTCGCCGAATTTTTTATGCTGATTTTGCATTATATCGTCATAGTTTTTACTGTACTCATCAAAATTAACTTTTTTCATCAGTAATATCCTCTATAAAATACCTTGGTCTTCTTTTTGTTTCTTTGTAGATTTTACCTATGTATTCGCCAATTACACCAAGACACATAAGCTGAATTCCTCCCATAAAGTATATAGGTAAAACAGTAGAGGCCCACCCTTGCACCGTTTTATTAGCAATAACAGAATACAATACACTTCCACCCATTATCAAGCTAACAAAAAAAACGATAAAGCCTATTAACGTTATCAATCTTAAAGGAACCACGCTAAATGAAGTTATGCCGTCCCATGCGAAGGTGAACATCTTTTTTAGTGTATATTTTGATTCACCTGCATACCTGTCTTTAACATCAAAATATATATACTCTGTTTTTAGTCCAATTAAAAGAACAAGCCCTCTTAAAAATAAATTGACTTCCTTAAAACTAAGCAGCATTCTAATGGCCTTACTACTAAGTAATCTATAGTCCGCATGGTTTTTAATAATATCCACCCCCATTAAATTCATTAATTTATAAAAGCCTAATGCAGTTGCTCTTTTAAAAAAAGAATCACACATTCTATCGTTCCTGACGCCGAGTACAACATCGCATCCATTCACGTAAGAATCAGTAAAATGTATCATAGACTTTTCATCTTGTTGCAAATCCGCATCAATAGAAATTAAGCAATCGCATTTACCTTCTACATACTCTATTCCTGCCAATAAGGCGTTTTGATGGCCTTCGTTTTTAGAAAGTTTTATGCCTTTAGTAGATAAATTTGTAGCACTAGACGATTTTATTATACTCCAAGTATCATCCTCGCTACCATCATCGACATATAAAACAAAACTATCGCTTTTAATCTTTTTTTTATCGATTAAATTTTCTAGAGTCTCGCTCAATCTTTTTATAGTTTCGCCCAAAACCTGATCTTCGTTATAACAAGGAACGATAATTGCCAATTTAGGAATATTTCTCATCTAAAAATCCCGCAAAAATCCAAAACTTCTTTTTCTATTTTTAGCCCCTTAAATTCCTTATGCGCTACTAAAAATACGACTATATCAGCGATATCTACGGCTTTTTCGTAGTTTATTATCTCAAAATCCTTGTGCGATTTTATATTCGGCTCGACGGCTAAAATTTCAAATCCTTGGTTTTTTAATTCGCGAGTAATAAAAACCGCAGGCGACTCTCTAAGATCGTCTATATCGGGTTTAAACGCAAGCCCCATGCAGGCTATCTTAGGCTTTTTGCCGCCTTTTAGCTCAAATTTTAAAGCGGCATTTTTTATCTTTTCGATCGTCCACTGCGTTTTGTGACTATTTACCTCTCTAGCCGTTTTGATAAGCTTTGCGTCATCGCCGCCCGCATGCACGATAAACCACGGATCGACGGCTATACAGTGCCCGCCCACGCCGCAACCGGGATTTAGGATATTTACGCGCGGATGGCGATTTGCTAACGAGATAAGCTCCCAGACGTTGATGCCGAATTTATCGCACAAAACGCTAAGCTCGTTTGCAAATGCGATATTTACGTCGCGAAACGAGTTTTCGGTGAGCTTTGCCATCTCGGCGGTTTTTGCGTCTGTTTGCAAAATCTCGCCCGCGACGAAAGTTTTATAAAATTCGGCCGTTTTTTTTGCGGCTTCTTTATTTAAACCGCCTACGATTCTGTCATTTTGTACGAGTTCTTTTAAAATTTTACCGGGCAGTACTCTTTCTGGGCAGTGAGCGATGTAAATTTTAGAGATATCTACGCCGCTATCTTTGAGGATTTCGCCTATTTTTTCAGTAGTTCCCACGGGCGAGGTCGACTCTAAAATCACGATATTTTCGTCCCTAACAAATGGCGCTATAGACTTGCTGGCGCTTACGACGTAGTTAAGATCGGGTACGTATCCGTCGCAAAAGGGCGTAGGCACGGCTATGATAAAAACATCGGCCAAATCAGGCTCCAAGCTTGCCCTTAAATTTCCGCTGTTTACCGCACCTTTGACAAATACGTCAAGCTCGGGCTCTACGATATGGATTTTTCCTTGATTTATCGTATCTACCGTACTTTGCACTACGTCCACGCCGCGCACTTTGTAGCCTTTATTTGCCAAAAGCGCTGCGGTAGGCAACCCTATATAGCCAAGCCCCATAACGCAAACATTTTTTATCATCATCTCTCCGATTTTAAATTTTTTATAAATTCTACTATCTTAACGCTGGCTTTACCGTCGCCGTACGGGCTTCGCGACTGAGACATCTTTTGATAAATTTCGTCGTCGTCGAGTAAAATTTGAGCCTGCGATACTATATTTTTCTTATCAACGCCAACGAGTTTTACCGAGCCGGCCTCTATAGCCTCGGGTCTTTCGGTTGTATTTCTCATTACAAGCACGGGTTTTCCGAGGCTTGGCGCTTCCTCTTGTATCCCGCCGCTATCTGTTATGATAAAATGCGCCATACTCATCAGATAAACAAATTCGCCGTACTCTAGAGGCGCTATCAGGCGGACGTTACCAATGCCGGATAAAATTTTCTTTACAGGCTCTTGGACGTTTGGATTTAGATGAACGGGATAGACTATATCGACATTTGGATTTTTGATTGCTATGGTCTTTAAAGCTTCGCAGATATTTATAAATCCATCGCCGAAATTTTCCCTTCTGTGACCGGTTACGAGTATGATTTTTTTACCGCGGTTAGTATCGTATTTTGTACTTAGAGATGTTAAAATTTTATTTTTTAGCGCATTATCTTTTTGCATCCTTTCAAGCAGCAAAAAAAGCGCGTCAATAACGGTATTTCCGGTTACTACGATATTTTCTGGACTTTTATTTTCTTTTATGAGATTTTGTTTTGATAAATTTGTAGGGGCAAAGTGATAGCTTGCTATTATGCCGACTAGCTGTCTGTTTATCTCCTCGGGAAAAGGCGAATGAATATCCCCCGTTCTTAGCCCCGCCTCTACGTGGGCTACCTTAATCTGTTTGTAAAAAGTAGCCAAAGAAGCTATGCTAGCAGTAGTAGTATCGCCGTGAACAAATACTATATCCGGTTTAAACTCGTCTAAAATATCTCGCATCTTTAGCAAAATCCTAGACGACAGATCGTACAGATCCTGCCCCGCTCGCATAACGTCTAAATCATAATCTGGAACTATGCCAAATATCTCAAGAACTTGATCTAACATCTGTCTGTGTTGAGCCGTGACGCAAACCTTGACGTTAAATTCGCTATATTTTTTAAATTCTTGTACCAAGGGCGCCATTTTTATGGCTTCCGGTCTGGTGCCAAAGACTATTAGTATTTTTTTTATCATTAAATCACTTTCCGGTCTAGCCTAATATCCGCCGAATTTAAGGTTGCCGTTTAAATTTAGCCGCCTCAAAAGATCGCCTTTACGCTAGATTTGGAACTATTTTATACAAATTTCGGTTAAATAATAATTAATTTTAAATCATTTTTAGACGCAGGAATTTATGCGTATATTTTAGACGTTTTAGCCGCTTAAGCCTAAAATCTCGTCAAATTTGCGGCCATTAGGAGATTTAAAGTAGGTTTAAATTTTTAGTAAATTTAAGAGTCGTCTTTACGAGAAAACCTGCGGAAAGCCAAAGCTCTCCGCAGATAAAGGCGTATTACATCATTCCGCCCATTCCGCTCATTCCGCTCATATCAGGCATCGCAGGCATCGGTTTATCCTCTTTTAGCTCGCTTATAGTAGCTTCAGTGGTTAGAAGCAGGCTCGCAACGCTAACCGCGTTTTGAAGAGCCACGCGCTCGACTTTGACCGGGTCGATGATACCGGCTTTAAACATATCCACATACTCGCCCGTAGCTGCGTTAAAGCCGTAGTTGTCGTCTTTGCTAACGCTTACTGAGTTTGCTACTACGCCAGCGTCAAAGCCCGCATTTTCAGCAATCTGGCGCAGTGGAGCGGTTAGTGCGCGTCTTACGATATCTGCGCCGATAGCTTCGTCGCCGCTTAGTTTTAGATCTACTTTTGCACTCGCTTTGATAAACGCAGCGCCGCCGCCGATAACTATGCCCTCTTCTACGGCCGCTTTAGTCGCGCTTAGAGCGTCGTCCACGCGGTCTTTTTTCTCTTTCATCTCGGTCTCGGTAGCAGCGCCCACCTTGATAACCGCTACGCCGCCGCTTAGCTTAGCTAGGCGCTCTTGTAGTTTTTCTTTATCGTAGTCGCTCGTTGTTTCTGCGATTTGAGCTTTTATCTGGATGATTCTAGCGTCGATTGCCGATTTCTCGCCTGCACCGTTTACGATAGTCGTATTATCCTTGTCGATGATGACGCTTGAAGCTTGTCCTAGATCGTTTAGAGTCGCGCTTTCTAGCGTTCTTCCTAGCTCTTCGCTCACTACTTCGCCGCCTGTTAATATCGCGATATCCTCAAGCATCGCTTTTCTGCGATCGCCAAAGCCAGGAGCCTTAACCGCAGAGATGTTTAGCACGCCGCGAAGCTTGTTTACTACTAGCGTCGCAAGCGCCTCGCCCTCGATATCTTCAGCGATGATTAGCAGCGGTTTTCCTGTTTTTTGGATCTGCTCAAGCACAGGTAGTAGATCTTTTAAATTTGTAATCTTCTTATCAAATAGCAATATAAACGGATTGCTTAGCTCAACCTGCATCTTTTCGGCATTTGTGATGAAGTACGGGCTTAGATATCCGCGGTCAAACTGCATACCCTCGACCACGTTTAGCTCGTCGTGGATGGATTTTGCTTCCTCTACGGTTATGACGCCGTCTTTGCCGACTTTTTCCATCGCGTCAGCGATCAGTCCGCCGATAGCAAAGTCTGAATTTGCCGAGATAGTCGCTACTTGCGCGATCTCTTTTTTATCGGTTACTTTGCGCGATAGGCTTTTTAGCTCGGCGATTATAGCTGCGGCCTCTTTATCCATACCGCGTTTTACCTCGACCGGATTTGCGCCTGCGGTGATATTTCTTAAACCCTCTTTAAAGATAGAGTGCGCCAAAACCGTAGCCGTAGTCGTACCGTCGCCCGCCTCGTCGTTTGTTTTGCTAGCGACCTCTTTTACTAGGCCTGCGCCCATGTTTTCTAGAGCGTCTTTTAGCTCGACCTCTTTAGCTACGCTCACGCCGTCTTTGGTGATCGCAGGAGCGCCGAAGTTCTTTTGCACTAGTACGTTTCTGCCGCGAGGCCCCATCGTTACTTTTACCGCGTCGTTTAGTTTTCTAACGCCTTCGTATAGTCTATTTCTAGCCTCGTCTGAAAAAAATATCTCTTTTGCCATCTTTTTTCCTTTAAATTTAGATTATTTTAAAACGCCTAAAACATCTTCGATTTTTAGAACCAAATATGTTTTACCATCAAGCACGACCTCGGTGCCGCCGTATTTTGCAAAAACTACGCTATCGCCCACGCTCACGCCTTCTACCTCGCTTGATACCGCCAAAACCTTGCCGCTTAAAGGTTTTTCTTTTGCATTATCGGGTATAATGATGCCAGAAGCAGTCGTTTTGACGTCCTCAAGACGCTCGACTAAGACTCGTTTGCCTAACGGTTGAAAATTCATGATTCATCCTTTATGGTTTGATTTTACTTTATTAGCACTCTTTTGTTTTGAGTGATGAAATTATAGTCAAATTTTTAGAATTTGTCAATGATTTAGCTAAAATTCTTAACAAGTCTTAGTATAATCGGCTCAAGTTTCATAATAAAATTAAACTAAATCTAAAGGATAGACGATGAAAATTTTAGGCGCCCTGCTCGGACTGGTTTTTGCTTTGCTTATCGCGGCTTACGTCGCGGCCTTTACGGATTTTGGCAACGGTTTTGTTAAACCCTACGCTGAAAATATAATTAAAGAAAAAAGCGGATTTGATGTGAAATTTGACAAATTTCAGATCCGTCCGACGAGCGTAGATATCGTAACGAACGTAAACGGAGAGATCGTAACGAACGTAAACGGCGAGCTTTCGATTTTCTCGCAAAGCCTCGATCTAAAATACGACGTCGCCGTTAGCGATCTAAAAAGCCTGGGCGTCAAGCTAAGCGAAGCTATGAAAATCTCGGGCGTCGCAAAGGGCAAATTTAGCGATTTTAGAGCTAGCGGAGTAGGACAAATACTAGGCTCAAACGTCAGCTTCGACGCAAATTTAAAGGACTACAAGCCGCTTTCTTTAAAGCTCGACGCTAAAAATTTACAGGTCGAAAAAGCTCTAGCGCTAGCAGGTCAGCCTATCTATGTGCACGGTAAAATCTCCGCCGTCGCAAATATCGTAGAAAGCGGCGGCAAGCCAAACGGCACCGCAAACATCGATATCTTGGACGTCAAAACAGACAACGCGCTCATCGCAAAGGATTTTAACGTCACTCTGCCGTCAAATTTCGCCGCAAACGGCAAAATCGTAGCCGACGTCAAAGACGGCATCGTAAACGCCAAAAGCGCGGTGATCACGCCGCTAGCGACGATCGGCAGCGACAAGACGATCTACGATCCAAACTCAAACACCCTAAGCAGCGACGTAAAACTCATCGTGGACGATCTAGCCAAATTTGAGCCCGTCATCAAGCAAAAGCTTAGCGGCGCGTTTAAAGCAAACGGCAACGTCATCGCCACCGCCGGCGAGCTAAAAAACTTCGACGTCAAGATCGAGGGATTTGGCGGTAACGTCGATGCGGTACTAAACGGCGGCAAACTCATAGCCAAAATCAGCTCGCTAAAGCTTGACGAGCTAGTTAAAATCGCCGCTTTCCCTGCGTTTGTCGGCGGAACGATCAGCGGCGAAGCGGTGCTAAACGACGTGCATAACACGCAAAATATCTCGGGTTCTGTTAAGCTAGCCACCAAAAACGCGCGGCTAAACCCGGCTGAGCTAAAACAGGTCGCAAAGGAGATAAATTTGAGCAAACCTCTAGCCTTTGAACTAAACGCAAACGCCGACGTGGCAAGCTCAAAAGCCAAATTTAACGCCTCGCTAAACTCCGAGCTTTTAAGGCTAAAGAGCCTAAGCGGCGTTTACGGACTGGATGATAAAAACGCAGACGTCAAATTTGACGCAGGCATCGATGATCTGGGCAAATTTGAAGAGCTAATCGGCAAAAAACTATCGGGCAAAGTGGACGTCAAAGGTACAGCAAAACTCGCAAAAGGCGCGCTTAGCGAGCTAGATCTAAACGCAAATGCTCTAGGCGGCAAGATAGACGCGAACCTAAAAAACGAAAAACTCACGGCAAATTTAAGCGCGCTTTCGCTCAAAGACGCATTTACGCTGGCTGCGCTGCCAAACTACGCCGACGCCGTGATCGACGGATCCGTCAATCTAAGCGGACTGGATCCGAAAAATCTCAGCGGTACGGCTAAATTTAACGTCAAAAACGGTATCGTAAACAGCGCAGTCGTAGCAAAAGAGCTGGATAAACGCTTCCCAAGCGGCACGAAATTCGACGCTAACGCGGACGTCGCTATAAACGGTGGCAAGGCTAAATTTGACGCGGTAGCAAACCTCGTCTCAAACGCGAACAAAAACCTAATCGCGCTAAAAAATCTAAAAGGCGACTACGAGCTTGAAAGCGGCTCGGCGAAGGCGGACTTTGAGCTTAGCATAAGGGAGTTAAAAGAGATCGAGTTTTTGGTCGGAAGGCCGCTTTACGGGCCTTTGCTAGTTATCGGCGACGCGACTAAAACAGGCGAAAAGCTAAGCGCAAACGTAAATTCGCGGCTCTTTAACGGCGATCTTAAAGCAGTCTTAAAAGACGATATCCTAAACGCAAATTTAAAAAGCTTCACCGCCAAAGGCCTCACCGACTTTTTGGGCCTCTCGCACGTCTACGACGGCACGGGCGATATGACGATGGATTATAATCTCGCCTCGCAAAAAGGTAAATTTGACGTCGCCGTAAATGACGGCAAGCTTGCAAAGACCGATTTTACCGAGCAGGTAAGGACCTTCACGGGACGCGACATAACAAGCGAAATCTACAAAAACAGCAAAATAAAAGGTACGATAAACAAAAACCTCATCGACTTTAACGCCGATATGAACGCGACTAGAAGCCGCGTCTGGGTAACTAGCGGCAAATACGACATGGCGACCAAGGCCGTAAACGTGCCGATCAAGATGAACTACGAAAAAACCGACATCGACATCACCGTCACAGGCACTAGCGATAACCCGAAATACACGATCGGCTCGGACTACCTAAAGGGCAAGGCGGTTAAGGAGCTCGATAGATTTTTGGATAAGAAATTCGGCAAGGACGACGAAAACGGCACAACTGGCGATGCAAAAAAAGATGCGATAAAAGGGCTTCTCAAGGGGCTGTTTTAGGTAAATTTGAGCTAAGTACGGCGGTAAATTTGACGCCGAATTTAAGTAAAATAAGTGCGGCAAATTTAAGCTGGAGCTTGCTTGCTCTGCGCGTCAAATTTGAGCTGCTGCTGGGCTAAATTTCATCGCTCGGCTAGGCGGTTAAATTTACGATTTACCTGACGGCAAATTTAAGTCTTTTTGATTAAAGTCGGCGGCGCGGCTCGGTATTAAAATCAAAGCTTTAAATTTAAGGCGTTGCGGGTAGCAAATTTAAACAGTCTTAGGACGCTAAATTTAAGTCCGCTTTGAGGATAGATTTGAGCGGACAAGGCGGCGATGAATTGCCAGTAAGCCCTACGACCAGCAAAAAGCGATGAAATTCTTGGGTTTTATGCGATAAAAAACGATTAATAAAGCGCTAAAGAAGCAATGATTTAAAGGAGTAAATTTGAACACAGCAGACAATCAGGCGCAAAATTTAATCAGCAATCCTCAAAACTCAAATTTTGCAAATTTAGGCTCGGGTAAATTTGCAAGGGATTACGACAAAGAGCCTATAATCATCAAGGATTATAAACAAAATTTGAGCCTATTTTTAGCCCTCTTAACCCTCGCGCTCGTTGCCATCATTATCTTGATCTCTTTGTTTTTTTCTTTGATGAGTTTGGATAGGATTTTGTTTAGCTCCATTATTACTATCATAGTTTTAAAGCCTACGTTGAAAGAAGCGTTAAGTGCGCCTAAAAACGGCCATTTCATCTTTAAAAACGGCGCCGTGAAACAGCAAATCACAGACAAAACCATAAAAGAAATCAAGCTTGTTCAGATCGCGGACTTAAGAAAAACATTTGATATCACGGATGATTTGTATCAGATTGAGGCCAATAAAAACATCGTTTTCATCGGCCTAGTTTTCGTGCTTTTGGCGCTTAAAAACTATTGCGACGTGATGGGTGTGAATATTTTTGAGATTTGTGCGTTTTTTATCTTCTTATTTTTTATCGGACTTACCCCACAGACTATTTTTCATTTTAGATTGGGCGGGCTAAAATCCTGCGCGGTTTATAATATGCTTGCTATTTTTTCCAAAAAAGACGGCGTGATAATAAATATTTTAATCCCTACAAACAACGATTACAAGGAGCTAAAAGAGTATTTTCTGCGCAAAAAGGGGATAAATTTGGATAATGTAAGTAAACAGTTTAAGTTGATAAAATTTAAATAAAATCTATAAAATAACCGCTCGCAAAGTAAAGTCGGTAAAATTTAAAGTAGCATCCGCTGGTAGCCAAATATGATGCGGCAAATCCAGCCTCGCTCGCGGGCTGATTAGACAAAACCGAGCGAGGCTAAAATTTACTTTGATTTTTTAACAAGTTCCCTAAATTTCGCGCAGCCCATATCGTATCCATAGTCGCAAGAAAGGCCGTAAAGCTCCATCGCCTTTTTATCGTCTTTTGCGCCTTGATCCCCCTTTTCATGTCCGCGAGCTAGAGCGTAACAGCCCTGTGCGTCTTTGTAGTCGCAAGCTAGCCGGTAGTATTTGCGGGCTTTTTGCGGGTCTTTTGTGCCGCCGTATTCGCCGTTACCGTGCGCGGCCGCTCTCAAGCACGCCTCGCCGACTCCGCCCTCGCAGGCTTTTTCGTAAAGTCCCGCCGCCTTTTCATAATCCGACTCGACTACGCCCCATAGCGCGTTACCGTCGTAAGCCCCCGCTACGGCCGCGCATCCGTCCATATCGCCGAGCTTGCAAGCTTTTTCATATAGGGTAAATGCTTTTTTGCCGCCGTCCTCGTCGCTAAATTTGCCGTTTTGTTCGCCCAAAAACGCCGCCAAATAGCAGCCTGCGCCGTTTTTATCGCTATTACATGACTTTTCAAACAAATCCATACTGCGCTGGGTATCGTACGCTTTTATATGCGCTTTGGCAGCCTCCTCAAAATTCCCGCCAAAAGCCGCTGCGACTAAAATCGCCGTTAAAATAATCTTTTTCAATCCGCCCTCCTATTTGCTAAGTTTTTTAAATTTAACGCAACCTCGATTAAAGCCGTTTTGGCAAGCTAGGTCGTAAAATTTAGCCGCTTGAGCATCGTTTTTAGGCGTTGCGTCGCCTGATTCGTAGATATCCGCCGCATTGTAGCAGCCCTCGCCCTCTCCGGCCTCGCAAGCAAGTTTATAGTATTTTAGTGCATCGGTAAATTTAGCGGCGTCGTCGTACTTTTTAGCTATCCTTAAGCAAGCGTCTGCGTTTTTTGTCTCGCAGGCTTTTTCGTAAAATTCAGCCGACTTCTCGCCGCCTGTTTCATCTGTGCCGGTTTCATCTTGCAAAGTCGGCGCGTCGTAAAGATCGCCGGCCGCCTCGCAACCTCGCGCGTAGCCTAGCTCGCAGGCGTTTTTATATAGCGCAAGGGCCTGCGAAAATATCTCCGGCTGCACATCTGCGCTATCTTGATCGTAAATAGCAAGCGATTTTATAGATGCCGCCATATAGCAGCTTACGGCGTTTTTATCGCTCTTGCACGATTTTTCATAAAGCGACGCCGCTTTTTTGCTATTTACGTCCTGTAGGTATTTTTTCGTAGCGATCTCAAAGTCCGTCTGCGCGGACGCTAGAGCGACTAAAAGTAGAGCCAAATAAATTTTCTTAAACATCGCAGATCCTTATTTTTTGTCTTTATAAAGTCGTCTAAACTCGGCGCAAGCGCCCATAGAGCCGTAATCGCAGGCTAAACCGTAAAGTTCGTACGCTTTTGCGACGTCTTTTTTTGCGCCGTCGCCTTTTTCGTACATATCAGCTTGCGCGAAGCAGCCGTCGGCATCCTCATAGCCGCAAGCCGCCTGATAAAATTTAAACGCCTCTGCTAAATTTCGCTCTACGCCTCTGCCCTCGTCGTAGTAGCCGGCTAATTTCCAACAAGCCGCGCCTACTCCGCCGCTGCAGGCTTTTTGATAAAGCTGCATAGACTTTTTATCATCTATCTCTTGACCGCCTCGGCCGTTTTCATAGATTTCGCCTAGGGATTTGCATCCGTCCATATCGCCCATTTCGCAGGCTTTAGAAAACTGCGCAAAGCTTTTGGTAGTATTTGAATCTTTGGCAAAGTTATTGTCGTTTATAAAGCCTGCGGCATAGCAGCCTGCGGCGTTTTTCTCCTCGCAGGACTTCTCAAACAACTCTAAAGCCTTATCAAACTCGTTTTGCGCTAGCTCGGCCGCAGCCTCTTCAAATGCGTCCAGCCCGAAAGCCCACACCGCTAAAAATACGGTTAAAGCGATTTTTCTTAGCATTTATTCTCCTTAAATTTAATTATCCCAAGCAAACTAAGCCCGATAAATTTGACGCTCTAGCGGTTAAATTTATCAAAAAACCACATAAAAGCAAAAAGTAGTCCCGCTGCCTTGCTTTTACTCTCGTCAAACATAAATTTACGCGCATCTTTAACCGGAACGTAGGCTAGCTCGATATTTTCGCCGTCTATGCCGCCGCCTTCGCCGATTTTCATATCGTCGTTTATCGCGGCAAAAAACATCGTCTGCCTCGCTCCGCCAAAACCTAGCGCTCCGCGCGTGGAGGTTATGCGCTCTACCTTACTAGCCGCAAAGCCCGTCTCCTCGGCGATCTCCTCGATGACGGTCTGCTCCTCGCTTTTACCTTTATCCATTAGCCCCGCGCAAAGCTCGTAGGTATAGCCTTCCTCGCCCTCTTGCGTTAAATTTAGCGGCCCCGTTTTTGCGCTTTGGATGTTAAACCAAACGGCGGGACGAAACTGCTTAACCAGCAAAAACGCGTCTTTATCCTCGTGATAAAGTAGAGCCGAGACGCTGTCGTGAGCCTTTACGCACTCCCATCTAACGGGCTTTCCGCACAGATCAAACGAAATTTGATACGGCTTTACGTAGCGCGGAGAGGTTAAATTTTCTATCTTGATATTTTTTACAGCAGTATCCATTTTGCCAGTCCTAAAAAGCTAAAAAATCCGACCGTATCGGTAACGGTGGTAAGCAGCACGGCCGAGCCGACGGCTGGATCGATGTTAAATTTTTTTAAGCTTAGCGGTATCAAAGTACCGAAAAATCCGGCAAAAAATAAATTTATAAGCATCGAAGCGCCGATAACCACGCCTAGCATCGGGCGACTAAACCAAATCGAAGCGATAACGCCCATCAAGCAGGCAAAGGTTAGCCCGTTTATGAGCGCGATGCCTACCTCGCGTTTTAGAGCGACTGCGGCGTTTTTAAACTCGATTTCTCCCAAAGTCAGTCGGCGCACGGTTACGGTGAGCGCCTGCGTGCCGGTGTTTCCGCCCATGGACGCCACGATAGGCATCAGTACGGCAAGAGCCACGTAACTAGCGATCGTATCGTCAAAAAGTCCGATGATGCTGGAGCTAATAAGCGCGGTAAATAAATTTACCAGCAGCCAAACGGCGCGCGCGCGGGTAGCCTTTAATAGGCTCGTATCCTCCTCCTCGGCCTCATCGTCGACGCCGGCTAGGTTATAAATTTGCTCCGTGGCGCTTTCTTGGATGTAGTCGTGGATATCGTCGGCGGTTATTCGGCCTAGCAGTATGCCCGTGCTGCTGGTTACTGCGATGACGTTTAGGTCGTAGTCTTGCACCATGTCGGCTACGTCTTGCATGAGATCCATATCGTTTGCGACGTGGGGCTTGTAGCGATCTGCTTGCGCTTCTTCTATGTTTTGCTTTAAGGTCTTTGAAAAATCAAAAAGTATCAGGTCTTCAAGCGGGATGGCATACTCCAAAACGCCCTCTTTATCGACGATAAAAAGCTGCGAGACGTTTTCTAGCTTGCCCTCTTGCTTCTCGCGCCTAAGCCTAGCTACGGCGTTTCCCAGCTTTTCCTCTAAATGCGCGGAGAAAAGCTCGGTTTGCATGTGCGCGCCGGCTCTATCTTCTTCGTAGCTTCTAAGCCTTAAAATTTCGTTTTGATTTTCTCTATCTAGCTCGTTAAAAAGCTCTCTAGCCTTATTTTCATCGATATCTTCGATGTATTGAAGCAAATCAGTCGCGTCGTCGCTTTCTAGCTCTTCTAGCGCTTCTACGATCTTTTCTGCGGGTAGTTGCTCGATCACGTCTTTTAGCATGTGATCTGGCATCTCGATGGCTACGTCGCCCAGCATCTCGGGATCTAGCTTTTCTAGATACTCGGCAAAAAGCTCCTCGTCGTGCTTTTTTAGCGTTTTTAGGTGGTGGGCCAGATCAGCCGCGCTTAGCTCCTCGTCGATCGTCTCGTTTAGGTGCGAGTCAAGCAGCTCTTTGGCTTCGTTTAATTGCTCGTTTTCTTCCATCATTTACTCTTTTTGTCGCTTGACTCGGCGGTTTTATCTTTTGATTTGGCCTTTTTATCGGCGGTCTGTTTTTGTTTTTTGGACTTATCTTTGCTAGCGTTTACGTCCTTTTTCTTTTTGGACTCGCTTTTTGACTTCTCTTTTTTCTTGTCGTTTGATTTTGATTTTTCTTTGTCTTTTGCGTTTTTGCTGGATTTTTTAGAGTCCGTCTTTTTATTTTTTTCTTTTTGGGCAGCCGAGCCAGACTCTGTTTTCGCCGCTTTAGTCGCTGCTAAATTTACGGCTTGGCTTGCGTTTACGTCCGCTTTGCCTGTTAAATTTTGCTCGGATTTTACCGTAAAATTCGTATCAACCGGGCCGGTTTTGGTTAAATTTACGTCCTTTTCATCTTGGGATTTAACTTCGCTTGTTAAATTTACGTCGGTTTTTGCGGTCAAATTTAGCTCCGCTTTCGTCGCGTTATTTTCCTCTGCGCCGATTTTTAGCTTAGTTGTTAAATTTTCGTCCGGCTTCGTTTCGTTGGCTTCGGTTTTTGCGGTTAGATTCGCATCTTTATCAGCGCTTGCCGATTTTTCGTCTGCCGCCGTTAGGTTTTCGTCGGTTTTTGGCGTAAATTTAACCTCACCCAGCTCCGATACGGCGCCGAATTTCTCCTCTTTTTCCGGGATTTCGTCATTAGTGGCGGCATCTTTGATCTTTGTTTCAAACTGCTTTATGTATTTTTGAAATTTAGCGTTTTCCGTCTGGGCAAAGATATTTTTAGCCACCTTTATCTCGTTTTCGGGATTTATCGCATTGCCGTTTTTATAGACGCCAAAGTGTAGGTGTGAGCCCGTACTCATGCCGGTACTGCCTACGTAAGCGATGAGTTGCCCCTGCTTTACTTTTACGCCGCTTTGTATGCCCTTAGCAAAGCCGCTAGAATGCGCATACAGCGTCTCGTAGCCGCCGACGTGCCCGACGATAACGACCTTGCCGTAGCCGCTTTTGGTTCCGACGAATTTAACCGTTCCGTCGCCGGCCGCCTTTATCGGAGTGCCTTTAGGAGCGCCGTAATCCACGCCTAGATGTGCCTTGTAACGCTTTAGTATCGGATGATAGCGCTTTGGCGTAAAAGGCGAAGTGATGCGGGCATTTGCTATCGGCCTGGTTAGCAAAAATTTATCGTTTTTCTTACCGCTTTTGTCGTAGTATTTGTTTTCGAATTTATACGTGACGTATTTTTTATCGCCGATTTGTATCGACGCCCAGTGTATTTCCGGTACGCCAAACGTTCGTCCGAGCCTAGTTTTTTGCGTGTATTCCATCGCGAGCCTGTCGCCTTTTTTTAGCTTTTTAAACTCGCTTTCCGGCACTTCGCTCTTCATCGCCAGATAAAATCCGTGCGCCAAAGCCGCGCTGCCCGTAGCGTCTTGGATATCTTGCGAAGGCGAAACCGTAATAGGCATACTAAGCACGCGTCTATGCGTCTGATACGAGATCGAGGAAAGCTGAAAATTATACTTTCCGTCGTTATCTTTATAAATTTGCGCTTGGAGTTCTTCGTTTACGGGGATTAGCACCTGGCTTATCCCGCCTTTTTCGTCTCTTAAAATTTGATACGAGACGCCCGCTTTTATCTCGCTTACAAACTCCTTATCGTCCGAATCCATATCGTAGTAAAGAGAAAGCGGGATGGAGTTTTTCTCTAAAAACGTTAAAAACGTATCTCCGTTAGGCCAGCTAAGCTCCTGGACGGTAGGTTGTGCAGGCTCTACGGCGAATAAATTTACCGTCAGCAGTAAAGCTAATGAAAATTTCCTCATAAATTCCCTTGATTTAAAAGTCGTATTTTACTCGAAAATTACTTACATTTTGCAAAACTAAGGCGCTTTAAGCTATAATGAGCGGCAAAATTCTACATTTTTAGGAGATAGATTTTGAAAAAATTTCTTTTATTTTTAGCGGCGGCTTGCCTCGGTTTTGCGGCGGAATTCTCGATGAGAGAGTACAAAACCCCGCTAATAAGCGTGGATGAGGGCGTAGGCACAATCATAGACGGCTCAGATATCGTCGTAGGAAGTAGCGGCGTCGTGATGCATAAATTTGAAGGCTCTCAAAGCTCAATCATCGCTCGCGCCGTAGTCACGCAAAAAAGCGGCGGCTTTGCCAAGGTCAGGTTTGAGGTATTTGACGCGCTAGCGCAAAAGGCACTGCCTCTGCCGGGAATTTTACCTAAAAGCGGCGACGAGCTAATACTAAACTACCTCTACGACCGCTCGCTCATCGTCGTGCCGAACAAAGAAATTTACGCCGAAGTAATAAACGCGTTTAAAGACATTACCTTTATCCACCCGGACATCGTGGGCTCGTATCTAAGCTACGAGTATAAGCCAAATCCTAGCCGCGACGACTTTCGTAAAATGTGCAACCAAAGCGCTGCGGGGCTAATATTTATCGCTATGAATAACGAAGCGCTTTTTGCCGACTGCCAGAGTTTCGAGCCGCTAAAACGCTTCCAAAGCGGCGCGGTCAAATACTACCAGCTGCCTTTTTATACTCGCGTCAAGGACATCGATACTGTATTTTGGAAATGGGGCTCGGAGCAAATCAGCGACTTTGATCGCCATTACAAAGCTCTTTTGAAAGAAAAATGATGCTTGATAAACACGCTAAATTTTTTATAAATTTACTAGGCGCCGATAACGCTTACTTCGACGACGCGCACAGGATCGCCTACTGCTACGACGCGACGAAAAAGCGCCATCTGCCAGACGGCGTGCTTTTCCCGCGCCACGAAAAAGACGTTAGCGAGATTTTAAAATACTGCAACGAAAACGGAGTCAAAATCGTGCCTAGGGGTGCGGGCAGCGGCTTTACGGGCGGGGCGCTAGCGCACGAGGGCGGCGTGGTGCTTGCATTTGAAAAGCACATGAACAAAATCCTAGAAATCGACATGCAAAACATGGTCGCAGTCGTACAACCGGGCTGTATAAATATAAATTTGCAGCGCGAAGCCGAGAAGCTAGGCCTTTTCTACCCGCCAGATCCCGCCAGCCAGGACTACTCGACACTAGGCGGCAACGTCAGCGAAAACGCGGGCGGCATGCGCGCGGCAAAATACGGCATCACCAAAGACTACGTCATGGCGCTACGAGCGGTGCTGCCTAACGGCGAAGTGATCCGCGCGGGCAAACGCACGATAAAAGACGTCGCAGGATATAATATCGCAGGCATTTTAATCGCTAGCGAGGGCACGCTAGCGGTAATAACCGAAATCACGCTAAAACTCATCGCAAAGCCTAAATTTAGAAAAACGGCGATGGGAATTTTCCCTAGCGTAAACGCTGCGATGAACGCCGTTTATAAGACGATGGCAGCAGGCGTGACGCCCGTAGCCATGGAGTTTTTGGACGCTCTTTGCATACGCGCGGTCGAGACTAAATTTAACAAAGGCCTACCTCAAGATGCGGGCGCCTTGCTCATCACCGACGTCGACGGCGACGTTTTAGACGGCTTAGAGCAGGATCTAGCCATGATAGAGCGAGTGTTTAGAGAAAACGGCGCTAGCGAATTTAGACGCGCCAAAGACGAGGGCGAGCGAAACGACATCTGGTTTGCCCGCCGCAACTGCTCGCAGGCGATAAATATCTACGGGAATTTAAAACTAAACGAAGATATCACGGTACCGCGCTCCAAGCTACCAGAGCTTCTCGAACGCATAGGCGGCGTCGCGGAAAGATACGGCGTGCAGGTGCCGTGCTTTGGCCACACGGGCGATGGCAACGTACACACAAACGTCATGGTCGTAGATAGAGCCGACCCGGCGCAAGTAGAGAGCGGACACAAGGCGATCGAGGAAATTTTTAAGATCGCGGTGGAGCTTGGCGGTACGCTTAGCGGTGAGCACGGCATCGGTATCAGCAAGGCCGAGTTTATGCCGCTTGCCTTTACGGACGCCGAGATGGAGCTTTTTAGAAGTATCAAAAAGGCGTTTGATCCGAACAATATCCTAAATCCGTTTAAGATGGGGCTGTAAAAAGCATTGCCTCGTTAGCGTTTTCTTGGGCTGGTGTTCTTTTTGAGAAGTAAATTTCGTTTTTGCTTCCGCGGCAACCTGATTAGTTAGCCTTGGTCGCAAAAACTTCAACTTCTTCTAGCGACTTCAAGCAAATTCAAATTTATTCTTTTTTATATGTCACAAATACCATTGAATTTGGTATGTTTTTCCCTATTACATAATCTGGATTGTAAGTAGCTATATTGTGCACGACTGTACCAACAGTAGCACTCGCGGCACCAGCCAATGATGCTATAAAGGTAGCCGGCCAAATTGGGTTTGGTACTAAGCTTGCCGCCAAGGCACCACCTATCAACGCACTTCTATTTTCCATATAAACTCTACAACGCAAACTTTGTTTTTCTATTGCTCCTTCAATTTTATTAACGGTATAGCTCATATTTTTTACAGCTACCACACAAAATGACTCTTTTTTAACTATAAGTTCTTTCAATTTCTCGTCTGTAAGTTATCTGATGTAAATTTTAAAATATCCATCCTAGACACTTTTACTCCTAATATATAAATTTGAATAGGATTTTACGACATTATTTCTAAATTTATTATAAATTTACGAATATATGTCGCAATTTGCTATTAAATTTATAAAAGCTAAACTTGCGCTATGAAATACAGCCAACAAGATAAAGCCAGAATTTTAAAGATAACCACTAGAACGCTACAAAGATGGAAAACCACTAAGCCCGAGCTCTACGCCATCATTGAAGCCGGTTTTAAAATGCGTGAACTCGTGGCTGACGAAGAACAAAGCTTGTCCGAGATAAAAAAGATAATAAAAGAAGCCTTACCGCAAAGCTAAATGTAAACTCTCATTACTTCAAATTTGACAAGATTATCGCACAGAATTTAACTGATTTTAACCTCGCCGCCATAAATCCAAATTTAAAACCGCCGACCGCTTTAAATTTGACGCCGTTATTACCCAAAATGCAGTCAAATTTAACTCCATAATCATAAAGACCGCCATATCGCAAAACGCAAAATAAATAAAATTTTATCTAACCGAAATTTCAAAAATTTTAAAGTAAAATACCTCAAATTTAAGGATTTAAGATGACTGCGCAAAAATTTGAAAAGATAAAAGAAACGCTCAAAATTTGGCTTACGGCGATGCTAAAGATCAAGGACAAGCAGCTGCTGCACTACGCTTCTAGTCTTAGCTTTCACACGATGCTCTCCATCATCCCCGTGCTGCTCATCTCGCTCTCGCTTTTTACGCAGATGCCAAGCTTTAGCGTCTATTACGCTAAGATTAAGGAATTTATATTTGCCCAGCTGCTACCGTCAAACCAAGACGCGATCTCAAACTACATCGAGACCTTTTTGCAAAACAGCTCGAGCCTTGGCATCCTCGGCCTTGGCGCCATCATCTTTACTTCGATCATGTTTTTTGCCGATTACGAGTACGTCATCAACCGCATCATGCACACGCAAAGCCGCAAATTTTGGAACTCGCTGAGTGCTTATTGGACGCTCATTACGCTAGCTCCCTTGGGGCTTGGGCTTAGTTTTTATCTCTCAAATTTATTTCAAGATATGCTAAACTCCAGCGCCTACACGAAGTGGATAAATTTTCTCAGCATATTCCCGTACCTCATCATCTGGGCGATATTTTGCGTGACCTATCTCATCTCGATAAACCGCCAAATCGCCCTAAAAAACGCGCTTTTTAGCTCATTTGTAGCCTCGCTCATCTGGTATCTGGGCAAAAATATCTTCGTCTTTTACGCCGCAAATAACAAAACCTACCTTAGCATCTACGGTTCGTTTTCGGTGGTGCTACTCTTTTTCGTGTGGATTTACGTGTCGTGGATCATATTTCTTTACGGCGTGAAGCTGTGCGCGTATCTGGAAAAAGCCGGCGAGAGCGACAAAGAAGCTTAGAAAAGCGCGGCAAAGCAGAGTAAATTTAGCGGCACGATAACGGCGGCTAAAATTTTGCTTTTGACGCTCGCTAAACTCAGCGCGTTGTAAAGCAAAAATAGCCAAAACGGGACGCTCAAATTTACCCCCTTTGCGCGCCACGAGAGAAATTCTAGCAGGTATTCATCAAGCGCGCCGCCTGCGCCAAACGCGTGCAAAAGCGCGCTAATCGGATAAAACAAGCTAAAAAGCGGCGTGAGCGGCAAGACGGCTAGCTGCTGGGCACTAACGAGCGGGAAAAAGTAAACTACAGGCAAAATCATCGCCGGAAATACCCAAAAATTTAGCAAGATAGCGTTGCTTAAATTTGAAAATCGCTCGCCAAAGTGCCGCAAATATAGATAAATATAAAACACGCCCATGCTTGAGAAATAAAATCCTACGCTAAAAAGCAGGCTCGGTATCAGCGATACGGCGGCGCAAATCACCGTAAAAAGCAGCTCAAAGCTAACGACGCGCACGTTTCTAGCGAGTAAAAACAGAGCCAGCAAGCTCATCAAAAACGCTCGCAAAAAGGACGGCACGAAGCCAATCAGCGCAAGATAGCAAAACAAAACCGCAAAGATCGCGGCCGAGAGGTCAAATTTGGCGTTTCGATACGGAAAATATCGCGCCTGAAAATAGCTATACGCCGGACGCATGATAAAATACAAAAAACCAAAAATCAGCCCCAAATGATAACCGGAAATCGCGATCAGGTGCGCTACGCCGTAGAAATTTACATCCGCTCTAAGCTCCTTGCCCACGGGTGCGGCAAGAAATAGCGCGGTAAAAAGCTCGGTCATTTTTTCGTTTTCGTGCTGCTCGGCGATAAACTCAAAAATTCTATCGTAAATTCGCTCCTCGCTCGCAGCGTACCTAAGCTGCGTCACGCCGTAACTAGGCATAAAAAACGAGCCGCTTAGGTACTCTTTAAATTTGACGTTTTTGTTTTCGGCGCCGATTAAAATTTGCTCGTTTGCCTGCGCGTCAAAGTCCGCCAGTATCGTCGTATAAAAGCTAAAATCGCGCGTTTTTAGCTTCAAAACGCGGTAAATTTTGCCTTTTGCGTTCGTTTTTTCGTAGTTTTGTAAAATTTTAGCGTGTAAAATAAGGCCGTTTTGGGCTTTAAATTCGCAAAATTTATAGTAGCTAAAGCCCAAATTTAGCGCAAAAACGAGCGCGCACGCAAGGCAAAATGTATAAACCTCGCGCGCGCTTTCAAAGATAGATTTACGTTGCGGCTTTTGCAAAATTTGGCTTTAGACTTCGCATTTTAGGCGTTTGGATTAAACTCCGCCACGTGCGCGGCGCCAAAGCTCTTATCGACAAAGCGCGTAAATTCCTTCTGAAAGATCACTTCGACCGTGCCGACCGGGCCGTTTCGGTTCTTGCCCACGATGATTTCGGCGTCCTCTTCGATCTTGTTTGGGACAAATTTACGCACGTACTCCTTGCCCTCGGCGTGCGCCTTTTTCTCGGCTTCCTTTTCCTCCTGCTCGCGGTAAACCTCGTCGCGGTAGACGAAAAGTATCATATCAGCGTCCTGCTCGATGGCGCCTGATTCGCGCAGATCGCTTAGCATCGGGCGTTTGTTGGCGCGGGACTCTAGGCTGCGGTTTAGCTGGCTAAGCGCGATGATAGGCATGTTTAGTTCGCGCGCTAGCAGCTTTAGTCCGCGCGAGATTTCGGCGATCTGCAGGTGGCGGTCGGAGAAATTTGACGTCGCCATCATGAGGCCGATGTAGTCAATGACGCACAGCGTGATCTCTGGGTGGGCAGACTTGAGCTTGCGCATCTGCGTGCGGATCTGGTGGATGTTTACGTAGCCGCTGTCATAGACAAAAAGCTTGCGGTTAGCCATATCGTCGCACGCGTCGCTTAGGCGCGACCACTCCTCGTCGTCCATTTTGGCAGTCATTATGTTTTGTAGAGGGATCGAGGTTTTAGCGCTTAGCATACGTAGCATGATCTGCTCGGCGGGCATCTCAAGCGAGAAAAACACCACACCGCCGCCGCGCATCAGAACGTGGTTCATCAAATTTAAACATATCGTCGTTTTTCCCATACCAGGGCGCGCCGCGATGATGATGAGGTCGCCGTGTTTAAAGCCCTTCGTCATCTCGTTTAGCTGGCGAAATCCCGTGTCGATACCCACGATATCCTTATCCTCGAGCAGTTTTTGCTTTTCTAGGTGCGCGATGACGTCTGCGATGATGACAGCAGCGTCCTTGATGGCGCCCGCGCTCTGCCCGTCCACTAGCGAATAAAAACTCTGACTTAGCTCGTCCACCATATCGCGGCTGGGCTTATCCTCGCTCACTTTGCTAGGTATCTGGTGCGCGATTTTGACGAGGCTTCGCTTGATCGATTTTTCTTTGATCTCGTTGGCGTACTTTTTGACGTCTAGGATCGAGTTCGTGCCGATGATCTCGCTCATCACGTTTTCGTCAAATTTACTTCCTAGCTTGGTTTTTAAAAACCCAGTTTCCACGGGCAAATTTTCATTCAGACACTTTACCATCGCGTCATAAACGTCGCCGTGAGCGCGCAGGTAAAAGTCAAACGGGCTTAGGATATCGAAAATCTCGCTTAGATTATCCGCGCTATAGATGATGGACGCGAGGATCGCGCGCTCCATGTCAAGGTCGTAAAGGTTGTGAAAATCCACGTCGTTAAATTTATTTTTTGCCACTTTCGCTCCGTTTAAATTTTAATATCCGGCTTCATTTAGCTTTTTATAGTCGTCGCAGCCAAACTGATCGCCCAGATCGCATGCTTTGCCAAAATACTCTTTGGCTGTTTTGAAATTTTGCTCCACGCCTTTTGCCTCAAGATATAAAGAAGCGACATCGTAGCAAGCGTCGGCGCCCCCTAGATCGCAGGCCTTTTGATAAAGCTCCATTGCCTTTTTGTAGTCTTGTTTCACGGCTTTGCCGCTACTGTATGCATGACCAAGCTGAGCGCAGCCGACGGCGTCTTTTTTATCGCATGTCATTTGCCAAATCTCTATCGCTTTTTTGTAATCTTGCCTCACACCCTCGCCGTTGTAATAACTGATACCAAGGAAAGAGCACCCATTGATACTTCCTTTATTGCAAGCGCTCTCAAAGTGCTTTGCCGCTCTTGCCAAGTCTTGGTAATAAGATGCCTCCAATCCATATTCAAGCTCTTTTTGCGCCGATAATTCAAAGGCAAAGGCAAAATTTAACGAAACAGCCAAAGTCATCACCGCAAAAATAAATTTTCTCACCATTGATCCTTTAAATTTTTATTGATATTTTGATCCGCGTCGGTTAAAAAGCTTTCAAATTTACTCTCTTGATTTTATTTCATCGTCGATCTCGAGTAAAAATCTATCGACTAGCTCGCTTTCCGGCAGCCTCGCGACAACCTCGCCTTTGCGCATTATCATGCCGTTTCCTTTGCCAAACGCTATCGCCACGTCCGCGCCCTTGGCCTCGCCGATCGCGTTTACAACGCAGCCCATCACCGAGACGTTTAGCGGCTCTTTGATGTGCTTGGTTTTCTCCTCGACGAGCTTTACCGCAGCCATCAGGTCAGCTTGCAAACGCCCACAGGTCGGGCACGAGATGATATTTAGCCCCTCTTTTTGGCGGCCGCTGTCTTTTAGGATCGCTTTTGCGACCTTGATCTCCTCCTCTAGCTCGCCCGTGATGCTAACTCGCATCGTATCGCCGATGCCCTCCAGCAACAGTCCGCCTAGCGCGATTGCGGACTTTATCGTCGCGTGAAAGCTAGTGCCAGCCTCCGTAACGCCTAGATGAAACGGATACGCCACAAGCGGGCGTAGCGCGCGGTAAGCGGCCATCGTGCGCTCGACGTCGCTTGATTTTAGCGAGATTTTGATATCGGTAAAGTCAAAATCCTCAAGCAAATTTATGTTATAAAGCGCGCTTTGCACCATCGCTTCGACCGTGCGGCCGTATTTGTCCTCAAACTGTTTTTCGAGCGAGCCCGAGTTTACGCCGATGCGGATAGGCAGATTTCGCTGCTTGCACGCGTCCACGACGGCTTTGATGTTTTTTTTCGAGCCGATGTTGCCCGGATTTATACGGATAGCGTCGACGAACTCGCTAACTATCACGGCGTAGTTGTGGTTAAAGTGGATATCGGCGACGACGGGCAGCGGGCTAGCCTTCACAACCTCGCGCAGCGCGGCGGTGTCCTCTTTGTCAAACACGGCGCAGCGCACGATATCGCAGCCTGCAAAATAAAGCCGCTGTATCTGCTCTAGCGTGCCTTTTACGTCTTTTGTTTTACTAAACGTCATCGACTGCACCGATATAGGCGCGTCTCCGCCTATTTTTACGTCCCTGATTTTTATCTGTTTCGTGGGGTATCTTTGCAAATTTGGCCTTTAATTTTTTAGCCAATTATAAAAAATTTTCTCTTTAAATAGGCTCAAAACTCTGTGCGGAGTTTAAATTTAGCTAAAAAGAACAAAAACGAAAATGGATTTTTGGATGCATAAGCTAAGCGTCAAATTTAGCGCGGGCAAGACACTAGCGATAAAACCTACGGCCGTCAAGCTTAAATTTAAAACCGAATTTAAACGACAAAGATAAATTTATGCGCCAAAACGCAATCGGCGACGCATAAAACTAGGCGAGGCGATTTAAATTTAAGATAAGCGTTATCAGCCAAGTCAAATTTAATGACAAAGCAAAAGGTATGCTAATGCCCAAAAATTTCCCTCTCGCAGCGCCTAACCAGCTTGCCGCTAAACATCCAAACGGGAAATATATAATGCTCGCTTGAATCTTTTTTTTTAAACCCGAATTTTAGCGTTCTTGCCGCAACGTTTGCGACCTTGGCGGATTTATCCTTGGTTAGCTGCTCTATAAGCTTTAAATCATACTCGTAAAGCGTGCCTAGTCCGCAAATGCCGACCTGTCTAAAATCGGCCTTTTTATGCGCAAGCGCTGCGATAAAATATTTTGCCGCTCGCAGATCGGGCAGATGCCTCATACATATAGCCTCAAGCGCACGAAGAGCCTCTAAATGCGGCTTGTCGCTAGGATTTTTGTCGATAAAATCAAATAATATTCGTAAAAACGCGGGATGACCTAGCGCGCTAACGCAATCTCGCCTTTTATTTTGCGAGCACGCCTGCGAATTTATGCGGCGCAGCGCCTCAAACTGCGCCTTTTCGTCATCTCCGGTAAGCGCTGCCGCGTAGTTCTCAAACAGCGGCGAAAGCTCTAGCGGCACGCCGTCCAAAAACCGCTTTTGCGTATCCTCGTCAAGCCTTAAAACAAAGCCTTTTAGCAGTAGCTCGTCTAGCATTTTGGGTTTTATTTTGGACTTTTGCGGCCTTGCGGGTGCATAGTCGCTCTGCTGGCCGCTAATCTCCCGCAGCCTCTCGCACAGGGCTTTTAGCGCGCCCAAATCCTTTGAATAAACGCAAAACATACCAGCCTCGCAGTCGTATTTTAGGCCTTTTATGTCGTGCTTTTTGGCTAGGCTTTTTGCTAAGCTTTGCAAATCGTATCCGCCGCAGCCGTTTTTAAAATACGCATCAAAGTAGTGAAAATCAGACGTTACCGCGGCATACGAGCCGTCGCTATGCTCCACCGCCCGACAAGGGAAAAACTCGTTCATTTGCGTCCTTTGTAAAAATTTAAGCGAAGTATAGCCAAATAAATTCGTATTTTAAATTTAATCTCAAAGGGATAAGGCGCAAAATTTAAACGCAAAACGCAAGCGGCCGTATAGCGATATGAGACAACGCTGAAATTTAAATTTGAGCAAAAAAGATGCGCGCGGCGGTATCTTGCGATGATTTTTGAGGGCTGCTTCGCAAAACTAGTAAAACGGTGGCGTAGCCGAAGTTTCTGTGAAAAACGCACAAGAGACAACGCGCAAAATAAGGCGCGACAATTTTTGCTTTACTTCGCGTCTTACACTCGTAACGCTCTGCTTGCAGTAGCGAACGCGGTGAAGCTAAACTTCGCTACGAGGAGGCGAGGCAAATTTCTACTTCGCTACGCTCGTAGCTGCTAGCAGAAGATTTTTAAGCGTAGGCTAGTTTAAAATTTGAGTTAAGGAATGCAAGAGCGGCAGTATCGCGAGATGGATTTAAATGTCGTGCAGAAATTTTAAGTCGAGATAAGGCATATAGCCTATCGCAGACTTAAAATTTCAAACTCATTTAAAGACGCTCGTGAGACAACGCACAAAAGTCAAGTATTCAAGTCCGGATAATCCCACGCATTATACTCATCGCTCGGATTATCGTTTTCCGCGCCCTTGCAGCACAGCCACTCTAGCCCGCCGCGTCTCTCCATCACGACCTCTTCATCAAGGCCTGCGCTCTTGCTACCGTTTACCCTGGCATTGACGCACGCCCAGTGATAGCGGTAGATGAGATCAAGCGCCTGCAAAATTTCATCCGTGCCGCGCATTTTCACGCGCTCCGAAAAATCGCCGCTAAAGGTCTTCATTACAAAATTGCAATCGCAAATATCCTTTGGAAAGTCCAGCTCTTTTACTAGCCCCATCGCCCAAAGCAGCGCCCACAGCGACTCGTATTTCCAGCCCATATTTACGGCCTCGTCGTAGCTCGCTTCGCCCTCTATGACGCGGCGCTCCATGCGCGTTAGCTTGTCTATGCACCCAAAGCGATTGTTTAGAAAATCCTTCGTGCCCTGCTTATCTTCGTCCGTTAGCTCGCCGTTATCTCTGATCGTACAAGAGCACATTATCGCAGCAAACGAGCAAATCGCGCGGGCGATAACCTCGTCCTTTTCTCGCGGCGCGACCTCGCCCGTCTCGTATACTAGTGGCAAATGGTCTATAAAAGGCACGCCTTGCGATTTTAAGATTTCGATGCTTATATCCTTGCGCTCCTGCGCGGTCTTGCCGATTTTTGCGACGCTTGAGCTTCTTTTTCGCGCGCTATCAGCCCCTTTTTTAAAAAAGTCAAAAACACCCACGCCTTCTCCTTTAAATTTACATAAATTTATGCGGGTATTTTAGTACAAAAATGCCCAATTTTCTCTTACGGCTACGTCTGGCTTGCTAAATTTGACGAGCTAAAAAGCAAAAGCAAATTTAAAATCAACGCTTGCTAATCCGCAGAATGTAGAAAATAAATTTTAGCGATTTTCAGAGTTCCGCCGGTGCGGTGTTTAGCGCAAAAATTAGTCTGGGGTAGAAAAAGAAGATAAATTTACGGCAAGACCGTAAATTTAGAGATAAAAAACGGCCGCGAGCGGAGAAATAACTAAATTTAGGTCTACCGCTCGCTAAAATGCGCAATTTTACTTACCTGCGTAGCTTTTGCAGCACTCCAAAAGCCTGCGCGCCGCATTTGAGGCTACAATTAGCCCCGCAGCAGACATTATTATATCTTTTAGCACCAGTCGTCCGGCACCCGATAAATACGGAAATCCGTGATTAGGGCTTTCAGTTATGCCAAGCGCCGGATTGCCTAGATTTGGCACCCAAGTCTCAGGCGTCGTTATCAAAAAGCTAAGCGTTACGATAGACATACCAAACGTCAGTAGTCCGCCGATAAGCCCTAGTTTAGGGAACCAGATACCAAGCAGCACGAGCGTGCCGATAGTGCAGATCATCGCGCCGATCAGGTACGAAACCGCGTAAGTACCGTTTTGTTTATGCCACTCGATGTTTTTAGGCACAACCAAGCCTTCCGGGTTTTTATGTAGGTTATACTCGGCGACCATTTTGCCCTTGCCGTTATCTACGATATCTTTTTTGCTATACATGTAGCTAAAAAACGGGCTGTTGGTTACAAACGGCACGATGCCGTCGGCCTCGTATTGCACGACTTTGAGTCCGCCTATCCACGCCATCACGATGAAAATCGCGACGCTAACGTAGTTTACGAAATATTTTTGCGAGCCTGCTAGGGCTTGTAAAAATTTTTGCATTAAGTTCCTTTAAGATAATCTTTATAATTTTAACTAGGCTGTATGTTTAAAGCTAGATAAAATTATAACGCGATTATAATTAAATCGTATAAAAATAGGCTTAAAAAAGATAAATATTATCACAAATAAAAATTTAGTTGCGTTTAAGCCCTAGAAATAAGATACTACGAGAAATTTATCGGATCCATATCGACGTCAAAGCCGTGCGAGGCGCAGATGCGAGCGGCTTTGATAAGCGGAGCGTGCGAGGCGCAGCGCAGCAAAATCTCAAAGCGAAATTTACCGCCTAAAATCTCGACTCCGCACTTGCCGTGTCCGACTATCTCGAGCGAAGATTCGGCTATGCGCAAATTTTCAAGCTCGGCTACGCAAATTTCAAGCCTTTGTTTTGCCGCCTGTTCGCTTTTTTCAGAAACGACAACGCGCAAAAGCCTAGCAAACGGCGGATATATCGGCTCTCTAGCAAGAATCTCCTCCTCTAAAAACGCATCATAATCCTCGATAAAATTTTCAAAAAACTCCCGCTGCCTGCTTTGTACCACTACGCGCCCAAGCCCTGCACGCCCGGCTCTACCGGCTACTTGCATAGCAAGAGCCAGCGTCCGCTCTCTAGCGCGAAAATCAGGAAAGCTCAAAAGATCGTCCACGCCCATGATAACAGCCAAATCTACGTTGTGATAATCATGGCCTTTGCTAAGCATCTGCGTGCCGACTAGCGCGTCTATCTCGCCCGCGTTAAAGGCTTTTAACGTCTTTTCGAGCTTGTTTTGCGTCGTGATCTCGTCGCGGTCGAATTTTGCTATCCTAGCCGCGGGAAACGCAGAGCGCAAGGCCTCCGTTAGCTCGTCGGTGCCGATTTTTTTCGCCTCGATCATCCGGCTACCGCATTTCTCGCACGAGCATGTAGCAGACGCCGTAAAGCCGCAGTACTGGCACTTTAGCAAATTTCGCTTTTTATAAAAGCTCATCCCGACGCTACAAAACGGGCACTTTATCGTGCCGCCGCACTCGCGGCATGAAAGATAGCGGAAATTTGCGCGCGTCGGCAGGAAAACGACCGCCTGTTTGCCTCCCGCAAAACTCGCCGCAAGCTCGCCAAGGATCACGTCACTTAGCCCCGTCTCGCTCTCGTCGTAGATAAATTTTTTCTCGCTTTTAAAAAACGTGCCTTTTAGCCTAAAATGCGGCTGTTTAGCAAAGCTGGTTACGCTTGGCGTCGCAGAGCCTAGCACGACTTTTACGTCAAATTTGCTCGCGAGAAATATCGCGAGGTCGCGGGCATTGTAATGCGGATTTTGCGCGGATTTGTAGCTGTCGTCGTGCTCCTCGTCGACGATGATTAGCCCAAGCTCGCTAAAGGGCAAAAATAGCGCCGAGCGCGCGCCCGCGATCAAATTTATCTCGCGACTCTGAAATTTTTGTAGGATCTCGCCGCGCTTTTTTGGGGTTATTTTGGAGTGCCACACGCCGAATTTTTCGCCAAAATAGCTCTTTAGCCGCTTCGTCATCTGCGGCGTTAGCGAGATTTCGGGCATCAAAAGCAAAACCTGTTTACCCTCAAGCAAATATTCACGGATAAGCGAAAAATAAATCTCGCTTTTACCACTTCCCGTGTCGCCGAAAATAAGGCTGGTTTTACGGCTTTTAGCAAAATTTAGCGCCTCTTGTTGGGCCGGGTTTAGGCTCGGGGCTTTTAAGAATATTTTAGGCTCTAGTTCGTCGCTTAAATTTGGCGTTTCAAAGGGCTTTTTATTTGCGACCGATTCTTGGCGGTTTATCAAATTTAGCGTTTGTTTTTGATTTTGAGCCGTTTGTGGCGACGAAGCACCCGCCGATAAATTTGCCTCCGTCAAAGTCGCGTCGCCGTTTTGGCTAGCGTTTTTGGCTAAATTTGATTTTAAATTTGCTTGGCATGCGCTAGTCTTGGATACGCCAACTACGGAGGTAAATCCAAAATCCAAATCGCTAGTCTGCGCGGCATCGTTTGACTCTATGGGTAAATTTCGCCCCTCTTTTTTACGGATTTTGGCGTTTAAATTTAAGTCGTTATTATCGCCTAAAGCCCGCTCGTCCGCTTTTTTTTCGCAAAACGCAGGGCACGGCGCGCCTACGTCAAGCGGAGTAAAAAGACCTGCGGCGACGGATAAATTTACGACGTAATAATGCGAGATAAACCTCAGCAGCGAGATCTGAATCTGAGTTAAAGTCTGCGCGCGCACGGCCGATATCTGGGCGGTTTTAAAGCTAGGTTTTGTTACTTGCCTAAAAACGTAGCCTAGCGTTTCTTTGCCTCTAACCGTAACCGTAACTGCGCAAAAAGGCTCTAAATCACCGCCGTAGTGATAAGTGAGCGGTGCCAAATTTAACCCGCTTAACAAAATTTCGTAGTATTTTATCTCATCTTCGCACACGGCTTGCCTTTTGTATATTTTGGTATTAGTCGGTTTTTAGATCCGCATTTTACAATAATAATCCAAAAAATCGCCAGTTTCGGTAGCGGTTTAAATTTACGCGCGGCTTGCGGCAGGGGGTGCAATTTGCGCTCCCTAAAGCCGCGCCGAAGTTTATTTCGTAATCGGCGGCGCCTCGCCTGATTGCCGCTTCTCATATTCCACTTTTTTATTATCTTGCCTTGTTATACCAAATTTACCCCTCGGCTAGCGGCTTTGATAAATTTTAGTAAAGCTTAGCTCCGCTATTTTTAGCACTTAAATTTAATGCATTTTGCTTAAATTTAGGCCATTTGCGAAGTTAAATTCGGTATTATAAATTTGGCGGCGGTATTTATTTTTACCTCTGGCAGAATCGGTTGCCAATTATTACCGATCAGCCGTTTTGGCTCGCGGCTCAAATTTATCTAGCCTGCGCTTCATTACGCCGGTTTTATCTCCATCGCCAGTTTTGAGATTTGTATTATTCGTTTGCTTCGTTAATTCCGTTTATCTAACATAAGCTTCACTAAGCCGGTTTTATCTCCATTGTTGGCGGTTTTACTTAAATTTTTAGACTGCCTCTCTCTTTAAAATCACTTAAATTCGGCATTTATGTTCAGTTGGACCTCACTAAATTTTAAAAACGACTTTTGAGATTTGTATTATTCGCTTGCCTTGTTAATCACGCTTGCTTGCTATCATTGCATTATTATACGTAAAGTCGCGATAGCATGTATTGCGGCCTATAGAGTCGTGCGGCCTTGGCTATTTTTATATACCATGTCTAGCCTATATCGCCTAATTGCTTTTATGATAGCGACAAATGCCGTATGAAGCGGCAATGTCGTACTCGTAGGCAACCTTTTTTATCTGATTTTATACCAACCAAACCGTTGCAACTTTGATTTGATATTTATTGCTTTTATGGGATTACAGAGTAGATTAGAAAGGGCATGAAGCAAAGCCGACTTTGACGCCTTTTATGCACATCTGCCGAAAAGACGGTTGCTACGCTTAAATTCATTTTGGCTATTTCTTGAGATAGATTTTCAAATAAAGGACTTAATTTAACCATAATATTATATCCTCTAATTTTTGGAATTGCCGTGTATCTTAAGCGGCAATTTTTACTTAAACAGACTTGCAAAATTACAAAAAATGACGCATACGCCGTGGCAATTTTTTACATTACAACCAAGCTTTATAGTAAATAAAATAAGGCGAACATAAGAGCTAAAGCGGCCTATAATTTGAGTATATAAAACATTTTGCTAGGCCGCAAGGTTTAATTTCATATTTTTAGTTTTTTTATACCATATATGCCCGAATTATGATTTTTTGCTTGCTAATTAATCATTTGTTTATTGTGAGCTTTTGGATTTTAATATTTTTCTACCGCCAAGCCGTAACTAAAATAGCAAAAATACAATAGAATAATCGCTAAAAATTTAAAAACCAATGGAGTATATTTGCAAAAGGCATACATAGTTAAAATTCATTTTTTAGTCTTTAAGAAAATTTAGTTTATTTATGGAAAAATAAATCATAAAAAACGATATAACAGAGAATATATTTTATAAATTTAAAAGCCGTAAAAATTCGGCTATATTTTAAAATATAGCCGAAAAATCTTATCTTTGATGTTAATTAAATTTTGGGTAAATTTTCATAGTAGTATACAAACAGTCTAGGACTCAAGCCGTTTGCAACCTTTTTAAAAAGCCGCCTACTCCGTAAGTGCCTTACACAACGACTGACTATGAGGGCAGTCAAACGTACCATTTCTAGAATCGTAAGTAAATAATACTGTTTTTGAACCTAGTTTAAAAGTATAATTGTTACCGCTTTTTGTCCAGTCTTTTGCACCGCCTTGAATCACGTCATCAAAAGGTACTGAACTACCAGTTTTTTCGAGCTGAGCAGGATAACCAAAACTACCTCTCATCATATTTGCACTGTATTTATTGATTATACCGCTTCTTATAGAAGCTACATTATTTCTAGCTCTAGCAATCAAAGCATCATCTCTAGTAGCAAATATCTTAACCCCCGCTATACTAGCCAAAATACCTAAAACAACGATAACAAAAACAAGCTCAAGCATCGTAAAACCACGTCTCATACTATATCCTCTTTATTTCTACATTTTAGTGTAAAAATCATATAAAATAAAGCGCCTTATTTCAACATAAGACGCTTAAAAATCAAAATAACTTCAATATCTCGTTATCTTTTAATACCTCACTTGCCCTTGCCCTAAATTTATAGGACTAGCAACAAGAATGTCACGAGTTAGCTCTTGGGCAGTTACACACGCACTGTTACCCCCGGTTATACCTATAACTTTTAGTATGGGGCTGCCCACTTCTATACCTTTGCTAGTATCTACATCACTAGCAGTAGCGTTAGCTACGGATAGTTGGAAGCAGTCAGAGTCTTTTACTTTTATTTTGCCGTCATTGTCTATTACTACATTTGACATAGATTTTATGTCAGTAAAAGAGCCGGTCGAGGTATAGTAGCTGAGTATATCCATTACGGCCACAGCGACATTGCTGGCTGCAGTAGAGGACTGCGCATCGTCCCTGGTGGCGTTTAGTCTAGGGATAGCTACTACGGCTAGGATGCCTATTATTAAAATAACGAAAATAAGTTCTATTAAAGTAAACGCCGCTTTCAAGTCATTTCCTTTAAAGTGTATTTTCAGCACAAATAAAAAAAGCCCAAATTCGCTCTAGGCAAATTTGGGCTTAACATTTTTGCTAGCTAAAAGCAGGACACTATTAGTATTGAACGCCTACGCCACCGAATTTTAGCTTGCCACCGTCTCTAACAATTTTAGCATTTAGTTCAGCTAGACCAGGAAGTTGCCATAGTCTTTGGCAAACACCAGAACCATTTGTTACAGTTACACCTATAGTACCATTAGGATTGCTTATATCGCCAGTATTAACTGTAAAGCAAGTTTCTGTTTTAACTTTAACAGGACTAGATACGCCCGTCATGTCAGACAGAGTTGAAGAAAATCGAGCTTGAGACGTATAGTATGTGCCAAGGTCAGAAACCATAGTTTGGATGTTTGTAGCAGCTTTTGAAACCTCTGCATCATCACGAGTCGCAGCTAGTCTTGGGATAGCAACAGCAGCTAGGATACCTAAAATAACGATCACGAAGATCAACTCGATCATTGTAAAACCTTTTCTCATATGAGACTCCTTATTTTTATTTCTGCATACACTTATGCAGTTGGCGGAATTATATATATAAAATACTTAAAAAAATATAAATTTATAAAAAATCAATGCAAATTTTACGAAAAACGTGAATAAATAGCCTATTTTAGCCCATAGCTGCTACTTTATCGTCCGCAAAACTCCTATAAAAGTCTAAAACATAGACAAACACGCCGCACAAAAAACATAAAAAGCCAAGCAAATGCAGTAAAGCGCGCTCTCAAAAACGCGCTAAAAGTCTAAAAAGTAGACTACGGCGACGGAAAATGTATAAATTTAGATATTTTTAGTTAAATTCTTTAGTTAGCTTTTGCGCCAAAGAGCGCAGTTCGCGCTCGCGCTGATAGTTTTCGTAGCATTTTTGTACATAGGCGCTAAGCAGCTCCTTAACATCTAGACATCTCTTCCCCCCGGTAAACGTCTCCCACTCTTTTTCAAAGCTTTGGGCAAATTCATCCTCGAGGCTTATATTATAGGATGTGGAGGCTATCTTTACCGTTATTTTTTTCATTAGTCGCGTCGCCCAAATTTACTTTCCCAGTACCGCTTCGATCTTGCGGATAACGTCGTCGCTCTCGGTATTTTTGGTTCTTAGGTCTTCTTCTAGTCGCGCGATTTGGTTTGTTTTGGCTTCGTTTTGGGCTTTGACGCTGATCAGTTCGTTGCGTAGAGATTCGTTTTCTTCGCAGATTTCGTTATATCTAGCCAGCAGGTCGTTTACCTTGTCGGTTAGAGTGTTTAGTACTTTATCGTTATCAAACATCTTTTTCCTTAGTTTTGGTATAATTTTACGTAATTGTAACAAAAAAAGCTGATTTTTAAGGTAAAAAATGAAAAATTTTGAAATTTCGTCCAAATTTAGCCCGAGCGAGGATCAGGCCCGCGCAGTCGCTAATATCGTAGCCTCCGTAAGATCGGGTAACAAATACCAAACGCTTCTAGGCGTCACGGGCTCGGGCAAGACCTTTACGATGGCAAACGTGATAAAAGAGCTAAATATGCCCACTCTAATCATGACGCACAACAAATCCCTCGCCGCGCAGCTTTATAGCGAATTTAAGGGCTTTTTCCCTAAAAATCACGTGGAGTATTTCATCAGCTACTACGACTACTATCAGCCCGAGGCCTATATCCCGCGTCAAGACCTTTTTATCGAAAAAGACAGCTCCGTAAATGAGGAACTCGAGCGTCTGCGTCTCTCTGCGACGGCTAGTTTGCTCAGCTTTGACGACGTCGTGTGCGTGGCGTCGGTGTCGGCCAACTACGGCTTAGGCAATCCTAGCGAATACCAAGGCATGGTCGCGTATCTGGGCGTGGGCGAAAAAATCAACCAACGCGCACTGCTGCAAAAGCTCGTCGATATGGGCTACAAGCGAAACGATAACTACTTCGACCGAGGCGACTTTCGCGTAAACGGCGACGTAGTGGACGTCTATCCCGCATATTGGGGCGACGAGGCGCTTCGCATCGAGTTTTTCGGCGACGAGATAGACGCGATGTATCACTTTGACGTGCTGGAAAACAAAAAGCTAAAAGACGTGGGTAAATTTACGCTTTATGCCACGAGTCAGTTTATCGTGGGCGCAGACCGCCTAAAAATCGCCATCAAACAGATCGAAGAGGAGCTAGAAGAGCGGCTAAAAGAATTTAACGAGCAAGGCAAGCTCGTCGAGGCTCAGCGCCTAAAACAACGAGTGGAGTTTGACCTAGAAATGATGAGCAGCACGGGCATGTGCAAGGGCATCGAAAACTACGCACGCCACCTCACCGGGCAAAAGGCAGGAGAGACGCCGTATTCGATGTTTGATTATTTCGAGCTGGGAGGCAAGGACTACCTAGTCATCGTGGACGAAAGCCACGTGAGCCTGCCGCAGTTTCGCGGTATGTACGCAGGCGACCGCAGCCGCAAAGAGGTGCTGGTGGAGTACGGCTTTCGCCTCCCGTCCGCGCTTGATAACCGTCCGCTTAAATTTGACGAATTTATAAACAAACGCGCCAAATTTCTTTTCGTCTCGGCGACCCCGAACGAATACGAGATAAATTTAAGCTGTGGCCACGTCTACGAGCAAATTTTACGCCCGACGGGACTGCTAGATCCCTTAATCGAGATAAAAGACAGCGAAAATCAGGTGGAAATTTTATTTGACGAGGCGAAAAAAACCATCGAGAGAAACGAGCGCGTACTAGTCACCGTGCTCACTAAAAAGATGGCCGAGGAACTCAGCCGCTACTACACCGAGCTTGGTATCAAGGTCAAATACATGCACTCAGACATCGACGCCGTCGAGCGAAACGAGATTATCCGCGGGCTAAGAGGAGGCGAGTTTGATATGCTTATCGGCATAAATTTGCTAAGAGAAGGGCTTGATCTGCCCGAGGTTAGCCTCATAGCCATCATGGATGCCGATAAGGAGGGCTTTTTACGCTCGACGACGAGCCTAATCCAAACGATGGGGCGCTCGGCTAGAAACGTAAACGGCCGGGTGCTGATGTTTGCCAAAAAGATTACCAAATCCATGCAAGAAGCGATGGATACGACGCTAGCGCGCCGCAAGATGCAAGAGGAATACAACCGCGCTCACGGCATCGTCCCGCGCTCGGCTAGCCGAAACATCGAGGAGAGCTTGCACGTCGAGGATGAAGGCGAGATATATAAACGCGGCAAAAATCTAGAAAAAATGCCTGCCTCCGAGCGAGCGAGCATAATAAAAGAGCTAAGAAAACAGATGCTGGAGGCGGCGGAGCAGCTGGAGTTTGAGAAGGCGGCGGCATTACGCGACGAAATCGCCAAGATACGTAAACTATGAAGGCGTTGTCTTTTGCGTATCTTTAAATGAGTTTGCTAAAATTTTGCTCGGCGGACTACCTGTCCAGCCTACGCAAAATTTTATCTACACAACATTTAAATCTATCGCAAAATACTTCCGCCTTATCGTTTTGCGTTCAAATTTGGGGTCCAATTTGGCTAAATTTGTAAATTTGGCTTCAAATTTTACTCACCGAGACCCGTATCTTAAAAATGCCAAATTTTAAAAATGGCACAAAAATTTATTTAGCCAATTTTTACTAAAATATGACATATTTGTAAAAAGCAAAATTTTAATAAAAAGAGGAGCATACAAAATGTTAAAAGAGGAGATTAAAATTACGGAACGAGATTTTTATTCCGTCTTTGATATAAAAGGCGGGTTAATAAAAACGTTGGCAGAGTGTACGCTTGACGGCAAGTACTATGGCTCTGCAGTCAGAATCACAACAAGAAATTTATATCAAAATCTAAACAAAAAAACAAATTTTGTAGACGACATAGAAAAGGAAATTATTTTTAGGATACCTTGCTCAAGCGACAAAAATGCAGGTATCCTAGCGGCGCATGTCAGAGACATGTTTTCGAATGGTAAAATTTTGCGCCTAAGTTGTGATTTTATAGATAATGAAATAGTTAATATCAAAGAAAGCTACGATGAAATTCTAGCCCAATAGCCTCACCCGCCATCCTCGATATTTTCCTGAATAAAAACCCGCATGCTCGGAAACTCGAGTGCGCAAAGACGGCCGAAATCATGCTTATAAACGCAGCCCGTGTCGATATTTGCGCCAAATTCCGTGATATCAGGCTCAGCGATTGGCGTATGGCCGTAGACGTTAAAGACGCCTTCGTTTTGGCTAAAATCGCCTCTGCCGCAAAGCACATGCTGCCTAAACTCCGCCGCGCTATCGCCGTGTGAGTTGCGTAGCGCCCACATCCGCCCAATCGCCGAATGCGACGCGACGAGGCGCCTGCCTTGTGCGTTTTTAAACTCGACAAACTCCAAATAAAGCGGTAAATTTGACAAAAACTCTATATGCGCGAGCTTTTGTGCACGGCTAGCTTTGGCGTAGGAGGCGAAAGTCTGCGCGCCGCCGTTTAGGTAAAACCAGCGCGGGTCGCTAGGCGTCTCACCGCGTAAAAATGCGTCTTTGTGCTGCAAGAGGCGATACTCGTGATTGCCCATCACGGCTGCGTAACCGCGCCGCATCGCTAGCTGCACGACCTCAAAACTCCCCTCGCCGCGGTCTATCAGATCGCCGACGAAGTAAATTTTAGAATCAGCGCCGCGCGGCAAGCGATCTATCAGAGCGCAAAGGGTTTTATAGCAGCCGTGAACGTCGCCGATGAGGTAAATTTGGTCGTTCATTCGGCTAAAATCCAGCTCTACCACTGATGGTTTTTGTCAAAAAGGTTGTTTAGATTGTACCTTAACTCCAGAGCCGTTTTTAGACGCCTTTCTATATCATCCTTGCTGTTGCCTATTATATGTATTCTAGGAAAATCAAAGTGCATTTGAAAGCCGTTATCGCTAATATTTAAAACATGCATAACGTAAAGATAAAAATCAAATTCGCCACCATTCCTAAAAATTTCGAGTTGCCCATTGTATATCGCTATAGCCTGTTTTATTATCATTTTCGATTTATACTCTTGCTCGGTATTATAGCCCGATATTGTCGGAACCAAATTTTCAATATTTTCCTCGTAAGATATAAACTTAGCCGTTTTAGTTACCTTTTTATTTTTGTAAGTTTCAAGAGCCGATTTTAAAAACTCTATATTTAAATTTACCATAGAATAAGCATCCGCTTTAATCCAGTCTAAATCATATTTTTTATTGACCGAGCCTCTTAAATTTCTCCAAAATTTATCGTAATTTTCTTTATTAAACTCAATCCAGCCTCCAGACATATCTATAGCCACCCTCTTTGCTATGTGAAAATTCATCTCTCTTGAGCCTCCATCACCCTTTGATGCTATGCCGCACCCGCAAAATAGTAGCGCAATCATAAAAATAATCAGCTTTTTCATCGCTTCTCCTAAAAATATAAATTTGCAAAATTTTACTACCATAAGCATTAAATTTTACTTGTGGAGCGTAAACTTAAGCAAATACTGTCGCAAAGCAGTTCAAATTTTATCGTCAAATTTAGCATGCTTACTCACTGATCACTAACATCGCGCCAAAGAGCCCGGCGCTCTCGCCAAATTTCGTAGAAACCGAGCCAAGAAGCACGACCGTGTCAAGATAAACGTGCGGATTTAACCACGTAAAAGCTAGCGTTAGAAGCGCCGTTTTAGCCGCACTGTGCGCCTCCTCGCCGCCCGCTGTTAGCACATGCGAGGCACTAAACGCGCTATAAAGGCTACGAATTCCGTAAATGCTCAAAAATACAAATCCGCCCCAAAGCGCGGCGGTTTTGATGATAGGATAGCGCTCAACCACGTAGCCAAACCCCGATACGCCCGCAAAGATCAGCGCGGCGTCGCTAAGCGCGCAGATAGCGCAAACTAGAAAAACATGCTGTTTTTTGATGCCTTGTTTTAGCACGAAGGCATTTTGAGCTCCGATGGGTAAAATCAGCGAGAGCCTGAGCGAAAAACCAGAGAAAAAGGCGTTGAAAGAAATCATTTTATTACTTATATTTTGTTTTTTAAATTTTTGACCGAAATGCTTGTAACCAAAAACTCGGCAAAGTAAAATTTGCCGCACGCGTATATTTTTACAAATTTGCTCGACCAATTTAGCAGTTTCAAGATGCGGGTCTGGCAAGTAAAATTTGAAGCTAAATTTATAAATTTAGCCGAATTTAGCTTCAAATTTGAACGTAAAACGATAAGGCGAAGTATTTTATAGAAACATTTTGCTTCTCAAAAACGCTACGCTTGTTTTGAGATGATTTTTGGGGTTTTGAAGTTAAAATTTGACGAAGATAAGGCATGTAGCCTATCGAGTCAAATTTTAACGAAATCCGCAAAAAGCACTCAAAAGACGAGCCGCTTAACTTTCTTTTAGCAGTTTTGCCACCATCTGCTCGCTCTTCCCCTTATCGGTATCCTTTTTCGTCGCCTTGTATATCCCGCTCACGTACTCCTCAAGCACCTCTTGCGAGTTTATGCGCGCGTCACCCTCTTTTGGCCTTACTTTGGCGTATTCGCCGCTGTTTTGCAGCTCAAACGCCAGCTCGTTATCGCTAAGCTGCAAGCGCAAAAACTCGAGCAAGCGCTCTTGTAAATTTTTATCTATTATCGGCGTCATGAGCTCTAGGCGGCGCTCGAGATTTCGCGGCATCCAGTCGGCGGATGCGATGTAAATTTGAGGCTCGGCATGCCTGAAATAAAATATCCTCGCGTGCTCAAGGTATTTGCCGATGAGCGATCTCACGCGGATATTTTCGCTTAGACCCTTTACGCCCGGGCGCACGCAGCAGATGCCGCGCACGATGAGATCAATCTTTACGCCTGCGCTACTAGCCTTTACCAGCGCATCCACGATGTCGCTATCAACAAGCGCGTTCATCTTGGCCACGATCCTGCCCTGCTCGCTGTGCGCGGTCTCGGTCTTTATCATCTCTAGCACGCGCTCTTTTATCTGCATCGGCGACATAGAGAGCGTCTGCAAACGGCGGTTTTTAGAAAAGCCCGAAAGTATGTGAAAAAACGTCGTCGTATCGCTCGCAAACTCCGCCCTGCTCGTAAAATAGCTCACGTCGGTGTAAATTTTCGCCGAGCCGCCGTTGTAGTTACCGGTGGATAGATGCATGTAAAATTTGAGCTTGCCGCCCTCTTGACGGATGACTTGGCTCACTTTTGCGTGTACCTTAAAGCCCGTGATGCCGTATATCACGTGCGCGCCGGCATCCTCTAGAGCCTTTGCCCAGTGCAGGTTGTTTTCCTCGTCGAACCTCGCCTTTAGCTCAACCATCACGGTTACTTGCTTGCCGTCGTTTGCGGCGTCGATGAGAGCCTGGATGATAGGCGAGCTTTTATCGACGCGGTAGAGCGTCATGCGGATCGAAATCACGCGCGGATCCTTACTCGCCTCCCTGATAAACTGAACGACGGGATCAAAGCTCTCGTAGGGATGCACGACTAGCACGTCTTCTTTATCGATGACGTCAAACATCGAGAGATGAGTGCTAAAAGGCGGCAATGTCTTTGGTGCATACGGCGGCAGGCAGAGGTGCGAGAATTCTTTATTTCCCACGATTTGCCAGAGCGAATTTAGCGTGAGCGGGACGGTGTACTCGTAGATATCCTTATAAAAAATCTTCATGTGCGAGTTTAGAAACTCGACTATCTCGGCGTCGGCGTCCTTTTGTATCTGCATGCGGACAAAGGCGCCTTTTCGGCGTAGCTTTAGCCCCTGCTCGAGGATCATCATAAAGTCGTCCGCCTCTTCTTCCTCGATGACGATATCGGCGTTCCTGGTAACCCTAAACGCCGCCGAGCTAAGTAGCTTGTAACCCGGAAAAATCTCCTCCGCGTGGCGGTGTACGATCGTTTCTATCGGCACGTAGACGTTATCGCTAGTCTGAAAAAATCTCGGCAAAACGCGCGAGATACGTATCATGCCAAATTTTATGATCTCTGGACTATCTGCATCGGCAAGCTTAACGGCTAGGCTAAAGCTAAGGTTGTTTAGATGAGGATACGGATGCGTGGCATCAACCGCGATAGGCACGATGACGGGCAGGATGTTTGAGAAAAAATACTCGTCGCATTTGGCGCGAAGCTCGGGCGAAATTTCGTCGTAATTTTTTATAAAAAGCCCGTTTTGCGCGAGTTCTTTTAGCGCGTCTTTATAGTGTTTTTCCACGAGCACGAGTTCGTCTTTGATGTATTTTCTGATCTCTCTTAGCTGATCGAGCGGACTCATGCCGTCGCTACCGCTAGCTGCGACCCCTGCGGCAAAAAGCTGCTTTAGTCCCGCGATGCGGATCATGTAAAACTCATCCAAATTCGTCATATAAATCGCGATAAATTTTAGCTTTTCAAGCGGCGGTAACGCCTTTTCGCATTGTGCTAAAACGCGCGAGTTAAAGCGTAGCCAGCTAAGCTCGCGGTTGATAAAAACACTCTTTGTCTCATCCATTTTCCATCCTTTTTAAACTTTTATAAATTTTAGCGAATTTTCTCTTAAATCACGGCCTTTCCGAAAAGCCGTAAGTTTGTGTTATAATAAACGAAAAATAAATTAAACTTCGGCAAAAGTAGGTAAAAAATAAGATGGGTTATATTTGAGCGGTTATTATTTTATGCCTTGGAACGGCGGTCTTTTGGCTACTCAAAAAGATTTCGACGTAGCCGCGTTGTAAATTTTAAAAAACAAAATTTAATATTTTACGGTGGTTTTACGGCTTGGTTTTGAATTAAATTTAGCGCGATTCGCAGCTAATCAAAGATAAAATTTGAGAGAATTTGAAGCAGAAAACGGCGGAGCAAATCGTCCGCCGCGGACAAGTCAAAGATTATTTTCTTTTTTATACTCGGCTAAAAATGCGTAGATTTCGTCTTTTAGTCTGAGTTTCTCGCGTTTTAGAGCATCTACTTCCGCATCGTTGTAGACATTGCCTTTTTGCATTTCGGCGATCTTTTCGTCCAGGTCGTTGTGCTTATCAAAAAGCGATGTAAAGTGTGCGTTTGTACCTTTTAGCTTAGTTATAAGCTCTCTATCCTCGTGAAACATCTTTGCTCCTTTAATTAAAGTTTGGTTTAATTTTAGCAAATGTTATTTTAAGAGAGGGTTAAAAAGCGTCAAATTCGGAACATTCCATAAAATTTACGGCGGTTTAGTTCCTTTTCTAAATAGCTTAAATTTTTACGATATTTAAATCCAAAAGATGCTTTTGTAAAATTTAAATTTGAGTAAAAGATCGGATCAATCCCTTATTTTAGCGTTAAATTTACGGCTATCTAGGCAAAGGCAAAATTAAAATACGCATAAATTGTCTCAAATTTTAGACATATTTTAGCTCTTCTGGCTTATGCTTGCTTTTTATGACGCGTTTGGTTAGGCGTATCGACTCGCCCGTGCCGATAACTAGTAGCTTTGTGCCCGTGCCGATTAGCGTATCGCCCTTTGGCATCGGGATAAAATTGTTATTTACGTCTTTGATGCCAACGACGTCGGCGTTCGTTATATTTCGCAGGTTAGTTTCTTTTAGGCGTTTAAAGCGCACCCATGAGTAGTCGGGAACCAGGATCTCCTCGATGTCGATCGGCGAGTCTTGTTTATACAAAAACTGCTCAAGTAAATTTTCCATATCGGGTCGCACGCTCATGGCGCTAAGGCGCTGGGCGACGAGTTTCGACGGGCTCACGACGCTGTTTGCGCCGAGTTTTTTTAGGCGTTCGGTATCGTCTTGGTTATCGGAGTTTGTCATTATAAAATAGGGCTTTTTGCGTCCAATCTCTTTTTCAAAAAGCCTTACGGTCGCGATAAGCGCGATATTGTCGGCGATATTAGAGCTTAGCGTGATCATACCTTTTGCGCTTGAAAAATGCGTTTTCAAAAGCGCGGTTTGCGTGTGCGGCTGAGAGACGATATAGTATGGATACTTGTATTTTTCCGCGATTTCAGGTAGATCCTCGCGCGGATCGATAACGATAAATGGGATGTGATTTTCCCTAAATTCTCGGCTTAGCTCTAATGTGTATTGGTTGTGATAGCAGATAACAAAGTGGTTTTTTAACCTTGCGATCTTATATAGCATTCGTCTCTCCTTTATGATCGCTACGAGCGCGCCTTTTTTTAAAACCTCGAGCATCAAACCCGTAGAAAACGTAAAAACGGCAAAACCGAGTAAAATAAACGTGATGGTAAAAAGCCGTCCAGCCGGGGAAATGGGCGCAACCTCGGTAAATCCGACGGTCGTAAAAGTCATACCCGCCTGATATATCGCGTCAGATAGGCTAAAGCCGTCAATCGCGACATAACCCATAGCGCCGATCGTCATCATCAAAACGACTAAGATGAGCGGTAGGCGAAACGGGCGAAGTTGTTCGTAAAGTTCGGTATTGAGATTTATTTGAGGTTTGGCAGAACTCGACCAGTTGAGGAATTTTAAAATCTTTTTAAACAAAGACAACTCCTCAAATTTGCGGTAAATTTAGCGTGACTGTTTTCTCATCGTTCTTAGCGTAGAAGCAGCTACTTTGATCTTTCTCGTAGTGCCGTCCTCTAGCGTAACGCGGATGGTTCTTAGATTTGGCAAAAACCTTCTTTTAGTTCTATTTTTGGCGTGGCTGACGTTGTTGCCTACCATTGGGCCTTTGCCTGTTATTGCGCATACTCTTGACATTTTATTTCCTTAAAATTAAAAATTTTTCCTGATTTTATCTAAAATAAGCAAAATATTAACTTAAATGCTCCGATCGGTTTTTACGCGAGTACAATGTTTTAAACTAAAATTATGGATAAAAAGGATAAAATAATAAAATTTAAACATATTTTATTTTGCGAGATCTGCGGGCAAATTTAAACCCTGCTATAAATCGGGAAATTTCTAGGCGTTTTATGAGATTAAAATTTAAAGACGATACGGCCATTTTTTATCCTCTGGGCTTTCTTGACGGAGACGTATCTAAGTATGAAATCAGCGAAAAAAATATAAATTCTATTCGCCAAAAATCCCCTCGCTACATCTTAATATCCCTTAAAAACGCCGTTTATTTTAATAAAATCGGTTTTAATCTAATCCTTGAAGCCGTTTTAAAACTAGCCGCATTTAACGGCGCTAGCGTAGGCTTTTGCGACTATAACGAAGTTAAATTTAAAGCGCTTAAAAGAATGTCAAAGGGCATGACGAATTTATCTTTTTTCGAGACCGCAAACGTAGCGGCGCTATTTTGGGGAGAGTTTAAACCAGAATACGCAAATAGACGCATCATAGTTTTTAACGACGATGCCGACCAAAAACGCCAAATTGCCCTTAAGCTCTCGGGTATCGGCTATATCCCGACGATAGCTAAGGATCTAAAAGAATTTAAAAGCCTTCATAAAAACTTTGAGTATTCAGTCTATCTCACGCAGATAAAATCTAGTAAAAAAGACATAAAAACCACGCTCAAAGAAAATGTCGTCATATACGAATTAGAGGGCTTTATCGACTCGGCTTTCATAAATAATTTCGACCAAAAGACGTTTAATAATTCATTAAAAATAGGCTTTAAATTTTTTGTCTTTGATATGAGCAAATCAAGCTCGATAAACATCCACGGCGTATCTTTTTTAGCCAAGCTCTCTACCGTCTGCGCCGAGTATGGAGCCGCTATCGTCGTATGCGGCTTAAAACTAGCCAGCACGTCTCAAGTCCTAAAAAACGACCTTGAGGACTACGGCATCTTGGTTTATAAGAGCCTTGGCGAATTTTACGAAGACGACGGTACTATCGCGGGCGGGGGCGGATCTGGAGAAGAAAGGCCCAAAAATCTCACCAAAGATATCATAAACGCCTTGCCGAGCCTCTTAGCGACGGTAACGGACACTCTAGCCTCAATGTCCGGTTCTACGGTTACGAAAATAAGCACCGCCATAGAGCGTTTTAGCTGCCAAGAGGGTAAATTTAATATCGGCTCAGTCGCATTTTACGGCGATCTGGAGGCTAAATTTATCCTATGCCTACAAAAAAACGATATCAAAAAGATGTGTAAAATTTTACTCCAAAATAGCGAGAATTTAAGCCTATCTCAAGCGTATGCCGATCTACTAAGCGTTATTTGCGACCGCATCGAATCGCAGCTAGCCAGGCAGGGCATAACCGTGAGCTTTACCCTGCCGCATATCTTAGAGGTAACTCAAGACGAAAACAATAAAAACCGAGGCGTCTTGGTGCGGCTTGATATAGACGGCTCGGATGCGATATTTTTTCTAAGTAAATAAAGGATAAAAAATGTATGTAGCGCCTAGTATTTTATCGGCGGATTTTGGAAATTTAAGGGCTGAGATCGAGGCCATCTGCGAAGCCGGAGCCGATCTTGTACATGTTGACGTGATGGACGGGCATTTCGTGCCAAATTTAACCATCGGCCCCGTCGTAGTAAACGCCGTAGCCAAGGCTGCTACAAAGCCGCTAGATATACATCTGATGGTTCAAAATAATACCTTTTTCGCCGATCTTTTTTTGCCTCTGAAGCCTAAATTTTTAAGCTTTCACATCGAGGAGGAAAAGCACCCGCTACGCCTAATAGATCACATCCGTAGCCACGGCGTAGGGCCTGCTATCGTGCTAAACCCGCATACTCCGATCTCGGCGATCGAGCACATCGTAAACGAGGTCGATATGGTGCTGCTAATGAGCGTAAATCCGGGATTTGGCGGTCAAAAATTTATCCCTTCGGTGCTCGAAAAAGCCTGCAATTTACGCGAAATGATCGAACGCAAAAACGCTAAATGCATGATCGAAGTCGACGGAGGCGTGACGGGACTAAACGTCGCGCAGCTCGATGAAGCGGGCGTGGATATCGTCGTGGCGGGCAGTTATATATTTTCGTCAAATTCATACGAGCACTCTATCCGCTCGCTAAAGCTCGAGTTTTGAACCAAGATTTTGAAAATTTACTAGCCGTCATCGCCAAGCGAAACGTAGCCTACGCGGACTTTGTCGCCGCGACAAAGCAAATGGACGAATACGCCGAGCTTTTTGATGTTCGCGATGTGCAGATGTGGCGCGCGCTGGGGCTTGACATAACCCGTACCGCAAAAAACCAAATCGAGCTAAAAACGCGGCGCAATGAGATAAAAGATCAAATTTTTTGCGTCGTGGATATAGAAACCAGCGGCGGCATAAATAGCGGCCAGATCATCGAAATCGGCGCGCTAAAGCTACAAAATGGCGAAATAATCGGCAAATTTGAAACATTCGTGTACGCACCATACGTCCCGGAAAATATCAGCGAACTAACGGGTATCACCGCAGAACACCTAAAAAACGCACCTAGCCTAGCCTTTGTCATGGAGCAGTTTAAGGTCTTTCTAGGCCAGAGCGTTTTCGTAGCACACAACGTCCGCTTTGACTACGGCTTTATCAGCGCGACGCTGGAGGCGCTAGGATACGGAGAGCTGCTAAACCGCAAACTCTGCACGATCGATCTAGCCCGCCGCACTATCGCCTCGCCAAAATACGGACTAGGTACGCTAAAAGAGATTTTAGGTATAAATAACGCCCACCACAGAGCCCTTAACGACGCTATCGCGGCAGCTGAAATTTTTAAATACTCACTGCAAAAGCTTCCTAGCGAGGTAAAAACGGTCGAGGATCTAATAGAATTTAGCAAATCGGCTAAAACGATAAAGCGACTAAAAACCCAAACCCCAAGCTTGCCGCATCTCACGGACGACAATCCGTAAAACCGAAAAAACGTGAAATTTTGCGCATAAAGCCTCGGCTTAAAAACTCGGTTTTGATACGTTTTTATGCTAAAGTCCATTAAATTTGATAATAACCGGCAAAACGGCTTTAAATTTAATCACGATAAAAAAGTTCGTAACGCAAAATTTTACGTCGGAAAAAACTCGGGAAATTTTAGATAAAACCCGCAAGCTGCAAACAAGGCAGAATTCGCCGCTCTAGCAATAAAATCTACGTCCAAACTTGCAGGCACTTGATGCAATACCTAATTTTAAAACGACGAATAAAACCGGGCGGTAAAATTTGGTTAAATTTAGCAAGCTTTTTTGCCTAAATTTTAATAGCGCTAGAAATTTTTGCTTGGCAGGAGGCCTAAAGCGGATAAAATCCGAATTCATATAGCAAAAATTACCAGCCAGAAAATTTTATCACTCAAAAATGCTCCGCTTCTAAACGCCCTTGCCGTCTGCTAAAATCAAAAACAAACTCGCTAAATTTATAAAAATTTACGCTTATCAAATCAAACGGCGGCCGGCGCTATGCTTCAAATTTAGCCAAGCCTACCGGCGCGATGAGCTTATCTTAGCGTACCGCTAGGCGTAACAACCGCAAGTATGAAAACTGGTTTTAAGGCGCAAAAACGATTTTTCTTACAAATAAAACGGCTAGTCACCGCGCCAAAAATACGGCAAAACGCGCATAAAAGGGGTGCAAAATGAAAAGATCATAAAATGTTATAAATTTAGGATAAAAAGCAAAAATTTAATTTTTAAATTTTAAAATCAAGCTAAAAATGAGCTAGATTATAAAGATACAGACCAGGGTAAATTTATCTATTCGCCGACCCGCTCGCCGTTTATGCGTACTATCCTAGCGGGGATGCCTACGACCGTAGCGTTATCCGGCACGTTTTTTAGTACGACGGAGTTTGCGCCGATTTTGGCGTTTTCGCCGATTAGGATATTTCCCAGCACTTTTGCGCCGGCTGCTATCGTGACGCCGTTTTTTACGGTCGGATGACGCTTGCAGCGTTCCTTACCCGTGCCGCCTAACGTCACTTGATGATATATCAGCACGTCATCGCCAACCTCTGCAGTCTCGCCGATAACTACGCCCATACCGTGATCGATAAAAAGCCGCCTGCCGATCTTGGCTCCCGGATGTATCTCGATGCCCGTTAAAAATCGCGAAATTTGCGAAACGAAACGCGCTAAAAAACGTAAATTTTTAACATACAAAAAGTGCGCTACTCTATGAAAAACGACGGCGTGGATGCCCGGAGTGTTTATGAGAATGGCCCCGTAGCAGCACGAAGCCACCGAGGGGTCTTTCTCGCGTACGGTCGCGACTAGCTCGTTTAGCTCAGCGATAAAGCCCAACTCACGCCTCGTAAAGCGCGGTACTAAGGTATCTCTCGCCGTTATCGGGAGCTACGAAAAGTACCTTTTTGCCCTTGCCTAGTCTCTTTGCGACCTTTATCGCCGCAGCCAAAGCCGCACCGCCTGAAACGCCTAGCAGCACGCCCTCTTCTTTTGCCAGCTTCCTAGCGGCGTCAAAAGCCTCATCGTTTTCCACGCGCTCTATCTCGTCGATATAAGAGGTATCAAGAGTAGCCGGGATAAAGCCCGCGCCTATGCCTTGGATCTTGTGCGGTCCCGGTTTTTCGCCCGAGATCACGGCAGAGTCGTTTGGCTCGACGGCTATGATTTTAGTATTATATCCGTTTGCCTTTAGCGCCTTAGCTACGCCGCTTAGCGTGCCGCCGGTACCTACGCCAGCTACAAACGCGTCAAGCTCCTTAAAGTCGTCCATTATCTCTTTTGCAGTCGTTAGCTCGTGAGCCTGCGGATTAAATTTATTCTCAAACTGACTTAGCATGACGTAGCCTTTTTCGCGTACGAGTTCGTTTGCCTTTTCGATCGCGCCTTTCATGCCCTTTGCGCCCTCGGTTAGTACAAACTGGGCACCGAACGCCGCTTGTAGCTTGCGTCTTTCGATACTCATGGTTTCAGGCATTACTAGCACTACTTTAAAGCCTAAAGCCGCGCCCGCCATAGCTAGGCCGATGCCGGTGTTGCCGCTGGTAGGCTCTACGATGACGTCGCCTTTTTTTAGCGTGCCCTCTTTTTGCATTCCAAGGATCATACTTGCGGCGATTCTATCTTTTACCGATCCGCCCGGATTAAAAAATTCGAGCTTTGCGTAAATTTCAGCCATGCCATCTTCATGCACGCTATTTATTTTAACTACGGGCGTTTTGCCGACGGTGTGGATTATATTTTCATATACCATTTTTGACTCCTTGTTAAAAATTGCGTAATAGTATCTAAATTTAATAAATACAACTAAAATATTTATATAAAAAATATTTAATTATGCGAGATTTTTTAATATTTTCTCTCCCGCTTCGTCTAGCTTCTTGCCGTTAAAATGCGCCTTGCAAAACTCCACTATCTTGCCGTGAAATTTGGCGTAAATTTCATTCATCTCTAGCTCGCGTCCGTACGCCTTGCGAATTTGCTCGCTATCTACGGCCTCTAGCCACTCGCGAGCTTCTTCGTAGCTTTCAAACTCGTACCCCAAAAAGCCCAAAATCCGCAAAGCGTAGCTATCTAAGACCATCACCTCGCGCCCGCACGCATAGCAAAGCACCGCGTCGCAGCTCTCTGCGCCGATGCCTTTAATGCCCAGCAACCACTCGCGGCTAACGTTTTCTTTGAAATTTTCAGAATCTCCGAATTTTTTAAAAATCGCCTCGCAAAGCGTTTTTAGGCGTTTTGCTTTGGTGTTATAAAAGCCGCTTGGCTTTATGAGCAAGGCAAGCTCGGTCGCGGGAGTTTTTACGATACCTTCCAGGCTCATCAAATTTGCGTTTTTTAGATTATTTAGCGCTTTGTCGGCGTTTTTCCAGTTAGTATTTTGTATCAAGACGGCGCCAACTACGACTTCAAAAGTCCCGGCTCCCGGCCACCAAAGAGGCCCGTCTGCGTCAGCCTTTACGCCCGCGTTTTTTAGCGCCAAAAAAAGCTGCGTGCTATCCATATTTTTCCTTTTTATTTCGAGAGTAGATTTCTAGCGCCCATTGCGCAAGCGATACTTAGCATTACGGCCGTAGCGGCGCTTAGATTTATATCGCAAAAGCCCGCAGCCAGCGCAAATGCCGTAAAGGGTGCGTCTAAATTTATCGCCAAAAACGCCGCCGCTCCGCAAAGAGCCGCCGCGCTTAAATTTACCTGCGCGAAATTCGCCGCCGTAAGACCTAAACAAAGCCCTAAAAGCGCGCCTAGCGAGAAACTGGGCGTAAGAGTACCGCCGTATGCGCCGCATTTTAAAAGCGCAAGTACGCAAACGCCCTTTACCGCTAGCAAACCAAGCGCATAAAGGGCTGAAATTTGTTCGTTAAAAGCCGTTTGCGCCGCAGCTTGACCGTTGCCCAAAATTTCTGGTAAAAACGCGCCCGCAAGCGCCGTAACCGCAAAAGCAAGCGGTAAAAATATCAAAATTTTACCGTCTTTTATGCGGTTTGCTTCGGCTCTAGCGACGCCTGCTTGATAAAATTTAGCCGTCATGCCGACTATAACGCCTACAAATGCGGCTAGCGCAAGGTTTGCAGGCGTTGATTTAAAGTCGCTAACGACGTAAAGAGCCTCTCGGGGTACGCTAAAATTCGCCGTAAAATCAGCGACCGCGCAGATGCCAAATGCCGCCAAAGCCGCCCTTTTATCAAAGCTTTTTAACAAAATCTCAAGCGCAAAAATCGCTCCGGCAAAGGGTACGTTATAAACCGCGCCAAGCCCAGCTGCAGCCCCGCAAGCCGCAAGAGTTCGGCACCAAGCCGCATCAAGAGCGAAAAAGGCGCAAATTTTTGACGCAAACAGCGCGCCAAGCTCGCGCGGAGCGACCTCCTTGCCGATCGGAGCGCCCAGACCTACGGTAAAAACCTGCAAAAACGCATGAGCTAAATTTGACGCAAACAAAGGATTTTTGCCCTCGATTATCTCGCCTGCGCTTAAGAACGGTTTAAATTTATGCAAAAAGTACCAACCTACGCTAGCAATCGCCCCGCAAGCTAAAACCGCCGCAAAACGCCTAAATGCGCTAACTTGATCAGGGGTGACGCCAAAATCGCTCTTTGCGCGACCAAATGCCAAAAACTCGGCAAAATGTATGACCTCGGTTAGCGCCGCAGCGCCCGCGCCAGCGGCAAACCCTACGCAAAGCACGGCCAAAAATAGCCTAAAATACGCGCTTGGTTGCATAAATTTACGCTTGGTTTTCACGCTAAAGCTTCACCGCGCGCTGTACCAAAGGCTCGCTAACTCCGTCTATCACGCGGACCTTAAAGGCATCCGTGCAGCGTCCGCCGTCAAATTCAAACACGACCATTTGAAAAATCCGTCTACATTTTTCATTTACCTTAAACGAGTGCTTTAGCCCCGTTAAAAAGCTCTTCACCGGCGCTTCCGCGTCCATGCCGATGACGCCGTCAAACGCCCCGCTAAGACCGACGTCGCTGACGTAGGCGGTGCCGCTAACTATTTGCAAATCATCGGTACCAACGTGTGTGTGGGTGCCGGCTATGGCTCCCACTCGCCCGCAAAATAGCCTAAAAAAAGCATTTTTCTCGCTCGTGGCCTCGGCGTGAAAGTCTATGAGGATATTTTCGCTCTCGCACTCGCCCAGTGCGCGCTCAACCTCCAAGAAAGCGTTGTTCGTATGCGGCAAGCCGTAGTGCCCCATCAAATTTACCACGCTTAGACTCTTGCCATCTTTGCTCAAATTTATCGCTCCGCGCCCGGCCGTGCCCGCAAAGTGGTTGTAAGGGCGGATGATAGGCAGAGCGTCCATCAGCGCAACCACGTCTTTTTTATCAAAGCTATGGTTGCCGCCCGTGATCGCGTCGATACCGCACTCTAGCAGCTCGTGCGCGTTTGTCGCGGTGAGACCGAAGCCTCCGCTTGCGTTTTCGGCGTTTGCAACGATAAAGTCAAGCTCGAATTCTCGCTTAAATTTGGGCAAATTTTGTATAACCGCGCTTCGTCCCGCGCGGCCGACGATGTCGCCCACAAAACCCACTCTAGTCAAATTTGCCATCAAATTTTATCTTTATAGCTTAGATAAAACTGTCTCGCAGTGCGTCCGGAGCGACTCGCGCGCAGCTGGGCGTATTGCTTTGCTAGCTCGTGAAGTATCGCTCTATCGCCTACGAAATCTTTAAAATAAAAATCCACTATCTTTAGATAGTCCGCAAAACTGCCCTGATAAAAGCTGAGCCAAAGCCCGAATCTATCGCTAAGCGCGATCTTTTCCTCGACCGCGTCGCTATAGTGTAACTCCGTCTCGCCGACCCTTGCGCCATCGTTGTCGCTTTTTAGTTCGCTGATCAGGTGGCGACGGTTTGATGTGGCGTAGACCAGCACGTTTTTAGGCGCTTTTTCGATCGAGCCCTCAAGCACGGGTTTTAAAAATTTATAGCTCATATCCCCTGCCTCGAAGCTAAGATCGTCGCAAAAAATAATAAATTTAAAACTGCTATCTCTGATCTCGTAAATGATCTCGGGTATCATCTCTAGCTCGTCGTTTTTTAGCTCGATTAGCCGTAAGCCCTCAGGGTAAAATTTAGTAAAAACGGCCTTAACCAGGCTGCTTTTACCGCAGCCTCGCGCGCCCCACAGTATCGCGTGATTTGCGCCCTCGCATTCTAAAAATTTGCGCGTATTTTCTACGAGCTCTTCTTTTTGTTTTTCGATCCCGACAAGCCCCTCAAGCTGCGTAAAATCAACGTCCGTTACGCCCTTTAAAGCGCCGAATTTGCGCCGATAAATCGCTGCGGCAGTCGTGTTCCAGTCTATCATTTTTCCGCCCGTCCTTTATTTAGTTTTCTAAGATAGATCAAGATCTCCTCTATCACGTCGTCATCGTCTTTGCTCTTTGATTTTAGCCTGGTTTGCTCGCCGTTTTGCGCGGTTAGCACGATATTTTGCTCGGCGTTTGAGATGGCTTTAAAGCCCGCTTTTATCGCTAAAATTTTAATTATAATGAGGCTTAAAAACTGCTTGGTGTAGATATCGGGCTTGCCGAATCTATCCTCGATCTCGCCCTCTATCTCATAAACCTCGGCAACCTCTTTGCACTTGCTAAGCCGTCTATATAGCTCCAAGCGCAGCCTATCCTCGCCGATAAACTCCGAGTTTAAAAACGCGTTTATGCTGAGTTTTAGATCGATTTTCGCACTTTCAAAGCTCTCTTTGTTTAGCAGTTTATTTATCTCTTCTTCGAGCATTTTGATGTAGAGCGAGTAGCCGATCGCCTCGATATGACCGCTTTGGGCTTCGCCGACGAGATTGCCGCCGCCTCTGATTTCTAGATCGTGATAGGCTAGCACGCTGCCAGAGCCCAAAAACGAGTTGCTCTCAAGCGCGACTAGGCGTTTTAGCGCGTCTGCGCTTAGGGCGTTTTTGTCTTCGACCAGGAAGTAGCAATACGCCTGCTTATCGCTCCTTCCGACGCGTCCGCGTAGCTGATGCAGGTCTGCGATACCGAATTTATTTGCGCCCTCGATGATGATGGTGTTTACGTTTGGCAGATGGATGCCGCTTTCTACGATGCTGGTGCTTAGCAGTACGTCGTATTCGCCGTTTTCAAACTTCATCATCTCCTCTTCGGTCGTTTTAGCGTCGATCTTGGAGTGTAGCGTTAGGATACGTAAATTTGGCATGATGTCTAAAATTTGCTTTTTTGCCTGAGGCATCGTGGCGATATGGTTGTGTATGTAAAAAATTTGCCCGCCGCGTCGCAGTTCGCGCATGATGGCCTCTTTTACCGCCTTTTCGTCCCACTCGCGCACGCTGGTTCGCACGTCTAGGCGCGAGCTTGGCGGAGTTTGTAGCACTGAGTAGCCTTTAACGCTTGAAAGCGCCATATTTAGGCTACGCGGTATTGGCGTCGCGCTCATAGATAGCACATGCGAGGCGCTTGAAATCTCTTTTAGTTTTTCTTTTTGCTTGACGCCGAATTTATGCTCCTCGTCGATGATGATGAGGCCTAAATTTGAGGGCTTAACCGACAAAAGTGAGTGCGTACCCACGCAAACGCAAGGCTGTCCCGCATCCAGCGCCTTAACCGCGGCCGCTTTTTCCTTCGCGCTTGTGAAGCGGTCAAGCTTAAAGACGCTAACGTCAAATTTGCCCAGCCGCTCTTTTAGGCTTTTAAAATGCTGCGAGCTAAGAAGCGTCGTCGGCACGAAAAATAGCGCTTGAAAGCCCGATTTTACACACTTAAATATCGCGTTCATCGCAACTTCCGTTTTACCGAATCCCACGTCGCCGCTGAGCAACCTATCCATCACCTTGCCGCTTTTTAGGTCGTTTGCGATGTCGCTTGAGGCGCGCTCCTGATCTCTCGTGTAGGCAAAGCCCGCGTTTTGTAAGAAATTTAGATACTCTGCATCGTCTTTTTCGATGATTTCGCCGCGGATTAGCTCGCGCTGGGCGGCTAGCGAAATAATTTTTGACGCGATTACGAAAAGCTTGGCTCTAACTTTTTCTTTTATCTTGGCGAAATTTGCCTTGCCTAGGCGGTCTAAAACCGCGATACTGCCGCTGCCGGCAACGTACCTGTCGATCAAATTTAGATGCTCTACGGGCAAAAGCAGCTTGTCCTCGTTTTGATAAACGATCACGACGAACTCGCGCGTCCTGCCGAGCACGGTTAGCTTTTCAAGCCCCGTAAATTTGCCGATGCCGTACTCCTCGTGCACGACGTAGTCGCCAGCCTTTAGCTCGTCGATCGCTAGACTCGGTTTTTTGGCGCGCTTTTTCTTTTCAAATTTATTTAGCGAGACGATGATTTCGCTTGGTGAGACTAAATTTAACGCGGCCTGGGTTTGCACGAACTCTACGTTTTGATATTCGCTTAAATTTAATGCGTTAAAAAGCCCCTCGTTACGCGCTAAGACTTTGATTTTTTTATTTTTATTTAGCTCAAAAAAATCGGCGTTTAAAGTTACGCTTAAGTCTTTATAAACTTTAGCCGCGGGCAATACGGGCAAATTTGCCACCTCGTCCAGATCGCGCTCAAAGCCGTCAAATTTTTTCGTTAAAACCGTTTTAAATTCGCGCGTATAGTCGATAAAGCCGTCTATCGCCCAAAATCCAAGCGTCTTTAGATCGCTGATTAGCGCGTCGGTCTCGATCTCTTTTATTTTTTCGGATGTTCTTTCAAATTCGGCCTCGCCCAGAGCCGCGATAAAAGGCGAAATCTCAACACTTTTTAGCTCGGTTTTGTTTGAAATTTGTGTCTGCGTGCTGTAGTGCCTAATGCTCTCTATCTCGCCATCAAAGAGCAAAATGCGGTTTGGCTCCTGCGCGCCGACGCAAAAAACGTCGATGATCTCGCCGCGAACGCAAAACTCGCCCTCGCTCTCCACGATACCCACCGCCTCGTAGCCAAAGCGCAGTAGCTTTTCGGCTAGCTCTTTGGGGTCGATTTTATCGCCGAAATTTAGCGTTAGCTTTTGTAGGTGTTTTTTGCCTGGAAGTTTGTTTAGCACCGTGCAAACGGGGCTAATAAGGACCTTTTTGCCCTCAAATTCGTAAAATTTAGCTAGTTCAGAGGATAGCTCAAAAAGCTCGGCGCTAAAGCTGCGCAGATCATCACCTTCTCGCGCCCTAAAATCGGGCAACCTAAAAACTCTAAGCCCGGCAAATTCCGCCGCACTAAGAGCCGCGATAGCTTCTTTGTCGTCCTCGCAGACAAGCAGCTGCGCATCGCCTCCGTTTAAAAAATACTCAAAAACCTCACTTTGCACCGCGGTACCTTTTCAAGAAGGCTTCCACGAGGTAAAACGACCCGAACGCCAGATACTCCTCGTCCGCACGCACGTCCGTAAAGTCCGCAAACTCCATACCGAGCTGGCGCAAAGCCTCTTTTACCTGCTCCGTCGCAAGCTCGCGGCCCGGCGTCTCGTACTCGATGATGTAGGTCTTTTTGACGATTGGCCTGATCGCCTTTATGACGGCTTTTATGTCCTTGTCGGCAAAGGCGTTAAAGATCAAATTTAGCTTTTTGCCCACAAATTTTTTCACGAGAGCTTGCGCCGCCATCTCGTTGTGTCCGACGTCGATCGTTACGTTTGGCGCGATCCTTTCGCAGCGTCCATTTAGATCTAGCGCACCTAAATTTGATAAATTTAAGCTAAATCCAAGCTCCTTAAACGCCGAAGAGCTAAGAGTCAAATTTGAGCGCAAAAACTCTGGCAAGCCGAATTCTTGCGCATAAATTTTGATCTCGTTTTTATCCTCGTTGGTCAAATTTTGGGAAGCTAATTTGAGCGTCGAGCCCTTTTTAGCGGCGATTTTTCGCGCGATACCGACGCAAAGCTCACTCATCTCGTCGTTCATCAAAGCAACGTCCGCCATCGCGTTAAATTTGGTCGTCGCGATCTGCTCTAGCGTGTCGCCGAGCAGCGCCGTGTGGTCAAAACCGATCGGAGTAAAGAGGCTAAGACGCTTGTCAAATACGTTCGTAGCGTCAAACTCTCCCCCAACGCCAGCCTCGCAGACGAAAAAGTCGCACCCCTCAAAAAGCGGAGCGCAAAGCATCGTCGCATACTCGAAATACGAAAGCGAGCGCGCGACCTCGGCAGGCAAAATTTTAATCAGCCTCTCGTGAGCCGCCTCGAGCGAATCCGCGCTAGCTACGGCGCCGTTCATCCAAAATCTCTCGCGAAACTCGAAAATATGCGGGCTAGTATAGTGTCCGACGCTATGGCTGCGAGCGAGCATCTGCGCTAAAAATCGCCCCGTGCTGCCCTTGCCGTTCGTGCCGATAATATGGATGATTTTTGGTATTTTAAATGCGCCTTGTACGAATTTAAAGGTGTTTGGCATGCGCGCGCGGTTGATTTCCTTGTAAAAAAGGGGTTTGTTTTCTAAAAAATCTTCTAGTTTCATTAAATTTTAGGCATTACCTGATCTCTGCCGTTTTGCTTGGCTTCATAAAGCATCTTGTCCGAAGCCTCGAGCGCCGCCGCGGAGCTTTGATACGCGCTACGTACGGCCGCGCCGCAGCTAATCGTAACGCTGATACGCTCTTCTTTATATAAAAATTTCGAGTTTTTAAGCGTAGTTCTGACTCTACCGGCAAATTCCACGCTTTGCTCTAAACTTAAGCCCGGTAGCAAAACGACAAACTCCTCGCCGCCGTACCTGCTTACGATATCATCTTTTCGCGAGGCTTTTAACAGCGTTTTGGCTACGCTAGCTATTACGGTATCGCCCGCATCGTGGCCGTACGCGTCGTTTATCTTTTTAAAATGGTCTATATCAAAAAAACATACGCAGTAGTCAAGTCCGTTTTTTAGATATTCGTTTTCAAATCTCTCTAACTCCTCGACAAACGCTTTTCTCGTCGCGGTTTTGGTTAAAAAATCCTCTCTGCTCTGCGCTTTTGCGTCTTCTAGCTGAGTTTCAAGAGCGCTTATTTTTTCTTGTAGCTCTTTTATCGTTAGCTGATCGCTCATCATCTGCTCGCCTAGTTGCCTGATCTCGCCGTCAAGCATATCCGCGATACCCAGCATCTTATCTCTGATGCCTTCAAAGCTATCTTTGCTTAAATTTATTAGGCCCAAATCGCGCCTTATAAACCCCATCTTATCAGAGCCGTCCTTGGAGCTGTCTATGAGCCTCAAAATTCGCCCGTCTATGCCCTCTAGTACCTTATCTAGCGCGGCTATCTTACTTGAAATTTCGGCTTTATCCAGCTCGATGCGTTTTTTGGTTAAATTTTTTATATCGTTTCTAAATTTTAAGCTTTCAAGCAGCCTAGGCTCGTCTTTTAAATTTTTAGTTATCCTATCTATGTCACCGATTATTTTATCGGTGATGGACGGCTCTAGCGTAGCCGTCAAAAGCGAGACAAACTCCTCGCACGCTCCGGCGCTTCCTGCGCTCCTAATCGCGCCGTCAAGCTCTGCTACCATCTCCGCTAAATCATCCGTTTTTTTTATCCCGTAGTCGTTAAGCCTTTTTAAAAAGCTGTCGTCATAATCGGTCAAAAAATCAAACCACTTATCTTTTATCCTATCGGCGGTTTGAGCGTCGGTGCGTCTGTTTAGCGCCTCGATACTGGCTTCTGCCAGCTTTCTTGCGCTTTTGTTATGTAGCGCGGCCGCTGCTTGAAGTACTTTTTTACTCATAGCGCATAGCGCGGCTATTAGCTTTGGATACTCGACGAGGCTGGGGGAATTTAACCTAGAGGCCATAAAAGCAAAAAGTTCGTCCACGCTTTTTACGTTTTTTTGTTTTAGCTGCGCCTTAAATTCATCATTTAGTCTGCCGACGTATTTTTCTAGCTTTTGACAATCAGGCACTATAACGCCGTTTTTTTTTGCCGTCTCGCAAAAAACTTCGGCGTAGTTATCCGGAGTTAGCACGAGTCCGCGCTCTTTTATGGTCTGGATAGTCTCTTTTATGACTTGATTGACGCTAGTCGCCACGCTTTAGACCTTTTACGGCAAGCGTAGCGATATACTCGTCAAAAGCCTCTTGAGAGGCCTGTTTTACGGCATTATATCTATCGCTTTCGCTGATGACGCCGTCGGCAAATCTAGTATCTCTTATCTTTTGCGACACGGTAAAGTCATGCTCGCCAGAAGTAGTCACCGATAGCGTCTTGCCGTTTTTTAACCTGGTATCGAAATTTAACGCCAAAATCGCCTTATAAGACGTCACGTAGCCGTACTCGTCAAAAAGCAAGGGCTGATAACTGAGCGTTTTTATCGACACGGTTATAGACGTAGGCGCATTTTTATCGTCGCTTATACGTTTTCCCAGCCTAGTTACGATGCCCTCAAGCACGCTGTCTTTTATCCAAACGCTGTTTTTAGGTTCTTCTTTACTTATAAGCACGTTTACGTAAACGCGCTCGCCCATTATGTCGTTAGTTATCTTTGAGACCGGCTTATAGCTGCATCCCACCAAGATAAAAGCCGTTAAAAATAGTAAAAATTTAGTCTTCAAAATTTAGCCTTTTATTACGAAATTTACTAGCTTGCCGGCTACGTAAATTTGTTTGATTATTTCTTTTCCCTCGAGCCATTTTTCTGCGCTTTGTTTAGCTAAAGCTATGATCTCATCGTCGCTAGCGCTACTTGACGCCTCAAATTCGCCTCGCCTTTTGCCGTTAACCGTGATAGCTAAATTTAAGCTATCTTGCTCGAAAACCTCGTTTAAGACTTCTATCTTCGTAAAATTTGTCCTGCCAAATAGCCTCTCGCTAAGCTCGTTTGCTATATGCGGGACGATAGGCTCGAGTAAATTTAAAACGATAAAAAAGGCTTCCGTCGTTACGTCCTCATTATCCTGCGCGTTTACGGCGTTTAGAGCTTCCATGCAGGCCGCGATTAGGGTATTAAAGGCAAAATTTTCTTCGTAAACGTCATTTGATTTTTTAAGCGCCTCATAAACCTTCATTCGCGCGTATTTTTCTTCTTTGCTTAAATTTGCGTGCGCTATCTGCGGAATTTGCGTACATTTTTTGACATTCGCGCTTCGTTCGTATAAGCGGTTTAAAAACCTAAACGCGCCCTCGACCGCGCTATCGTTCCACTCAAGTTCTTTTTGCGGAGGCGCGGCAAAGAGGATAAAAAGCCTCGCCGTATCGGCGCCGTATTTGTTAATGATGTCGTCCGGATCAACTACGTTACCCTTACTTTTACTCATTTTTTTGCCATCTTTTAGCACCATGCCTTGAGTAAGCAGTCGCTCAAACGGCTCGTCGTCTCTTAGGTAGCCCAGGTCTCGCAAGGCCTTTTGAAAAAACCTCGCGTAAAGCAGGTGTAAGATCGCATGCTCGATACCGCCGATATACTGATCCACGTTCATCCAATAATTCACGCTTTTAGCATCAAACGCGCGATCCTGCCACGTTTTTTCGTCGCTGGCGTATCTAGCGAAATACCAGCTACTCTCAAAAAACGTATCCATCGTATCGGTCTCGCGGATAGCCTCGCCGCCGCATTTTGGACACTTTACGTGTTTCCAGCTCTCGTGCTTATCGAGCGGATTTCCTTCGCCCGTTATCTGCACGTCGTCAGGTAGCGTCACCGGCAGACTTTCGATCTTTTCAGGCACGACGCCGCAGTGCTTGCAGTGCACCATCGGTATCGGAGCGCCCCAGTAGCGCTGTCTAGAGATACCCCAGTCACGGATTTTAAAATTTACGACGCGTTTACCGATTTTATCCGCTTCAAATTTTTCTATTATTTTTAGTTTTGCCTCTTCGCTGCCAAGACCGTTTATGAGCGGCGAATTTATAGATATTCCGTACTCCGTTAGAGCCTTGCCGCCTTCAAATTCGCCCTGCGTAGGCTTAACTACCCATTTTATAGGCAGGTCAAATTTGCTCGCAAACTCATAGTCGCGCTCATCATGAGCCGGTACCGCCATAACAGCGCCGCTACCGTAGTCTGCCAGGACAAAATTGGCTACCCAAACCGGCACTTTTTCTCCGGTTAGCGGGTGTAAGACGTTTATGCCTAGATACAGTCCGTCTTTTTCGCTAGCTTGGCGTTCGCGCGGGCTTTGATTTAAAATTTTTCTGATTTTTTCCGCTTTTTGCGGCTCTAATTTACCTGCGTTAAGTAGCCTTTTTACGATCCTATGCTCAGGCGCTAAAGCTGCATAACTAACGCCGTAAATCGTATCCGGGCGCGTCGTAAATACCTCAAAACCGTCTATTAGCTCGCCACCCTCTAAAATTTGCTTCGACTCCTCGTCTAGCTCAAATTTAAACTCAAGACCAAAGCTCTTACCGATCCAGTTTTCCTGCATCGTAAGCACTTGAGACGGCCATTTGCCCTCTAGCTTTTTTAAATCGTCTAGCAACTCCTGCGCGTAGCTAGTTATCTTTAGGTAGTAGCCCGGCAGTTCGCGCTGGACGACGGCATTCCCGCATCTCCAGCAGCATCCGTCTTCGACCTGCTCATTTGCAAGCACCGTCTGGTCGCATTCACACCAATTTACTACCGCGCTTTTTCGGTAGACCAGCCCCTTTTTGTACATTTTGATGAAAAACTCTTGTTCAAATTTAGTATAAAGCGGGTCAGACGTCGCGAATTCGCGCTTTTTAGAAAAGCTAAGTCCCAAAGCATCAAGCTCGCCGCGCATGTAGTCTATATTTTCGTAAGTCCAAATTTTAGGATGAATTTTGTGCTTTATCGCCGCATTTTCCGCAGGCATACCAAAGCTATCAAAGCCGATAGGATGCAAAACGTTGTAGCCTTTTTTGCGGTAGTAGCGAGCTAGGGCATCTCCGATAGAGTAGTTTCGCACGTGACCCATGTGGATGCGTCCGCTAGGGTATGGAAACATGCTCAGGATATATTTTTTAGGCAGGCTATAGTCGTCTTTGGGCTCAAATTCGCCGCTTTTGCTCCAAATCTCTCTCCATTTTTTTTCTATTTTCGCAGGCTCGTATTTTAAATTTTCACTCATTTTTACTCCTAAAATTCTTCTTGCGTTTTGCTTGACTCGACCAAAACCAAGGCGAGCGAAAAAACATTCGCGATCGTCGCTCCGATAGCTAGCGAATAAGCGATATTAGCATTGCCGTTTACCTGAAGTATCCCAAATGCAGGAATAAGGTGCAAATCAGCCACTAAAGAACTAGCGAAAAGCTCGGCGGCAAAGATATTTTTAACGCCGATTTTTAGCAACGTCGAAATTAAATTTACGCTCGCGGCTATAAAAAGCGCGATCTCGTTTTTGTCGTACAAAAATCCTGCCGTCGTCGTTAGGCTCATGAGAGCGAAAAAAATATAAACAACCTTACCCCAATTCATCGCCCCTCCTTATATAGCGCCTTTTTCAAACATCTCTCGCTGCTTTTGCTTCTCTCTTTGAGCGCGCGCCTTTTCGGCCTCCGTCGAGCGGTATTTTTCTACGCTAAATTTAAACCACAAAAGCATAGGTGCGGCGACGAATATCGAGCTAAGCGTACCTATGACAATGCCCACTATCAGCGCCAAAGAAAACCCATGTATCATATCTCCGCCAAACAAAAATAGCACGACTACCGTGATGAGCGTGGTGCCTGATGTGAGTATCGTTCTGGTTAGCGTCGCGGAGACCGATTCGTTTATTATCGTATCAAGATGCGTGCTCTTGCTACTTTTGATATTTTCTCTGATACGGTCAAAGACGATGATCGTATCGTTTAGCGAGTAGCCCACGACCGTAAGGATCGCCGCAAGAGTGTCTAAATTTACGTCGATAGCAAAAAGGCTGATAGCTCCCATCGTGATCACGACGTCGTGAATCTCCGAAGCAACCGCCGCCATCGCAAATCTCCACTCGAATCTAAACGCGATGTAGATCAAGATCCCCACGAGCGAAATCGCAAGCGCCATAACGCCTTTTTCGCGTAGCTCGTCACCGACTTTTGGTCCGACCACGTCCGTACGGCGGATCTCAAATTTACCCGTATCTTTTAAAAGCCCCGCTATGCTAGCTCCGACGTCGCTACCTAAATTTGAGTTCGTCCCAGAAAATCTAATCGTAACTTCTTCTGCCGAGCCAAACTCCGTAACGCTCGCGTTTTTATAGGCTTCATCTTTTGCCAAAGCCTCGCGAATTTTATCTAGCGAGACCGCGCTATCGTATTTCACCTGAATGAGCGTACCGCCGGAAAAATCAATGCCGTAGTTAAAGCCTTTCGTAGCCATCAAAAAAAGCGAACCGAAAAATAGCACGGCCGAGACGGCTAGCGCTATGTAGCGCTTGCTCATAAAATCATAAACATGTGCCTTTGAGAAAAATTGCATTTATACCCTTTTATAACCGAACCAAAACCGCGTGTTACCGCTTTTTTCTATTTTATTTATAATCGTATCAAACATACCGTGAGTACCCAAAATCGCCGTTATCATCGAGGCTACGATACCGATAGCCATCGTAACGGCAAAGCCCTTAACCGGTCCCGTACCGTAGGCATAAAGCACGATTGACGTAATAAGCGTGGTCAAATTTGCGTCTACAATGGCGCTCATCGCGTTTTCGTAGCCTTTTTTCACGCTCGTTGCGATACTGGCTCCGTCGCGCAGTAGCTCCCTGATACGCTCGTTTATGATGACGTTTGCATCCACGGCCATACCGATGGTTAGCACTATGCCGGCCATTCCAGGCAGCGTTAAAGCAGCGCCGAACATCGCCATCACGGCGACTAATATCAAAATATTCGCAACAAGAGCGATATTTGCCAAAATGCCGCTAAATCCGTAATAAACTATCATAAACAGTACCACCAAAACCGAAGCCGAGGCTAGCGCGATCATAGATTGTCTTATACTATCGGCGCCAAGGCTTGGTCCTACGCTTCGTTTTTCTAGCATTTTTACCGGAGCCAAAAGAGCGCCGCTTCTAAGCGCGATAGCTACGTCGTGAGCCTCCTCGACGCTAAAATTGCCGCTTATCTGACCGCTTCCCCCGCCGATTCTCTCGTTTATCGAAGGAGCGGAGTAAACCTTGCCGTCAAGCACGATAGCTAGGCGCTTTCCGACGTTTGCGCCGGTAAAATCGCCAAATATCCTAGCCCCTTCGGCATTTAGAGTAAAGCTAATAACGGGCAAGCTGTTTCGCTGATCAAAGGCTACTCTGGCGTCCGTTAACATAGCTCCGTCAAGGACGGGGATGTTTTTTACGACGTATTTTATCTGCGCATTTTTGACGTCAGGATAGATGACGTCGCCGTAGCTCTCTGCCTCGGCCTCGCTCATCGAGTTTGCCTGCGACTGGCGCTTTTCATCGACGGCCATTAGCTGGAGGTGCGCGGCTTTTGCGATGAGATCGCGAGCGCGCTGCTCATCAGCCGCCGTTTTGATACCCGGAAGCTCGACTAGGATATTATCCTTGCCCTGTCTTGCTACCGTAGGCTCGGCTAGACCGAACTGATCGAGTCGGTTTCTAATAGTTTCTACCGCTTGATTTATCGCGTATTCGATAGTTTCGGCCTTCTCGGCGTCGGTTAAACCGATAGAGTATTTTAGACCGTCTTTTTGTACGTTAAGACCTTTGATATCCTTTAGCATACCGTCGATTTTAGTGGCTTCGTCCGCATCAAGCAGCTCAAAGTCCACCTTATCTTCGCGGATCTTAAAGCTATCGATCAAAACGTCTTCTTTTTTCGCAAAATAGTTCACGCTAGCGGCTATAGATTTGATCTTTGAGTGCACGGCTTCTTCGGTTTCGACGCCAAGGAGCATATGAAGTCCGCCCTGCAAATCAAGTCCGAGGCTGATTTTAGAGCCGCCTAGCTTGTCCGTAAACGACGGCGCGGAAAATATAATGCCCAAAATCAAAGCCAGAACAAAGATAATCAGCCTATACGTTATTTTGCCGTTACGCATTTGCTTTCGTCTCTGTTTTTTCTATTTTTCTCGCGATAAATTCGCGTGAAACGCGCACGATTACGTCGTCGTTAAGCTTAACTCTGATAAAATCATCTTCCGGTTTTATCACCTCGCAGATTAGTCCGCCGCTAGTTATGATCTTGTCGCCTTTTTCGAGTGCGGCTATCATCGCGGCATGAGCTTTTTGCTGTTTTTGCTGCGGTCTGATAACCAAAAAATAAAATATCGCGAAAAGCACGACTAGAGGCAGTAATGAAGCTACGAAATTTCCTTCTTGCATGGGGTTCCTTGATAAAAAAAATTTTAAGCCCTTATTTTAGCACTAAAATTATAATAAAAGCCTTTGTCGGCGCGATTTTAATCTCAAATTTTATACTAGCCGATCTTTTAGGCGGCGAAATTTTAAATTTCATCTCGCCGTTTTTTGCGATCGCGGGCTTTTATTTGCTACTAAAATTTGACCGCCGCGGCTTTTTTTGGACGGGATTTTTTATCGGGATTATTTGGTTCTACTGGATCAGCTTTAGCCTCGTTTATTACGAGCTTAGCTACCTCATCCCGCTTGAAATTTTAGCTATCGGAGTTATCTACGGCACGCTTTTTTTGATAGCGGGCATCCCGGCTCAAATTTGGCTAAAAGCTTTGCTGCTTATTTTAGTTTCAAACATCCATCCTTTCGGCTTTAACTGGCTAAATTTAGAAGCCGTTTTCGTGCCGGGCATATTTGCGCCAAATTTACTTGCGCTTGCGTTTATTTTTGCCGCGATTTTGTGTCTGTTTTATGTCAAAAACCGCCTCAAATTTATCGCTTTTGCCGCGCTTTTAGCCTGCGCGGTGCAGTATGATACGCCAAATTTTAAAACTCTGCCTTTTGAAGCAAAGCTTGCAAACACCGACGTCCCGCAAGAGCTAAAGTGGGCCAAGCAGCTAAAAAACGAGTTTATAAATCAAAATTTAGCCATCATTGATGAGGCGATAAACGCCGGATTTAGGGCGGTTATTTTGCCCGAGAGCGCCTTTCCCGTTTATATGACGCACGAGCGAAATTTAACCTCCGAACTACTGGAAAAATCGAAAAAGATCGCTATCGTCGCCGGCGCGCTAGCTCGCGAAAACGGCACCAACTACAACTCGGCGTTTTTCTTTGACCGCGGTAAGGTGCGGCGGATGGATAAATTTATCCTCGTGCCCTTTGGCGAGGAGATCCCGCTGCCCGCGTTTGCTCGCGATTTGATAAATAAAATATTTTTCGGCGGCGCGAAGGATTTTGAGACGGCGAGCGCTCCGGGCGACTACGAGATAGACGGCATAAAAATCAGAAACGCGATCTGCTACGAAGCGACTAGGGACGAGCTATTTGAGGGAGAATTCGACGTCATGATCGCAGTGACGAACAACGGCTGGTTCGTGCCTAGCACCGAGCCAAATTTACAGCGAAATTTACTCAGATACTACGCGACAAAATACGGCAAAGCAATCTATCACAGCGTAAACGGCTCGCAGTCTGAGATAATAACGCCAAAACAAGGCTTGCTCGATAAATTTTTTAGATAAATTTGCTAAATTTAGGCGTTTTTGCGCTTGCGAAATAGCAACCGAATTTGCAACGCTACATAAAATATACAAGCCGCAACAAAAACTACAAGCATAAAATCAATACACATCTGCCAAAACAGCTCGCCGGGAGACCTCAGCACCCATTCGTATTCAGGCGAGTATCTTGGATGACGATAGCCGATGTGGTAACCGCTAAAATCCCAATACGCAAAAAAGCTGATCACAAAAATGATAAAAATAGAAAGAAAAAATCTTTTTACAGGATTTTCTTTTATTATCATCTTTAAGGTGTAAGCCTTATTTTCTTTACTGCCGCACAGCAAGCAAGCCGCTACGAAACCGACAAGCGTGATGACCTTGATAATCCCCATATAAGCGATATAAAACGCGGCTTTTTGCGTAAAATCGGTATGAGTAAAGGCTCTCTCAACGGCCGGGTAAATTTTAAGCATAGCTTCCACGAAATCTCGCGCCAAAGACGAGCGCACCAGCACGTCAAAAGGCAATACAAAAATGCCTAGCGCGCAAATAAAATAAAAAGCGCAAAGCCCGAGCAAAATGAGCCCGAGCGTCCTATTTTTACCGTTTTGGTTTATTGCCGTTTGCATTTTAATTCTCTTTAAATTTTGTCGCGCGGTTTTTTGAAGTACAATTTAAGACGTAAAGCGGGGCGAATTTTCATACGAAGCCTTAAATTTGAGGGTAAATTTAAGCCCGCTTCAAATTTAGCGGGCTTGAGGATTTATTTAACCAAAGCTTTAAAAGTATCTACCGCGTCAAGCTTTTCCCACGGATATTTGGCGTTTCCGACTTGACCTTTGGCTGCTACTTTAGCGTATAAAAACGTATCTTTGCCGGGTTTATCCAGGCCGAATTTATTCGTGATCCAGCGCGGAGTGAGGGCGAAGTTTTCGCTAACGAAATTTGACAGCATATCGTCGTTTACGCCCGCGATCTGCGTGCCCATCGTATCGACGCTCACAGAGGTAGGCTTTGCCATACCGATAGCGTAGCTTAGCTGGACGATGCACTTTTTAGCAAGGCCGGCCGCGACGATGTTTTTAGCTATCCAGCGTGCCGCATAAAGACCGCTGCGATCGACTTTCGTGTAGTCTTTGCTGCTTTGCGCGCCGCCGCCTATCGGGCTATATCCGCCAAAGCTATCTACGATGAGCTTGCGACCCGTTAGCCCGCTGTCGTGAAGCGAGCTGTGATTTACATATCGGCCGGTCGGGTTGATGTAGATGAGCGTTTTACTTTTATCGTAAAGGCCCTTTGGTAAGCCCGCGTCGTCGATGAGAGTTTGCACTAGAGCGCGTAGCTCCTCGATCTTCATCGTCTCGACGCAAGGAGCCGAAACCACGATAGTATGGATGCTTTGAGGCTTGCAGCTTTCAAAGTTATCCTTCGTGCCGTAGTCTACGGTGACCTGAGTTTTGATATCGACGCCGAGTTTATCGGGATTAGCTTTGGCAAATTTATAAACCTTATCGCAAAGCATTCTGGCGTAGGTTATGGCTGCTGGCATATATTCGTTCGCTTCGCAGCTAGCAAAGCCAAACATTATGCCCTGATCTCCGGCGCCTATCTCGCCGCCTTCTTGGTCGACGCCTTGATTTATATCGGCACTTTGCTGATTTACACAGACTTTTATCTCGATGTCGTCTGGATGCAGGCACTGCTCTTTAGTAAATTTAGACTTGCCGTCGTAGCCGATTTTTGCCAATGCGTTTTTAACGATCGCCTCGTAGTCTTTAAAACTTAGCTTAACCTTAGAGTTTATCTCTCCGCCTATTATAATGTTTTTACCCGCGACGAAAACTTCGCTAGCGACGCGGCCGTTTGGGTCTTGCATCAAGATCGTATCGACGATGCTATCTGCGATGATGTCGGCGCATTTATCCGGATGTCCCGGACTTACCACCTCTGAAGTAAATAGATACATAGCGTTTCCTTTTATGAAATTTAATCTCGCAATTGTAACATTTCATAATAAAATTGAAATTAATCTCGCTCAAAGCTTGTAAATTCGGCGTAAATTCGGCTATAATCCTAAACTAAAATTAAACTTTAAAGCAAGGACACTAGAATGTTTGGCAAACTGGCAAAACGATACGCCGACGGAAATTTGATCGTTCAAATTCTAATCGGCATCCTACTGGGAGCGGCGATAGGCTTTTGGACGCATAGTCAATCGGCGGATTTTAACAAGCTCATAGCAGACGGCATAACCGATACGGCGCAGCTAGCCGCGGCCAAAAAAGGGCTAACGGACGCGGCAAATTCGGTGGCAAATTCTATCGCCGTTTTGGGCGATCTCTTCGTCGGAGCGCTTAAAGCCATCGCGCCTATCCTGGTTTTCGTACTAGTGGCGGCCTCTATCATAGTAAAAGAATTCGGCCACGCCAAAGGCATGCAAAAAGTAGTCGGACTATATCTAGTAGGTACGTTTTTAGCCGCCGTGGTCGCCGTGGTCGCTAGTTTTCTTTTTCCTACGGAGCTTATGCTAAAAGGCGTGCAAAGCGCCGATATGAGCGCTCCGCAAGGCATCGTAGAGGTGCTAAAAGATCTCATCTTTAAAATGGTTCAAAACCCTATCACCGCGCTATCAAGCGGCAACTACATCGGCATCATTACCTGGGCCGTGGGAGGCGGTATCGCGATGAGATTTTGCACCGCCGAGACTAAAAAAGTATTCCAAGACGTTAGCGACGGCGTGACTAAAATCGTTAGATTTATCATCCGTCTCGCGCCGTTTGGTATCTTTGGTCTAGTTACCATTAGCATCCATAGTACAGGCTTTGACGCGCTTGCTGGCTACCTAAAACTAATCCTCGTTCTAGTAGGCTCCATGGCTTTCGTTTCTTTCGTCGTTTATCCTGCGATAGTGTTTGTCCTAACCAAGAAAAATCCTTATCCGCTCGTGATGACTTGCGTGAGAGAGAGCGCGGTTACGGCGTTTTTCACCCGTAGCTCGGCGGCAAACATCCCCGTAAATATGGCGCTTTGCAAAAAGCTAGGACTAAAAGAGGAGCTCTACTCGATCTCGATCCCGCTGGGAGCTACCATAAACATGGGCGGTGCAGCCGTAACTATCGGCGTTTTGGCGCTTGCGGCGGTAAACTCGATCCCCTCTATCACGGTAGATTTTGGCGACGCGCTACTGCTTTGCTTTATCTCGGCTCTTGGCGCGTGCGGGGCTTCCGGCGTCGCGGGCGGTTCGCTACTGCTAGTACCGCTTGCTTGCGCGCTATTTGGCATCGGTAACGACATCGCGATGCAAGTTGTCGGCGTAGGATTTATCATCGGCGTGATCCAAGACTCGGTAGAAACAGCCGTAAATAGCGCCTCAGACGTACTTTTCACAGCCGTAGCGTCTGAAACGTCAGAGTAAATTTAAGGTCGCGAAAATGAACGTTTGGGACTTGACCCCGCTTTTTAAAAACGAAAAAGAGCTGGAGACTTCGGCTCTTTCGCTACAAAACGAGTGCGAAAAATTCGAAGCCAAATACTCGGATAAATTTTTAAATTTAAACGACGAGGAGTTTCTCGCCGCGCTTAACGAGTATGAAAATTTACTAGAAAACATCGCTCGCGTGCAAATTTACGTGAGCCTGGTCTTTTCAAAAGACACCTCAAAGGGCGCGTTTTACGCCAAATTTGACAAGCTTAGCTCAAAAGCGCAAAATCATCTGCTCTTTTTCGAGCTTAAATTTAACGAATTTGACGAAGCCAGACAAAACAAAATCATCGCCAAAAGTCAAAGACTTGGCTACTATCTAAATAGTATCGCAAAAGAAAAAGCCCACCAGCTAAGCCTAAAAGAGGAGCAAATTTTACTGCGCACGGCAAACACGGGCGCGGAGGGCTTCTCGCGGCTTTTTGACGAGACGCTAAGCACGCTTAAGTTTAAATTTAAAGGCAAAATGTTAGGCGAAGAGGAGATTTTGTCAAAACTTCACAGCCCCGACCGCGCCGAACGAAAAGCGGCCGCAAAGAGCCTCTCGGGCGGTCTAGCGCCGCAGCAGCATCTGCTTAGCTACATCTATAATATGATAAAAACCAGCTTAAAAACCAGCTGCGAGCTGCGGAAATTCGACCTACCCGAAAGTCCGCGGCATTTCTCAAACCAAACGACCAAAGCCAGCGTAGACGCGCTCATAAAGGCCGCCGAGACAAGCTTTGATCTGCCGATTAAATTTTACGAGAAAAAGCGCAAAATTTTAGGCTTTAAAAAGCTCTACGACTACGATAGATACGCGCCGCTCGGAGAGAGCAAGAGCGTTTATAAATTTGAAGAGTGCAAAAAAATCGTACTTGAAACTTTTTCTAAATTTAGCCCGAAATTCGGCGAGATAGCCGCTCGCGCGTTTAAAGAGGGCTGGATCGACGTCTATCCTGCCGAAAATAAACGAGGCGGCGCCTTCTCGCAATCAGGCGTCGCAAAGGCCCATCCTTACGTGCTTTTAAATCACACCGACGAGAGGCGGGATCTTTTTACCCTAGCGCACGAGCTAGGTCACGCCGCGCATCAAAATCTAGCCTATGAAAGCGTAGGATTTCTAAACGCCGACACGCCGCTAACTACGGCGGAAACGGCATCGGTGTTTTGCGAGATGCTGGTTTTTGATCACGTCAAAAGCACGTTAAAAGGCAAAGAAAAAACCGCCCTACTCGCGGGCAAGATCGAGGATATCTTCGCCACGCTTTATCGCCAGATAAACTTCACGACCTTTGAGCGCCGAGTCCACGCGCACGAGGGCGAGGTCAGCGCCGAGGAGCTAAATAAAATTTGGCTCGAAGAGAGCTCGAAAATGTTTGGAAAAAGCGTCGCTCTAAACGACTACTACAAAATTTGGTGGAGCTACATCCCGCACTTTATCCATACGCCGTTTTACTGCTACGCCTACTCCTACGCACAGCTTTTGGTGCTGGCGATTTTCGGGCTTTATAAAAGCGGCAAATGCGAAAATTTCGTGCAAATTTATACCGAGTTTTTAAGCGCTGGGGGTTCGCGCTCTCCAAAAGAGCTGGTCGGGATGTTCGGTTTTAATATCGAGGACGCGGCGTTTTGGCAAATCGGCATAAACGAGGTTAGAAAGCTAGTGGAGGAGTTTTGCCAAGAAGCGTAGCGAGCGCAAATTTGACTAAATTTGAGGGCCGAAATAGCTACAAATTTGAGGCTAAATTTTGCGTTAATTTAAGGTCAAATTCGGCGCCGCGATAGACGGCAAAATTTAAAAAGGCACAAAAAGGAGGCAAAATGCTTGATGAGATTTTAGACGACGAGAAATTTTCGGCGATGATGAAACGCCACGTTTTTGAGTGCGTGGAGTATATGCTAAAAAACGACCGCACGTTTTCGGCGATGGCTAACCTTGATCTAGTCAAATTTGACCCCGAGCTACCGGAGTATATTAGCAGCACTTTTACGGCTCCCGTTATCGTCTTTACGCTTGCGGGCTATACTTTTAGCAGTGCCAAACTCACGCCGGAGGAGTTAAGTTTCGAGGCCGGCTTCGGTAAGGAAAATTTCGCCAGCGTCGTTAGCTTTCCGCTTGGGGCTATCGTTCAAATTTTAGTAGAAAATAGCCCGATTTTAGTAAATTTTTCCGTATATAAAACTCAAAAAAGCCAGCTCGAAAAATCAATGTCGGCCCTAATGTCAAACCCGAATAATAAAGATTTGTTTAAAAAGTGAGCAAATTTTATCCGCCGTTTTACTCGCGCTATTTTTTGTAGGTTTACTTTTATACGCTTTTCCTTTATTGGGCCGGGCGATATCGGTTTTGCCTAGATAGGCGGCTTTATAGCGCTCGCTACGCTTTAAGTATGCATTTTGACGGGCTTGGGCCGGGCCATATCGGTTTTGCCCAGATAGGCGGCTTTATGGCGCTCGCTACGCTTTGAGTATGCATTTTGACGGGCGCGGATTTTGTCTTAAATTTACTAAATTTACTTCGGCAAAACGCCATCTTATTTCAGCGATTTTGCTAGTAAAGATTCTCTTAATTTCTTAATATCAAAAATTAACTTGTAGTTTTTAAACTAAATTCCATTTTTTAATCAAACTATAAACGAATATTTATTATCATTTCGTATTTTGTAGCAAATGAATATCAAAATTATCCTTAATAAGGATAGAAAATGAACCGTCTTAAATTCTCTCTTGCCGCTTTGCTTCTTTTGTCGAATTTAAACGCAAAAGAAGCCGAGGTCGAGCTAAAAGAAGTAACGGTTAGCGGCGAAGCGGAGGCGCAAAGCGATCCGCTGCAAAAAAAGGTAGGCCAAAACGTAAAAAGCTCCAAAGAACTAACCAAAACACAGGTCTCTGATAACAAAGACCTAGTGCGATACGAAACGGGCGTAACGACGGTGGAGGCCGGGCGTTTTGGCCAAAGCGGCTACGCGATAAGAGGCGTGGAAGAAAACCGAGTAGCTATCACGGTAGACGGCCTGCATCAAGCCCAAACGCTAAGCTCGCAAGGCTTTAAGGAGCTATTTGAAGGATACGGAAACTTTAACAACACCCGCAACGGCGTAGAGTTTGAAACGCTAAAACAAGCCACTATTTCAAAAGGCGCAGACTCCGTTCGTACGGGCTCTGGCTCTCTAGGCGGCTCCGTGATGTTTGAAACAAAAGACGCAAGGGATCTTTTGCTAGATAAGGACTACTTCTACGGCTACAAAGGCGGCTACAATACCGCCGATAATCAAACCATGCACTCGCATACCTTAGCCGGTAGGTTTAAGTGGTTTGATATCCTAGCCGTACAAACTAAGCGCAGACACCACGAGACGGAAAACTACGGTTACAAGGGTTATGACGATAGCGTGCTAGGTAGAACCAGAGAAAAGGCCGACCCGTACTATATCAAAAAAACGAGCAGCCTCATCAAGCTAGGCTTCCAGCCTCACGAGGAGCATAGATTTACCTTTATGTCAGATACCTACAAAAACCGATCTCAAGGCAAAGACCTATCATACACGCTTACGCTTTCTAGCAACAGGGACGAGATCATAGATACCGGTCTAAGATACAACGACGATATGATGGATAGGAAAAATCGCGCTTTTGCCTATGAAAATTTTAGCGAAACTCCGTTGTGGGATACGATGAAATTTACATACTCCAACCAAAAAATCAAATCCCGCGCCAGAACCGAGGAACACTGCCAAGCAGGAGAAAACTGCGCTGAAATTTCAAATCCTATCGGACTTCAGGTTAAAAACAACAAGGTTGTCGATAAGTACGGCGGCGAAGTAACTTTGCAACGAACACAGGAAATCGACCCCCAGTACGGCGGACTAACGTGGGTAAACAGACTCGTAGATAGCCAAGGAGCCGTCCATGATCAGAATAAATTTAGCATCAATCAAAACGTAAGCAACACTTGGCTTGACTGCTCGGTATTTGACTGCTCCAAGCCAAATATCGACGTGCTAAAATACGACTACGCCACCGACCAGTACGTCAAATCAACCGTTCCACTAGATAAAAGCTATACCGACGCAAGCACGGGCAAGACCTTTAAACAAAGCTCGCAGAGCGGATACCTAATCACCCCGTACGGCAAGGGCTACTTAAGCCGCGACTGGAAGGAGCGCGATCTGGACACGAACACCAAACAGTTTAACCTAGACTTTAACAAATACGCCAAAACGGGCGACGTAGAGCACGATATCGCATACGGACTAAGCTTGGCTAGAACCGAAAAATCCATGACGAACAAGCAAGGCTACGATGCTACGAGCAGCCGGTGGTGGGCGCCTAAGACGCTAGGCACGGATTTTTCGGGTACGCCCTATACGTGCGAAAATGCGCCGCTAACGCTACTTTACGCACTTTGCCCTAGAACCGAGCCGCTAACGTCTTTTTTAATCCCGGTTAAAACAAAAGAAGGCGCTTTGTATCTAAACGACGATATGCGCGTAAACGACTGGCTGGGGATAAATTTAGGCTACCGCTACGACAAGATAAAATATAAACCAAACTACGTCCCGGGCTCTACACCTAAAATCCCAGACGATATGGTGTTAGGTCTTTTTGTACCGTATAATCCTAGCCCGGAGCCAAAATGGTGGGACTATACAGATAGAAGCGAGTGGCAAAGAGCGCATGATGCATGGAAGCAAGAAGCGCCAAACAACGCGCTAGCAAACATAAAATACATCGCTAGGGATAAAAAATTTACTAATAGCTCTTATGCTATAGGAGCCGACATCGATCCACTAGATTATTTTAGAGTACAGCTAAAATACTCCAAAGGCTTTAGAGCGCCCACTTCGGACGAGCTATATTTGGCGTTTAAGCATCCTGATTTTACCATCCAACCAAATCCGGATCTAAAGCCCGAAATAGCTAAGACAAAAGAGCTTGCATTGACGCTGCACGAGGGAAAAAGCTTTATAACTACTAGCTTTTTTGAGACCAAATACGATAACTTTATAGATCTAATCTCGCTTGGTACCAAAAGCTATGCCACGGGCGGCGGCGGCAACACCATACCTTTTGCGCTATACGGTAACGTAAACCGCAGCAAAGCAACCGTGCGCGGTCTTGAGATAAACTCTATGCTTCATTTTGGTCAAATTTCAGACGCGCTAGAGGGCTTTCACGCTAGCTACAAACTAACGCTGCAAAAAGGCAGAGTACAAACGGATAACGACGGTAAAGTGCCGATGAACGCCATCCAGCCAACTACTGCGATCTATGGTCTAGGATACGCGAGCGCTGCGGATAAATTCGGCGCCGACATCTACGTCACTAGCGTCGCATCCAAAAAAGAAAAAGACACCTATAATATGTTCTGGCGCCTAGATACCGACCCGTACGGCAATCCATACAATACAAACAGCCATTCAAAATGGCGAAGCAACGCCTACACGCTAGTAGACGTCGTAACCTACGTGCGCCCGATTAAAAATTTGACGTTTAGACTAGGCGTTTATAACCTTACTAACGAAAAATACATCACTTGGGACGCCGCGCGCTCTATTAGGCCTTTTGGTACAATGAACATGATCGATAGAACCACGGGACTAGGTATCAACCGCTTCTACTCTGCGGGCAGAAATTTCAGGCTAAACTGGGAATTTACGTTTTAAGCCGCATTCTTATTCGGACGGGCTCTTGCCCGTCTGCTTGCTTTTATTCTTACTTATTTTTTAACCAAAGCTGGCTCTTTGCATAAATTTGCGCCGGAGCATTTTAAATTTATGCGGCGTAGAGGCTAAATCAAAAGAGATTTAAAAATCAAAACTCGCTTTGATCTTTAAAAATTTATGCAGCGTTTCCTCGTTTTCTTTTAGCGCGGCGGCATAGACCGAGCGAGTTAGCTTAAATTTAGCGATATTTATCTCAAAAAGCTTTGCTTCTCTTAGTTTATCCTCGATCAAAAATCTCGGCAAAAAAGCCACGTAAGTATCGGCGTCGTTTGATATCATAGCGCGGCAAACCATTATCGAGCCGTCTAGCGAATACGCCACGTCAAGCGCACTCGCGTCCAAGCCGTACTTTTGCAAAATATCGTCAAGGTAGTTTCTGGTTCTATCTTTGATAAATTTAAATTTAACCAGCTCCTCAGCCTTCACGCTTTCGGCGATTTTTTTATTAGGAACCAAAATCAGCTCGTAGTCAAATAGTTTTTTAACGAGCAAGCTGCTATCAAGCGACTGCTCCAGGATAATGGCGATGTCGCTGCGGCGGTCTTTTAGGTAGTTTATGAGTTCGCTTTGCTCTTTTATCCTGATATCTAGCTCGCTGCCTACGCTTTGCGAGATTTTATCTAGCAGCATAGATATGACCGCCTCGGCGATAAGCTGCGTGGTGGCGATTACTAGCGGTGCTTTGTCCGTTTTTATGCGCGCTAGCTCGTCTTTAAAACGAAACATCGCGCTTTCAAACTGAGTACAGAGTTTGTAAAATTTCTCACCCTCGCGAGTTAGGACGATGCCGTTTTTCTTACGCATTATCAGCGTGGTTTGTAGCGCCTCCTCAAGCTTTTTCATCTGCAAAGTAACTGCCGGCTGCGAGATACCCAGCGCCCTTGAAGCCTTTGAAAAACTACGCTCCTTAACTATCTCCATAAAGGTATAAAATTTACTAAAGTCATTGATCACATCAGACTCCTTATTATTATTATATCAGCTTATAAAATCATATTTTTAATATTGTATTGATTTATATCTGAAAACGCTCTTAATCTGACCCGAATTTATAACAACGGCGATTTTTAAGCTTATTTTGTTAGAATTTAATAATCTTAAAACGAAAAAGCAGGAAATTTAATGTCCGATCTACTAGACGACCTAAACGAAAGCCAGCGCGAGGCCGCCTCGCATACGGACGGAGCGATGCTGATTTTAGCCGGAGCCGGCAGCGGCAAAACCAAAACCATCACCACTCGCCTAGCCTATCTCATAAGCGAGCTAGGCATCCCGCCGTCAAATACTCTAACGCTAACCTTCACCAACAAAGCCGCAAGCGAGATGCGAGCCCGCGCGCTAAATATGCTAGGCGCCGCCGGTAAAAATTTCACTCCGCTACTTTGCACTTTTCATAAATTCGGGCTTTTGTTTTTGAAATTTTACATCGACCGCCTAAAGCGCAAAAACAACTTCGTCATCATCGACACGGACGATAAAAAGCGCATCTTAAAAGGCTTTGAAGGCGACATCGCGACCTCGGTTTTAGCTAACGAAATCTCAAATTTTAAAAACTCACTTTTAAGCGTAGAAGAGGTGCTAAATCACGGCGGCATGTTTGCAAACGGGCAAAATTTCAAAGACGGCTACCACGCAAAGCTAGCAAACATCTACAAGCTTTACGAGGAGTACTTGGCGGTGAACAACCTCGTGGATTTTGACGACCTGCTCTGCCTTAGCTATAAAATTTTAGACGAGGACGAAACTCTAGCGCGCGAGATCTCGCAGCGATACTCCTACGTGATGGTGGACGAGTATCAAGACACCAACGACTTACAGTACAAGCTCCTGCGCAAACTCTGCTGCACGCACGAAAATATCGCTGTCGTGGGCGATGACGATCAGAGTATCTACGGCTGGCGCGGCGCAAAAATCGAAAATATATTAAATTTTAAAGATCAGTTTAAAGACGTCAAGGTCATAAGGCTAGAGCAAAACTACCGCTCGACGAGTCAAATTTTACGCGCGGCAAACGAGCTCATCGACCATAACAGAAACCGCCTAGGTAAAGAGCTAAAAAGCACCAAAGAAGGCGGCGAAGACGTAGCGCTAATGGAATCGGATGACGAAACGATGGAGAGCCTAAAGGTAGCCAAACGCATCAAAAAGCTGCTTGATAGCGGCGCGCAGGCTAGCGATATCGCGATTTTATACCGCATAAACGCCCTCTCTCGCTCGCTCGAAGAAGGCCTAACCAAAGAAAAAATCCCGTATAAGATGGTCGGCGGAGTTAAATTCTATGAGCGCGCCGAGGTCAAAGACGTCATCAGCTACCTAAGGCTGGTCGCAAACGAGAACGACGACTTCTCGCTAAAGCGCGTCATCAACCGCCCAAAACGCGGCCTAGGTAAAGTAAGCCTCGCAAAGATCGAAAAAATCGCCTTCGAGCATAAGCTTTCGCTATTTGAAGCCATATCTAGCCTAGATGAAAACGACAAGGATCTAAGCAAAAAGATCGTCTCAAGCCTTGGCGAATTTGCGGCAAATTTAAGAGAGCTAAAAGAGTGCGACTCGCCCTATGAGCTAGTGGATAAACTAGAAGCGAAATTCGGCCTCAAAAAATACTACGAGAGCTTGCCCGACGGCTCCGAGCGCGTGGCGAATATCGACGAGTTTTACGCTACGATCAAGGATCAAATCAAGCAAAATCCAAGCTTTTCTATCGAGGAGTTTTTAAACGAGATCGCGCTACAAAGCGAGCAGGACAACATCGGCGGCGAGGCGATCTCGATCATGAGCATACACGCTAGTAAAGGGCTTGAGTTCGAGCATCTTTTCGTGATCGGGCTTGAGGAAGGTTTCTTCCCGCTGCTAGGAGAGGGCAGCGACATCGAAGAGGAGCGACGCCTAGCCTACGTCGCCATCACCCGCGCCAAAAAAACACTAACGCTAAGCTTTGTAAATTCGCGCTTTTACAAAGGTCAGCGAACAAGGCTGGAAAAGAGCAGATTTTTAAGCGAAGCAGGCGTTTGCAGCGGTAGCCTCATCATCCAGACGCAAACGCAAACCGCGGGCGAATACAAAAAGGGCGATCTCGTCAAGCACAAAATTTTCGGTATCGGGCGCGTGACGGCGGTAACGAAGATCAAAAAAGAGCTAAAGCTAACGATAAATTTCGGCGGAATCAGCCGCGAGATAATGTCTAGCTTCGTCGAAAAAGCGGTGTGAAAATGAGTAAATTTAAGACTCTACTGAGCAAATGCGACATCAAATTTGATCAAATTTATGCGCTCAAATTTGACGCTCGCAGCTCAAATTTGAAAAACAACGCAAATTTAACGCAGGCTCCAAAGGGCAAATTTAAATGAACGCGCTTTTTGTCGCAAACAAGCCCGCAGGCATCAGCTCGAATCATTTCCTAAGCAGGCTAAAGCGTAAATACGGCGTAAAAAAGGCGGGCTTTTCAGGCACGCTTGATCCCTTTGCCGGCGGCTGCCTGATCGTGGCTCTAGGCAATCACACGCGGCTTTTTAACTACATAGATAAAACGCCCAAAATCTACGAAGCGACGATGTGGCTAGGGACTACAAGCGCTAGCCTAGATAACGAAAATATCAAGGACATCGCGCTTTGCCCGCCTTTAAATTTAGCAGACGTAAAAGCTTCGCTAAGCGAGCTAAAGGGCGAGATCGCCTACGTACCGCCCAAATTTAGCGCCAAGCACGTGGGCGGCAAGCGCGCATATGAGCTAGCAAGAGCGGGCGAAGAGTTTGAGCTAAAAAGCCAAACGATGAACGTTTTTGACGTAAATTTGACTGCGTATATGCATCCGTTTTTGAGCTTTCGCATTAGCGTTAGCGAGGGCTCATACGTGCGCTCGTACGCTCAAATTTTAGCCGAAAAGCTTGGCGTAAAAGCAACTCTAAGCGCGCTAAAACGCGTGAGCGAGGGTAAATTTGTTTACGAAAGCGAGCGATTTTTAAATCCGCTTGATTATATCTCGCTACCGCGAAACGAATATCTTGGCGACCCCGCAGACGTAATGCTTGGCAAAAAACTGAGCGTAGAAAAGCTAAAATTTGGCGCCCAGGGGCTATATTTAATAAACTTTGATGAATTTTTTAGTATCATTGAAATCAAAGACGAAACCGTAACATATAAACTAAATAAGGTCGAAAAATGCTAATACTCGCAAGAAAAGAAGACGAAAGCATAATGCTGGGAAACGATATCAAAATCACGGTCGTGGGCATCTCAAAAGGCGGCGTAAAAATCGGCATCGACGCGCCTAAAAATATGATGATCCTGCGCTCGGAGCTAGTAGAAGACGTAGCGGCGGAAAACAAACAAGCCCTAAACGGCGCGGGCGAAGCGAGCCTAAAAGAGCTGAGCGATAAAATCGTAAAATAATGAAAAGCTACGCGAAAATCAACTCCTTTTTAAAGATCGTCGGTACTCGCGGAAACTACCACGAGATCGTCTCTCGCTTTGTTTTGCGGCGCGAGATTTACGACGAAATTTTCTTTGAAAAATCTAGCTCGTTTGCGCTTGAGTGCGATAACGAAAATATCGAAAACAATATCGTTTTAAAGGCTAAATTTGAGCTGGAAAAAGCGGGCTTTAAAAATGAGCTGGACGAGTTTTTAGCCTCGCACAAAATCGTGATAAAAAAGCAAATCCCGCTAGGCGCGGGTCTGGGCGGAGGCAGCTCAAACGCGGCTACGTTTTTAAAGATGGCGAACGAGGAGTTAAATTTAAAACTAACTCGCGAAAATTTGATGAAAATAGGCGCAAATATCGGCGCGGACGTGGCGTTTTTTGCTAGCGAATTTGAAGCGGCAAACGTTAGCGGTATCGGCGAGATAATAAGCGAGTTTAACGACGAAGTGCCGGAGATTGAAATTTTAACGCCGAGCGTCTTTTGCTCGACGCCTGCGGTTTACGGCGAATTTAGGGCAAATTTTATGGATAGTATCGATGTAAATTCGGCGGCAAAAATGCGCGAGATGACGACTGCACAGCTACTGGAGCGATACAAAAATCGCAAACTAAACGATCTTTTTGCACCGTGTTTTAAAATTTATCCGCAGATGGATAAATTTAAAGATTTTTTCCTAAGCGGTAGCGGCGCTAGCGTGTTTTTCTTAAAATAAAAAGGTAAAAAATGGGTAAGGATTTAGCCAAAAATAAAAAGGCTTTGTTTGACTTTAGTATCATCGAGACCTTTGAGGCGGGCATCGTGCTAAAGGGCAGCGAGGTAAAGGCCCTAAGGGCGGGCCGAGCAAATCTAAAAGATAGCTTCGCGCGCGTGATAAAGGGCGAGCTGTTTTTGCTAAACGCGCACATCAGCCACCTAAACACGACGCACTCGGCGTTTCGTCCCGACGAGCGGGCTCCTAGAAAACTACTGATGCACCGCAAGCAGATAGATAAAATTTTCGGTCAAGTCACGCAAGAGGGCCTCACGCTAGTGGTTTTGGCGCTCTATCTAAACGACAAAAATATCGTAAAGGCGCGCCTTGCGCTGGCAAAAGGTAAAAATTTGCACGATAAGCGCGAGACGATAAAACGTAAAGAAGCCGACAAAGAAGCGCGTGCGGCGATGAAAAAATACGCTTAAGGAAAACCGGTGCCCTACGTAAATATAAAAATCACAAAAGAAAAAGAAGCCGTAACCGCCGAGCAAAAGCGCGCGCTCATAGCAGGCGTGACAAAGCTGCTAGGCGATACGTTAAAGCGCGACGCGAGCAGAACCGTCGTCGTGATAGAGGAAGTTAGCACCGACGACTACGGCTTTGGCGGCGAGAGCATAACCGAACTAAGATTAAAACAAGGAAAATAATATGAAAAAAACCATAAAGGCGATTTTTGCGGCTTTGGCCTGCGCGATATTTCTAGCAGGCTGCGGCGAGGACGAGACGGCGAAGGCTCCCGTAAAGATAGAGGGCTATAAAACGGGCGAGGAGATCGCGCTAAAGAGCGTGTTTGGCAAAGACCTCACGCTAAAGCGCGTCGAGGGCGGCTTTGTTATCAAGGGCGAGGAAGATAAAATTTTGATGTTTGATATATTCGGCACTTTTTGTCCGCCGTGTCAAAAAGAAGCTCCCGATCTCACCAAATTTCAGATCGACAACCTAAACGACTTTACGATCGTAGCACTCACGCACTTTGAAAACGTCACGAACGAGTACGTAGTAGAAAATTTCGCACAAAAATACAACGCCTTTTACTTTATCTCAAACGATATAAAGACAAACGACAAGCTTTCGGCGCAAATTTTAGAGGATATAAAATACGAGCGGCTTGAGAGCGTGCCGATAAAAATGGTGCTAAAAGGCGGCATATACCAGGAGCTAACCGACGTAGATAGCGGAAAAATCGGCGTGAAATACTACCTAGGCGGCATCCATCTAGACGCGATGACGAAAGATTATGAGAGAATAAAAAATGCCCGCTAAAACCGCCACCGAGCGGGAGCGAGACGTCGCGCTAAAGGAAAAACCCGAATTTCCGCACAAATTTAAGGTTATTTTGTTAAACGACGACGTTACGAGCATGGATTTTGTCGTGAGCGTGCTGGTAGAAATTTTTAATCGCGATATGCAAAGCGCGGTAGCCGTGATGCTAAAAATACACAACGAAGGCAGCGGGATGGCGGGCATCTACAATAAAGAGATCGCCCAAACCAAACAAAACCAAACGCTAAAAGCCGCAGCCGCCGCGGGCTACCCGCTAAAGGTCGTCGTCGAGGAAGAATAGCCCGCAAAAACGGGCGCGCAAAAAGCGCAAAGAGGAGGAAATGATGTTTGACTCGGATTTAAGCTATCTTTTGGAAAAGGCCGGGCAGTTTGCCTACTCGAATTTTCACGAGTATCTAACCAGCGAGCACGTGCTTTTCGTGCTGGTAAATTTAAACGAAGAGACTAGAGATATCCTAGTAGAGGCCGGACTCACCGACGTCGAAGGACTAAAAAGCGATCTAAAAAACTATCTACTGCAAACCAACGAACAAGTCCCACACCACAAACAGCCGCGCATGACGGTGCTTTTGGAGCAAATTTTTAAAGAGCTAAACGCTGAACTAAAAGATAAAAACGTCGGTATCAGGGATTTGCTCTTTAAAATCGCGGCCAGAGGCGACACGTACGGGGCTAAAATTTTAGAATTTTACGACGTCGATCCGCAAAAGATAAAACAACACGCAAAAGACGACAAACAGGCTCGCGCTAAAAGTTTCCAAAACCTCGCCAAATACTCGTCAAATTTAACCAAACTAGCCGCCGAGGGCAAGATCGATCCGATCATCGGGCGCGAAAACGAGCTAGCAAGGCTAATGCAAACGCTAAGCCGCCGCAAGAAAAATAATCCGATCTTAGTAGGCGAAGCGGGTGTGGGCAAAACCGCCGTAGTCGAGGGGCTCGCGCTAAAAATCGCAAGCGGCGAGGTGCCGCAGCGGCTAAAGCAGGCGCAAATTTTTGCCCTGGATATCGGCGCGATGATAGCGGGCACGAAATACCGCGGCGACTTTGAAAAGCGCCTAAAAGACGTGATGGACGAGGTGGCCGAGCAGGAGGATGCGATAGTTTTTATCGACGAGATCCATACGATCGTGGGCGCGGGAGCCACCAACGGCGGCGGGCTTGATATGTCAAATTTACTAAAGCCAGCCCTAGCCAACGGCTCGCTTCGCTGCATCGGAGCGACGACGTACGCGGAGTATCGCAGCTTTTTTGAAAAAGAAAAAGCCCTCTCGCGCCGATTTGCTAAAATCGACGTCGTAGAGCCGAGCGCGGACGAGAGCGTCGAGATCCTAAAAGGACTTCGCGCCAAATACGAGAGCTTTCACGGAGTCAAATTTAGCGACGAAATTTTAACTAAAAGCGTAGAGCTAGCCCAAAAGTACCTAAACGATAGATTTTTGCCAGATAGCGCCATCGATCTCATCGACGAGGTCGGCGCGGCTCTAGCCCTACAAAACAGAAGCAAAACCGTAAAAATGTCCGATCTAAGCGCGGTTTTGAGTAAGATGGCAAATATCCCCGATACGAATCTAAAATCGGACGCCGCGGCAAATTTGAAAAACCTAGCCCAAAGGCTGAAGTCCGAAATTTTCGGCCAAGACGAGGCCGTAAATACGCTAGTAGCGGCGATCAAGCGCTCGTATGCGGGGCTAAAGCAACCAAACGCGCCCGTTGGAGTATTTTTATTTACGGGCTCAAGCGGCGTGGGCAAAAGCGAGCTAAGCGCGGCTCTAGCGCGAAATTTGGGCGTGCATTTCGAGCGGTTTGATATGAGCGAATACATGGAAAAACACAGCGTCTCGCGTCTCATCGGCGCACCTCCGGGATATGTCGGTTTTGAAGAGGGCGGCATACTCACAAATGCCGTTAAAAAGCACCCTTATAGCGTGATTTTGTTTGACGAGATCGAAAAGGCCAGCGACGAGATGATAAACGTCTTTTTGCAAATTTTTGACGGCGCGAGCCTCACCGATAACACGGGGGCAAAGAGCGATTTTCGCAACGCCGTCATCATAATGAGCTCAAATTTGGGCTCAAAAGAGGCTCCGACGCTAGGCTTTAGCAAAGACGAAAGCGGTAAAGCAGACTCGGCGGTAAAGGGATTTTTCAGCCCCGAGTTTCGCAACCGCATCGATAAAATCGTGCATTTTAACGACCTTAGCGAGGACGCGCTAAGCCTCATCGCGCAAAAGATCATCAACGAAATAAACTCAAGCCTCGCCGAGAAAAAAGTCGTCATAAAAGCCTCCGCCGAAGCCAAAAAATACCTCTGGCAAAAGGGCTATAGCAAGGAATTTGGCGCTCGAAATCTAAAACGCCTAGTACAAGACGAGATCTCGACCAAGCTTAGCGACGAGATACTTTTCGGCGCGCTAAAAAACGGCGGCGTCGCAAATATCATGCTAAAAAACGGCGAGCTGGCGTTTAAATTTGAAGCTCTAAAATAAACGGATGCGGGGTCAAATTTGGAAAAAATTTACAACTTTCCAGACCCCACAAACGCCCCTGCAAACTCACCTTTAGCCGTCGGCGGCGATTTGAGCGCCGAGGCTCTTTTGCAAGCTTACGACAAAGGCATTTTCCCGTGGTTTTTGCCAGGCGAGCCTATATACTGGTGGTCGCCAGATCCGCGCGCAGTGCTAGCTCCAAGCGAAGTGCGCGTACAACAAAGCATAAAATCCGCGCTTAAAAAATTTGAAGTACGGTTTGACTACGACTTTGAAAATTTTCTAAAAATCTGCAAAAGCGAGCGCGAAAAACGCGAACCAACGTGGCTATCGGAAAACATCGTACGCGCCTACCTAAATTTGCACCGTCTAGGTGTCTCGCACAGCGTGGAGGTTTACGAAAACGGCGAGCTAGCGGGTGGGCTTTACGGGCAAATTTTCGGTAAGGTCTTTTGCGGCGAAAGTATGATCAGCCTAAAAACAGGCGCGTCAAAGGTTGCTCTCATCGCGCTTTGCCGCGCTTTAGGGCCGTTTAATTTTCTCATCGACTGCCAGGTTATGAACGATCATCTAAAATTTATGGGCGCAAAAGCTATGAAACGAAGCGAGTTTTTAGACAAATTTAACGAACTAAAAAATCAGCCTAGCGGGTTTATCGAATTTAAAAACTTACCCTAAATTTGGAACGTCTTTTGCTTATTATCTCGTAAAATTTAGATAAAAAAGGCAATAAAATGTTCGCAGGTATCCAAACCTCAAAATCAAAACCGCTCATAGAAAGCGCACTGGCAAGCAGAAATTTACGCCAGCAAATGATTTCTAGCAACATAGCAAACATCGACACGCCTTTTTACAAAGCCCGCGACATCGCGTTTGAAGCGGCTTTATCGCAAACGGCGCAAGAAATATATGGCAAAGACGAAAATAAAATTTTAAAACTCGCGCAAACGGACGGCGCGCACTTTCCTCGCGTGGATTTTCCGGTATCAAACGGAGCGACAATATTTTTACGCGACGGACATATGGCGCGGAACGACGCAAACACAGTCGATCTAGACGTCGAGACGACGGAGCTTAGCAAAAACGCGATAATGGTAACCGCGCTTGATCGCGCCATGAGACAAAGCGGCCAGATATTTAAAAGCGTTATCGACGCTAGCAGCAAAATTTAAGGATAGATTATGAGTAATTATTTAAGCGACTTTGATATCAGCGGATACGGACTAAGCGCCCAGCGCTTTAGAATGAACGTCATCAGCTCCAACATCGCTAACGCAAACACCGTTCGAACGGCGGAAGGCGGCCCGTATAGACGCCGCGAGGTGATATTTAAGGCGGTTGATTTTGATAGCGTACTAAACGACGAAGTGGCAAAAAAACACAACTTGCTCGAATACGAAAATCCGCTAGACGATAAATTCTATACAAAAGACGCAAAACCTGCTATAATGAGCGTCGTAGTTGACAAGATAGTGCGCGACGACAAGGATTTTAAGCTAAAATACGATCCGTCTCACCCCGACGCCGACGCGAGGGGATACGTAGCGTACCCAAATATCAATCCCGTAATCGAAATGGCGGACTTGATCGAAGCCACGCGCGCCTATCAGGCAAACGTTTCGGCATTTCAGTCGGCTAAAACGATCGCTCAAAGCGCGTTAGAATTATTACAAGGTTAAATTTTATGACAAATATAGATAAAATCGGCTCAGTCGCTTCACCGTTTGAAAAAAAAGAAGCAAAGACTCTGCAAAACCAAAAAGGCGAGCTAAATTTCGGCGACGTACTAGATAGCTCATTAAAAGAGCTAAACGAGATACAAATCAACGCAGACAAAGCCATCGCCGACCTAGCAACGGGCGAGGTAAAAGACCTGCACCAAGCCGCTATCGCTATCGGCAAGGCCGACACGTCGATGAAGCTTATGCTAGAGATCCGCAATAAGGCTCTAAGCGCATATAAAGAAATCTCAAGAACGCAAATTTAAACCTTGAATCGGCGAAAATCTGAAACTATCGGCCTTTTCCTGCTGATTTTAGGGCTTATCGGTATATTTTTAGCGGTTGTTTTTTATCGCTCGAATATCGAAAGACGCCTGCCTAAACTTGAAACCAGCGAAGTAAATACCGCTCTTCGCGGCAACATCATAACTAAAGATGGCTTTAGCGTGACCGGCTCTCAAAAGCTATACAAAGTCACGCTAGACGTTAGAAATATCGATCCCGACAAAAAAGATTTATTTATAAGACTCTACTGCATCTATAGCGGCGACGATGAAAAATCCGTTAGAAAAATCATAGACCAAGCAAAGGGCGCAGTAACACTATCCTATAAAATAGACGCTAGAGGCGCGGCATATCTGCAAGAACTATCCAGAAAACTATATAAAAAGAAAATTTTTATCTCTTACGAAGACCCAAATACGGGCGTAGCCGTGCTGCGCGATATGAATATCGTGGAAAGCGGGGAAAGTAGGCAATACGTAGCCGCAAACGCGCTCACGCCGATGATAGGTTACGTAAAGAAGATAGAAAAAGACGGCATAACGAAAACTCAAGGCGTAAAAGGCATAGAAAAAGCCTACGAGTACTATATCTCGCCGATACAAGACGCCAAGCTGCTAGGCCCAAAAGACATCGGAAACAACATTATCTTAACCAGTGATTCAAATTTAGCTAATCGCGTAGACGGCTACGACGTCATACTAAATGCTTCGCTCAAATTTCAAACTAGACTCGAGCAAATCATCGACGAGAAGAAGGAATTTCTAAACGCAAAAGAGATAATTGTGGGCGTCATGGACTCAAAAACCGGCGGCTTGCTAGCGTTTGCCAGTACGTCGCGATACGATCCTTCAAATATCAGAAAACAAGATTATAAATTTTTAAATTCATCCGCTACGGAGTACGCGTACGAGGTCGGATCGGTTTTTAAGCCGTTTATATTCGCCGTCCTTTTGGCAAACGACAAGATCAATCCGCTAGAGCGTATAAATACATATAACGGCGTCTATCAGCTAGGAAAACGCACGATAAAAGACACTCACCCTGAGCCTTTCCTTACGGCCGAGGACATCATCGTATATAGCTCAAATATCGGCATGATACAAATAGTCCAGCGCTTAGACGGAGCTCAAATTTACTCAGGATTACAAAGCTTTGGCTTCACGCAAAAAACAGGCATCGATATGCCATACGAGCAAGTCGGAAATATGCCGCCCGTAGCCAAGCTAAATTCTCAAATTTATAAAGCCACGATCAGCTACGGATACGGCTTGCAAGCTACTTTTATCCAGCTTTTAAAGGCGTATAACGTGTTTAATAATAAGGGCGTAATGGTAACGCCAAAGGTCGTGGACTCGCTTTATAAAGACGGTAAATTCTACGTAGTAAACGACCCAAAACCCGTTACCGTACTTTCCGCAGAAGCCGCAGAGCGAATGAAACGCATCCTCATAAAAACCGTAGAAATCGGTACGGGTAAAAGAGCCAAGATAGAAGGACTAGAAATCGGCGGCAAAACCGGAACCGCGCACATCGCGACGACGGGCGGCTACGGCAATACCTATAACGGATCGTTTTTCGGCTTTGTTAACGACTCTCACGGCAACTCCTATACTATCGGCGTTTTGACCAGAGAACCCAAAAAGCCTTATTATTACTTCGGCGCCCAAAGCGCCCTACCGACATTTAGGGCGGCAGTCGAGCTGATGGTGGAGGAAGGGTTTTTAAAACCGGATGAAAATTTAACCGCGCCGCAGACGGCAACTACGCCCGAGTCTATCGCAGCGACTGCAAATGCGACGCAAAAGCAACTCGTGCAGACAAACCAGGATAAAAAACAGACCGCGGCTAAAGCTAAAAAATAATCGCGGGCAAAATTAGGCGCCGCGTTTGCGTGCTTCAAAAGACCCGCGCTTTTACTTGCTTTGCTGCATTTTGCGTGTTTATCTTGGCAAATTACTACCCCCTGGCCTACCTAGAAAATTCACACGTTTGCAACCCTGCTAAATACGCCAAAACGCGCCGTCTTAGTATAAACGCAAAAGCCGTCTGCTTAAATTTGCGTAAAGCGTAACGCAAAAATAAATCCTAAATTTACTAAATTTATAAAAATATTTTGAGGCGATAAAACGGCTATGCGCCAGGCGTGCTACAGTATTTCAAGAAAATTTACTAGCCACAAATCGCCGCTTGCTTGCAAAACGGCTAAATGCTCCCTTTGGCACGGCGATCGTTTTGCGTTTGCGCCCATAGATGCAAACTAGCTGTAAGTTAAGTATTTTCATATCACCTAAAACCGTATGCAAAACGGAGGCGACGTAAAAGCGCCGCATTTATCTTTATGAGATAAGTCTAAAAAGATCGTAAGCCTGATAAATCAACCCGTGAATGCGAGATAAAACAAATTTTGCGTATTAGACGCGCTAAATTTTAAGATTTATTTAACCCATAAAGGCGCATGGTCAGGCTAAATTCGGCCGATTGATAGGCTCGTGCTTTAATTTTACCAAGCTAAAGTCGCCCGCTCGTTTGCAAAATAAATGCCGCGCTATAAGCCAAATTTCTATGCTCAGGCAGCACGCCCACGCACTCTACGCTATCAAGCAGATAGCTACCTTATGCGCTTTAAGTTCGTTTTTGAAATTTTATAAATTTTCGAGCTTGCGTTTTGGCTGAAATTTTGATCTACGACCTGATCCGCCGCCGCCCTTGCCCAGCTTTCGTCGAAGCTTTGTCCATTTAAATTTGCGCTACTGGAGTAAAGCCAGTCAAATTGCCTCAAAAACTCCTCGTGGGCGCACTCTTTTACGACGCGCACGGCCTTAGCGTTCGGATATAAAAACGTCGTTTTTCTAGCACGGCGTACTAAATTTTGAAATTTAGCAGGCACGCGAGCGAGATTTTTTAGCTCGCTAAGCTTTGCCGTCGTTATGAGGCAGGGCTTGCCCGCCGCTCGGCGTTTTAACGCGTTTATCTCGCGAAAATCCTTACTCAAAAATCCCGCCGTCGTATCGGTCTGCGCCAAATAAATCATATTTTTCTCCGAAATTAATCTCTTAAACGTCGCTCACGTCCGGCTTACCGCAAATTTTGCTACGATTTTCGCCCGAAATAAGCGCATAAAAACGTCGCAAATCAGCGCCTAATTTTATCTAAAACTTAAGCCAAGCCTAGTTTCAATCGCACCCGAGCCGCCTCGCTTGCAAAAATTGCTTCTTCGAGCTTTTTAAAACAAGCCTTTGCTTCTCGCAAAAAGGACGCGCTTATGATTTGATTAAATTTGGCGCGATTAGGTCTTGCCGCATTAAATTTTACGCCTTTTATCGCCCCTGGCCAGCAAAAATATGCACGAGATAATGAGCGTAAAGCCCGCAAAATCAAGAAACACGAACTCCGTCCCCAGCTAAAAATAGGCAAACGCCGCGGCGCTAACGGGCTCGATGCACGCGATCATACTCGCCCTGCTTGCGCCTATTATCTTTAGCCCCGTCATGTAAAAGCTAGACGCGCATATCGTGCCTAAAATCACCACCGCGACAAGCGCCGCAAAGCCGTCCGCATCGCTCACGCCGCCAAGCTGCCAAACCCGCGTATAAAGCGCGAGCGCGCCGCCGCCGATGACCATGCCCCAGCCTAAATTTAACGCGACGGGGTATTTTTGATTTAGCTTCGTTGGGATGAGACTATAAATCACGACGCCAAGCGCGCTAATCAGGCACCAAACCAGCGCCTCCGCGCTGATAACCAGCGAGCCAAGATCGCCGTGGGTGGCGAGCAGCACGACGCCCAGCACCGCGAAAATGAGCGCGATGAGCTCGACCTTTTTAGGTGCGCGCCGCTCCAGAAAGCAAACTACGGCAAGGATGAGCGCGGGCGCGGAGTACTGGATCACGGTCGCGACGGCGGCGTTTGAGAGCTCGACACCGCAAAAGTACGAATACTGCGTCATCATAAGCCCAAAAAACGCGTAGATGAGCAGCTGCGGCAACAGCGCGCGATCTTTTAGCGGTGCGAGGGCTAGGCGCGGCGAACGCGCTAAATAATACGCCACCATCGCAAGCCCGGCGAGGCCTAGGCGGTAGGGCACGAGCCAGTCGGCGCTGACGCCCTTTTGTGTGAACAGATACTGCCCGCAAACACTGCTAAATCCCCATAATGCGCCGCCAAGAAGCGTGATGAAAACGCCGAAAAATTCGCTCTGTGATCTCATTTGCCACCTTAAATTTAAAGCCAAAGTATACAAGCTTATGCTTAAACTGGGGTTAAATTTGGGGTTTGGCAGGATTTGAGGCGAGCATAAATGGCTATTTAAATTTTTGGACCGGCCAAGATGAGATTTTAAATTTTGGTTCGAGCAGAGTGGAGCTACAGGTATACAAACGCCTATACTGCCTCGTAGCGGTCAAAGTCGTAAAAACGCTGTATAATGACAAAAATTTTGATGAAGGAGAAAAGATGACAAAGAAATATAAAACTAAAATGGAAGATAGTTTTAAAACAAAAGTTCAGCTATTTTTGTTTGACAAGGCTTTTTCTTGGGACAACTCAGATAAAAATGGATGCAATGATTACTACATTATGAGTAATATTGAAACTATAAAAAAAGATTTTAAGGGCTTTGAAGTCATTAATGAAGTGGCAAATTTATACAGCAGTAAATACTACCAGCTGAATCTAAATAGCAATGAAAGTAAAATAAAACATAAGGGCAAAGAGCTAAACATCATGCTGATAGAGCAAAGACAATATTTCGTTCAAAAGTCTAAAGAATTTACAGAAATTTTAGATGCACTGGAAAAAGAATATGAAGATGATTTTAAAGGAAAATTTTCTGAAACAGACTTTAATAAGATGCTTGAAAAAACAACTTGCTCATACTGCGGTATAAGCCTAGCTCAGATCGAAGAGCTTGGCAAAAATGGTAAGCTAAATAATAAAAGAAGCGATACGCGTGGATATACGCTAGAAATAGATAGGAAGCTGCCAAATTTAGAGTATAGCAAAGAGAATTGTTGTATGGCTTGTTACTGGTGCAATAATGCAAAAACTGATGAGTTTTCGCCAAGGGAATTTAAGCCTATTGCTGAAGGCATTAGAAGGACTTGGAATGAAAGACTAAAGGCTATTGGGTATAGCAAAGAAGAAATAAAAGACGTGCCAGACCCAAAAATTTGGGAATTCGACTTTAATAAAGAAATTATCCCCAAAACAAAATAGTAAATAAGGTGGTAACTTTACCGCCCAAATTTCTCTGCCGTTATGCAGTGTAGCGCACCGCCAAGCTCTATAATCTCGCTTAAAATTAATCTCTACGCGCTGCAATCGACATAATTTTTCTTAATCTACTCTATTTTGCAAATCGGCACAATAAAAAGGCGAGTCTCGAGCAAGTACTATAGCTTTACTTAGAAACCGCGTCGCTACTAAATTTTTCTAATTGGCAGTCTAATTATCGTTTTGTATTTTTGCGGGTCTGTTTTTCTGGGATCGCTTAGGTAGATTTCATGATGCGTCCTTTGTTCGCCAAAGTCCTTTGCATAGCCGTTTGCGGCGATAAACTCGTCTATTTTAGCAACACTCCCTGGCTCGTCGTCAAAGCTGCCTATGTGTAAAATTTGCGCACAAAGCCCCTCATCTATCGTCAAAAACTCCGTCGAGCCGCAGTCGATCTTTTTCTTTTTTGCGGCTTGCTCTACCGCCCAGTCGAAATTTTCTCGCGTGATAAAACCAGGCAGTCTAATCGCGCTAATCCAGCTAAAATCGCTCTTTCTAGCGTAGTCTGTCTCGCCGCAAGCCGAGCCGCTTTGCCGCCAAAATCCCTCTAGCGGCGGCACGACGTATTCAAAAAAGCCATCTATTTTATAATCGGTTTTGTAGCTCATTTTTAGCGTGTAGCTCACGGCGTAAAGCGCCTCTATCGCACGCTGATACGCGCTGCTCGGCTCGTTTGGATCGCCTTCGCCGCGGATACAAACGAAATTTGCGGGCGGGACGGTTAAAATTTGCGGCGTCTGCTTTGGTGCATAAAGCTCTTTAAACTCTTTTTTAAAATCAAACATTTTCGCTCCTTTTTGCTGAATAAAATTTAGCTGAAATTTTACTATTTCGCATCGCCCAAAACGCTAGAAGTAAAATTTAATCTCATCCAAACAAATTCCAGCCGTGAAATTAGAGAGCTAAATTTAAGCTTTTATTTAACACAAAAACTGGGCGCAAAGGCAAATTTGACGTTTAAATTTGCCGGCATGCGCTCACTGCCCGCCCAGATACTCCTGCAAACTTTTTACTTCCAGCGCGCTGCCGTCCTGCACGCTTTTTAGCGACTTGGCCGCCGCTAGAGCCGCCGACATCGTCGTGAAATACGGGATCTTGAATCGCATGATGTTCTGCCTGATTTTCTTGCCGTCCTCGCTGTTTGACTTGCTGTCGCTGGTGTTGATAACAAGCGCGATGTCGCCGTTTTTGAGCTTGTCCTCGACGTTTGGGCGGCCTTCACTGATCTTATAGACAAACTCGCTCTCTACGCCCGCATCATTTAAAATTTTATACGTTCCGCCGGTGGCGATGATTTTAAAGCCGAGATTTATGAGCTCGCGCGCCAAATTTGCGGCGTATTTTTTATCCGCGTCAGCTAGCGTCAAAAAGACTAGACCGCTTGTGGGTAGCGAGTTGCTCGCGGCGATCTGGCTTTTGGCAAAGCTTTTGGCAAAGCCCCCCGATATGCCCATGACCTCGCCCGTGCTTTTCATCTCAGGACCCAGGATTAGATCCGCGCCAGAGAGCTTATTAAACGGAAATACAGCTTCTTTGACGCAGACGTGATTTTTCACGCGAGGCTTGAGTATGCCGCGCTCCTCGTAAACCGCGCCGTAGTTATCGTAAAATTTAAGCGCCTCGCGTAAACCCCCTTGCCACATAACGCGCGTGGCGACCTTTGCCATCGGCACGCCCGTCGCTTTGCTAACAAACGGCACGGTGCGGCTGGCACGTGGGTTTACCTCGATCATAAAAAGTTCGTTTTTATAGATGGCAAACTGGATATTCATTAGCCCCACGACGCCTAAATTTAGCGCGATGTCGCTGGTTTGGTTTTCTACCTTTTCGATCATCTGCGCGGTCAAATTTAGCGGAGGCAGTATGCACGCGCTGTCGCCGCTGTGGATGCCCGCCTCCTCGATGTGCTGCATCACGGCGCCGATATAGACGTCCTTGCCGTCGCTGATCGCGTCCACGTCGAGCTCCACGGCGTCTTGTAAAAATTTATCGATTAGCACGGGCGAGTGGTTGCTGACCTTGACCGCCTCACTCATATATAGGCGCAGCTCCTCGTCGCTATGAACTCGTCTCATCGCGCGGCCGCCCAGCACGTAGCTAGGGCGCACGAGTACCGGATAGCCGATAGCCGCGGCCTTTTCTAGCGCCTCTTTTTCGCTTGTCGCAGTGTCGTTTCGCGGCTGTTTGACGCCTATTTTAGAGATAAATTCGCTAAATTTTTTGCGATCCTCGGCCACGTCGATCGTGCGCGCGCTGGTGCCGATGATTTTCGCGCCCGCTATGCTCAGGCGTTTGGCAAATTTTAGCGGAGTCTGGCCGCCAAAATGCACGATCACGCCGTCCGGGTTCTCGTGCTCGATCACGGCTCTAACGTGCTCGAAATCGATCGGCTCAAAGTACAAAATATCGCTCGTGTCGTAGTCGGTGCTGACGGTTTCGGGGTTGCAGTTGTACATTATGGTCTTTACGCCCATATCGCGTAGTGCGTAGCTGGCGTGCACGCAGCAGTAGTCAAACTCTATGCCCTGGCCTATGCGGTTTGGACCGCCGCCGATGATCATCACTTTTTTCTCTTTTTGCGCCGAATTTGCGCTCAAATTTGACTCGGCGAAATTTGAAAGTTGCGGTAGCTTCGTGATATTCGTCGTCGAGTAAAGATACGGCGTGAGCGCCTTAAACTCGCCCGCGCAGGTATCAACCTCGTTGTATTCGAGGTTTATGCCCATTTTCTCGCGTGCGAAATAAATATCGTTTTGACCCAGATCAAGGTTGTCTTTTAAATTTATCAGATGCGCGATCATCTTATCCGAAAAGCCCATCGTTTTAGCCTCGCGAAGTAGCGGCTCGTCGTTTAGGATATCCATGTCGATACGCTCTTCAAATTTAACTATCTGCCAAATTTGATCCAAAAACCACGGATCGATCTTGCTCATCTCGTGCACCTCAGCCACGCTAAACCCGTCTCGAAACGCCTGCGCGACGTATAAAATGCGGCTTTCATTCGCGTTTCTAAGGCCGTAAACAAGCGCATTTTTCTCCAAATTTACGAAGTTAAATCCGTAATAATCCTTTTCCATCGAGCAAAGAGCTTTTTGGATGCTTTCCTTAAACGTCCTGCCGATCGCCATCACCTCGCCCACACTCTTCATCGCGGTGCCTAGATACGGGTTCGCACCAGGAAATTTCTCAAACGTAAAGCGCGGGATCTTGGTCACGATGTAGTCGATGACGGGTTCAAAGCTAGCAGGCGTGCCCGTGATGTCGTTTTTGATCTCATCCAGGCTAAAGCCCACGGCTAGCAGCGTCGCGACCTTGGCGATCGGGTAGCCAGTAGCCTTTGACGCCAGTGCCGAGCTGCGGCTCACGCGCGGGTTCATCTCGATCACGATCATGCGGCCGGTTTTTGGATTTATAGCAAACTGCACGTTGCTGCCGCCAGTATCCACGCCGATCTCGCGTAAAATTTTAAAACTCGCATCGCGCATCGCCTGATACTCTTTATCAGTTAGCGTAAGAGCGGGCGCAACCGTGATAGAGTCGCCCGTATGAACGCCCATCGGATCGAAATTTTCGATCGAGCAGACGATAATGCAGTTGTCGTTGCGGTCGCGGATGACCTCCATCTCGTACTCTTTCCAGCCTAGCAAGCTCTCCTCGACCAAAATTTCATGTATCGGGCTGGCATCTAGGCCCGTTTGAGCTAGTTCTTTAAATTCGTCGATATTATACGCTACGCCGCTGCCTGCGCCGCCTAGGGTATAGCTAGCGCGGATGATGAGCGGAAAGCCGATGTTTGCGGCTGCGGCTAGCGCCTCGTCCATGTCGTAGGCGTACTGGCTTTGCGGCAGATCCATGCCGATCTTTTGCATCGCCTTTTTAAACTCCTGCCTATCCTCGCCCTTTTTGATCGCTTGCGGGTTCGCGCCTAGAAATTTGACGCCGCCAAGCATATCCGCTTCGTATAGTTGCATCGCGACGTTTAGCGCAACCTGGCCGCCCATCGTAGGCAGTATGGCATCGACTTTTTCTTTATCTATGATGCGCTTGATACTCTCTTTAGTTATCGGTTCGACGTAGGTCGCGTCGGCGAAATCGGGATCGGTCATGATGGTCGCCGGATTTGAGTTAATGAGCACTACGCGGTAGCCCAGCTGCTTTAGCGTCTTTGCGGCTTGCGTGCCGCTGTAGTCAAATTCGCACGCTTGGCCTATGACGATAGGACCGCTGCCGATGAGTAAAACGGTGTTGATGTCGGTTCTTTTTGGCATTATTTTTCCTTTGTTACGACGTATAGATACGAGGGGATGGTTATGTTTACGTAGGGCTTTACGGCCGCGCTTTTATATAGGCTCTCTTGGATCACGCCCGTGACCTTGCCCACTGAAATCCCGCTGAAAAATATCCCGTCAAGCCCGCTCGTGACGACCTCATCGCCCTCTTTGGGACTCAGCCACTGGGGGATAAATTTCACCGTTATTCCGTCTTTGCTCCCGTGCGCGATGCCAGGGATTTTTTCCTCGCCGATAGAGACGGCGAATATACTTTTTGGATCGTTTTGCAGCAAGGCCATAGGGTTGCCGTCCTTACTCACGACGATACCCGCGCTCTTACCTTGGTAAATCAGCCCGTAAATTTTAGACTCGTCATAGCCGCTAAATTTATCCAGCCAGACCTTGTCGTAGTCGCTGATATTTACGTAGCTAAGGGCGCGCACGAGCTGTACTCTAGGCTCGTAGGCGGTCGAGTTTTTATCGACCAAAATTTCGTTTAGCTCCTTTGCGAAGCTTGAAAGCAAAGCCGCCGATTTTTCTAGTTCGGCGTTTTGAGCGCGAAGCTGCTTTATCTCCTCACGTTGCCTAAAATGCTCGTTTACGCCGTCTTTTATAAATTTGACCGCGTCGTCGTAGGCGGCTACTACGCGGCTGTTTAAATTTACGACGTATCCCGAGATGAGCGCGCCCCTATCAAGCGAAAAAAATACCAGCGCGCCTATAAGAGCGACAAATAAAATTTTACTCTTCATTTACGAGTTGTTGTAAAAATTTAATCTCCTCAAGAGCCTTACCGGTGCCTCTAGCTACGGCTAGCAACGGATCGTCCGCGACGAAAACGGGAAGTTTAACGATATCGCTTAGATATTTATCAAGGCCGCGGATCAGCGCTCCGCCTCCGGTTAGCACGATGCCGTTTTCCACGATGTCTCCGGCAAGATCGGGCGGCATCATCTCAAGCACGGTTTTTAGGGCGTCTGCGATCTCTTTTAGAGGTTCGCGCATAGCCTCGCGCACGTCCTCGCTCGTTAGCTCCACGCGGCTTAGTAGGCCGCTGATCTGGTCGCGACCTTTTACTACGATGCTAAGCTCCTCAGGAAGCTGAATCGCCGAACCGACGGAAATTTTGATATCCTCGCCCGCTCGCTCGCCGATTAGGAGGTTGTACTTTTCCTTTATATAGTTTACGATACTCATATCGATTTTATCGCCCGCGGTGCGGATAGACTTGCTTATAACCAGGCCGCCTAGAGAGACTACACCGATCTCCGTCGTACCGCCGCCGATATCGACGACTAGGTTTCCTTGCGGTTCGCGCACCGGCAAATTTGCCCCGATAGCAGCAGCCATAGGCTCCTCGATCAAAAACACCTCTCTAGCCCCGGCGCTTAGCGCGCTCTCGCGTACGGCTTTTCGTTCAACTTGAGTTAGGCCGTAAGGCACGGAGATGATAATACGAGGGCGCAGGAAGCTCTTTCTGCGGTGAGTTTTTTCGATGAAATAGCGGATCATCTTTTCCGTCATGTCAAAATCCGCGATAACGCCGTCTCTCATCGGACGGATTGCTTCGATATCGCCGGGAGTTTTACCCACCATCTCTTTTGCTTCGTGGCCGACGGCTAAGATTTTTTGCTTGCCATATTTTTCGCGTTGTACCGCGACGACGGAGGGCTCGTTTATGATGATACCCTTATCTTTTACCAAAACTAGCGTGTTTGCCGTGCCTAGGTCGATACCCATATCGCTTGAAAAAAATCCTATTAACTGGTCTAAAATCATCTGTATCCTTATGCGCTTATTTTATTGTTTTTTACGAAAATCGGTTTTTCTTTACGGTTTACGACCTCTTTGGTGATCACCACGTCGTAGCCCGCAAGCTCCGGCAGTTCGTACATTATATCAGTCATCACCTCTTCCATTATGCTTCGCAGTCCCCTAGCTCCCGTTTTTCGCTCGATGGCTAGTTTTGCGACCTCTTTTAGAGCTTCGTCGTCAAATTTTAAATTCGCCCTATCTATCGCGAAAAGCTTTTGATATTGTTTTAAGATCGCGTTTTTAGGCTCGGTTAAAATTCGCACCATATCGTCTTCGGTGATTTTATTTAACGTGGCCACAACGTGAAGCCTGCCGATGAGCTCGGGGATCAGTCCAAAATGCACCAGATCGTCGCTCTCTAGCGCATCTAGCAAATTTTCCCTATCGTCTTTAGAGCGTTTATCTTGACCAAAACCCAGCACGTTTTTACCGATCCTGCGCTCTATGATGTCGGCTAGTCCGTCAAACGCGCCGCCGCAGACAAAGAGGATGTTTGATGTGTCTATCTGGATGAATTCCTGATTAGGATGCTTTCTGCCACCTTTTGGAGGGATATTTACGAGGCTACCCTCGATGATTTTTAAAAGCGCCTGCTGCACGCCCTCACCGCTCACGTCGCGCGTGATCGAGCGGTTTTCGCTCATCCTGGCGATCTTATCTATCTCATCGACGAAAACTATGCCCTGCTCGGCGCGCTTTACGTCGCCGTCTGCTGCCTGTAAAAGACGAGTCAGGATATTTTCCACGTCTTCTCCGACGTAGCCGGCTTCCGTTAGGCTCGTAGCATCGCAGATAGCGATAGGTACGTCTAGAAATTTAGCCAGAGTCTGCGCCATCAGCGTTTTGCCGCTACCGGTAGGGCCGACAAGCAAGATATTTGATTTTGATATCTCCGTATCGTCCTCGATCTCGCCTTTTCTAAAAATTCTTTTGTAGTGATTATAAACGCCGACGCTAAATACCTTTTTGGCTTTATCTTGACCGATGACGTAGTTATCAAGCACCGCCTTTAGCTCTTTTGGAGTTAAATTCGTATAGTCTTTGTCGGTTTTGTTTTCAGGACTTGATTCTTGCAGGCTCGTATCGCCGCAAATCATATTATAAGCGGCATTCACGCAGTATTCGCAGATGAAAGCCTTATTGTCCAAATCCGCAAAAAGACGTCTATCGTTTGACTCCGTCTCGCCGCAAAAATTACATTTTCTCGCCATTATTCTCTTCCTTTTGCTAACGGGATACCGCGCTTGGTGCTTAGGATAAATTCGCACATTTTTCGCACCTGCTCTATCTGCGCTCTCTCTAAAAGCTCGCTAGCCGCGGCCTTTAAATCCCCGCTTTTTCTAAATAAAAATTTATACGCCCTATTTATCTCTTCGACCGCGTCTTTATCGAATCTTCGTCTGATACCGACTAAATTTAAGCTTCTGATGTAGGCTCGGTTGCCTTCAGCCAGGCAAAACGGCACGACGTCTTGAGATAGCGCGCTAGCGCCCGCGATCATGCAGCTCTCGCCGACTCTCACGAACTGATGTATCGGCGTCATACCGCCCACGACGCTATAGTCGCCAAGCTCCACGTGACCGGCTAGAGTCGCGTTATTTGCCAGAATGACGCTGTTTCCGACGACGCAGTCGTGCGCGACGTGGCAGTAGGCCATGATAAAGGCGTTATCGCCGATGCGCGTGATCCCGTCGCCTTTGTGCGTGCCCGAGTTTATCGTACAAAACTCGCGGATCGTCGCGTTTTTACCGATGCGAACGCCCGTGTTTTCCTCGGCGCGGTAGCTCACGTCCTGCGGGATATCGCCCACGATAGCGTAGCTGTAAATTTTACCGCCCTCGCCGATATGCGTGTCGCCTACGATCCTGGCGCCTTGCTTTACGAGCACTCCGTCGCCTAGCACAGCGTCCTTGCTGACGTAGGCGTAGGCTTCGATCGTTACGCCCTCGCCGATCTTCGCGCCGTCCTCGACGACGGCTTGCAGATGGATATTTCTCATTTTGGCTCGCTTATTTATCTACGATCATAGCTTTTAGCTCGGCCTCGCACGCTAGCGTGCCGTCCACGTAGGCTTCGCCTTTTAGTACCCAGATATTACCCTTGTGTTTTAACACTTCGAGGCGGTACTCGAGCCTATCGCCGGGGCGTATCGGATGGCGAAATTTCGCTCCGTCGATGCTCATAAAATAAACGACTTTATTTTCGATACCCGCTTGATGCTCGTCGCTCATGCTCTTAAACGCGAGCACGCCGCCGGCCTGCGCCATGCCCTCGATGATCATCACGCCGGGATATATCGGGTGACCCGGGAAGTGCCCCTGAAACACGGGCTCGCCGATCGTTACGTTTTTATACGCGACGATATGTTTAGCGGGCTCGAGCTCGGTAACTCGGTCGATGAGCAGGAACGGATATCTGTGCGGGAGTATTTTTTGGATTTCAACGATGTCGATCACTTTAAACCTTGTGAATAAAATTTAAAGCCGATTTTAGCCAAATTTTGCTAAGAAAAAGATTATTGATTTGGTCGGGGCAAAATTTAGGGGCTAAATTTTTGCGCCCGCTTTTTATCTCGAGCGCGCTAAATTTAGCTCAAATTTGCGCTACCAAAACCTCGCGACTATCGTTATAAAGCTCGTCTTTGGCGTAGATTTCGTATCTGCCCGCGCGAATTTCATCCAGCACGATTATAGGATTTTGGCTAAATTCTCCGCACAGCTCGCGGCGGATTTCCAGCTCGCATGGTACCGCGATAGGCCGGCGGCAAAGCTCGTTTACGCTAGCGAATTTTTCGCCTGAGAGCTCGTTAAATTTGGCTAAATTTAACAGCGTCACGCCGTCTCGCAACTCGTCGCAAATTTGCGCGGCCTCGCTCACGCTAAATTTGACGTTTTCGCGCTTAAAATGCGAATAAAGCAAAAAATACGACGGCACGACCGAGCCGCCAAATTTGACGTAGGCGCGCAGCAGTCGGTAGTTTAGAAAATACTTGCGCGACAGATGAAATTTCACGCCCGCAGCCTCGCGCTCGCGTACCTTTTCATAAAGCTCCAGCCGCTCCTCGATACCTCCGGGCATCACGCGTCCGCTAATCTCGCTCATAAGCTCGCTAAGCGGCAGTTTTTGCGCCTCGCGCTGTTTGCTGAGCCCAAAAATACAGCCGCAGTAGTTTTGATGATAGAGTTTATCTTTTTTAGCAAGCTCAAACTGCGCGTTCGTGCCGCCGCCAGCGCGGTAGTCCACGGCAAAGGTTTCAAGGCCGTATTTGCCCGCAGCCTTATTTAGCGCGGATTCAAGCTGCGAGAAGTCCTTTTTCGGGCTCATCAGCAGCGTCGTGGTGATCGATTTTTCGCCTAGTTCGCGCGCTTTTTGGGCCGAATTTCCCACGCGAAAATCAAAGCAGTACGCACAGCGCTTGCCCTTTTCGGGCTCGTTTTCAAGCCCCTTTGCGCCCTCTAGCCACGCCTCGTACTCGTACTCGCCGCAGATGAGCTCGACGCCTAGCTTTTCGCAGCTCCTTTTTACGTCGCGAAACCTCATCAAAAACTCGCTATACGGATGGATGTTTGGATCGTAGAAATAGCCGACGAGACGTTCGTGCGGGTGGTCGGCGCGTAATCTTTGCAAAAAATAGTGGCTGTCGACCGAGCAACAAATATGAACTAACATTATAATTCCCCATAAACGACGGATTTTAGAATAAATTTTTCTATACCCGCCGCAGTCACGGACGACCAGTCCGCTCCTTTGCGGGCAAGAAAAATTTATTTAAACTACGCCTATTTTGTCTTGAATATTTTTTGCCGATTTTACTAAATTTAACTGCAAATTTTATTAAAGCTAGGGGCTTAAATTTAAAAACATGCGGCGCGCTAGCGCATTCGCACCCCTTGAACGTGCAGTGGGGTTAGAGAGGGCTTGGGAGAGGAAGGGGCGACGCTTCGTAAGTAGAACCCCCTTCCTCTCCCAAAAAATCGGTTTTAGAGAAAGAAAGTTTTTTAAATTTTGATATTTTCAAGGTGCGGGTCTCGGCGACTCAAATTTGTAAATTTGACTTCAAATTTAAACGTAAAACGATAAGGCGAAGTATCTTGCGATGATTTTAAATGTTTTGAAGTAAATTTCGTCCCAAGACTAGACATGTAGTCTGTCGTAGGGCGAAATTTACGAAATCATTTAAAAGCACGCAAGAGGCAAGCCGCTAAATTTGCAAATTTAACCATTTAAAAATTCTATTATTTTTCCTTCACACTCTTTAACCGAACCGCTAAATTTACTCTCAAACTGCGATCTATTAAACGTCCGCTGACGCTTGGCCAGCTGCGCAGTGTGCGTGCAGATGAGCTCCTCCAGCTCGGCCTCGGTCTTGATCTCGCCTCGCAAAAACTCGCCGCACTCTTTTAGACCGACCGAGTTTAGCGGCTTTGGTCGCTGCGGATACCGCGCAAAAAGCTCCCGCGCCTCATCTAGCAAATCCTGCTCAAACATCGCCCTAGTGCGTTCCTTGATGCGGCCTCTCAGCTCGTCCCGATCCCAGCTAAGCTCAAAAATCGCCAAATTTGACGCAACGGGAGCTAGGGTATTTTCGCGCAGATACGCGCTCACGACATCATCTCGCCCGCTAGAGCGCAAAAACGAGTAGATGTCAAACCACTTTTGCAAGCGGTAGGTATCGTTTGCGCTAAATTTGGCGGCAAACTCTGGATCGAGGCTTGAAATGAGCCCATAAATTTGAGCATTGCTTAGGCCGCTTTCTACGCGCTCAAATTTAGGCGTTAGACCTGACAGCAAGGCCTTTAGATAAAATCCGCTGCCGCCGGTTATAAATAAATTTTTACCGTTTTTTCGCGCAAATTCGCGAGCCGTTTTATAAACCTCAAAAAACATCCCGACGTCAAAATGCTCGTCCGGCATGAGCAAATTTACCCCAAAATGCGGCACTGAGGCTAGCTCGGCTGCGCTGGGCTTGGCGCTTGCGACGTCGATAAATTTATAAACGCAAAGCGAATCAAGACTTAAAATCACTCCGTTAAATTCGCTTGCAAGCTTTAGCGCGAGCGCCGTTTTTCCGCTAGCGGTGGTGCCGATGATGGCGAGTTCTTTCATAAAAATGCCTTAAAATTCGTAAATCTGCTCAAATTTTATCACAATTTACGCTTTTATAAGATAAAATAAAGCAAAAATTTCAGGAAGATTATGCAAAAATTTATAAATATTTTAAAAGATATTAACGAACTAATCGTCTTTAAGCACTCTATTTTCGCGTTGCCTTTTATATTTACCGCGATGATAACGGCGAGCGCGCAGGTAAACGGTACGGCTTGGTTTGGCTGGAAGTTGCTTATTTTGGGCGTTCTTTGCGCGGTTTCGGCGCGAAATTTCGCGATGGCCTTTAACCGATACAAGGACGAGGACATCGACAAACTAAACCCGCGCACGGCAAATCGCCCGAGCGTGGACGGGCGTATCGGCAGGACGAATTTGCAAATTTTTATCGCGGCAAACGCCGTCATTTTCGTGCTCGTCGCCTATCTCGTAAACGAGCTTGCGTTTTGGCTGAGCTTTCCGATCCTAGCGGTGCTTGGCGGATATTCGCTTTTTAAGCGCTTTAGCGAGCTAGCGCACCTAGTCCTTGGCCTCTCGCTAGGTCTTGCGCCCATCGCCGGAGCCGTAGCAGTCACGGGCGAGATACCGCTTTTTAGCGTGCTGCTCTGCCTTGGCGTGATGTTTTGGGTGGCGGGATTTGACCTGCTTTATTCGCTTCAGGATGTCAAATTTGACCGCGAACACGGGCTTTTTAGCATACCTAGCGTTTACGGCGAAAAGGCTACGATGTTTATCTCCGCGATCTTTCACGCTACGGCCGTGATCTTTTGGCTGCTTTTTGCGTGGGCTGGAGGTCTGGGCGCGGCGGCCTTTGTCGGGATTTTGCTTTGCGGCGCGATTTTAATAGCCGAGCACCGCATCGTTAGGCGAGATTTTAGCAAGATCGACCGTGCGTTTTTCACGCTAAACGGCTATCTGGGCATACTTTTTTTCGTTTTCGTGTGGGTTAGCTTATGAGACTGGTTCCGGCAAATTTAGACATAGTTTTTGAGGAAGCGCTCGGGCGCGATAGCGAGTTTTTACGCGAATTCGATAAGCTTAGCGGCAACGAGGACGATCCGCTGGGAGCGTGGATAAAGCGCGCCAAAGCAAAGGGCGATACGAAGGAAAGCGATCAGGTGATACTAACGCTGCTAGTTGAGCTTCACCGTAAATTTGACGAGCTAAACGCCTACATAAAAAATGAAAAATTCGTAAAACTCGAGCTTGCGCAATCTAGCGTGCTAGAGGGGATAAATTTTGAAAATTTTAGGATAAAAGAGGCTAAATTTAAAAATGGCGCCAGGTACTACGGACGCATTTTTATGCCTATTTTTCCAAAGCGAGACGTGGCGATATTTTTTGAAGCGCTAGATGAAAAAACCGCCAAAATCACGCGCATAAACGAAAGCGACGAGAGCGACTACAACGGCTACGTGACGGCTAGAGAGCGGGCAATGATAAGAGAACTAAAGGAGATGAAAGATGAATAGCGATTTGATGATTTTTGCGATATTCGGGCTGATTTTGACGATACTTTTCGTACTGGTTTTCGTAAAAGACCTTGAGGTTTCCAGAAAATTTTCAAGGTATGAAAAAGCTATAGAAGGACTCATCCAAGAGCTTCACGCGGTAAAAAAACAGGTCGCGAATTTAGACCGAAGCGAGCCGGGCGAATTTGACGCGGCACAGATAGAAAATAGTCTCGAACAGCGTCTAAACGAAAAAATAAATCAAAAAATAACTCCGATAATAAACACCCTCCAAAGCATTGAAAGCTCGATAGATAGCTTCCAAAGCCAGCAACAAGATAGGCTTTTTACGCTTGAGGAGCGCACAAAAAGCATTAGCAAGATAACCGCCCCAAACGGCGAAGACGACGAAAAGCGCATAGTGCAGATGTATAGCGAAGGCAAAAGCGTAGAAAGCATCGCAAAAGAGCTGTGCGTGGGCGTGGGCAAAGTCGAGCTAACGCTAAAACTGCGAGAGCTGATATAATGTTAAAACCTAGGCGCGAAATATAAAAAAATAACATTATTTTCATACGCAAGTTTTAAAAAATTTTAAAGCTTAACTTCCTATAATGCCCTTTAACCAAATCAAAAATAAATCTTTTTGATAAAATTAAGGGCGAAAAATGTTAATAGACGGGCACGGAAGAACTGTTGATTATCTGCGTATTTCTGTCACGCAAAGATGTAACTTTAGATGCAAATACTGCATGCCTAAAACTCCGTTTAGTTGGGAGCCGAAGGAAAATTTACTAAGTTTTGAGGAGCTGTTTTTATTTGTCAAAGTCTGCTTAGACGAGGGCGTAAAAAAGATCCGTATCACGGGCGGTGAACCGCTACTTCGCAAGGACTTAGACAAATTTATCGCGATGATAAACGAGCACAGCCCCGATGTCGATCTAGCTATCACGACAAACGGCTTTATGCTTAAGCACTACGCTAAAGCCCTCAAAAACGCGGGTTTAAAGCGTATAAATATGTCGCTTGATAGCTTAAAAACCGAAAAGGCTAAATTTCTTGCGCAAAAAAGCGTTCTGCACGAGGTTTTAGCGGGCCTTGACGCGGCGCTTGAAGCCGGGCTAAAAGTCAAGCTAAACACCGTCGCGCTAAGAGGCGTAAATGATGATGAGATCGTCTCTTTGCTAGAGTTTGCGCGCTCTATGGGTTGCCAAATTCGCTTCATCGAATACATGGAAAATATCCACGCCAATGATGAGCTAAAAGGCATGAAATCGGCTGAAATTTTAGACCTTATAGCGAAAAAATATCGCTTTGAAGCCGCCGAAAAGATCCCGACGAGTCCAGCCAGCATCTACAAGCTAGAGGACGGCTATACTTTTGGCGTCATCGACCCGCACAAACACGACTTTTGCGAGAGCTGCAACCGCATACGCCTCACGGCCGAGGGACATCTCATCCCGTGCCTGTATTTCGAGGATGCGATGAGCATAAAAGATGCCGTAAGAAAGGGCGATATCGCGGGCGCTAGCGAGATATTGCGCCAAGTGCTGCAAAACAAACCCAAAGAAAACAAATGGGCGATCGGCGCTCAAAACGAGACCTCAAGCCGCGCCTTTTACCAAACGGGCGGCTGAAATCAGGGCTAAATTTACACCGATTTTGACGTAAATTTGGCCCGTTTTTATCAAATTTAACCGCGCTTGATTTTTTATATTTTTATCCATAAATTTACCGCCGTTTTTTATCAAAACCCGCTCAAATTTGACGTAAAATCCACCTAACTCCGTAAAACTACCCTTTAAATTTTGCTATAATCGACTAAAATTAAAAGGCGAAATTTGAGTTTAAACCTAGTCGAGAGTTTCCTAAGCATTCAAGGCGAAGGCGCAAGTAGCGGCCGTTTGGCGATTTTTTTGCGTTTTGCTGGCTGCAATCTAAACTGCGCGGGCTTTGGAGTGCGAGCCGTCTCGCCCAAAACCGGCGAAACGCTAGTTGGCTGCGACACGATCCGCGCAGTTTTTACGGGGCATTTTTCGTATCAAAAAATCTTGCGCGCGGACGAACTCATAAAAATAACGCAAAGCTTGAGCGCAAATTTACGCCAAAAGCCTATCATCGTAATCACCGGCGGCGAGCCGCTACTACATCACAAAAATCAAATTTTGTTAGATTTTTTAAATTTTGCGACTAGCGAGGGATACGAGCCGCATTTTGAAACAAACGGTACGATCGAGATGGATTTTGCTAGATTTGAGATTTATAAAAGATGCCGTTTCGCCGTCAGCGTCAAGCTCGAAAACAGCGGCGAGAGTGAGGCTAGGCGAATAAATCCCGCCGCTCTAAAAGCAATAAAACAAAACTCTACTGGCAGTTTTTATAAATTCGTCCTTGACAAAAAAAGCGTAGAGGACGGCTCAGCGATAGCGCAAATTTCGCGCATTTTAGGTATTTGCGACGCGGAAGTCTTTTGTATGCCGCAAGGTTATGATAAAATAAGCCTTGAGCAAAACGCCCTAGCCGTCGCGCAATTTGCGATCAAGCACGGCTTTAACTACTCAGATCGCCTGCATATCAGGCTTTGGGGCGCAAAAGAAGGGGTTTAAAGCCTAAATTTAGGCGGCGTTACCCGCATCTTTACGGCGCGAAACGGTAAAAATTTAATAAACGGAGCTAAGATGATAATAAGAAAAATGTTTAAATTTGAAAATGCTCATATCGTTAGATTTTGTAGCTCAAAACGCTGCAAAACGAGTATCCACGGGCACTCTTATAGGGCTGAAATTTTACTGGAGTCAAATTTTCTCGATAATGCGGGGATGGTGTATGATTTTGGCCTGATGAAGCGCGAAATCGGCTGCATCATCGATAGCTTTGATCACTGCACGACGATATTTAGCGGCGACGAAGCCGAGTACAAAAACGACCTCAAAAAGCACTCCGCGCGCTGGATAGAGATCCCGCTAAACCCCTCCGCAGAGCAGTTTTGCAGGATATTTTTCGTGATGATAGATAGGCTTTTAAAAGCCACGCAGATGCAAAACGGCGAGCGCGAAGTGAAGCTTCACAGCGTCATCGTCCACGAGACTGATACGGGCTACGCGCAGTGCTTCAGAGACGATGCGTATAACGCTAAAATGGGCGAGGTAAATTTAAACGAGGTCGTCTTTTCCGAGGGCGTGAGAGCCGAGTGGGAGGACGCCGAGCTGTTTGAGAAGATCAAACTAGGCAAAAAAATAGTAAATCCAAAGGAGGTCTAGCGCAAATGAGGAAAATTTTTGCGATTTTGACGCTGACGGCTCTAATCTTTAGCGGCTGCGAGGACGAAAAAAGCTCGCCTGAACTAGATCTAAACGAAACCGTCCCCAGCGACGTACCTATCGCACAAAGCGACGCAAACGTGAGTATCGACGAAAATATGCCGCCGGAACCGGTGCCTGAAAAATGAAATTTAACGAACATCTATCAGAGCTCTACGAGCTAGCGCGCTCTATACATATCGGGCTTGCCTTTATGCTTTTGGCGCTTGTCGCGGCACACTTTTGCCTGATAAATTTCGGTATAAATTCGCCCGCCTACGCTAAGCGCATCAGGCTATTTTTGCCCACATACTACTCGTTTTTAGCCGCGATGATGCTTACAGGACTGCTTTTGATGAGCGTTTTTTACTTTTATCTGGGCCTCAAAGCTCTTGTTATGATCGCGGTTTGGATGCTGCTTATCGGGCTTGGAGCGATGGAGTTTAAGCAGCTAAAAAAGGCGATGAAAACTAAAAATTTTGCTGATTTTAGAGCCACAATGCGCCTAAAAATCGCGGCCGATTTTGTTTTTATACTAATTGCAAGCGGGGTGAGATGAAATTTTTATATTCAAAAGAGGCAAAAAACGAGCAAATAAGGCTTGATGGAGAGGCGTTTTTGCACCTAAAGGCGCGGCGCGCTAAGGTAGGCGAGCGCATCGACGTGCGAAATTTGACCGACAGACAAAACCACATCTATGAAATCGTAAATTTAGACAAAAGGGGCGCGGAGCTAAATTTGATATTTTCGCACGACGTGGAAGCGCGAAATAGCGATCTAACGCTAGCCTGGGCCGTCGTCGATCCAAAAACGATCGAAAAAACACTACCTAGCCTAAACGAAATGGGCGTAGCTAAAATCGTCTTTTTTTACGGCGAATTTTCGCAAAAAAACTTTAAGCTCGATTTTTTGCGGCTAGAGCGCATTTTGATAAACTCGTGCGAACAGTGCGGACGAAACGATTTGATGAAATTTGAAATTTACAAAAGCCTGGACGAATTAGTCAAATTTTACCCAAACGTCGCTCTTATCGACTTTGAAGGCGAAAACCTAGATGGCTACGCGGGCAAAGAAATTTTAGCGATTGGCCCCGAGGGAGGATTTAGCGGGAGCGAGCGAGAGGCGGTCGCCAAAAAATACGGACTGAGAGCAAAAAATATTTTGCGCTCGCAAACGGCGATTTTAGGCATAGCGGCTAAAATTTTGATTTAAATTTGATTTTTTACGAAGTTTTTTGTATAATCTCGCCTTACTTTAAATGAAAATTAAAAAATCAGACGATAAAAGGATAAAATGATGAAAAAAGAAATTCATCCGGAATTTGTTGAGTGCAAAGTAACTTGCGCTTGCGGCAACACCTTCACTACGAAGTCAAACAAAAACGAGATCAGAGTGGACATCTGCTCAGAGTGCCATCCGTTTTTCACGGGCAGCGAAAAGATCGTAGATAGCGCGGGCCGCGTCGATAAATTTAAGAAAAAATATAACTTAAAATAATCCTTTGCTATATTTTATTCCTACTCCGATAGGAAATTTAAGCGATATCTCGCTTCGCGCTTTGAGCGTTTTGCGCGAATGCGAGATACTCTTTTGCGAAGATACCAGAGTCGCAAAATCTCTCATAAACCTGCTAAATACGCGTTTTGACGTAAATATAAACATCCAAAATTTTATCCCGCTACACACGCATAACGAAGATGAAATTTTATCCAAAATAAAGCTTGAAATTTTTGATAAAAACGTCGCGTTTTTAAGCGATGCGGGAATGCCGGGCATCAGCGATCCGGGAGCCGCGCTCGTAAATTTCGCGATAAAAAACGACATCGTATACGAAGTGCTGAGCGGATCAAATGCCGCACTCTTAGCCGTCGTCGCAAGCGGTCTTTGCGAAAAAGAATTTTGCTTTCTAGGATTTTTGCCAAACAACGGCAAAGAGCGAGCCGCAGCGGTGCAAAATGCGCTAAATTCGCCGTTTCCCGCAGTCATCTACGAAAGCCCAAAACGTATACTTTCGCTCATTTTAGACTTTGCCAAGCTTGAGCCGGATAGAGAAATTTTTGCCATAAAAGAGGCGACGAAGAAATTTGAAACCAAATTTAGAGCCGCGGCAAGCAAGCTGGCAAAAAAGCTACAAGAGTCGAATCTAAGCGGTGAGTGGTGCGTCGTAGTGCAAAAAAATCCAAATTTTACCTCAGAAAAAATCACTCAAAACGATATTTTAGAACTTGAAATTTCGCCTAAAGCCAAGGCCAAACTCCTAGCAAAAATTACGGGCAAAAGCGCTAAAGAAATTTACTCCGAACTTGCTCGCTAAAATCGCATACGGACTTAGCAAAGGGCGAAATTATCTAAAAATTTAGCTAAATTTTACCGATTTTTAGCTATTATCAGGCGATGATAATATACGGTAAACAGCTATTTTTGCACATCATAAAAAACTATAAAAAAAACGTCAAAACGGTCTATCTCGCCAAAGAGTGCGACAAGACGCTATTTTCGCAGATCGTAGGCATCGGCGCGCCGATAAAACGCGTAGATAACCAAAAAGCTCAAGCTCTCGCGCGCGGCGGCAATCACCAAGGTTTTTTAGCCGAGGTCGAAGAGTTTGAGTTTAAGAGTATCGACGAGATAAAAAAACAAAATTTTATAGCGGTTTTATACGGACTTAGCGACGTCGGAAACATCGGCGCCATCGTCAGAACGGCGCATGCACTCGGCTGCGGAGGCATCGTCGTCGTCGCTAAAAATTTAGCGATGGAAGGCATCCTGCGAGCTAGTAGCGCAGCGGCTTACGAGGCAAACATCGCTCTTGTAGAAGACGGCCTTAGCTTGCTAAACGAGCTAAAACAAGTCGGATTTAAAATTTACGCCACGGCAAGCGGCGGTAAAAACGCCCACGAGGTCAAATTTGGCCAGAAAGTCGCGCTCGTGATGGGTAGCGAGGGCGAAGGTTTGCACAAAAAAGTCCTTGCCAAAAGCGACGAAATAATAGGAATAAAAATGAAAAACGACTGGGACAGCCTAAACGTCTCGGCTGCGTTTGCTATACTTTGCGATAGGATGATAAATGAATGACATAAGTTTGTTAAAAGAACTGGGGCTTAGCGAAGTCGCTAGAAGAACTCATATCGAAGCCGAATACCTAGGCTACATCGCCGATAAAAATTATGAGAAATTAGCGCGTTTTAACGTTAAAGGCTTCGTTAAAATTCTAGAGCGCGAGCTAGATATAGACTTTACGCAATGGATGAGCGAGTATGATGCTTTTATGGCCGAGCACGAGAGCGAGTTAAAGCACAAAACCATAACCATATCGCCTAAAATTCCGGCCTATACCGCAAGCGAAAAATCCTCTTACGGCGGTATGCTAGGCGGTATCGTTACCATTTGCGCGATAGGTGCTTTAGTATATTTTTTCGAACCTCAAAAATATATCGGCGATCTCTCAAGCCTCTTTGAAGACAAGAATAAAAGCGTGACCTACTCCGATGCGACGACCGTACGGCAAGCCGCCAAAAACCTAGATGCCATTAAAGAAGCAAATATCACAGTTAGTGCATCCTCCTCTGTAAAGGCGCAAGACGAGCTTAGCAATAGCGAAGAAAACGTCTCAAATCTGGCTATACCTAAAGCCGCCCAACCTCTACCCGAGATAAACGTAACCGTCGCGACGGTCGCGCAACCAAAGCCTATAGAGCAAAATACAGGTCAAAATTTGCAACCTACCGAGATACCAAACAAAACCGAGCAAAATATAACCGCCACCGTTTCATCTACGCCTAAAACCGGCGATATATACGAACTAAACGGGCTTAGCGAGATAAAAATCATCCCTCGTAAAAAAGTATGGCTTGGGGTGATAAACCTAGACGACAATAAAAAACGCTCGCTAAACGCTTCAAATCCGGTCGCTATCGAGATAGGTAAAAAGCAGCTCGTCATTACCGGCCACGGCGAGGTAAATTTAGAAATCGGCGAGCAAAATATCAAATTTAGCGGCGACAACCCAAAGCGCTTTTTGGTAGAAAAAGATAAAGTAACCCCGCTTTCATTTGATGAATTCGTAGCGCTTAACAAAGGCAAATCGTGGTAAAAAAGCTCCAACTTTTAGCCCTTAGCGCGGTCTTTTGTTTTGCGGGCAGCGTGGCGGATATAGCAGGTGGATTGCTCGGTCAAAATAGCGCAAAATCAACCCAGCTCTTTGGCGACGGCTCGGCATATCTAAACGCAAACGGCAAGCCCGACATCGCCAAAATTTCAAACGTCCTAAAATCAAATTCGCTCCTACACCTATCCTACAAGCAAAACGTAAAAGTAAATATCAAATTTATCTCGCGTCAAAACAATCCGTTGCTTCTCATTAAAATCGCCAAAGACGCCCTAAACGGACTAGGCTACAACGACATCTTAACGAGCGAATTTTCTAGTGCCGGCGGTGCGACTTGGGGAGTAACTGTAGATACTAAATTTATCCCTGATCCAGGCTCGCTATACTCTGCCTTTAAAGAAAGCGGCACCGAAATAACAGATATAAACAGGGCCGGCGAGCTATCCTACGAGTACGTCATCGACGCGTCAAATTCGTCGATCAATCAAACCCCGGTACCGTTTTCGCAGCAGGTTCAGCTCTCAAAGCCGCTTGAGCCCTATCTCATCGACATTAGCGGTGCAAAAAGCGCGGCGATAAGCGCTAGCGCCGAGGATCGTTGGTCAGCTATCGTGAGAATTTTAGATAAAAATTTAAATTTGCTCGAGGAAAAACGAATCGACAAGGCTATAAATAGCCTAAAGGTTTCCTTTCCGCAAAACGCAAAATATCTGATGATCGACGATGCGGTCAGCCTAGAAAATATCAAACGAGGGCTCAAAATCTACCTAGAATAAGGAAAAATTTATGTTTGACGAGATTAGATTTAATACGATTGAAAGACTTCCAAACTACGTATTTGCCGAGGTAAACGCCATAAAAATGGCCGCACGCCGAGCAGGCGAAGATATCATCGACTTTTCGATGGGAAACCCGGAGGGTCGCACTCCTCAGCACATCGTCGATAAACTCTGCGAAAGCGCGCAAAAAGACAAAACTCACGGCTACTCGGCAAGCGCGGGTATCTACAAACTCCGTCTAGCCATCTGTAACTGGTACAAGCGCAAATACGGCGTAAATTTAGACCCCGACACCGAGGCCGTCGCCGTTATGGGCAGCAAAGAGGGCTTCGTGCATCTAGCTCAAGCGATAGTAAATCCTGGCGACGTAGCCGTAGTGCCCGATCCTGCTTATCCTATCCACACGCAGGCGTTTTTATTCGCCGGCGGTAGCGTGGCGAAGATGCCGCTAAAGTACAACGACAAATTTGAACTTGACGAAAATAAATTTTTCGAAGACCTGCTTCACACGATCCGTTCAAGCTCGCCGAAACCTAAATACGTCGTCGTAAATTTTCCGCACAATCCAACTACCGTAACCGTGCAAAAGAGCTTCTACGAGCGGCTAGTCGCGATGAGTAAACAAGAGCGCTTTTACGTGATCTCGGACATCGCCTACGCAGACCTCACGTTTGACGGCTACAAGACGCCGAGCATATTTGAAGTAGAAGGCGCAAAAGACGTCGCCGTCGAGTGCTACACGCTATCAAAAAGCTACAATATGGCGGGCTGGCGCGTCGGATTTTTATGCGGAAACAAGCGCCTTTGCGCCGCGCTTAAAAAGATAAAATCATGGGTCGATTACGGCATGTTTACCCCGATCCAAGTCTCCGCCACCGTCGCGCTAGACGGCGATCAAAGCTGCGTCGAGGATATCCGTCAAATTTACGAAAAACGCCGCGACGTGATGCTAGAAGCCTTTGCAAGTGCCGGCTGGGAAATGCATAAGCCAAGCTCGAGTATGTTTATCTGGGCAAAAATCCCGCCGCAAGTCGGAAACATCGGCAGCCTCGAGTTTTCCAAACAGCTGCTTACCAAAGCAAGCGTTGCGGTGAGTCCGGGTATCGGCTTTGGCGAGGACGGCAACGACTACGTGCGCCTCGCTCTCATCGAGAACGAAAATCGCATCCGCCAAGCGGCGCGAAACGTCAAAAAATATCTGAAAGAATTTGCATGAATATAGCCATTTTAGGCGTCGGTACGGTCGGAGAAGCCGTAGCTAAAATTTTACTCCAAAACAAAAAACTAATCGCGGCAAGATGCGGCGAAGAGATAGTTCCGGTTATCGGCGTCGTTAGAAATTTAAACAAAAAAAGAGACGTCGCCATCCCTCTCACAGACGATATGGATAGCGTCCTGAAGCGCGACGATATCGACGTTTTCGTCGAGCTTATGGGCGGCGTCGAGGAACCCTTTAGGGTCGTTAGCAAAATTTTAGAGCGCAAAAAAGCCGTCGTAACGGCAAACAAGGCGCTACTAGCCTACCACCGCTATGCCTTGCAAAATTTAGCGCAAAACACTCCATTTGGCTTCGAGGCTAGCGTCGCGGGCGGCATACCTATCATCAGAGCCCTTCGCGAGGGCCTTAGCGCAAATCACATCCTAAGCATCAACGGGATTTTAAACGGTACGAGCAACTACATCTTAACCTCGATGATGAGCAAGGGCTCAAATTTCGCGGACGCTCTAAAAAGAGCTCAGGAGCTAGGCTACGCCGAGGCCGATCCGACCTTTGACGTAGGAGGCTTCGACGCGGCGCACAAGCTACTGATCCTAGCTAGCATCGCATACGGCGTGCACGGCAACCCCGAAGACATCCTGATAGAAGGCATCGAAGGCATCACGCCCGAGGATATTTTTTTCGCTAACGACTTCGAGTACGTTATCAAGCTACTAGCCATCGCCAAAAAAACCGGCGACAAGGTCGAGCTGCGCGTACATCCGGCGCTAGTGCCCAAAGATAAAATGATAGCTAAAACAGACGGCGTGACAAATGCCGTGAGCGTAGTTGGCGACGCGGTCGGAGAGACGATGTTTTACGGTCCGGGCGCTGGCGGTCCGGCGACGGCAAGCTCAGTCATCAGCGACTTGATCGACATCGCCAGAGACGGCAAATCCCCGATGCTAGGCTACAAAGCACCGTTTGAGCTAAATGCGCTTGAGCTTTTAGATCCGAGCGAAATTTGCACGAAGTATTATTTTAGGCTTAGAGTCGAGGACAAGGTCGGCGTGCTGGCTAAAATCACGAATTTGATGAGCGAAAACAACCTCTCCATCGATAGCCTGCTGCAAAAACCGAAGGACGAAAGTCCGTATGCGACGCTATTTTTCACGACTCACGCGAGCATGGAAAAGGACGTGAGGCGCACTATGGAGATTTTGCAAGAGCAAGAGTTTGTAAAAGAAAAGCCTTTTATGATGAGGATAGAAGAGTAAAATTTGGGACTTAGGGCGTATCTTTTCGGCAAGAGCTCGGAGGATCTGGCTTGCGAGTTTTTGCTAAAAAACGGCTGCGAGATACTCGCTAGAAATTTTAGCTCTAAATTCGGCGAGATCGACGTCATCGCTAAAAAAGACGGCATCTTGCGCTTCGTCGAAATCAAAGCTACGCAGGGCGACTACGAGGCAGAATATCGCCTCACGCCCGCTAAATTTAATAAAATTTTAAAAACTATCGATTTTTATCTGCTACAAAACGGTGCTAACGCCGATTTTCAGGTCGATTTGATCGCAATAAAAAAGAGCGAGATAAAGTGGATAGAAAATATTAGTTTGTAAAAATTCTTATTTAGCTAAAATTTAAATACTTTCGTGTATAATTACGACTATCTTTAAAAAGGAGAATAAAATGGGAAAATACATAGAACTAACGACTGCGAATTTCGACGTCGTCAAAGAGGGCGTCGCGCTAGTAGATTTTTGGGCGCCTTGGTGCGGACCTTGCCGTATGCTTGCTCCGGTCATCGACGAGCTAGCTGAGGAGTTTGAGGGCAAAGCTAAAATTTGCAAAGTAAACACCGACGAGGTACAAGACCTAGCAGTAGAATTCGGCATCCGCTCGATCCCTACGATTTTGTTTTTCAAAAACGGAGAGCTAGTCGATCAGCTAGTAGGCGCGCAATCCAAGCAAGTCCTATCCGATAAGCTAAATTCGCTGCTTTAATGGCGCTAAAAAATCGGGGAAGCTTGCTTCCCCTAACGTACGTTTTCGCTTCGTTTATCGGTGCAGCGCTGGTAGCAGGCGTATTTGCTTACAATAATTACAGATTTTCGCAGTATAAATTCGTAAATTTTAACGAGCTGGTTTTTTACGAGCAGGCTCAAATTTTCGCACCGCAAGACGATAAATTTTTACTCGTGGTTTTTAGCTCTAACCAATCAAACTGGAGAGAAATTTTAAAAACTTCGACCAAGGATTTAAAAATCGTCGCCGTGGACTTGCTCCAAAAACGCGCGCCTAGCGATGGAAATATAAATTTCGTCGCTTCGGATATAAATACGATTTTAAAGCTGATAAACGTCCTAAATATCACGTCTTTGCCCGCTAGCGTGGAGCTAAAGGCGCAAAAGGGCGGCATTTATAAACAAGATTCTAAAATAAATAAAATTTAAAGGAAAAAATATGTTAGATTTAGCGATCATCGGAGGCGGTCCTGCCGGACTTAGCGCGGGACTTTACGCCACTCGCGGCGGACTAAAAAACGTCGTAATGTTTGAAAAAGGAATGCCCGGCGGCCAGATTACGAGCAGCTCCGAGATAGAAAACTATCCGGGTCAAAAAGCGCCCGGCGAGAGCGGCATAGACTTTATGAGCACGTGGATCGCTCAGTGCACGCATTTTGGCCTAAAGCACGAGATGGCGGGCGTCGAGCGCGTGGTAAAAAACGCTGACGGTAGCTTCACGGTCAAGCTTGAAGGCGGCAAAGAAGAGCAGGCCAAAGCAGTCATCGTAGCCACAGGCTCTACTCCGCGCCGCGCGGGCTTTGCGGGCGAGGACGAGTTTTTCGGCAGAGGCGTGAGTACCTGCGCGACCTGCGACGGATTTTTCTATAAAAACAAAGAAGTCGCGGTTCTAGGCGGCGGCGACACGGCGATCGAGGAGGCCTTATATCTAGCCAAAATCTGCTCGCGCGTCTACATCATCCACCGCAGAGACGAGTTTCGCGCAGCTCCGGTGACGCTAGAAAAGGCTCGCGCTAACGCCAAGATCGAGTTCATCACAAGCGCCACGATCAAGCAAGCTTACGGCGACAAAGCAGGTCTTACAGGCCTCATCATAAACACGAAAGATGGCGAGCGCGACCTAAAAGTGCCGGGCATTTTCGTATTCGTCGGACTTAACGTAAACAACGACGTCCTTCGCCAAGAAAACGGCGAATTCGTATGCCAGACCGAGGACGGCGGCCATGTTAGCGTCGATCTAAAAATGCAAACTAGCATGCCTGGGCTATTTGCCGCGGGCGACATCAGAAAAGACGCGCCAAAACAAGTCATCGTAGCCGCGGGAGACGGCGCAGTAGCGGCCCTTAGCGCGCTTAGCTACATCGAGAGCCTACACTAAGATTTATCAAATTTAGCCGAGCATTTCGGCTAAATTTTCTCTTTTTATCTCAATTTTTTCAAATTTACCGAGTTTTGCTTAGTCTTTTCAAATTTAGTCAAATTTGCCTTTATTTAAATTTCTTGTTTTTTCAGACCTTGCCCCCAAATTCACTTAAATTTAACCGCCCTTTGGCTAAGATTTCGTAAATTTAGTCATAAGCAAAAGGATCGAATTTGCAAAGCTTTTTTAAATTTCTATTCACCCTCGCCGCTTTTACCGCCGTCCTATTTTATCTTTCGTATTTGGGAGTTAAATTTGATAAATTTGGCTCAAGCCCAGTGCCGACGGGTTTTACCGTCACGCCGGACACCAAGATAGACCCAAACTCCGAGCTAGCTAAATACGTAACGCAAGAGGAGATAGAGGCGTTTGGATTTGGAGTTAGAGATATCGTTTGCGACGAGGAGAAAAACGCTACGCTCGTACCTTTAAGGGCAGCTCTTGATAGAAAAGATACCGATTTCGTAGTTAAATTTATAAAAGATAACAACCTAAGCGTAGACGTTAGCATGAGGGATAAAAGAACTCCGCTGATGTACAGCTCTTTTAGAAACGACGTAAATACCTTTAACGCTTTACTAAATTTAGGAGCCGACATAAGGGCTAAAGATAGATTCGGCTTGTCTCCTATGGCTTACGCCATTATGCTAAACTCCCTAGATACGACTAAGATGCTACTAGATAAAGGGATTAAATTTGAAGAGGTGGAGTATGTATCTCCTCATATCCATACTAATAGATATTATGACTCTTCTAGGTTTGATTCTATAATAATAAACGATGACGATAATATAACCATACGCTACAAATACGATCAGGGGCGTCCCGAGACGGACTTAAACGATCCGCAATGCGTAGAGTCGAGCACTAGATATAAATCGGATCCGTTTTTCTACGTAGTAAATAGAAATCTACCCCAAATGGCAGAGCTCATGCTAAGCACGGGGTATAAACCCAAAGAGTTTGAAATGGGTATCGGACTGCAAGGCATAAAAGAAGAAGAGAAAAACAGACCGTTAGAACAAAGCGGCTGGGCATATCTAGGCAACTACGAAAACTACGAGCCCATGCTTGACGCCTTTATAAAATACGGCCTCCCTAATGCTCCGACTAAGGAGCAACTAAAGGAGGCGTATGAGGTGTGCTATGATAAATTAAAATCTTTTACGAAAGAAAAAGGGAAATATATCTATAAAATGAATCAAGGTAGAGACGAAGAGGCCGAAGAAAAGATAAAAAGGACCAATAATAAATACAAATATGCTCCTTATTCGCTACTGTATGAAGACGGCCTTTTACAATACAAACCAAAGCCGATAGACCCGAAAGAGATAGAAGAATTTGACAAAGATATAAATTTCTACAAACAACACTGTCCCGACGAAAATGCAACGTTTAAAGACGCTAGAGCTTTTATAAAATGGGCAAATGAAGAAAAAAGACAATATGAAATAAGATGGTTTATATATAAAACCAAGAACGACCCAGCCAAGGTGATTTACGTAGATAGCAACCGAAGTAAATCCGACCAGAGTGAAATTTACAAATAAATAGATAAAAGGAGTACAAAATGTCAGGGGGAAATTTGAGTTAAATTTGAGCGAATTTAACTCAAATTTCGTTTGACGAGAGGCAAATTTAGCTTCAAATTTAACAGCCCTCAGCTGACTAAAGCCAAATTTAACTCGCCCAGGCGGCAAATAAAATTTACCGCCTGGGCTAAATTTACTTCGCCGAGGCGGGATTATTTACGCTTATCACAACGTTTTTCTCGTCCAGATAGAGCTTTGCCGCGTCTTTCACGTCCTGCTCAGTGAGCGCATTTACCGCCTTTTCGTACTCGTCCAGGCTCAAAACCTCATCGCCAAAAACCAGCTCGCGCATGACCGCGCGCGTCCAAAACTCGCCCTGAACGTAGGATTGGCGCATTTTTACGAGGGCTGATTTTTTGAAATTTTGCAGATAGCGCTGGATGTCCGCGCCGCCTTTTAGCTCGGCGACATTTGATTTTATCTCGCCCAGCACGGCGCTTACGTTATCAGGCGCCGCCGTAAAGCCAAAATGCGCGGTAAAGCTTTCGTACGGGTATTTTGCGAGATTCATATGCACGCCCAGGCCGTAGACCTGCCCGCGGTCCTCTCGCACATCCTCGCGCAGCATCATCGAAAGCACCGCAGATAGGGCGTTTACGCGCAGTAACTCCGGGCGCGAATACTTCACTTTTTCATTTTTCATTATCATCGCGGCGTCGCTTCGCTGCGTGGTTTGGTAGCTTCGCTTAAACTCTCGCTCGCCAGAAATCGTCCTCACGCCGTCATCGACGAAGTCTTCACGCTGTGCGCGTGCGGGTAAATTTGCCAGATATTTTTGCAAAAGCGGCTCGGCTGCGGTCAAATTTAGATCGCCGACCATGATAAAATCATACGAAGCCGCGTTGGTAAATTTCTCTTTTACTATCTTTTTTACGTCGCTCATCTGCAGTTCGTTGATATCTGCGGCCTCGAGCGGGTTTGTTCGCGGGTTGTTTTCGTAGAAAAATCTCGCAAATTCGTCGCGAAATTTGCGCTCGGGCAGATTTTTGGTCTTTTCCAGCTTTTCAAGCTCGTTTATCTTTGTCTTTTTTAGCGCGTTTTCGTCAAATCTAGGCTCGCTAAACTCCAAAAATAGCGCGCGCAAAAGCCACTCGAAGTCCGCACTCGCCGAGCTTGCGGTATATCCTTGCGAAAGCTGGTCGATAAATTTGCTATAGCTTAGCTGCTTGCCGCTTAGGATTTTAGCCAGATCATAGTTGCTAAACTCCCCTGCCCCGCTCTCGTTTGAAACCTCTACCGCCAGCGCGCCCTGCTTTGGCTTGGCTAAATTTGACGTGCCGCCGCGACTAACCGCACTTAGCCAGACGACGTCTTTTTTGGTTTTTATCTCCTTAAATGCGACGCGCGCGCCGTTTGGCAGCTCGTAAAGGTAAAAATCAAGCTTCTCGTTATGTTTTTTGGAGACGAAATTTTTAGGTTTTAGCGCGCCGTAGTCGAAAAGCTCGCTCTTTGCCTGCTTTGCGGCTAGCGTGTCGTATGGCTTTGCCTCCGCCCAAATTTGATCAAATTTAGCCTCGTTTAGCTTCGCTCCTTTGGCGCTAATTACGTTTAAAGTTTTTGCGTCGATGTCCAGTATCCGCCTAAATTCGGCGTTTACGTCCTCAAGGCTGATCTCATCAAGCAGCGCCAAAGTGACGTCGCGCAAGTCCTTGTCGCCTAGCAGCACGCCGCCGATCCTAGTCGTATCCTCGATATTTGCCGCGACCGCACTCGAGCGCTTGTTGCCCGCTTGCAAATAGGCATTTTTAGCCGAGTTTATAAAATCTTTTTTCACGCTTTCAAAGTCCGACTTGCTAAAGCCAAATTTCTGCACACCCTTTAAAACGCCCGCCAGATCGCTAAGCGCGCCGCTAAAATCATCCTCGACGGCGTTTATCTCAAAGGCATAAAGCACGTTTTGATCCTCGATGATCGGCGAGTAAAATCGCCCGCGCAGGGCTAAATTTCGCTGCTCGTATATCATGGCGACTAGATCTGAGATGTAGTTTGCGAGTAAATTTTGCCTGAGCCTTTGGATCTCGTCGTCAAATTTGTACTTTTGCGTGAAGATCAAATTTAGCGAGTTTAGCCCGATCTCGGCCGAGTCGTAGTTGTTTACGCTAAAGCCGCTTTTTATAGGGATAGTTTTATCAGGGCTCGCGTAGTCGTTTGTGTTTTTTGCCGAGCTAAAACTTTGCTTTATCATCTCCTCGATGCGCTTTTTATCAAAGTCGCCGACTGCAATAAATTTCATAAATCTAGGCTGATACGTCCTCTCGTAAAAGCCCTTTATGGTCGCTACGTCGACGTTTTTTACGATATTCATATCGCCGATGGGCGACCTTTTGGCGTAGATGCTATCTCCGTAGAGCTCTGGCACGCGGTTTTTGATGTAAAATCTATACGCGGGCGTGTTTCTGGCACGCTCCTCCTCGACGATGATGCCCCGCTCTTTATCCAGCTCGGCCGCGTCAAAGCTCACGCCGTCGATCCAGTCGCGAAAAACGCGGAAAACGTCCTTTAAATTTTGCTCGTTTACGTGGATTTCTAGCAGATAGCCCGTCTGATCGTAGCTAGTCTGCGCGTTTAGATCCGCGCCAAAGGCCACTCCAAGGCTCTCTAGTTTTTTCACCAGCTCGTTTTTACTAAACTCGCGGCTACCGTTAAAGGCCATGTGCTCGGTAAAGTGCGCCAGCCCCAGCTCGTTTTCGCGCTCGTCGGTCGAACCGATGTTTACGACTAGATAAAAATAGGCCGAATTTGCGGGCTGCTTGTTTTCCTTGACGTAGTATTTTAGGCCGTTTGCTAGCTCGCCGCTCGCTATAGCGGGATCTTGGGCCAAATTTAGCTTTTGCGCGGTTTTATCTTTCGCCGTCAAATTTGACGCGCTCAAATTTGCGTCCGATTGCCGCGTTTTAGCCGCCTGCGCTATCGGTGCTTGTTTAGCCAAAACGCTCGCCGCAAAAACGGCCAGAAATAAAAATAAAATTTTCCTCATCGTCATCCTTTAAATTTAAAAAGCCGATTATATAGCGCGATTTTTAATATTTTTGCCCGCGCGTAGCGAAGTCGGCGGCCGTGCTAAATTTATTTTTTATGAAATTTATGCTAAATTTAGGCCAAATTTTAAAGGATAAATTTTGGTACAAATAGGAATCCACGGCGCAAGCGGCAAAATGGGACGCATGATCATAGAGTGCCTAAAAAATGAGCCTGGCGCAAAGCTTAGCGCGGCTTATACGATAGAGCCGCTTGACTTTGCGTTGCCTGATGGCGTCATCCTCACGGATAAATTTGACGAGCTTTTCGCAAACTGCGACGTCGTTATCGACTTTACGATCAAAGATGGCGCGATAAACCTGCTAAACTACGCCCGCACCGATCCAAAACCGCTAGTAATCGGCACGACGGGTCTTGGCGAGGAGGGCGCGAACCTGCTGAAGCTAGCAAGCGCGGCGATGCCGATACTTTACGCCACCAACATGAGCCTTGGCGTCGCGGTTTTAAACCGATTGGCGGCGCTTGCGTCAAAGGCATTGCGCGATTTTGACGCCGAGATTGTCGAACAGCACCACAGGCACAAAAAAGACGCTCCAAGCGGCACGGCGCTAACGCTTGGCGAGCGCGTAGCGGCGGCTAGAGGTTTAAATCTAAAAGACGTTTTGGTGACCGGTAGAGACGGGCTAGTCGGAGCTCGCAGCAAGGACGAGATCGCGATCCTAGCGGTGCGAGGCGGCGACATAGTGGGCAGGCATACGGTCGGATTTTACAACGAGGGCGAGTTTATCGAGCTAAATCACACCGCAACTAGCCGCGCGACCTTTGCCAAAGGCGCGATAAAGGCGGCTATTTGGGTGGTGGGGCGAGAGAGCGGGCTGTACGGGATAGATGATTGCCTTGGGCTATGATAGGCGGCTTGGCTTTTTCTACTTACTTTGCGTTGAAATTTAATTTTCAAGCTCGGCAACCCACGCGGTTAGCCTACGCTTAAAAATTAAATTTCGCCTTAATTAAGCGAAAAATCCTGCGCCTTATCATTTTGCGTTCAAATTTTTGATAATTAAATTTTAGCATGAGAGGCAAAGTATCGCGAGATGATTTTTGGGGTTGCGCAGAAATTTTCGTCCAAGACTAGACATGTAGTCTGTCGCAGGGCGGAAATTTCAAGCTCCGCAAAAAGCGCTCGCGAGACGAGCCTCAAAAAGGAAAAATTAAAATGTGTGCGATAGTTGGAGTGATTAATTCTAAAGATGCGGCAAAAACGGCATATTATGCGCTATTTGCCATGCAACACCGAGGCCAGGAAGCAAGCGGTATCAGCGCATGCGAAAACGGCCGTATAGAGACCGTCAAAGGCCGCGGGCTAGTTACCGAAGTCTTTGACAAGACGAACCTCGAGAGTCTAAAAGGCGATATGGCGATCGGCCACAACCGCTACGCCACCGCAGGCAAAAACTCCGCCGCCGATGCCCAGCCCATCGCCGCGAACTACTCGCTAGGCCAAGTCTCTATCGTGCACAACGGCAACCTCGTAAACAAAGACGAAGTCCGCAGCGCGCTAATCGCCGAAGGCGCGATATTTCAGGGCAATATGGATACCGAAAATATCGTGCATCTCATCGCTAGAAGTCGCAGCGAGCACCTGCAAGACCGTATCGTAGCGGCGCTAAAACAGATCAAAGGCGCCTACTGCCTACTCATCCAGTCGCGCCACAAAATTTTCGCCATCCGCGACCGCTGGGGCGTGAGACCGCTCTCGCTGGGGCGCCTAAAAGACGGCGGCTATATCGTAGCTAGCGAGACGTGCGCGTTTGATTTGGTGGGCGCGACCTTTATCCGCGACGTGGAGCCTGGCGAGATGCTGGTTTTTGAGCAAGGCAAAAGCGAGTTTGAGAGCGTGCGCCTTTTTGAAGCCGAGCCTAGAGTTTGCGCGTTTGAGTATATCTATTTCGCGCGCCCAGATAGCGTAATCGAGGGCAAAAGCGTCTACGAAGTACGCAAAAAAATGGGCGAAACGCTAGCTAAAAAAAGCAAGATTGGCGCTGACTTTGTCGTGCCGGTGCCTGATAGCGGCGTACCGGCGGCGCTAGGCTACGCAAACGCTAGCGGGATACCTTTTGAGCTAGCTATCGTGCGCAACCACTACGTCGGACGCACTTTTATCGAACCGACGCAAGAGATGCGCAACCTCAAGGTTAAGCTCAAGCTAAATCCGATGGCAAGCCTGCTCAAAGGCAAAAGCGTGGTTGTCGTGGACGATAGCATCGTGCGCGGCACGACCTCTAAAAAGATCGTCGAGCTACTGCGTCACGCGGGCGCGAGAGAGATACACTTCAAAGTCGCTTGCCCCGAGCTAAAATACCCCGAGCGCTACGGTATCGACACTCCGAGCTTTGAAGAGCTCATCAGCGCAAACAAAACGCCGGAGGAAGTGTGTAAATTTATCGGTGCGGACAGCCTCGAGTTTTTGGACGTGGACGAGCTAGTTAGCAGCATCGGCAGCGAGCGTAAGTACTCGCTGGTTAGCTTTGACGGAGATTATTTTATCAAGTAAATTCGGCTTTTGCCGTTTCAAATTTGACCTATTTAGGCAAATTTGAGTCTACCGAATTTGAGCGGCAAAACCCGCACCTTGAAAATGCAAATTTTTGTTTTTGACGTTTTTGCCTCAAATTTGGATTTCTGTTGATTTAAATTTGACAAATTTGTGACCGAAAATTGCAAATTTAAATTTTAAAATTTGACTTTTGGGTGCCCTACTGCGCAAAAATGAAAATATTTTATCAATATATAAGCAAACGTTGAATATAATTGCGAACTTTAACGTCACGGTAGCTCAGCTGGTTAGAGCGCTGGTCTCATAAGCCGGAGGTCGGGAGTTCAAGTCTCCCCCGTGACACCAAATAGCTCTAAAATACGGGTTTTCTACGATTTTATATCGCGTTTTCCTTTCATAAAATATAGCTTAAAGTTTGTAGCAAATTTAAAATTTATGTAGTAAAAATTTAAGCCGTTTGTAATTTCAACATGTTTTTATAAAAAACCGCAAATAAATGTCCGCATCCACAACATATGGCACTTTTTCTCCTTCACTATAGCATACTCCAACGGAGTCTTATACCCTAGCGAAGTATGAGTTAAAATAGTATTATAATCAATGAGCCATTTAGCCATTTTCTAATTAAATTCATTTAGATCGGTAAATAGCAGATCTTCGTTATAAGATACGAACATATCTTGTATGGCTTTATTAAATCTTTCGTTATGCGTATTCATCTTAGGACATCTTGGATAAGTAAAATAGTGAGTTAGATTGTATCTCTTAACAATATCTTTAAAATGTTCTCAAACGCCTTTACGCTCACCAAGGAGCTAAATTTCGAGAGATTTAAGCACAA
>CAURQE010000005.1:0-139556 GCA_963527315.1 uncultured Campylobacter sp.
TTCTCCTTTAAATTTATGTTAGCTATCTACCTGTAAATCTTTAATTTACGACTCTGCTCTAAATACCTTTATTACTATTGGCGTCTTTGGGCGTCCTCCTTAGATTAAATTTATTTTAGCTAGTGTTATTGTAGTACTTAACTTTAAAAAATAAGCTTAAATGAAGAAATAATTTATATTTTATTTGCTTGAATTTTGCCGAGCAAGTAAGATACTCGCGGTATTAAAAATCGTTATTTAAAACAAGCTTTGATTTGAGATAATGTTTATGGCTGTATATATTTTGGAATTTACTAAGTAGTCGATTAAATTTAAAAGAAAGGACCCCGAGCAAAGGTCGCTCGGGGAATGGGGATAAAAACTATATCAACCGCCGAACTGAACGTCGTTGATAGTGATAGTTCCCTTTTCAGGATCTACGGTGTATTTTAGAGAGTCTAAGTTTACGCCCGCAAGTCTAACTATGGTATCCTCTTGTCCTATAGAGTTTGTGACGCCTGCAGCAGTAGCCTTTTTATCATAGACTAGATACGTGTCGCCTCTCCATGAGAAAGCATATAGTCTATCATTGTGAGCGTCGTAATGTCCGTTATCGCCGCCAGCCCCGTTGATGTGTCTTACGTAGCCGCTTATCGTTTGGCCCGAAGTAGTAGCACCGTTTTGATCGCTATAGTATGTGGCGCTAAATCTAAGACCGTCATCCGTAACTTGAGTAGTATCATTCCATAGTCTATTGTGAGCTATGGCGTGATTTACCGCTTGGACTAGAGTATCTAGGCCGGCAACCGTACTTAAATCAGTAAGTTTTGAGTTTACGGTTAGTTTTACGATATTGTGCGCATCATATATAGACTTATCGCTACTGCTGATATTGTTTATATACTTATCGCTCGTGGTAGACGTCTCTATAACTACGGCTTTTCTTAGGTTTGTAACAGTAGGTGTCGTTGCGTTAGGTCCTATTTGTCCTGCTATGCCTGAGTTTTGTATTATCGCGCCGCTGCCGTGAGGATTTGCGATAGGAGTACCGGCCTTAATACCGACTGCGCCTGCAGCACCGTGGACGTCGTTGTATTCGTTAGAATATAGCACGTTGTTCACGATAGTGTGTTGGTTTTGTGCTGTGCCAGTCTCATAGAATTTACCGTCGGTATTTAAACGCCAGTTGCCGGTACCTTGCGTAGGAGCTGCCGCATGAGTACTTGAAGGAGCATAATACTCTATGGTACTACCGTCAACTTTTGTTGCGATCCAAGTTACCCATGTAACGCCCGGAGTAGGGTGAGGAGTTGTAGGGGTTGTTCCTTGAGTCCATCCAGCAGTAGATACCGTTACGCCAGTGCTCTTAGTAGTAGACAAGTCAGCCGTAATAGGAGCGGAGCCAGTCTCTACAAACGGTTTTGTATTGCCGTTTAAGAATGTTTCACTGATATACTGACCGTTAGCATCTTTACCACCCACAGAGATATTTTGGCTAGCGCCCGCTACGATAGTTTTGTTATTTGTAGCGGCACCTGTCTGCCATGCGAGGTCGCCGTATTTAGCAGTATATTCATATCTGTCACCGCCGGCGTGACCGTCTGTACCGGATTGAGCGACTACGCCTTTTTCTACGCCAGGAAGTATGGTAGGTTTAGTGTTTGTAGAGTAGTCATAACCGGTTACTTTACTGCTTGGAGGGGTTGTAGACGTATCGCGTTGTCCGTTTACGGTACTACCGGTGATATCTACAGGTTTGTTGTATACAGGAGTTACATTATGCACATCTGTAGCTAGTTTGTCATTAGCAACCTCGGTATGGAAATATCTACCGTTTGTAGCCGGAGTATTGTCGTTTGTAGTTCCAGGGTGGTTATTGTCGTAGAATTTTACCTTGATATCAGTGGCGTTTCTACTATGGAACTGCGAATTTGTATAAACCGCATCTTTGTTGTCGCCGGTAGGGTCTTTAGGATCATATCCGTGCGCAAACCAGTCGGCTAGCTTGATCTTATCGCCCGCTTCTATATTTTTGATAGTTACTATCTTGTTTACGGCAGCGTTAGTTTTAGCTCTACTTACGTCAAATAGATCCGCGCCTCTACCGCCGTCGATAACGATCTCGGTATTATTTGCTAGCGTACCTACGTGTATGACGTCGTCGCCGTCGCCTAGGTCTACGTTTAGGCGTTTGATGCCGTCAGGGTTTGCCGCTACGCCGGTGGCCATATCGTTAGCTAGCAATACGACGTCGTTACCCTGCGTGCCTTTGATATAGGATAGCTTAGTGTGTTGGTTAGCGCCTAGGTCGCTCTTTTCTCTTACTAGTTCGGTAGATGGTCTCGTTAGGCTCGTAGAGGTACCGTCGACATTTGTATGGCTCAATTTGGTGCCGCTAAATGTAGGTACGTCGTTACCGGTAACACCCGTCCTAGCACCAAAATCAGGCAGAGTTGAAGTAGCCTTAAAGTCATTCGCATGCGCAGTACCATAGTTATCTGAAAGAGGGTTTTTTAGATTTGAGTTGCCTGCATTACCGAAACCTTGATTTGCAGTACTATTGTGCCAGCTGCTATACCCTTGATTAGTAGATCCGCTATGGCTCGTCGTATCCGTAGAGAATGCAACATCAGATAAATTCAAGAAAGACGTAGAGCCTGTTTTTACGTCGCTTAGATCTATGGTTTCAAGCTTAGAGGTCGTACCCGTATTAAATTTACCGTTTACGACTAAATTTACATTTTCGCCGGTTGCCTTAAAGGTTTTTAGGTCATTAGGAGATGCAGTACCATCGTCAAATTTAACATAGACGTTAGTGTTGCCGTCGGAATTTGACTGAACGCCTTTCGCCTCTAAAGAGATAATGTCTTGGTTTGCTCTAGTGCCGCCGAAATTTGCTTTTATGGTATTCGTCGTAGCGTATGAGTTGTAGTTATTTTTGTCGCTCTTTAGACCGGTATCTATCTCTTCACTATAGTACGTAGGAGAGTTAAATACGGCTGCTTTAAATTTGATATTTTGACCAAAAAGCTCGCCTACATTATAGCTACCTGCTACCTGAGATAGGTCAATAGTATTGTTGATCGTCTTGTCGTTACCTATCTTACCTACCCCGTTAGCATGCGGGTTGGAGACAGTCGTATATTGCCCGCCGCTACTAGCTAGGCTGACGTTGCCCCTAGCATTGCCTGCGCTGATCTCTATATCTCTTGCGATGATATTGCCTATTAGGAGGTTGGTAATATTGTTCGCATTTACCCTAAACGTCCCCTCGGTAACTACGGATGCTTCCGTAGTGCTCGCGCCATATTGGAAGTTGTGCGTAACGTTGCTCCAGTTGTCAAAATGCGCTTGCATCGTATCGGTGCTAGTGGTGTTTATACCGTTAGCTATCTCCGCTTGACCTTGCATGTCGTTTAGGTTAACGTTTATGTTACCTTTTGTGAAGATACCTTTATTGGCCTTAAATGAATTTAAATGCTCAGCTTTGATACCGATAGACTGAGCGGTGTCGGTAGTGCCTGCACCCGCGCCGCTACCTTTGCCGATGACGTTATCGGTAAAGAAGACTTTGCCGGTTTTGATATTGTTTGAAGCAAGACCGCTAGCGTTAATCTGCTGGATATCATTAAACTGTCTAGTTCCGATAGCCTCAAAATTCGTATCGGTATTGATATTAAACACTTTTAGCTTTTCAAGGAAGGTGGCGTCAACGTTGCTTAGGATGTTTGACTTTGAGTTTATGGTTAGTTTATCAAAGGACGTTTGCGCCTGTGTAGCAGACGCTGCAAGATCAGCTAGGGCTATGTTAGTTATGCTTATGCCTGTAGTATTTGCATGGGAGTTACCTAAAGTGCCCGGGGAGTTGAAATTTACGGTTATATCTTTAGCTCTAGGGGCGATGATGCCTATACCTTCAGCTGCATGCATTTTGTTGGAGTCTACCCAGTTACCCGCTATTTTTTGTGCATATACGTTTTTACCGATATTTACAGTTACTTTTTCGCTCTCGTCGGCGGATACGTATGCGGTTACCTTGCTTCTTAGGCCTGGAATGGTAGGGTTTATGATAGCTTCGCCTACAGGATTTCTAGGATCTATGGTGTTTTCTACATTGATGTTTTCTAGATAGCCGTTTGTAAACTGCGTAGTACCATAAGGGCCGCTAGCAATAACGGGGTTGCCGCTCTCGTCAAGGGCCGGTTTATCTACGGTAACGCTTTTTATAGACGAATTTACTACTTTTAGATTGTCTTTAAATTTGCTTGTATATAGATGAGTGACGTCTGAGCCGGTAAAATCTGCCGTAGCGGTGCTGTTGACTACGCCGGTATCCACCTTCTCGATGCCGACTTTTTCTACATTTTTGATGTTAAATCTATTTTCGTTGGCTTTTAGGTGTTTTACGATCACTTCGTCGTTACCCGCTCCGCCGTCTATCTCGAAATACGGTCTAGCATTTGCAGCGCTAACGTCTTTAAAGTCTAAATTTATGACGTCTTTGCTGCTACCGCCTTTGATGATGCTAGTAGCGCCGGAAGGAGTAGTAGCTAAAGCCTTGTAAGTATAATCAAGAGTGGCCGTAAAGGCTGATGCGTCGAATTTTTCTATGCGGTCGCTTTCGGCTTTTACGGTTAGGTCGGTGTTGCCTTTTACGGTTATGTTTTTATAGTGATTTCCCGTACCTGCGCCGGATTTTATAGTTACGTTACTCTTCTCGCCCTTAGTAGATATGTTTAGATTTTCGATATTAGGGATGTTGATACCCGCATCGTCGCTTCCCGTTACGCCAGTGATAGCGTATTTGTGTAAATTTACTTTATCTAGGGTTAAATTTTGAGTATCGTTAACGCCAGCGATAGTGCTTGAGTTGTAGTCTAGCTTAAAGCCGTCAGCGGCGTTGCTAGTTACGTTTTGGAGGCTGATATCCACGATATTTTGCGGATTTAGCAAATTTAAACCGTTTTGGCTATCTAGGGTTACTTTTTTAAGACCCTCTATGCCTCGCGCGTTAAAGGTCTTAGCCGTAGGCGCCGTAGAGGTTAAATTTAGGTTATCGATATGCTTGATATAGCCGGTAGTCATGCCGTTAAAGCTATCGTTTACTCTAACGTTTAGGGTATTTTCTCCGCCGCCGCCATCTATCTTATCGGTAGGTTTTAGAGTAGCGTTACTTACGACGCTGTCGGCTACGGCGTTAAATATATCCTGACCCACACTTCCTAGTATTTCGTTTGAATCCGTACTTAGGTTATGTACGGTAGAGGCTGCTAACGCGTCTATCCTAGCTTTTTGCTCATCTAGATTGGTAGCCGTAGTGGTTTTTATAATCTCCTGAAACTCTCTGTAATCATAGTCTCCGGAGAGGTCTTGCCTGATATCGGCGATCTTTTGCGCCATATAAGCGGCTACCTCTGTTTTGTTGGCAAATACCGCCGCCGCTACCGGGTCTGCGGCTCTAGCTTCTGCAGAAGTGGCTACTTCAAATAGTTTAACTAGAGTGTCGCCTCTGCTGTAACCTGCGTCTAGGTGTCTAACCCATGCATTGATACCGTCCGGGTCTCTTACGTAGTCTTTACCTAGGATGTTTTTGTAGATGAGCTCTACATAGCCTCTGTTTGTGCTTATGTCTATACCTAGACTAGCATAATAAGGCGCCGTAGCCGGAGATGCCAGCATCTCGTTGGCTATCTGAGCCTGCGTTTTAGTCGCGCCTGCGGCTACCCACGCTCTAAAGCCGTCGCCTTCCGGGGCTCTGTTAAATAACGCAACGTAAAGCTGCGCTACTTGGGCTTGTGTTACTGCCATTAAGGACTCCTTTATAAAATTACTTGATGTTTTTAGTGTTCTATTTACAGAAAACTATCGCCAATTATACCATAATTTTTATAAAATGAAGGGAAGCGTTTTTTAATTTAGTTAAGCGATCGCTACAAAAAACAATAATGTTCAAGGTGTATAAATAAAATTTTTGTTTCATGTTGCGGCCGTAGCAGCGTTAAATTTACCAATAATTTTTTGGCAATGCTTAGCCTGATTTTTAGAAACTTGATGTATAGATTTGCCGCATTTAAATATTTTGTGGAGCTTTTTAGCGGCTAATAAACAAAGATGTCGCTAGGCTGCTGGCTTATTAAATTTACCATTTAAGCCGTCCAAGCGCGACAGTAAGCAAATGCGCACCTACAGCTATCTCATGGATTTTTTAGAGCCTAAAATTTAAGCCGTATATAATAAAAGACTAGAATTTTACCGTATTTGTCAGTTTTTAAAGAGCATACCGGTTCTTAAGCCGATTTTGTTTAACATGGTTTATTTAAAAGCGAATAGTTTGGTCACGCTAGAAATCATACTAAGAAATTCAAAAATTTAGCCCCATTCAGTAGTATCAATAGCTCGCTTTTCTTTTTAAGCTAACCATAAGTGAAATTACTACATAAATATGTTGTATACGTATTTTGAGGGCTTAAGGAAAGTCCATAAATTGGGGGTATATTTTAGGTGGAATGGTGTCCCCAGCGAGATTCGAACTCACGGCCTCAGAATTAGGAATTCTGCGCTCTATCCAGCTGAGCTATGAGGACATACAGGTAATAAATCAACTAAATTTAACAGCTTGTCAAATTTTATTATATAAAAACACGACTCGCCCGAACTATGAGAAGTTGCTGGCAGTCGTTTAACTAAATTAAGGCGAGGACTCGCATCCCCGCCAAATTCGGCTTAGCCGTTTCTTTTCTTGATAATCTCTTCGCTGACGTTCTTTGGAACTTCCTCATAGTGGTCAAATTCCATAGAATAAGTAGCGCGACCTTGCGTCATAGAGCGAAGGTCAGTAGAGTAACCAAACATCTGAGCTAGCGGGCAGAAAGCCGTGATGATCTTGCTTCCGTTTCGCTCGTCCATAGAGTTTACTTGACCGCGGCGTTTATTTAGGTCGCCGATAACGTCACCCATATAGTCCTCAGGCGTCTCAACCTCAACCTTCATCATAGGCTCAAGGATAACAGCACCCGCTTTTCTAGCGCCCTCTTTGAAGCCCATAGAAGCAGCTAGTTTAAACGCCATTTCAGACGAGTCGACTTCGTGGTAGCTACCGTCAAATAGGGTAACCTTAACGTCCTCGACCGGATAGCCGGCAAGCACGCCGCTTTGTAGCGCCTCTTTGCAGCCTTTTTCAACCGCCGGGATGTACTCTTTAGGGACCACGCCGCCTTTAATATCGTTAACGAACTCAAATCCGCTAGCCGCAGGTAGCGGCTCAAGGCGCAAGAATACGTGTCCGTACTGACCGCGACCGCCTGATTGTTTAGCGTATTTATACTCTTGCTCGACTGTTTTGCGGATGGTCTCGCGGTATGCGACTTGCGGTTGACCTACTTCGGCATCGACTTTAAATTCGCGTAGCATTCTATCTACGATGATCTCAAGATGAAGCTCGCCCATACCGCTGATGATGGTTTGACCGCTCTCTTCGTCGGTGCCCACTCTAAAGCTTGGGTCTTCTTGAGCTAGTTTTTGAAGCGCGATAGCCATTTTTTCTTGGTCGGCTTTAGTTTTTGGCTCGACGGCAACGCTGATAACCGGCTCAGGGAAGTCCATCTTCTCAAGGATAACCTTGTCTTTTTCGCTCGCAAGCGTATCGCCGGTTAGGGTATTTTTTAGACCTACGACCGCGCCGATCTCGCCCGCGTGAAGAACCGAAATTTCCTCGCGTTTGTTTGAGTGCATTTTTAGCAAACGACCGATTCTTTCTTTATTATCCTGAACGGTGTTGTAAGCATAGCTACCGCTCTCAAGGCTACCGCGATAAACACGGATAAATGTAAGCTGTCCGACAAACGGGTCGGTCATAATCTTAAACGCAAGAGCTGCAAATTCGCCGTTATCGGTGCTTTCTACCGTTACTTCGCTACCGTCTTCATAAACGCCCTTAATCGCCTCGATCTCATCCGGTGCAGGCAAATATGCTACGACCGCGTCAAGTAGGGGCTGGATGCCTTTATTTTTAAATGCCGTTCCGCAAAGCATAGGAGTTATCGTCATTCTTAAGCAACCCGCTTTGATACCTTTTTTGATCTCTTCTTCGCTTAGCTCCTCGCCTGAGAAAAATTTCTCCATCAAGCTATCATCGGTTTCAGAAACCGCTTCGATTAACTTAGTGCGGTACTCTTCTGCCTTTTCTTTTACTTCCGCTGGGATCTCTATCTCTTTATAGTCAGTCGGTTTCTTGTCGTCTTCCCAAACGTAAGCTTTCATTTTAACCAAATCAACTACGCCTCTAAAGTTATCCTCTGCGCCGATAGGAATTTGAATAGGCACCGGATTTGCTTTTAGGCGGTTTCTGATTTGAGACTCGACGTTAAAGAAATTTGCGCCGATTCTGTCCATTTTATTTACGAAAACGATTCTTGGAACGTGATATTTATTTGCTTGTCTCCAAACGGTCTCAGACTGAGGCTGTACGCCGCCGACTGAGCAAAATACCGAAACAGCACCGTCAAGAACGCGCATAGAACGCTCAACTTCGATAGTAAAGTCAACGTGGCCCGGAGTGTCGATCAAATTTATCTGGTGATCTTTCCAAAAGCAAGTGGTCGCCGCAGACGTAATCGTGATGCCGCGCTCTTTTTCTTGCTCCATCCAGTCCATCGTAGCAGCGCCGTCGTGAACCTCGCCTATCTTGTGGCTCATGCCCGTAAAGAACAAAATCCTTTCGCTGGTTGTAGTTTTACCGGCATCGATGTGAGCAGCGATACCGATGTTTCTAACCATATGTAAAGGGGTTTTTCTATCTGCCATACCAGCCTCCTCTTACCAGCGGTAGTGAGCAAACGCTTTGTTAGCTTCTGCCATTTTGTAGGTGTCTTCCTTCTTCTTGAAAGACGCGCCTTTTGAATTTGCAGCATCAAGTAGCTCGTTAGCTAGCTTATCGATCATAGTTCTTTCGCTTCTTTTTCTAGCAAAACCGATGATCCAGCGGATAGCAAGAGCTTGCTGGCGAGCCGGGCGAACCTCTACCGGTACTTGGTAGGTAGCGCCGCCGACGCGACGAGATTTAACCTCCATAAGAGGCTTAATGTTTTCGATAGCATCGTTAAATACGTCTATACCTTTTACGTCGCCGCTTTTTTTCTCAATAGCTTTGATAGCGCCGTACATGATCTCGGTAGCGACGCTTTTTTTGCCGTCGTACATAAGAGAGTTAATAAATTTAGTGATTACCTTATTGCCGTAAATTGGATCCGGCATTACTTCCCTGACGGGAGCTTTTCTTCTTCTCATTTGATTATTCCTTCAAATTTTATAAATTTTACTCAAACCTATGCCGCTAATGGCATGGTCTGCGAACCTAAATTTTTATTTCTTTTTACCCGCTGTGGCTGCCGCTTGACCAGGTTTTGGACGTTTAGCACCGTATTTTGAGCGAGAAACCGTTCTTTTCGCAACGCCGGCTGTATCAAGAGCACCGCGTACGATGTGATATTTAACGCCCGGTAAGTCCTTAACACGGCCGCCGCGCACTAGCACGATGCTGTGTTCTTGTAGGTTGTGGCCTTCACCACCGATATAGCTGATCACTTCAAATCCACTTGTAAGCCTAACTTTGGCAACTTTTCTCAAAGCCGAGTTTGGTTTTTTAGGAGTCGTAGTATAGACCCTAGTGCAAACTCCTCTTCTTTGAGGACACTCTTTTAGCGCTGGAGATTTTGACTTAAAAGTCACTTTCTTGCGCTCTTTTCTGACCAATTGATTAATGGTTGGCACAGTAATTCCTTTCGACTAAATTTATTAAAAAGACTTGATTTTATTTAAATTTGGCTTAATATAAGGTAAATTTCATCTTTAACGCTGAATTTTATCGCGCTAGTCTTTTTTAAAAGCGTATTTTCCGCTTCCGCTAAAAATAATGCAAAGCGATAAAGCGATGTAAAGATATAAAATTTCGGCCTTAAAGCCGCCGACGTTTGTAAGCTCAAATAAATTTCCAAGTCTGTGGTGGGCGTATATTATCGTTAGACTCGTGCCGATAACGAGCTGCTCCAATCCTTGAAAATATCCCTAAAATTATCATTATCGGCGCAACAACCTCGCCTATATAGGAGCCGTAAGCCACAATCTCAGGCAAGCCGGCTTTTGTTAAAATACTTTTTACGCCGCCTATGCCGTGTGAAATTTTCGTAAAGCCGTGCATAAAAAGGCAGACACCAAGCCCTAGTCTCGCAAACAAAATTCCCAAATCGAATTTTTTATTTTTTACTCCAAATTTTCAAATTTAAAGGATTGATTTTATCCGGCTAGCTTTAAAACGAGGCAAATTTAAGCCCCGCCGAATTTGGCGAGACTTGCGGGGTTAAATTTAGTTTTGTTTTAGCTTGATCTTTTGATCTTGATAAAGACCGGTTCCGACAGGAATCATGCGTCCTAAAATGACGTTTTCTTTTAGATCCTCGAGGTGATCGATCTTGGCTGCGATCGAAGCCTCGGTTAGAACCTTAGTCGTCTCTTGGAACGATGCGGCCGAGATCACGCTATCGCTTCCGATAGCAGCGCGCGTAACGCCTAGCAAAATAGGCTCGGCGATCGCAGGATTACCACCCATTCGCATTATGCGCTCGTTTTCTTCCTTAAATCTCGTTCGAGATATCATATCGCCCGTGATGAAATTCGTATCGCCGCTATCTACTATCTTAACCTGACGAAGCATCTGAGAAACGATGATCTCGATGTGCTTATCGGCGATCGCAACGCCTTGGGAGCGGTAAACTTGCTGAATTTCGCTGATCAAATAATAGTGCAGTGCCTTCTCGCCCAAAATTCTCAAAACATCGTGGCTTGATATTAGCCCGTCGGTTAGCTTCTCGCCGGCGTGGATAAATTCGCCGTCACGAACCTGAATTTGGCGAGTTTTGTCTATCAGATACTCCGACGTAGCGCCGTCGTCGGCGTGGATAACGATACGCTCTTTAGATCGAAGCGGCTTTTCGAATCTTACGGTACCGTCGATTTCAGCGATGATAGCCGTATTTTTCGGGCGCCTTGCCTCAAACAGCTCGGATACTCGCGGCAGACCGCCCGTGATGTCTTTTGATTTAGCCACGGCTTTAGGCGTCTTAGCTAGGATATCAGCTTGCGCTACCGTAGCGCCGTCCGTTACGAATATCGCTGTTTTAGGCTCTAGTTGATAGCGGATCATCTTGCCCTCGTCCGTGCTGATCACGATCGTAGGCTTGATGCCCGAAGGCAGATACTCGTTTATAACCAAACGGCTCTGACCGGTCGCCTCGTCATACTGCTCGGCAGCGCTGTATCCAGGCTCTATGTCCTCGTACGATACTCTGCCCGCGGCCTCGGCGATGATCGGCGTAGAGTACGGATCCCACTCGGCTATGACGATTTTTTCTTGGTTTTCAGGCTCAGAGATAACCGCTTTGCTATCTACGGTGTCGCTATCGTTTGCTTTGATGATAGAGTTTCGCGGGATATAGTAGCGAACCGCCTCTCTGTCGTCCTCGTCAGCAACCACTACAAATAGCCCTTTTTCAGTTACCACGTGACCTTTTTTGATATTTCTTAAGCGCTCTAAATAATCGCCTTTTAGGATATAAAATTTAAGCACGCCGTTTGCGCCCGCAACGACTTTCTTAGCGATCGGCTCTCCATCTTCGACCTTTATCTCGCTGGCAAACGGGATACGGTTAGGTACGTTCCAACCCTCTTTTATGACCTCGGCGATACTTTCGTTTTCTTTGACTGCGTCGCCGTTAGCATAAGGGATATAAATTTTACCTTCAACCTTACCGCTAACGCCGGCTAGCTCGTTAGGTTTCGCTAGGTCGCCTCTTCTTAGAGTGTACTTAACCTCTTCTTTTTTGCCTTTTACGATGATATTTACGTCCTCGTGAGCGATCTCGATCTCGATCTTTCCGTCAAACGGAGCTTTAATCTTAGGCTCGACGAGTAAGACGGCCGAGTTTCTGCGATTTGCAACGATTCTCTTGCCGCCGTTTTCGTAAACGTTTAGATTGTAGTACCTTATAAAGCCCTCTTTTTGCGCGACGACTTGGTAGTCTTGCTGCTCAGTCGATGCCGTACCGCCGATGTGGAAGGTTCTTAGCGTTAGCTGAGTTCCCGGCTCGCCGATAGACTGGGCCGAGATGATACCGACGGCTTCGCCAGGTTTTACCAGCTTTCCTTCGCCCAAATTCACGCCGTAGCATTTAGCGCAAACGCCTTTTGCGGCTTTGCAAGTTATCGGCGTTCTGATACTTACCGATTTTATACCTGCTTCGGTTATCGCTTTAGCTTTTTCTTCGTCTATCAGCGTACCTTCGCTAAATAGCACTTCGTTTGCTATCGGATCGATCACGTCATCGGCTAGCACGCGGCCTAAAATTCTTTCTTCCAAACTCTCGATAAGCTCGCCGTTATCGGTGATCTCGGTGATCTCGACGCCCTCGTGAGTACCGCAGTCGTGCATAGTGACTTTCACGTTTTGCGCGACGTCGATTAGCTTTCTGGTTAGGTATCCGGCATTCGCCGTTTTTAGCGCGGTATCTGCTAGACCTTTTCTCGCTCCGTGGGTTGAGTTAAAGTACTCAAGAACGTTTAGACCTTCGCGGAAGTTTGATATGATCGGCGTCTCGATGATCGAGCCGTCAGGCTTCGCCATAAGACCGCGCATACCGGCTAACTGGCGAATTTGCGCCGCAGAGCCTCTCGCGCCGCTGTCGGCCATCATATAAATAGAGTTAAATCCGCCCTTATCTCCCTGGATGAGCTTCATCATCTCGCCCGCGACAACGTTGTTCGTATCGGTCCAGATGTCGATGATTTTATTGTATCTCTCTGAGTCCGTTAGCAAGCCCGCGCCGTATTGATTTTGTATCTCGCGGACCTTTTTCTTGGCTTCGTTAATATATTTTTGTTTGCTGTCAGGCACGATGATATCTGCGATAGAGATCGAGATACCGGCCTTGGTCGCATAGCGGAAGCCCAAATTTTTAAGCTTATCCAAAAATCCCGCCGTTACCTCAAGGCCGCCGTTTTTATAGACGTAATCAACCAAATTTGCGATATCTTTTTTCTTCATAACCCTGTTCCACATATTTTCAGGAACGAAATCAGGCAGAATCGAGCGGATGATAAGGCGACCCGCAGTCGTAAATAGAGTCTTGCCGCCAATCATCGTTTTGATTTTTGAGTGTACCTCTAGGCAGTGCGCTTCCTCGGCGATCATTACTTCGTCTACCGATGCGAAAATTTTATTAGCGCCCTTGCTGTCGGTCTTTTCTAGGCTTAGGTAGTAAATTCCCAAAACCATGTCCTGGCTAGGAACCGTGATGGCCTTGCCGCTTGCAGGAAGCAAGATGTTCATCGAGCTAAGCATCAAAATTTTGCACTCTGCAATAGCTTCCTGCGATAGCGGCACGTGAACAGCCATCTGGTCGCCATCGAAGTCCGCGTTAAATGCGGCGCAAACTAGCGGATGTAGCTGGATAGCTTTACCCTCGACGAGCACCGGGTGAAACGCCTGGATAGATAATTTGTGAAGCGTCGGAGCGCGGTTTAGCATGACCGGATGATCTTTAACAACCTCCTCTAGGCACTCCCAGACCTCGTTCGTCTTATCCTCTATCATCTTTTTAGCTTGTTTTACGGTCGTAGCGTAGCCCTTCTCCTCAAGGCGAGCTAGCAAATGCGGCTTAAACAGCTCAAGAGCCATTCTTTTCGGTAATCCGCACTGATCCATGCGTAGTTTTGGTCCAACGACGATAACCGAACGACCGGAGAAGTCGACGCGCTTACCGAGCAAATTTTGACGAAAGCGGCCTTGCTTACCTTTAATGATCTCAGAAAGCGATTTTAGAGGGCGTTTATTTGCTCCTTTTACGGCATTTGCGCGTCGCCCGTTGTCAAATAGCGCATCGACGGATTCTTGAAGCATACGCTTTTCGTTTCTGATAATAATCTCAGGCGCGTCAAGCTCCATAAGGCGTTTTAAACGCGCGTTTCTATTTATAACGCGGCGATACAAATCATTTACGTCAGAAACCGCAAATTTACCGCCGTCAAGGCTGACAAGCGGGCGAAGATCCGGCGGAAGCACCGGCAAATTCGTAATCATCATCCACTCAGGACGGTTGCCGGAATTTAAAAAGCTCTCGACGACTTTTAGTCTTTTTACTATGGTTTTTTTCTTGGCTTCCGAATTTGTCGCGCTGATCTCGTCTTTTAGGGTATTTAAAAGCTCGACAAGATCGATATTTGCTAGTAAATCGCGGATAACTTCGCCGCCCATCCTAGCTCTAAATCCGCCCTCTTCAAAGCGAGAAGCTAAAGAGACATACTGTTCTTCGTTTAAAACGTCGAAAATTTCTACTTTTTTGCTATTTTCGGTATCGTAAAATGCGTCGCCCACGCTCTCGACGATATACGCCTCATAATAAAGCACGCGCTCAAGGTCTTTCATTTTTATACCAAGCAGCGTTCCTATGCGGCTTGGGAGCGAATTTACGTACCAGATATGCGCTACAGGAGTTACGAGCTCGATGTGACCCATTCTAGATCGGCGAACCTTTGAGCTGGTTACCTCGACGCCACATTTTTCGCACTTGATGCCTTTATAACGCATTTTTTTATACTTACCGCAAAGGCACTCGTAGTCGCGAATCGGACCGAAAATCTTAGCGCAAAATAGACCGTCGCGCTCAGGTTTTAGCGTACGGTAATTTATGGTTTCGGGTTTTTTGACCTCGCCGTGACTCCATGACTTTATCCTCTCAGGACTAGCCAAACGAAGCTGAAACGCTTCAAAATCGCGCGGTCTGCGTTCTTCTTTTATTTCAATAGGTTTTAACTCACTCATTATTTTCATCCTCATCGTATATCTCGACATCAAGCGCCAATGATTTTAGCTCGTTTGTTAGAACGAAAAATGTCTCAGGAATGCCGGTTTCAGGCACATTCTCGCCTCTGGTTAGGGCTTTGTACGCAGACAAGCGTCCCTCGACGTCGTCTGATTTGACCGTTAGCATCTCGCGAAGCGTATGAGCCGCGCCGTATGCCTCAAGAGCCCAAACCTCCATCTCTCCGAATCTTTGTCCGCCAAATAGCGCCTTACCGCCGACCGGCTGCTGAGTAACAAGGCTATATGGTCCCGTGCTTCTAGCGTGGACTTTTTCGTCGACTAGGTGGTGAAGCTTTAGCATATACATACATCCGACATTTACGCGCTCCTTAATCTTTGAGCCCGTGCGTCCGTCGTAAAGCTCGGTCTTGCCGTCCATATCGATCTTAGCTAGCTCAAATAGTTTCATTAACTCATCGACCCTTACGCCCTCAAATATAGGCGTGGCAAATTTGACGCCGTTAGCCCAGTCTCTAGCGTAGTCTAAAAGCATCTCGTCGCTCATTTTGCCTAGAGTCTTTTTGGCATCCATAAATTTAGACACTGAAGCTATCTCGATCATTTTGGCTCGTAGCTCTTTTACCCACTCGCCTTTTTTATCTTGGAAAATTTGATTTATCTGCTCGCCCAAGCGGTAGCCGACAAGGCCCAAGTGGCTTTCTAAAATTTGACCGATATTCATACGGCTAGGAACGCCTAGCGGATTTAACACGATATCGACCGGCTGACCGCTCGGCAGATACGGCATATCGACTTCTGGGACGATGTTTGAAACGATACCCTTGTTTCCGTGACGACCCGCCATCTTATCGCCCACCTTTAGCTTGCGCTTGGTCGCGATGTAGACTTTAACGAGCTTAACTACGCCGCTTGGCAAGATGTCGTCTTTTTCTAAAATTTCCATCTTCGCGTCATGCTCTTCTTTGAGCTTTTTCTTCTCGTTTTGGAAATGATTTTTTATGTCGTCGTATGATTTTTGAACGTCTTTTGAGAAGCCTTTAACGATCGCGCTTAGAGTAAAGCGGTTGATGTTTTCAAACTCCTCTTTATCGATCTTCTCGCCTTTTTTATAGGTTTTTTTACCGATAGTTTGAGCCGAGCTCAAAGGCGTTTTGCAAAGCAGAGCGCCCACTTTTAGCATCTCTTCGCGGTCTAGCATCAAGAGTCTATCGTGGTGTTCTTTTTCAAAAGCCGCCTTTTCTTCTTCATAAACTTTATTTGAGCGATTATCTTTTTCGTGACCTTTTTTAGTAAAAATTTTAACGTCTACTACGACGCCTTCCATAGAAGCCGTCGCGTAAAGGGATTTATTTACCACGTGGCCGGCTTTTTCTCCGAAAATCGCGCGAAGTAAGCGCTCCTCAGGCGTCGGCTTAACCTCGCCTTTTGGAGAAACCTTGCCGACTAGGATCATGCCCGGTTTTACTTGTGTGCCGATTTTTATTATGCCGCTATCATCGAGATGGAGCAAATCTTCTTCTTTGATATTCGGGATATCTTTAGTAATCTCCTCAACACCGTCTTTTAGCTCGCGCGCCTCGATCTCTTTTTCATAAATATGCACACTCGTAAATGCATCCTCTCGGATCATTTTTTCGCTGATTACGATCGCGTCCTCGTAGTTATAGCCGTTCCACGGCATGAAAGCTATCAGTGCGTTTTTACCGATAGCTAGCTCGCCGCGCTCCATGGACGGACCGTCAGCGATGATCTGCCCGACCGCTACGCTTTCGCCTTTTTTAACGATAGGATGCTGAGAGAAGGTCGTATTTTGGTTGGTTCTTAAATTTTTCTCCATAGAGTAGTGATCGATATACGGACCAGCCTCGTCTTCGCCGAGGATAAAGATGTTTTTATTATCCACCTTTTCGACTACTCCAGCGCGTCTTGCCTTGATCGCCTCCCATGCGTCGCGCGCTACGGTGCTTTCCATGCCAGTTCCAACGATAGGAGCGGACGAGCGAAGTAGCGGTACCGCTTGGCGCTGCATGTTTGATCCCATGAGGGCACGGTTTGCGTCATCATGCTCCAAAAACGGAATAAGCGATGCCGCAACGCCGGCTATCATACCGGAGCAAAGGTCGATTAGCTTAACGTCCTCACGTTTAGCTAGTATCATCTCTCCGTCTTGTCTAGCTTCGATCAAATCCTCTACTATATATCCGCTTTCATCAAGCGCGGTAGATGCCGGAGCGATAACCAAATTTTCCTCTTGAGTCGCCGTTAGATAGACGATCTCGTCGGTTACCTTGCCATCTACGACTTTTTTATACGGAGCCTCTACGAAGCCTAGATTATTTACCTTTGCGTAAGTAGAAAGCGTGTTGATAAGACCGATGTTTTGACCCTCAGGAGTCTCTACCGGACAAATTCTGCCGTAGTGAGTCGGGTGAACGTCGCGCACCTCAAAGCCGGCTCTGTCTTTTACGAGACCGCCTTCGCCAAGCGCTGAAAGTCTGCGTTTATGCGTAACTTCGCTAAGCGGGTTGGTTTGATCCATAAACTGACTCAACTGGCCGCCGGTGAAAAATTCCATTATCGTCGTGGTTATCATTTTTGGATTAACCAAATCGTAAGGCATAATCTCTTCGATGTTGCTTAGAGTCGTAAATTTATCCCTGATGGCTTTTTGCATTTTTACAAAGCCTAGATGAAGCTCATTTGCCAAAAGCTCGCCGATAGAGCGGATACGACGGTTGCCTAGGTGATCGCGGTCGTCGATATGCCCTTGTCCGTTTTTGACCTTTATCAAATATTTTGCCGTTTTTATAATGTCTTCATTGGTCAAAACCGTTACATATTCAGGTACCTCAAGCGCTAGCTTGTGGTTCATTTTCATACGACCGACGCCAGTCAAGTCGTATCTTTCAGGATTAAAGAACAGATCATTTACGAAAGCGCGAGCGGCATCTTTAACTACCGGCTCGCCCGGGCGCATAACTTTATAAATTCTAATCGCAGCAAGGTCGTTTTCGTCATCGACGTTTTCGGTTTGACGTAGTAGTTTTAGCGTCTCGTTATCGGCGATAAACGAATTTATAATCGCGTCGTCCACGCCTGCAGCTAAGTCATTTGCTATCTCAATACTCTCTTGATCGGTTAAAATTTTAACCAATTTATTTTCGTCAAGCTGCGCAAGAGTATCGTAAAGCACCTCGCCGCTATTTTTGTCGATAACCGGGTGGGCTAAAAATCTATTTACCAAAATTTCAATCGGATACTCGACAAATTTGACGCCGTCGGCGATAATCTTATCGGCCTTTTTCTTGGTTAGTCTTTTACCGGCCTCGTGTAAAATGTTGCCCTCTTCGTCTTTGATATCGTACTCAACCCTGCCTTGATAGTCGTCAGGATTAAACGGAGTCAAAAATTTGTTATTTTTTATCGTTAAAGTTTGAATCGGATAAAATAGTTTAATGATATCTTGCTTTTTATATCCAAGCGCCCTAAATAATATGGTTACCGGTACTTTTCTACGCTTATTTATGCGAACGTAGAGTACGTCTTTAGTATCATACTCGAAATATAGCCAACTGCCGCGATCCGGGATAATCTGAGCGGTGTAAATTAGTTTATTTACGACAGTCGGACTTTCTTCTTCTTTAAAAATAACGCCCGGGCTTCTGTGAAGTTGATTAACTACGACGCGCTCGACGCCGTTAATAATAAATGAAATTCTATCCGTCATTAAAGGGATTTCACGAACGAAAATTTCTTGCTCTTTTATATCTTTTATGCCAATCTTTTCACCTGTTTTTTCATCTCTTTCGTGAACGATCAACCTTACTTTCATCTTTAAATTTACAGAATAAGTAAGCCCTCGCTCCATGCACTCTCTGATCGTATATTTTGGTTTTCCGATTTCAGAGCTTACGTATTCCAGGCTTAAGCGGTTTTGAGGATCATGTATAGGAAATATCGATTTGAAAACTTTTTCTATACCGCTTTCGCCTTGATTTTTATCTACGTTTAGAAACTGGTCAAAACTCTTTTTTTGTAATTGTAGCAGGTTAGGAACATCGATCTCTTTGGCGACATTTGAAAAATCAACCCTAAGACGATTTCCTGAGTATAAACTATTTAGCATATTCTACCTCATTGGTATAAGTTGAAAGAAAGTAAATAACCGCACGTCTGCGGCATCTTTATAAAAATTAAATAAGGAGGCCTTGCCTCCTCTGTAAAAATAAGTGAAATTATTTAAGTTCGACTTTAGCGCCGGCTTCCTCAAGCTCTTTTTTAGCTGCTTCAGCCTCATCCTTGCTAATACCTTCTTTAATAACGGAAGGAGTTTGCTCGACTGCATCTTTAGCCTCTTTAAGACCAAGGCCGGTAAGAGCGCGAACGACTTTAATAACGTTGATTTTCTTGTCGCCGCCGTCAACTAGAACAACGTTAAATTCTGTTTTCTCCTCAGCTGCATCTGCTGCGCCGCCTGCTGCTGCGCCGCCTGCTACCATTACCGGAGCAGCGCTTACGCCGAATTTCTCTTCAAATTCTTTTACTAATTCGCTTAGCTCTAATACTGAAAGATTAGAGATAAATTCTAATACGTCCTCTTTAGTAATTGCCATTTCTTATCCTTTTATGCTGATTTTTCTTTTTTCTCTTTAAGCGCATTTAGTCCAATAGTGAAATTTTGGATAGGCGCATTCCAAACTTGCAAAAGCATCGCAAGCAACTCATCACGGCTAGGCATCTTAGATAGAGCCTTGACTTTCTCGACGCTTGCAACTTCGCCATCAATATGAGCGGTCTTGATTTTGAATAGTTCGCTATTTGTTTCTTCAAATTTAGCCGCAACTTTAGTAGCTGAAAGCTGATCGCCCCAGATAAATATATTGGTATCTTTCAAAATCATACCGGATTTTCCGATATTATTAAGAGCAATATTTGCAAGAGTATTTTTTACGATTTGAACTTTTACGTTTAAAACTCTAGCCGCATCTCTCAAGGCCTCAAGCTTTTTAGTGCTAAGACCGCGGTAATCGCAAACTATAATCGCTTCATTTTCTTTAAACTCAGCTTCAAGTTTACTGATTATTTCAGATTTTTCATTTCTCGTCATCTAGTTTTTCTCCTTTCCGACTAGCGATTTCAAGCAGAGCGGCATAAAAGCGCGATTAAGCAAAAGCCTCTGCTATCTCCAATCTAAGATAAAAATTTATTAGCTAAAAATTAGCGTAGATCCATAAGCTCTTGAGTCTCAAGTAGAACAGAAGGGCTCATAGTTAACGATAAAGCAGCACTCTTAATGTATCTACCTTTTGCTGCTGCAGGTTTTTGTCTATTTACCGCTTTAATAAGGGTTGAAATGTTGTCGTTTAGTTGCTCTTTTGAAAAGCTAACTTTACCGAGACCGGCATGTATGTTTCCTTGCTTATCTACGCGGAAATTAACTTGACCGCTTTTTGCGTTATTAACCGCTTGGGCTACATCCATAGTAACAGTGCCCGTTTTTGGGTTTGGCATAAGACCTTTTGGTCCCAAAATTCGTCCTACTTTACCGACTAGTCCCATTAAATTTGGAGTAGCAATAAGAACGTCGAAATTCATAATTCCTTTTTGGATATCTTCAACAAGTTCATCACTACCGACTATATCGGCGCCAGCAGCTTTTGCTTCGTCAGCTTTCGCATCTTTTGCTATAACAGCCACACGAACGGTTTTGCCGGTTCCTGCAGGAAGTACAACCGAGCCTCTAACCATTTGATCTGCATGTCTTGGGTCAACATTAAGTTTTAAAGCAATTTCAACAGTTTCGTCAAATTTTGCACTTTTTAGTTGTTTTATGGTATCAATAGCCTCAGCTAAAGAATAATTTTTAGTAGCATCAACTTTTTCAAGCAGCTTACTAAATCTTTTTGTAGTTTTTTTTGACATTGATTTCTCCGCATTTACAATTTTTATGCTTCCACATTGCTAAATTTAAAATGCACGCGCTAAATATAGATATTAACGCGTGCCATAAATTTAACTTTAATAAAAACCCTTATGTGGTAAAAGGATTAATCTACTACCGTAATACCTATTGAACGAGCTGAACCAGCAATAATTTTAGCTGCTTGCTCTCTATCTTTAGTATTTAAGTCGGCAATTTTTTTCTCAACAATTTCAAGCACCTGAGCTTTTGTAAGCTTAGCCACTTTATTTTTTAACGGATTATCCGAACCTTTTTCTATACCTGCGGCTTTTTTAATCAGATCCGTAGCAGGCGGCTGTTTTGTGATAAAAGTAAAACTTTTGTCTGCATATACTGTAATAACGACCGGTACTCTAAATCCGGCCATATCCTTAGTTCTTTCATTAAAAGCTTTGCAAAATTCCATAATATTTACACCCTGCTGACCAAGAGCCGGACCTACCGGAGGACTCGGATTTGCTTTTGCAGCAGCAATATGTAATTTAATTTCGCCTACAACCTTTTTAGCCATAAACCTCTCCTTATACTATCTTCTCAACTTGTGAATATAAAATTTCAACTGGAGTACTTCTACCAAATATTGAAACATTTAACTTTAACTTGCCGTGTATCATATCGTACTCTTCTACTATTCCGGTAAAATTTGCAAAAGGTCCTTCGGTAATACGAACGTTTTCTCCATTATCAAAGAAAATCTTTGGCTTAGGAGCGGCACGTTTTTGAACCTTTTCCAAAATTAGGTTAATATCTTTTTCGCTCAAAGGTGTAGGCTTTTTAGCCTCACCTATAAATCTACCTACTTTAGGAAGAGATTGTATCTTATGCCAAAGAGCAGTATCTAAATCAAGATATGCAAAAGCATACCCAGGATAAAGACTTCTCTCATTTATTTTTTTCTTACCATTTTTTATTTCTATTACGTCTTCAGTAGGAACTATAATTTCTTTTAATTGTTCTTCGATGTGATTATCTCTAACCAAATTTTCAATAGCTCTTTTTACACTCATTTCACTGCCGGCATAAGTTTGAATTGCATACCATTTATGTGCCATACATTCAACCTTAAATAAGCTTTGAAACAGAAAAAGACATAATGACGTCAACAAGAGCTAAAAAAAGTGAGACAATAGCTACTACAGCAAAAACCGTTATAAAAGCATTCCTGATTTGCTCTTTGAGTGGAAAAATTACCTTTTCAATCTCCGCACGAGAAAGCTTAATATAACTTATTATTTTTTCCATTTTCAACCTTTTGATGGCAGGGCAAGAGGGATTCGAACCCCCAACCATTGGATTTGGAATCCAGCGCTCTACCGTTGGAGCTATTGCCCTAAAAGCCTTAGCTCTTTAATTTTACTTCTTTATGAATAGTATGTTTTTTTAGTCTTGGACAATATTTTCTTAGTTCCAATTTTTCGGTTGTCGTTTTGCTATTTTTTACCGTAGTATAATTTATATCACCTGATTCAGAACATTTAAGACCAACTTTTATTCTGTTACCTTTTGCCATAAATTCCCTTCAAAAAAGCGGAGAAAAACTCCGCCAAAATATAAAATTAAATTATGCTAGAATCTTAGAAACAACGCCTGAGCCGACTGTTCTACCGCCTTCACGGATCGCAAAGCGAGTTCCCTCTTCAAGAGCAACTGGCGCAATAAGCTCAACAGTTATCTTTAGGTTGTCACCAGGCATAACCATTTCTGTTCCTTCTGGAAGAGTGATAGAACCTGTAACATCAGTCGTTCTTACATAGAACTGCGGTCTATAGTTGTTAAAGAATGGAGTGTGGCGTCCACCTTCTTCTTTTGTTAAAATATAAACTTCGCCCTCAAATTTAGTGTGAGGAGTAATTGATTTAGGTTTGCAAAGAACCATACCGCGCTCAACATCTTCTTTTTTTGTGCCTCTTAGAAGAACGCCTACGTTATCGCCTGCTTCACCTTGATCCATTTCTTTTCTAAACATCTCGACGCCGGTAACTGTAGTAGTTTGAGTTGGTCTAATACCTACGATTTCGATGGTATCGCCGACTTTTACCACACCTTTTTCAATTCTACCGGTAACAACCGTACCGCGACCAGAAATAGAGAAAACGTCCTCAATAGGCATCAAGAAATCTTTATCTGTTGCGCGTACTGGAGTTGGAATATACTCATCAACTCTAGCCATAAGCTCAAGAACCTTTGCAGACCATTCGCCGTCTGTTCCAGCCTTAGCCTCATTAAGAGCTTGTAGAGCCGAGCCTGCTACGATCGGGGTATCGTCACCAGGGAAGTCGTACTCGTTTAGAAGTTCACGAATTTCCATCTCGACTAGCTCAAGAAGTTCCGCATCGTCAACCATATCAGCCTTATTCATAAATACAACGATATAAGGAACGCCTACTTGACGAGATAGTAGAATATGCTCTCTAGTTTGAGGCATCGGGCCGTCAGCAGCAGATACGACTAGAATCGCACCGTCCATTTGCGCTGCACCTGTAATCATATTTTTAACATAGTCGGCGTGACCCGGGCAGTCAACATGTGCATAGTGGCGATTTTCGGTTTCGTACTCGATATGAGAAGTAGCAATGGTAATGCCGCGCTCTTTTTCTTCAGGAGCGTTATCGATATTATCATAGTCTTTTAGCTCTGCAAGACCTTTTCTTGAAAGAACAGCGGAAATCGCAGCTGTCAATGTTGTTTTACCATGGTCAACGTGACCGATAGTACCAATGTTTACGTGTGGCTTGTTACGTGAAAATTTTTCTTTTGCCATCTCTTCCTCCGTAATGATTTGTTTTTAACTCAAATTTATGTCTAATTTCTCTAAAACCATGGAGCTCATAGCGGGACTTGAACCCGCGACCTCTTCCTTACCAAGGAAGTGCTCTACCTCTGAGCCATATGAGCGTAATATCGCTTGGCATGAGAGATGATATAAAAACATAAACAACTAAAAGGAAATTAAAAATAGAGCTACAGCAAATGTATAAAAATTTATAGAGACTTTTATCATTTTACAGCTCCCAGTTTCATTTCCAAAATTCTGGAGCGGGAAACGGGGCTCGAACCCGCGACCCTCAGCTTGGAAGGCTGATGCTCTAGCCAACTGAGCTACTCCCGCATATAGCATGGTGGTGAGACGTGGATTCGAACCACGGAAGACATAGTCAGCAGATTTACAGTCTGCCCTCGTTGGCCGCTTGAGTATCTCACCCTAATTAATTTTAAATTATAAATGCTTAATGGTATTTCTGGTCAAACACTGTTATGAAATGGAGCTGGTGAACGGACTTGAACCGCCGACCCACTGCTTACAAGGCAGTAGCTCTACCAACTGAGCTACACCAGCATCCTGATTTGTGAAAGTTGGATTATAGCCCAATTTATTCTCAAAGTCAAGACTTTTGCAAAAAATAGTCACGTTTTACATTATTTTTATAAAAATATGCCTGTAGTCCGAATTTCTCTTTAGCCCATAGGCTCTGGAGCTTCTTTAAATTTTAAATCTTTTCTAAGTTTTGAACGCGGTTTCGTAGGCGGCCTTTCCTCGCTTGGCTTTTTCTCTACGATACCTGTTTGAGCCTCATCTTCTTTGGCGACTAGCGCATAAGCCTCTTTAAATCCAGCCGCCTTAATCTTTTGCGTCAGAACCTTAATATCGTTTTTATTCATGGCCCGCGTTTTGACCGCTATAGAGCGGTACCTACCGAATCTACCGCTAACTACGGCTTTTACGCCGTCTATCTTAGCGACTTTACGCTCTATATCGGCTCGCTCGCGTTCTATGGATTCTTGCGTTACGTCGTCGCCAAATGCGCTTACGAAGATATTATATTCGCTATTTGCGAGTAAAACGCTGCAAAGCAATAAAAAAACAACGACGATTTTTTTCATGCTTCTCCTTTTTGCTTGCAGCAAATTTAACTGTTTGGATTATATACGACAATGAATAAAATTGCGATAAATTTGGCCGAGCGCCCTACCCCAGCGCCCTTGCTATGAGCTCAATAGGATTTTCGCATTTCACGTCTGAGCCGTCTATATGCAACGCGTTTGAAATTTGCATTTTACAGGCGCTACACTCCGCGCTTACAATCTTTGCGCCCGAGTTTTTTATCATCTCGGATTTTCTTTGTCCGGCCGCGCGACTTAGTTGATATTTTTCAGACTGCATAGTCACTCCGCCAAAACCGCAGCACTCGTTTGGATCGCTCATCTCTGTTATTTCGTAGTTTTGAGCGAGCAGTTTGCGAGGCTCTTTAAAGACGCCTTGCATTTTTCTAGCATGACAAGGGTCGTGATAGGTCACGGAGGCTAAATTTTTGCCTTTTTTAGCCAAAATTTCAGCCAAATTCGTAAATTTTTCAAAATACTCCGTCGCTAAAAATATCTTCTTACTCACAGCTTTTGCGCGCTCTCGCCACTGCTCGTCCGCATGAAAAAAATGCTCGTAGTCGATCTTTATCATCGCCGAACAGGTCGCCTCGGGCACGATGATAGCGTCTAAATTTAACAAAAGCCGCTCGAAATACTCTATATTTCGCTTTGCTAAAACATCGACCGTCGCAAAATCCCCCGTAAAATACGCCGGCGCGCCGCAACAGGCCTGCTTTTTCATCAAATTTAAATTTAACCCAAGTTCGCGCGCTATCTTAACCAAAGCCTCGCCGACGCCAGTATATGCGTAGTTTCCCATACAGCCGATAAAAACTCCGATGGTTTTTTCTCCGCCGTTATCGATAAACTCGGCGTGCGAGTTTAAAAAGCTCTTTTTGCTAGCAGCTGGCAAAAGTCGCTCTTTTTTCACCATCGGTAGGCTAAATCTCGGGCTCATTGCGCCTTCTCTGATCTTAAACGCGCAGCTTTGAAACACGTAGCCAAGCTTTGCCGCCAAGTCCATAACCGCGCGGTGGCGCAGCAACCAAAAAAACGCTTTTTTGTACCACACTATGCCAAATTTATCCGCGATGTCGCGACGGACGTTTTCTATCGCTGTATCCACGCGCAAGGAGTTTGGACACACATCGACGCAGCTCGTGCATAAAAAACAGCTCTCAAAGATATTTTTAGCGTTTTTATCAAGCTTTAGCTCGCCGCGCTCGTAGGCTCCGACGAGGTCTAAAAAGCCGCGCGGAGAGGTCGTTTCGTCGGGGTTTACGTGATGGATAGTGCAGACCTGGATGCATTTGCCGCATTTTACGCATTTATCTGAAATTTCGCTAAATTTAAACATTTTTGCGTCAAACCGTTTTAGAAAATCGGCGTAAATTTTCCGGTATTTTTTTCAAATACGCGTCAAAGCACATCGCGATATTGCGGATGATCAGCGTGCCCGTCTCGTTTACGCTGATTTTTTCGGGCGTTACGGTTACGAATTCGCTTAAATTTTCAAGCTCGACCAAATCATCCTTAAAATACTCGAAAAATTTGATGTCAAATTGGGCCTCGACCGCCTTGATATCGAGCGCAAAGTTACTCATCAGGCTCATTATAACTGCTTTTCTGATTAGATCGTCTTCGTTTAGATAAATGCCCTTGCAGTACGGCAAAACGCCGCTATCTAGGGCCCTTTCGTATTCGTCCATGTCCTTGAAATTTTGCGCGTAGTATCTTTGCCCCTCGCCGATACTAGTTAGCCCGATGCCGATTAGATCGGCTCCGCCCTTGGTCGTGTAGCCTTGAAAATTTCGATGAAGCGTGCCGTTAGCAAGCGCGCCGAAAAGCTCGTCGCCAGGCTTTGCAAAGTGATCCATGCCGATCATTTTGTAGCCGTTTTTGATAAAAAACTCGGCCGTGTATTTTAAAATTTCAAGCTTGGTTTTAGGGCTTGGTAGCGTGGCTTCATCAAATTTGCGCATAGATTTTTTTATCCACGGCACGTGCGCGTAGTTAAACACCGCAAGACGGTCGGGAGACAGCGTCAGAGCCTTATCCAGCGTCGCTTTAAAGCTATCTAGCGTCTGATACGGCAGGCCGTAGATCAGGTCCATATTTATCGAGTTTATGCCCTTAGCGCGCGCCATATCCACGGCGTTTTTGGTGATCTCGTAGGGCTGGATGCGGTGGATCTCTTTTTGCACCCGCTCGTCAAAGTCCTGCACGCCGTAGCTAACGCGGTTAAATCCGTGAGAGACGAGCACGTCAAGCTGCTCGGACGTTAAAAATCTCGGGTCGATTTCGCAGCTGATTTCAGCCTCTGGCGAGAAATTTTTAAATTTAGCCTTTATCATTTTTATGATTTCATCTAGCTGACCCGCGCCGTAGAATGTCGGAGTGCCGCCGCCAAAGTGCATTTGCAGCACAGGCGCGCTCGTGTCGAGATTTGCCGCCAGCAGATCAAGCTCTTTTTGCAGATACTGCATATAGCGCGTTTTGCGGTCCTCTTTGCTCGTATAAATTACGTTGCAACCGCAAAAATAACAGGCGCTGCGGCAAAACGGCAGGTGCAGATAAAGCGAAAGCGGGCGCGAGACGTCGCGGGTTTTTAGCTCCCGCAGGTAGTCCTCGTAGCTAAATTTATCGCTAAACTCGGGCGCGGTCGGATAGCTCGTGTAGCGCGGTCCCGGGCGCGAATACTTCACGTAAGCGTCAAAATCTATCATAGCGTTTTATTCCTCGCGTTTTTCATTAAATTCTGCATATCGACGAACAAATTCGGATACTGCTTTTTGATACCTTTTACCAGTTTTTCTAAATTTACGTCTATGCTTTTTTTATTTTTATTTTTTGCGGCGATCTTGCGTATCTCGTCCATCGCCACGACCCAAACGTCGGCGAAATCTATCGGTACGTTCTGCCAAATCGTCTTTTCAAGCCTTAGCTCGAAATTTTCCTTTTGGACGTTGCGGTAGGCTTCGATGAGCTGCGAGAGCGATTTTAACGAAACCATCGTGTGCAAATTTTGATTTTCGTCAATACCGAACCAAGGCTCCACTCCGTCCCACGAGCCGCTTTTTAGGCTGAGACTCATTTGACTCGGATCGCTCGTCGGAACGATCTCAAATATCGTTTTCTCGCCCTCTTTTATCCCGAGCTCGCCCGAAATTTCGTCGATTTTTTCGTATGTTTTTTGTAGATTTTTTTCTTTCATTTACTTCCTTAACTTACCCGTTTCGCTGCCTATCAAGCCACACCATCACGCCTTTTTGCGCGTGCAGGCGGTTTTCGGCCTCGGCAAAAATCTCATCCGCGTGCGCCTCAAACACCGCCTCGCTCACCTCGTATCCGCGGTAGGCCGGCAAGCAGTGCAAGAAAATCGCGCGCGGCGCGGCTAATTTCATCAAATTTTCATCCACGCAAAATCCGGCAAATTCCCTCAGGCGCTTTTCTTTTTCAGCCTCTTGTCCCATCGAGACCCAAGTATCGGTCGTAACGACGTTAGCGCCCGAGACGGCTTCTTTTGCGTCGTGAGTTAGATAAATTTTAGCTCCCGAAATTTGAGCGTTTTTCATCGCTAAATTTACGACCTCGGCGTCTGGCTCGTAGCCCTTTGGCGTGGCGATCCTTAGCTCAAAGCCTAGCTTGCTAGCTAGCATCAGCCACGAGTGAGCCATGTTGTTGCCGTCGCCCACGAACGCCGCTTTTATCTCGTCTATTTTTAGCCCGCATTCGACAGCCGTCATGAGATCGGCCATCAGCTGCGCGGGGTGAAATTTATCGCTAAGTCCGTTTATCACGGGTACGCGGCTAAATTTAGCAAGATCTTCTAGCGTTTCGTGGCGATTAACGCGGGCCATGATAAGATCGCACATTCGCGAGATCACGCGCGCGGTGTCTTTTATCGGTTCGCCGCGCCCGATCTGGATGTCGCTCGAGCTAAGAAACAGAGCGTGCCCGCCAAGCTCGTTCATCCCCACGTCAAAGCTTACGCGCGTTCTAGTCGAGCTTTTCTCAAATATCATCGCCAGTTTTTGATCTTTGAGATAAGGTTTGAAATCTCGCGCCTTCGCATCTTTTTTTATCTGCAAACCCAAATTTAAAATTTCGATGATTTCGTCTTTGCTAAAATCGTTTAACGTTAAAAAGTGCCGCATTTTTCCCTCTTATTTTAAAATTTGACTGCAAAATTGAAGGCGAAGTATTGTGAGATGGATTTAAATGTTGTGCAGAAATTTTAAGTCAAGGCTAGACAAGTAGTCTGCCGCAGACTTAAAATTTCAAACTCATTTAAAGACGCTCACAAGACGAGCCGCTATTTTCTTAGTAAAGCGGCGGCTTCTTTGGCATGATAGCTTATTATCAGATCCGCCCCCGCTCTCTTAAACCCTACTAGCGTCTCCATCATCACGCGTTCGTAGTCGATGACTCCGGCCTTTGCCGCAGCTTTTAGCAGAGCGTATTCGCCGCTCACGTTGTACGCGCAGATCGGCAGTCTCGTAGCCTCGCGCAGATCGCGGATGATATCTAGATACGCAAGGGCGGGCTTTACCATCAAGATATCGGCACCCTGCGCCTCGTCTTCTAGGCTCTCGCTCACGGCTTCTAGGCGGTTTGCGGGATCCATCTGGTAACTTTTTCTATCGCCAAAACTTGGCGCGCTCTCGGCTACGTCGCGAAACGGCCCGTAGTATGCCGAAGCAAATTTGGTCGAATACGCCATAATCGGCAAATTTTCATATCCGCTCAAATCCAGCGCCCCGCGCAAGGTAGCGATGATGCCGTCCATCATGCCGCTTGGAGCGATCATATCGGCGCCGTTTCTAGCGTGGATCAGCGCTTGTTTGGCGGAGATCTCTAGCGTCGCGTCGTTATCGACGGTCTGATGGACGTGATCTAGGATACCGCAGTGACCGTGATCGGTGTACTCGCAAAAGCAAAGATCGGTTACCACGACTAGATCCGGGAATTTATCCTTTATCGCTCGCAGCGCCGTCGCGATGATACCATCGTCGCTTAGAGCGTCGCTACCTACGCTATCTTTTAGGCTCGGGATTCCAAACAATATCACCGCTTTTATGCCTAAATTTCGCACGATTTCGCACTCTTTTAAAATTTCGTCCAAACTCATCTGAAAGACGCCCGGCATCGAGCTTATCTCTTTTTTCACGCCCTTGCCTTCGACGACGAAAAGCGGATAGATAAAATCGCTCGCGCAAACGCTAGTTTCGCGCACCATCTCTCTGATCGCGGGATTTATCCTGAGTCTTCTAAAACGTTTAAACATAATTTTCCTTTTACTTCGCTACAATTTACGCTTAGTGTAACATAATAGGAGTTAAAATTTTATGAATATCGAGCTTTCAAATACGGCGAATTTACCCTCTCGTTTCGGAATATTCGAGATAAAGGCATTTAAGGAGGGTGAGAAAGAACATTTAGCGATTTACAAAAAACCTTTCGGCGAGGTCGTAAACGTCCGCATCCACTCCGAGTGCCTAACGGGCGATGCGATCGGTAGCCTCAAGTGCGACTGCCGCGACCAGCTGGAAGCCAGCCTAAAATACATCGAGGAGCACGGCGGTATGGTGATCTATCTGCGCCAGGAGGGGCGAAATATCGGCCTGCTAAACAAAGTAAACGCCTATCATCTGCAAGATGAGGGCCTTGACACCATCGAGGCAAACCACCAGCTAGGCTTTAAGGCCGACGAGCGCACGTATGAGATAGTGGATTTTATCTTAAAGCACTTTGGCATCGAAAAGATAAATTTGCTAACCAATAACCCGAAAAAACTGTCGGGGCTAAAGTGCGTGCAAATCGTCTCTCGCGTGCCGATCGTCATACACGCGAACAAATTTAACGAAAACTACCTGCGCGTGAAAAAAGAGCAGATGGGGCATATGCTAGATGAAAATTGACCTGCCGAGAGACTTTAGCACGCAAACGGCGAAATTTAGCGAGATTTTGGCTAAATTTAACCGCGTGCACAGTCTAACTAACTACAAAAATTTAAACGAGCAGATAGCAGATAGCATAGCTCCGCTTGAAATTTTCCCGCAAATTTTGGACGCCAAAACTGCCATTGACGTCGGTAGCGGAGCGGGCTTTCCCGCGATATTTCTTGCCATGATTTTAAAGGAGTGCGAGTGGCATCTCTTTGAACCCAGCCCGAAAAAATCGGCGTTTCTAAGCTACGTCAAGGCCGAGCTAAATTTAACCAACGTCCGCGTAAAATCTTGCAAGATCGAGGACGGCAAGCCCTTTACGGCGCAGCTAATCACTAGCCGCGCGCTGATGAAAACAAAAGATTTGCTTGGGATTTGCGACGGTTTTTTTGACGCGCAAACTCAAATTTTACTTTACAAAGGAAGCAGCGTACAAAGCGAGCTAGATGGGCTCAAGGCTCAAATTTACGGGCGCGGCAACCGAAATTACGTACTTATAAAGGGCGGCGATGTTATTTAAAATTTTGACTTTTTTAGCGGTTTTAATCGCGATTTATATGATATTTTTTAAAACCCGCGTCAAAAGAGGCGTAAAAGGCGGCGCAAAAAAAGAGGACAAAGAGGCCCAAAATTTCGTCGAATGCAAAAAATGCGGCACCTTTATAGAGGCCAAAGACGCCGTAATCAGCGGCGGCGGTTATATCTGCGAAGACTGTATAAAGGATAAAAAATGAAACTGATCGGTCACGAGCTAGTGCCATATGAGCCGCTATTTTGGCGGGAAAACACCCAGCAGATCGAAGCGGGCAAGCAAAATTTATTTAAATTTGACGAGGCCGCGATAAAGCGCGCGCAAGAGCTAGGCGCCCAGTTTGGCGTCGAAGCGGAAAATCTAAACGAAATCATCGTCGCAAACGCTGCCGGAGCGAAATTTATCGTCGTGCCGCGCGAGCTTGCCGGTAAAGCGGCAAAACTGGCGCAGGACTATCTATTTGACGCTCAAATTTGCGTCGTTATCGGCGGCGAAAACGAGCTAGCCGCACTTAGCGAGACTGGCGCGGACGCCGCGATATTTAAAAACGCCGTAATAGGCAAGGATAAACGATGATAAAATTTCCGCCGCTATATCTAAAATTTTTAGAAAGTATCGATGGCGAGGAGTGCGTGGACGTTTTTAACGAAGCGGGAGCGGGTGCGTATCTATACGGGCGCGCGGCTCTAGCCGAGCGAAACGAAACCTACGAAATAGCGCTTTACGAGCCCGGTTTTTATATGATAGGCCAAGACGGCGACCTTGGTTTTTTTATAAAATTAAACTCGGACGATGCGATTTATTTTAACGATCTAGGCGCGCTAGGCTCGGCTCCGATGCGCCTAGCGGAGCGAGATATTTTTGCCTTTATCGAAAAAATAAAAGACGGCGGCGAGATATTTTCATAAAATTTATACGAGCAAAGGAAACAAATGGAACTTTTTAAAACCGCGTTTTTGATGACGGCGCTAATGCTACTTTTCGTAGCGGTCGGCGGCGCGATAGGCGGCACGAGCGGCATGCTGGTCGCATTTTTAGTTGCGCTTGGGATGAATTTCTTTTCATATTTTTTCTCCGACACCCTCGTGCTAAAACACTACCGAGCCGTACCCGTAGACGAGGCGCACGCGACGGGACTTTATCAGATCGTACGCGAGCTTTGCACGAAGGCAAATTTGCCGATGCCAAAGATCTACATCATCCCAGAAGCCGTTCCAAACGCCTTTGCCACGGGTCGTAACCCCAGCCACGCCGCAGTAGCCGTGACCGAAGGGCTGCTAAATCTGCTAAACAAAGACGAGATCGAGGGCGTGCTAGCTCACGAGCTAAGCCATGTGCGCCACTACGACATCCTAACGGGCTCTATCGCGGCTGTTTTTGCTGGCGCGATCGCGATACTGGCGAATTTCGCGCAGTTTGGCGCAGCGAATCGTCAAGGCAAGCAAAATCCTCTGATGCTAATCGCTCTAGCCGTCATCATGCCGCTAGCCGCCACGATCATACGCATGGCGATCTCGCGGGCGCGGGAGTTTGAGGCCGACAGGGGCGCTGCGATGATAACGGGCAAGCCCCAGCACCTAGCAGGCGCGCTGCGAAAGCTTGAGGACTACGCGCGCGGACGAGTGATGGCAAACGCCGACGAACAAAGCGCGCACATGTTTATCGTTAATCCCTTTAGCGGCGTAAAAAGCGCGCTGGGCTCGCTATTTCGCACGCACCCGAGCACTCAAGACCGCATCGCCGCGCTAGAAAATTTACGCTCGCAACTAGACGGCGAAAACGGCGTGAAAGATTATTTTAGAAAGTAAATTTGACGGGCGAATTTAAGCGCAGATCTTGCCGTTAAATTTAAGCAAAACGGCTTGACTTCGGGCTTTAAATTTAAAGCCGAATTTAACTCCGTGTCGCGTCAAAGTAAATTTATCAAAAAGGCAAAATATGAAAATAGCCGTAAACGGTACGAGCGGATTTATCGGCGGCGAGCTTTGCAGATTTTTTAGAGCCCAGGGGCACGAGGTCGTAGCTATCCCGCGAGCCGCTTATGCCGACAAAGACGCGCTTAAAGGCCTCATCAGCGGCTGCGATGCGGTTATAAATTTAGCCGGCGCTTCTATCGCGGCCAGGTGGAGCGAGGACTATAAAAAGCAGCTTCGCGCAAGCAGGATAGAGACTACGCACACGCTGGTTAGCGCGATAAACGAGCTAGAAAATCCGCCCTTTTTCATCAGCGCTTCGGCCGTTGGGATATATGAAAACGGCCTTAGTCACGACGAGAGCTCGGTCAAATTTGACCGCGGATTTTTGGGCGAGCTAGCATGCGAGTGGGAGAGCGAGGCCGCTAAAGCGCGGACGCAAACGGCGATATTTCGCCTAGGCGTAGTGCTGGGGCGAGGCGGTGCGCTAGCTAAGATGTTGCCGGCGTTTAGGCTCGGTCTTGGCGGAAAGCTCGGTAGCGGCGAGCAGGCGTTTTGCTGGATTCACATCGCTGATTTGCTAGAGGCGTTTAAATTTACCTTGCAAAACCGCCAAAGCAGCGTTTTTAATCTCGTTTCGCCGCAACCTAGCACCAACGGCGAATTTACTAAAATTTTAGGCGAGGTTTTGGGGCGACCGACGTTTTTTAAAGTACCTAAATTTGCGTTAAATTTGATGCTGGGCGAGGGGTCAAGCGTACTGCTTGAAGGCGCAAAGGTTTATCCGCAGGCCTTGATCAAAAGCGGATTTAGCTTTAAATTTAGCGATCTAAAAACGGCGCTTCGGGATATTTTAAAGTAAATTTGAGAATTGGCGGAATACAAATTCTCATGGCGGCAAATTTACGTCGCGGCTTTGAAAATCCAAACAACCCGCGCTAACCCTGCGTAAATTTGACGCCGCTACGAAAATTTAGCCGCATAGAATCTCGTCCGGTTTTACCACAAATCCAAATTTTAAAAACACCGGCGTAGAGGCATAAGAGTAAATACGGTAGCGCCTTAAAACATAAAATACCTTGCCCGCTGATATGGCGGGCTATAAATCGGTAAATAAAATTTAACAAACCTGACGCTTAGGCAAAATTCGGCGTAAATTTGAATCAGGCGGCAAATTTACGTTTTTGAAGATAGCAGACTAAGCTCATAAATCTGGAAAGCTAGCTTTTGCCGCTAGTTCTGCGCGCAGAGTTTGTTACCTGGCGCACTCAAGCGGACTTACGAGAAGTTTTACTCAAACCGCCTCGAGATGCTAGGCGAGAGCTTAGTCAAAACATCATAACTGATCGTGCCGAAAAAATCCGCCCAAACGCTAGCGTCGTCAAATACGCAAATTTTATCACCCGCGTCTTCACAGCAAAAGCTATCCATCGACATTTTACCGAGCAACCGCTGTCCACCGGCAGTCTTTAGCTCGCCCTCGCCCGCGTAGCGCAGCAGTCCGTCGCCGTAGCCTAGGTCGTAAACGGCGATTTGCATATCCTCGTTCGCACAAAATTTAGCGCCGTAGCCCGCGCATTGTCCTTTTTTTAGCACCCTGCCGCTAACCTTATGCGCCCAAAGCGACGCCACGCGCTTTAGTCCCAAGCTCTCGTCAAACTGCGCGTAGCCGTAGGCGGCTATACCAACGCGTACGTACTCATCCGCTAGCTCGCCGAAACGCTCGGTCGCAGCGGAGTTGTGCGAGTGAAAGACCAAACCGTCGCCGCAAATTTCGCGCACTACGGCTTTTGCCGCGGCGAAATTTCGCCTCTGCACGAAATAATCGCTACTAAGCTCTTCGGCGCTTCTAAAGTGCGTAAACGCTCCGCAAATTTGCAGTCCGTGCGCCAAAGCCGCCTCGCACGCCGCACGCATTTCGCCCACCGCGACGCCGTTTCGGTGCATGAGCGTATCGACGGCGATATGCACGCGCGCGCCTTTTTTAAATTTAGCAATCAGCGAAAGGTCGTTTACCGCATAGATAAACCGCTCGCTCTCGTCGCCCGTAGGGATGTGCGAAAGGATGAGAATGTGCTCGAAAAAGGGCTCTAGCTCGCGTGCCTCGGCTTCGTTTTTGACCGCGCAAAATTTGATGCCGTAGCTTGCCGCTTCGCGCCCCACGAGCACCGCTCCGTGCCCGTAGGCATTGTCTTTTAGCACCAAAATCACGCGATCTTTGCCGCCTGCTTTGGCGCAAATTTTAGTTAGATTATGGATGTAGGCGGATCTGTTTAAAACGAGTTCAGACATTGAATTTTACGCCAAACGCCTCGTAAACGTTAGGAAGTAGCTTCCTAATACTATAATCGTAAGAGTAAAATTTGGCATAGAGCGCCTTTAGATCGGCCTCTTTGACCGCTGCGAAGTCAAACACGTCCGTGCCCGCAACCTTTGGCACTTGGCGGTCTAGCTCGGCGAAAAACTCGCTCCTAGCCTTTAAAATTTCCTCGATTTGATTTTTTACTATTTCTTTTTTTTCTTGCATTTACTTCTCCGTTAAGATTTTAAATTTATCTTTATCTAGCCGCACGTAGAGCTCTTTTTGCCCCTTAAATTTGTGGCTAGGCGCTGCGTAATCCTCGTCAAAAACCACTCTAAAAAGATTTTGTCCTTTAGTGTTCGGGTACGGCGTCACGCTAAAATTTGAAGCTTTTATGCTCTTTTTTTCTTTTAGCGCGAAAATTCTTTTTTTATTTTCGGCAAATTTAGGCCTCGTTAGCGCGTTTTTGCCCTCTATCTTTACAAATTCGTCCGCATAAAAGCCGAGGTAAATTTTAGTTTCGTTATCTCGCCACGCCTGCAGCCATTCGTGCAGATGCGCCAGCACGCGCGCGATGTCGTCTTTGCTAGCGTCTACCTTCTGGCTTTCGCTGATTATCACGACACCCTTGCTGCCGATCAGTCGGCCGAATTTCACCAGCGCGTCGTTGTTAAACGCCACGCAGCCGCGCGTTTTTACTTCGTCCTCGCGTTTGCCTTTCATCGGCAGTCCGTGTATCCAGATGCCTCCGCCCGTTTTTTGCGCGGCCTTGTCGTGGGCGTTTGGGTAAGATAGCGACATCGCAAGCGGCCCGTAAAAGGGATCTGGCGGCGTAAATTTATCCATGACGTCGTAAACTCCGACCGGCGTTTTTAGGTCGCCTTCTTTAAATTTATCCCCGCTTTTGCCAGTTATCACGCTTTGCGAAAAAATTTGCTCCAGCGCACCGCCTGCATACTCGAAGCTTTGCAGGGTTTTTTGAGCTTTATTTATGACGATGATTTTGGTTTTAGCCTCGTAGTAGCCGTACCTGACGTCGGCTGCGCTTAGCTTTTTTAGCCAGTATTTAGCATCCCTCAAATTTTCGTCCGCCAGAGTCTTGGCGGCTAAAATTTGAGAAAAAAGGATAGAAAAAATAAGTAAGCCGAGTAGTTTTTTCAAAATTTTCCTAACGTTGCGTAATTTCGTAATAAAGGTCGCAATTATATTACATTTTCTCTTAATTTTAAAAAAAATGCTCATTTTTGTGTTACAATATCCGCTATCAAAATCTAATTAAGAAGGATGCAAAAATGAAAAGCAAATTTTTAGCTTTATCTCTAGTAGTCGCCTCTTTGAGCTTTGCAAATGCCGCAGATATCGAGATCTCAGATATCTACGCTAAAGCCACTCCTCCCGGCGCTAAAAATACGGCCCTGTTTTTTAACGTAAAAAACAACACCGATAAACCTGTAAAACTAATCGGCGCTAGCTCTCCCGCAGCCGCTACGGGCGAGATACACACGCATAAAGACGTAGACGGCATGAAAAAAATGGTGCAAATAGAAAACATCGAAGTGCCTGCGATGGGAGAGGCGAATTTAAAACCGGGCGGTCTGCACGTGATGCTGATGAACGTAAAAGCCCCGATCAAAGAGGGCGACAAACTAGACGCTACGCTAGAGTTTGACAACGGACAAAAACTCGAAGTAAAAGACATCGTCGCAAAAGCGGTAGTTAAAAAAGACGGCGAACACGGACACGATCACGGCGCGCACGATCACGGCGGACATCATAAGCATTAATGAAAAAATTTCTCATCGTTTTGGTCGCGCTAGTCGGGGTTTTTGCGACTTCGGCGTACCTGTTTTTTAAACCGCAAGTGCAAGAGGACTTTTTGAGCGCAGAGGACGTGGGGGTAAATTTAACCCCGCTTCCTTGCGATATGAACGCCGAGCACTCCTGCGGCGTAGAGTTTCGCGGCAAGACAGTTAAATTTAGCCTCTCGCCAAAGCCAATTTACACGATGCAGCCGACAATCGTGCGCATCGAGGGGCTAGAAGGGTTTAAAGACCCGAGCCTTGAGATCCACGGCGTAAACATGGATATGGGCGTCATCAAGGCCGAAGTCGAAAAGCGCGATAACGCCTACGTCTCAAACGTCGTGCTAAGCGCATGCCTGATAAACATCATGAGATACCGTTTCGAGGTGCTGGAAAACGGCAAAAGAAGCGGGCTTTATATAGACTTCGACTTGCATCAATAGACGCAAATTTTACTTAAAAAGGGCGGATGATGAAAAAGCTTATTATCGCAGTTATACTGATTTTAACGGTTCTTGGTGCAGGCTATCTCGCACTCTACTCAAACAAATATGCCACTAACGGCCAAGGCGCAAACGTCGCCGAGGGTCAAAAAAATTATGATTTTACCGGTAAGGGCGTAAACGGCGCGGTGAGTCTAAAGAGCTTTGAGGGTAAAAATAAGATCATATACTTTGGCTACACCTCGTGTCCGGACGTCTGCCCCGCAACTTTAGGTATCCTTTCAGGCGTCTTAAACGAGCTTAAAAGAGACGATATCGTCGTGATTTTCGTTACTCTCGACCCGGAGCGCGACGAGCCAAAAAACGTGGACGAATACGCAAAATACTTTTATCCGGACTCATACGGCGTCGTAGTAAACGACCTACCGGGGGTTGCCAAAAACTACGGCGTAAAATACCAAAAAGTCCTACTGGAAAAGTCTGCCATGGAGTACTCCGTCGCACACAGCTCCTCGCTCTACATACTAGACAAAAACGATAAATTCGTAACCGAAATATCAAATTTAACCCCGCAAAATATCAAAAAAACGTTGGAAAATTTAGAGAAATAACGGCTAGCGATTTTATAAATCCCGTGTTACGTTATAACGCAGATTCATTTTTATATATCAAATTATTACGAAAGTTGATTTAAGTCAATATTATTTTAAGCTCGCCCGCTGTATAGTTTCATTAAATTTCGAAGAAGGAACGATTTGAACCCACGCACGCTAGCGAGTGTTTTTTATCTACTATTTTTAATCTCGGCAAGCTACGGTTTTGAGCCTAGCGCCGACGTAAAAAGCTATGCCTTTAGCGAACTTAACGACGGAAAAATAGCCCTATACGACGCGGCAAACGAGCTAAAAATCATCGATGCGGCAAATCTGCGACTAGGCGCGCAGACAACCTTGGCCGAAGACGAGATAACCTCGCTTGCTTTTGATGCGGGCGAGCTATATGCCGGGCTTTCTAGCGGAATAATCGTTAAATTTAGCAAGGATTTAAACTCCAGGGAAGTGGCGCTGGACGTCTCAAGCCTCGGTCTTGATGCGCGCATAACGCATCTAAGCATATCAGGCGGTAAATTTTATGCCGTGGCGGGAGAAAATATCTTCCTCGTCTACGACCCATCCGCCAAGAAGCTCTCCGCCGCGCGCCTTAGCGGCGTATACCGCGTATCAACCTACAAAATCATAAACGGCGCCGCCGTAATAACCGGCTGGGATAGGTCGGTTTTTAGGTTAAATTTGACCTCGATGGAGGTAAAAAATCAAGGCAAACTAGACGCGGTAGCCTTAAGCGCGGCGCAGACGAGCCAAGATATGCTTTTAGGGCTAGCTAGCGGAGAGATAGCAAGCGTAAAATTTGAATCCGAGGAAAATTTAGTCCCTAGCGAGCGTATAGACCCCAAAACGGCGCAAACAAGCGCGGTAGATTCGCTAAGCAAACAGTCGTTAAGCGCAGATAAAGACAAAGCCGCCAAGGACGGCTTTAAAGCAAATGCGGCGGATAAAACGGACGTAAATTTAAGCCAAAACGCGGTTTTGCCACAAGCATACGGCGATAAATTTGCCCCAAATTTAGCAGATAGAACCGCAAAAAACGAAGCGGACGTAAATTTGTCGCGTAAAAAAACGAGCATAAATTTTTTAGATACGAAACCCTCGGCAGATACGCGCAAGACCGTCCCAAAAAGCCTAAACGCAAAAATTTATAAAATCTCGAATCTACGGATCAAAAGCCTGCTATCCGTGCGGGATAAAATTTATATCGGCCTTGATAACGGCGAAATTTGGCGTGCGAACGCAAATTTTACGGATATAGAGCGGCTCGGGAAAAATTCGGATGCGATAATAAGCGTTTTTAATAATAATGAAGATATAATAACCGTAAGCATAAACGGCGAAATTAAAATTTATAAATGAAATCTTAAGAAAGGAGATTTTTAATGAACAAAATTTTTGGTTCAGGCATCGTTGCGGCGGCGTGTATGGCGTTTGCCGTTAGCAGTGCGTGCGCGGCAGATAGCGACTTGCAAGCTATCATGAAAGCGCGCGGGCTAACGGAAAAAGACGTCCTAGCGGCTGCTAAAACGTATCAACCAAGCGGCAAGAAGGACGACTATATCGTCTTTTCCTCAGGAGGCCAAAGCGGACAGGTGATGGTTTACGGCGTACCTTCGATGAGGATTTACAAATTTATCGGCGTCTTTACGCCCGAGCCTTGGCAGGGGTACGGCTTTGACGAGGAGTCTAAGGCTATCCTAAAAAGCGGCGCGATTAGGGGCAAGGAGCTTTCGTGGGGCGACACTCATCACCCTGCTCTAACCGAGAAAAACGGCGAATACGTCGGCGATTATCTTTTCATCAACGACAAGGCTAACCCTCGTATCGCGGTGATAAATTTGCACGATTTTGAAACTACGCAAATCGTCGTTAATCCAATCGTAAAAAGCGAACACGGCGGTAGCTTCATCACTCCAAATAGCGAGTACGTCATCGAAGCGGCGCAGTACGCGGCTCCGCTAGATAACGGCTACCACTCGATAGACGAGTACGAAAGCGCATACCGCGGCGCGGTAACGTTTTGGAAATTCGACTATCCAAAAGGCAAGATAGACGAGAAAGCTTCCTTCTCGCTTGAGCTTCCTCCGTATTGGCAGGATCTAAGCGACGCGGGTAAGGGCGAGAGCTTCGGCTGGGCGTTTTCTAACTCCATAAACTCAGAGATGTACACCGGAGGTATCGAAAAAGGCTTGCCTCCGTTTGAAGCGGGCGCAAGCAGAAACGATACTGACTATTTGCACGTTTATAACTGGCAAATTTTAGAAAAACTAGCTCAAGACAAGAAAAACTACAGAGAGATAAACGGCCACAGAGTAGTTACGATAGAGGCTGCCGTTAAAGCCGGCGCGCTATTTTTGATCCCAGAGCCAAAGAGCCCGCACGGCGTAGACGTTAGCCCGGACGGCCGATATATCGTTATCGGCGGTAAGCTAGATACGCACGCTACGGTTTTTGACTTTAGAAAGATCAAAAATTTAATCGACAAAAAAGAATTTGCCGGCACCGACTCTTACGGCATACCGATTCTTGATTTGCAAAAGACCCTACACGGACAAGTAGAACTCGGCCTTGGACCTTTACACACGGCATTTGACGCACAAGACGGCGTACTTTATACCTCGCTTTACGTCGATAGCCAGATAGTAAAATGGGACTATAAAAATTTAAAAGTCCTAGATAGGATCAACGTCCACTACAACATCGGACACCTAGACGCGATGGAGGGAAAATCGGCCAAACCTAAGGGCAAATACGTAATCGCTCTTGACAAGCTATCAATCGACCGCTTTAACCCGGTAGGCCCTCTTCATCCGCAAAACCACCAGCTAATCGACACTACGGGCGCAAAGATGGAGCTTTTATACGATATGCCAATACCTCTTGGCGAGCCTCACGACGTTATATCTATCGAAGCTAGCAAGCTAAAACCGGCTACCACCTACGCCATGGGAACAAACTCTCGCACCGGTAAAGAAAGTCCGTTCGCAACTCTTGCCGGACAAGAAAGAGTCGAGCGCAACGGCAAAAACGTAACCGTCTACGCTACAATGATCAGAAGCCACATCAACCCTGAGCATATCGAGGTAAATAAAGGCGACAACGTAACCATCCACCTAACAAACTTAGAGCGCGCACAAGACGAGACTCACGGCTTTACGGTCGATCTTTACAACATCCACGCCTCTTTAGAGCCGGGTAAAACCGCAACCGTAAATTTCGTAGCGGACGAAGAGGGCGTATTCCCTTACTACTGCACCGAATTTTGCTCCGCATTGCACCTTGAGATGATGGGCTATTTGCTAGTTAAAGATCCGAACAAAAAATACGAATCGGCAAAAGCAAATAGGCTAAAAACCCTAAGTCCCGAAGCCCTAAAAGCCGAATACGATAAAGTAATCGCTACGAATAAAGCTACCGACGAAGTTATCCAAAGCGTAGTGGCTTACTTAAAAGAAAAGCATTACGAAAAATATCCTAAGGTAAAAGAGCTGGTTACCGACGCGCTGGATCAATACGGTAAAATCCCCGAGGCTAAAGCAAAAGCCGACGAAGCCTATAAAAAAGGCGACGTAAACGGCGCGATACTTTGGGAGTACCAAGTGTGGCAGTATATGGTTAAAACCGCAGACGTCGGCCTAAGAGCTAAAAATAATCTCGCTAAAGAGATCGCTACGCCTATGAGTCCGGCTGCGGCTAAAGGCGAGGCCGCATATCTAAAGGGCGGCTGCAACGCTTGCCACGTCATCGGTCAGGTTAGCTCAGGCCCGGATCTAACGGGCGTTCTTTTACGCCACGAAAACGGCGAGAAGTGGGTATTTGACTTTGTCAAAGATCCGTCTAAATTTTACGGCGACGAGTATATCAAGTCTATGATCGACTACTTTAACCTAAGAATGCCTAATCAGCACATGAGCGATCAAGAGGTCAAAGATATCATCGAATACCTAAAATGGATCGACGAAAACGCGGGAATGTAGTCTAAATTTGAGCTTAGCGGCTCGAATTTAACCGCTAAATTTAAGGCTCGGAGCGCGTAATCCGAGCCTTTTTCGTTAAATTTAAAAAGCCTTTTGCGAAAAATTTTTTAAATTTAATAAAGGAGAAACGATGAAGAAGTATCAAATTTACACTATTATCGCGTTAGTCTTGATGACCGTTTGTTTTACGATCCCGGTGCTGGGCTTTTTCGGAGCCAAAGCTAAAATCGCCGCAGGCGAGCCGATTGCCGGGTATTCGTATAAAATTTACGACCTTTACACCTCGTTTCAGTACAAAAATCACTTGATGCCAGACGACGTAAAAGCCAGCCTGCAAAAAGCGATCGAGCAAAAAGCCGAGATCGGCACGCCGTCTTTTCCTATCTGGTACGTCGCGCTTGAAGCGCCAAACTACCCAAAAGACGCCTTTCCAAACGGTATTCCCGTTTATTTTCACGTTGACGGATACGGCGGCGACGTGCACGAGATGAACACCATAAACCACTACATCGGCATGTATCCGATGGAGCACGGCGGCAACGTCGAGCGCGCGATTGCGCCTTATTATCTGCTTATTTCCACGCTTTGCATGCTAGCCTTTTTGTACTACGACGGCAAATTTAACTCCCTACTCATGGCGCTTCCCGCTATCGCTCCGCTGCTTTTTATGGGCGCGTTTGCGGGCTGGCTATACTGGTACGGGCACAATATGCAAGAGTGGGGAGCGTTTAAGATAAAACCGTTTATGCCGACCGTGCTTGGCGACGGCAAGGTCGCGCAATTTACGACGCACTCGTATCCTAGCATAGGATTTTGGGTGATGATGGCTATGAGCGCGCTTTGCATCCTAGCCGTATTTTCAAAGAAAAAAGAGCTAAAAGAAGCCAAATGAAATTTAAGCTTTTGCTCTTTTGCGCGCTAAATTTGACGGTCTTCGCCGGTCCGTTGCAAGACGCTATAAACGCTGCGGAACCCGGCGACACGCTGCGCCTAAACGACGGACTTTACGAGGGAAATATAATCGTCGATAAGCCGCTAACGATAATAGGCAAAGGCGAGAACGCCGTGATACGAGGCGACCGCAAATCAAGCGTGATAAAAGTAACGGCAAAAAACGTCAAGCTCGTAAATTTAAACATCGAGGGCAGCGGCACGAGTCAGATGAACCTAGATGCAGGCATCAGCTGCTCTAAGGGCAATAATATTTTAGTCGAGAAAAACCGCTTTAAAGACGTGCTTTTCGGTATCGAGCTATCAGAGTGCAACCAAGCCGTCATCAGAGATAACAACATCACCTCAAAAGAGGGCTTTGACGTGCCTAGACGCGGAGACGCCGTGCGCGCGTGGTATTCGCACGAAAACTTAATCGAGCGAAACTACGTCTATAACAGCCGCGACATCGTGGCGTGGTTTTCTAGCAACAACATAATCCGCAAAAACTACGGACAAAACAATCGCTACGCCGTGCATACGATGTACTCGGCGGGCAACCTCATCGAGGATAACGAATTTAGCGGCGGCGCGGTAGGGATGTATTTTATGTTTTCAACAAATTCTCTCGTGCGCCGAAACGTGATAATCAACTCAAACGGAGCATTCGGCGTGGGTATCGCGCTAAAAGATACCTCGGGCTTTACCGTGAGCGAAAATACCTTTTTGTATAACTCGCGCGGCATCTACTCCGACCGCTCGCCGCTAAATCCGGGCACCGTAAATACCCTCGAAAACAATCAAATTTTATACAACGTCATCGGGCTGCAAATGCACGCGACGCAGGAAAAAAGCGTGTTTAAGGGTAATGATTTTATCGGAAACATGGAAACGGCTATCAACGACACGCCCGGCTCAAAGATCGAGCTAAACGAGTGGAGCGGTAATTATTTCGACGAATACGAGGGCTTAGACGTCGATAGAGACGGCATCGGCGATACGCCATACTTGCACTTCGTTTACGCCGACAAGCTTTGGCAGTATTATCCGACTCTGCGCTTTTTCTACGGTTCGACCGTGATTAGCGGGCTAAATTTCCTAGCTAAGCTTGCGCCTTTTTCCGAGCCGCTTAAGCTTTTAGAGGACGGCTCTCCTAAAATGCGCCCCAATAACGCTCAAAAGGCAACGCTATGAATAGACGAAATTTTATCGCTCTAACGGCAGGCGCGGCGGCCGCAGGCTACGGCATCGGATATTTTTTACCCAAAACGCGCGCGGACGAGCTTTTTTTACGGCCTCCCGGAGCGGTTAAAAATTTCGAATCGCTCTGCATAAAATGCGGCCAGTGCGTGCAGGTCTGTCCGTATCACAGCATCGGGTTACTAGACATCGCGCAGGGCTACTCAAACGGCACGTCCTACATAAACCCGCATGAGCGAGGCTGCTATCTGTGCGACCTTTTTCCTTGCGTTTTAGCCTGTCCTAGCGGCGCGCTAGATCACGCCACGACGCAGATTAGCGACGTAAAGATGGGCGTGGGCGTGCTAAGGGAGCATGAAGCCTGTCTTGCTTATAAAAACGAAAACGTAAATTTAAGCGGCGTTACGAAAATGCTTGAGCGTAAAATTTACAACGACCGCGAGCAAGCCGTAAAAGACGCCGTCCAAAATAGCGTGGATAAGCCCTGCGATCTGTGCGTTAGCCTCTGTCCCGTCGGAGACGCCGCCATATCGATGGCTAAAAGCGACGGGCGAAATTTGCCCGAATTTAAACGAGGCTGCGTCGGATGCGGAGCGTGTGCCGAGGTTTGCCCCGTACAGATCATCGACATAGCGCCAAACCGCAGCTATGACGAAATTTACAAAGGATAAAAATGAGAAATAAAATTTTAGGCTGTCTCGCGGCTCTCGCCGCCGCCGCGCTGATAACGGGCTGCGAGAGCAAGGATGATAAAAAAAGCGCGACGCAAGCGGCAAAAACGCAAGCGACGCCCGCCGCCGCAGGCATGATAGAGACGCAAAAAGCGGACGCTAACGCAACCGCGCAAAAAGACTACGATCAGTTTATGAGCTACGATATAAACGGTAAAAAGAGAGTCAAATTTGGTCTAGATGACGAAGAGAGCGAGACTAGTCGCTCAGTCGGCGCGCTAGCGATGGTGCGAAACCCGCTGCAAAGCATAAATTTAAAACTCGTAAAAGGGCGCCTTAGCAAGGACTTTATCGTAAAATGCTCCGCCTGCCACGACGACTACGCCAACGGCATCATCGGCCCGTCGCTGCTAAACAAAACCTCGGATCAAATTTACGATATGATATTTGCGTATAAAAACAAGCAAAAGGCAAATCCGCTGATGAAAGATCTAGTCCAAACCCTAGACGAGGCGCAAATCCGCGCTCTAGCAAACGAAATCAGCGAATTTAACGAGCAGTTTAGAAAAAAATAGGAGGCTAAAATGGGAAAGAAAATAGCGATAATCTTTGGAGCTTTGGTCTTGGTTCTTATGATTTTTATGCTGACTAGCCAGCCCTCAGCGCCCATAAAAGATGCCAGCAGACCCGAAATAAAACCCCAAGACTTCGCTCCTAAGCAAGAGCGAAACGAGGAGCTAAATCTGCAAGACGCCGAGGAAATAAAAAAGATAAAACAGCTACAAAACAGCGTAGCAAATCAGCCCAGCGAGGGCGTTAGCAAAAGATACCTCACATCCTGCGCGCCTTGTCACGGAGCAAACGGCAAGGGCGTAATGGCGCCTAAAATCTCAGGCAAAAGCAAGGACGAAATTTTAGCTAGGCTAAAAGACTACAAAGAAAATAAAGTACCAAACAGCCTAATGAAGGGACTTTTAAACAACGTATCAGACGAGGATTTAGGTTTGTTAGCTGATGAAATTTCAAAATTTAAAGAGTAGCGGATGGATAAATATAGCACGCGCTGCACGGTCTCGAAGGTTGATTTTTTCGATACGCTGACGATAAAAAACGGCGAGGGTAAAAAAAGCCTCAGCTGGCGAGGACGCCGCCTCGTCGTGATCGCGCTAGTGCATATTTTGTTCGTGCTTTCTTACCGCGCGGATATTCAAATTTTAGAAGGCGACATCAGCGGATCAAGGATTTTAGGCTTTCATTTGACCGACGCTTTTATGAGCTTTCAGGTATTTGCCGCGACGCACGAGTTTCCGATAAATTTGATCATCGGCACGGCTACGATTTTGCTTTTTTACGCGCTCGTGGGCGGGAGAGCGTTTTGCGGCTGGATTTGCCCTTATACTTTTTTGGGCGAGATCGGCGAGAAAATACACGAAAATTTAGCCGCTAAAAAGATAATCAAACGCCGCGAGTTCGATCCCAAATGGCGCTACGTCTTTACCGCGCTTTTTATCGCGATGAGTTTTGCTAGCTCGCAGCTCGTGTTTGAGATATTTAGCGTGACGGGTATCGTGTCTAGGTTCGTCATCTACGGCTATTTTCACGCGATTTGGTTTGCCCTCTTCGTGCTTTTAGTCGAGATTTTCTACTCCCGCAGAGGCTGGTGCCGCTACGTCTGCCCCATCGGCGCGACATACTCGCTACTAACCCGCACCAACGCCGTTAAAGTTAGCTGGAACAAAGATCGCTGCGACCACTGTTTGGTCTGCATTGATACCTGTCTCGTGCCGCACGTGCTAGAGATCACGAAGAAAAACGCTAAACTAGACGGCGACGAAAATAAAAAAGAATTTCGTCTCGTGGGCGGCGACTGCACGCTTTGCGGGCGCTGTATCGACGTGTGCCACCACGACGCGCTGAAATTTGACAACGGCTTTAAAAAGCTCATCTAAAAGGATAAATTTGATAATCTTAAAAGACATCACAAAGGCTTTTGGCTCGCAAAAGATACTGCAAAACGTAAATTTGAGCATAGAAAAGGGGCAAAAAACGGTCGTGCTCGGGCAAAACGGCGCCGGCAAAAGCTCGCTGATGCGCATAATCCTGGGCGAATTTAAGCCAAACAGCGGCGAGGTGCGAGTAAACGGCTTTGATCCTTTTACCGCGCGTAAAGAAGCCCTTAGCGTGATATCTTTCGTCCCGCAAACGCCGCCGCCGCTCAAATTTAACCTAAAAGAGCTTTGCGAGTTCGTCTGCAAAAGCTCGGGCGCCCCGCAGGAAAACATAGAAAAATTTTGCGAGAAAATGGAACTTGATCTAAAAGGAAATTTTCACAAGCCCTTTTACAAGCTCTCGGGCGGTATGAAGCAAAAAATGCTAATCGCAATCGCCTTTGCTAAAAACACCGAAGCTATGATGTTTGACGAGCCGACGGCAAATTTGGACCCAAAAGCCAGGCGAAATTTTATGGATCTACTAGGCGAGTTCGCACGCGAAAAGACGCTGGTTTTTATCTCGCACAGGCTTGATGAGGTGCAGGGCATATCAAACCGCTACGTCGAGATGGACCTGGGGCAGATCATAAAAGACGAGCCGATCTATCAAGGAGGCGCGCATGCGTAACTTGCTACTCATCGCCAAACTAGATGTCGCCGAGTCGCTGCGCTCGCGCTGGTTTCTCATCTATATGCTAGTTTTTATGGGGCTTATCGTTACTTTTATCTTTAGCGGCGTGACGGACTCGCGGGTGCTCGGTTTTAGTGGACTTACGCGGCTTTTGCTGCTTTTTATCCAAATTTGCATTATCATCGTGCCTATTTTTATCCTCATCTCGACCGTGCGCAGTATCAGCGCCGACCGCGATACGAACCTGCTTGAGTACATGCTTAGCTTCCCCGTTAGCCTGGGCGAATACTATTTCGGCAAGGCTTTGGGGCGTATTTTCGTTATTTTCGTGCCGCTTTTGCTCTCTTTCGTTTTAGCCGTAGTTGCCGGTTTAGTTAAAAAAATCGAGATCCCGTGGGATATCCTAAGCCTCTACACCGCCCTACTTTTCGCGCTTAGCTTCGTGTTTTTGTCGTTTGGATTTCTCATCTCATCGATGATCAAAAACCAAGAAATGGGTCAAGGCGTCGCGTTTTTGCTCTGGCTTATCTTGTTAGCGTTTTTAGATCTCGCGCTGATGGGCTTTTTGATGAAGAGTAACGTACGCGAGGATATCATCTTTTTTATCGCGCTAATTAACCCGATCGAGGTCTTTAGGATCGCGGCGATTAGCCTGTTTGATCCAAATTTAGCCGTTATCGGCGTTGCGTCGAATTTCGTATTAAACAACTTTAGCGTATTTGGCTTCGTGCTTTACTCGATTTTTTATCCGCTGATTTTGGGCGCGATTATGCTTGTGGGCGGATATTTTATCTTTAGCAGCAGGGATTTGGTGTAAATTTGACTCGTTTGAGGAGTCAAATTTACGTCGCTTCGCTAGCTTTGGCGGGCTTAAATTTAACTCGCAACTTTAAGCCCTTTTCATCAAATTTGACCAAATTTACGGGCGTCAAATTTTGCTGCCCTAAATTTACCGCTCAAATTTAAGCTTCCTCCGCCTCGCCTAAATTTCCCTCGCCGGCAACCAGCTGGGCCGCTAGCTTTTTGCTTGATTTAAAGTCCACCTTGCCCGTTCCTAGCACCGGTACGCTATCTACTTTATAAATCTTTGAAGGCTGCATGATGGACGGTATCGCAGAAGCCCTGATGCGCGCAGCCACGTCCTCCTCGCTTATCTCGCCGCTAAATAGCATAACGACTTGCTCGCCCTTTTTCTCGTCGGCGACGTTGGTGCACACAAAGGTCACCTCATCGCCCAGCACGGCTGAAATTTGAGCCTCGACCGCGCCTAGGCTTATCATCTCGCCGCCGATTTTAGCAAAGCGCGAGAGCCTATCCGTGATCGTTAGGAAGCCCGCCTCGTCTAAAAAGCCGATGTCGCCGCTGTTATAGTAGCGCACGCCGTCTAGCTCCACGATCGCCTCTTTCGTGCGCTCCTCATCTAGATAGTAGCCCTTCATCACCTGATGGCCGCCGATTAGGATTAGGCCGGCTTGCCCGTTTTCTAGCTTTTCTAGGCTTGTAGGATCGCAGATTCGTATTATCGTGCCGGCTGTCGGTAGACCCACGCTGCCCTCTTTTGAGAAAACGAGCTCTTTAAAAAACTCGGGTTCTAGCACGTTTGCGGTATTTACGCTAACGACGGGCGAGGTCTCGGTCGTGCCGTAGCCTTCGTAAATTTCGACGCCGAATTTCATCTTAAACTCGCGCTTAACGGCCGCGTTTAGCTTCTCCGCGCCGGCTATCGCGTAGCGGATCGTAGAAAACATCAACGGATTTAGCTTTTTGTTTTTGGTATAGAGCCTAAAAAACGTCGACGTGCCAAACATTATCGTCGCGTGGTATTTAGCAACCATCTTGCCCACTGCAAAGGCGTCCGTGGGGTCAGGCACGTGAGCGGAGGCGATACCCTCGCTAAGCGGGAAAAAGGTCGCCGCGGTAAGCCCGAATGAGTGAAATATCGGTAGCGACGCTAAGATAACGTCGTTGCCGTCCGTATTTACGATCTCTGAAATTTGCTTGATGTTAGCCATTATGTTTTTATGCGTTAGCACGATGCCCTTTGGCGTGCCTTCGCTGCCGCTGCTAAAGAGTATCGTAGCATCGTCGTCGATGCGAACGTCGCGAAAATAAATAAGCTCAAGCAGCCAGCGCGGCATCAAAATCGCCTTTAGCATCGCGCAAATTTTATCAGCCTTGCTTATGCCCTGCGCGACGTCTTCGAGATAGATGAGTCTGCCTTTTAGAGATTCTTCCAGCTCAAAGCCGCGAGCCTTTAGCTTGGCGATAAACTGGCGCGACGTAATTATGCTTCTTAACCCAGCCTTGTCCGCGCAGCCGATCAAATTTTGCTCGCTAAGCGTGTAGTTTAGATTTACGCTTACCTTGCCTCTGATAAATAGCATCAAATTTATAATGCTACCCATCACCGAGGAAGGCAGTATCACGCCGACGTTTCGCTCTTTTAAAAACGAGAATTTAAATTTAGACAAAAACACAAGCACCGTAGCGATAACCTTGAGATTGTTTAGATCAGCGCCCGTGCTATCTACCATCGAGCGTTTAAACAGATTTGCTTTAGCGTGTTTTAGCCAGCTAAACTGCATAGGCTCTAGAGTTTTTAGATACTCCGCCCAGCTAAAAAACGACAGCTCGACGACCTTTTCGCGCACCTGCGGGGCTTTGGTTTCAGGTGCCAAAGGCGCGCCGAAGCTCACCCTGATAGCGCGCTTGCCGTCTATTTTGCGGCTGATTTTTTGGTAGTATTTTTGAGCGCGCGAGAAGCTAGAGCCCCAAAGACCCCGCAGATAAAACGGCACGATGACGGAGTTCGTATCGCTTGCAGCTATCTCGTAACCGTGCGCAAACTCGTCTATCTGGCCGTTATAGCTAATATGACCCTCAGGAAACAGTGCCACCACGTCGCCCGCGTCTAGGCACTCGCGGATCTTTTCTAGCGCGCTTTTGCTCGCTCCCGCGCCTATCGGGATCACGTCAAATAAATTTAACAGCCATTTTAGGTACCAAATTTCATAAAAGCTCTTATGCATCGCAAATCTGATCGGGCGCGGAGAGGCCATCTGCAGCACCGCCCAGTCTATCCAGCTCATGTGGTTGCCAAGTAGCAGCACGCCGCCTTTTTGCGGGATATTTTCGACGCCGTCGACGTTGATCGTATAGCCTATCCTAAAAAACGGCATGATAAGCAAACGCGCAAAAAGATGCGGCAGGTACTTTATCGCTACCAGTGCGCAGATAAGCACGCTAAAAGAAGTAATGACGAAAATTTCGGGCGTACTAACGGCAAATATGCTAAACGCCATCGCAAGTAGCAAAAACGCCGCCATAAAGATATTTTGGATAAAGTTACTGCCCGCTAGCGTGCGGCCCATCTGCTCTTCAGAGGTAAAAAACTGGATATTTGCGTTTAGCGGCACGATGAAAATACCGCCGCTAAAACCAAACAAAAAGGACGCCAGCGTCATAAACGCAGCACTTGAACCCTGCGCAAACATAAGTAGCGAAACAAAAAGCCCAAGAGCCCCAAAAGGCACGATGCCCATCTCGATGTGATTTTTCGAGTAACTGCCCGCTAGCGCTGAGCCCACGACCAGACCGACGGTGCTAACGGCTAAAATAGCCTGCACGATCATGACGTTATTATCCGCGCTCATAGCCTTGTAGTGAGCGGGAAAAACGGCGATAACCAGCTGCGCCACTGCCCAAAAAACCGAAAGTCCCAGCGTGCATAAAAAGGCGTTTTTGTTGTTAAAGATGTGCCTCGTGTTTTCTTTTAAGTAGCCTAGTTTAAAGTACTTTTTCGCGTCAAATTTAAGCCCGGCGTCAGTCGCCTCGAAAAACGGAATCTTAAACGTAAAAATCGTCTCGGCTACCGAGCAAACAAAAAGTATCGCGCCGATAAACCAGACCGATTTTATCATCTCTCCGGCATCCGTGCTAGTAGCGGCGTAGCTCTCGAAAATCGCCGAGAAAACAAACGAACCAAGCAAAATCGCCACGATAGTAAAGGCCTGCACGATACCGTTTGCAGCGCCTAGCTTTTCTGCGCCCACGATTTTTTTGATTAGTCCGTATTTAGCGGGGCTATATACCGCGCTTTGCACCGCTAGCAGCAGCGTCGTGCCAAATGCCACGTAAAACCAGCCGCAAAGGTAGCTCACGGTTATAAAAAGCGTGAGTAAAATTTCGCTCGCCGCCGCGTATCTCGTGATGCGGGTGCGCGAAAATTTATCGTTTAAAAAGCCCGAAACGCTAAAAAGCATGATGTAGGGAAGTAAGATTAGCAAATTTACGAGCGAGGTCAGGATGATCTGTAAATTTTCATCCTCGATGCTCTTAAAAAGTATGTTTTGGATCGTGATCTTGTGGCCAAGATCCACGACCGCGTTGATAAACATAACGATCAAAAAGGGCAAAAAGCCCCTAACCGAAAAAACGCCTTTCATTTGTTCTCCTTTTTGTAGGCATCAAAGGTGTGGAAATTTAATATGTATGGTTTTAGGATCAAGATATTGTCGAAAACGAGCTTTAAGGCCGCGTTTTTATCCTCTGCTTTCGCGTAAATTTCGCGCGCGCACTCGGCTTCGATTTTGGCCGTTTGCTTGGCTAAATTTATATAAGTCCGTAAAATTTCCCGCCCGTGCTCGCTCTTTTGGGTCTCTAGCACGATTTGCAGGATCTCGACCTCTTTTTCGGTTAGCTTGCCGCCTCGCATAAAGATAAATCCGTCTTTTATAAATTTATCCAGCTCGGCCTGGCTGATACCCAGCCTCTCGCACGCCTGCTCGGCGCTTAGCGTCTGGGCGAAATTTGACCCCATAAAGGTATCAAGCGAATCAAAAAGCGCCTCGTAGCAGCGCTTAAAGCTAAAGCCCTTTTGCTGCGTGAGCGCCTTGACCTCCTTTAGGCTAAGGTGGAAGTTGCTCTGGACGTATTTGATGAAATTTAGCATCAAAAGTGTGTCCTCGCCGTACTGATGGACGTTATCTTTTACCTTCACGGGCTCTGGCAAAAGCCCTTCCTTGACGTAAAAGAGTATCGTTGATTTGGGCGTTTGCGATAGTTCGCAAAGCTCGCTCATCTTGTAGCTCATCTCTTTCCTTTCGTTAAATTTGATGAAATCTTACGCAAATTTAGCTTAGAAAATCATAAAGCGTAAAGCACCACTTGACACTTTTTAAAATTTAGGCTATGATTTCGATAAATTTTAAAAAGGGAGAAACGATGTTTCGAGATGATTTTTACCGCGCAAATGAGCGCTTGGACGCTTTGGGTTTTAGTACAAATTTGATAGACGGAAAAACGGCGACAAATTCTCGCGCAAATTTAGGCAATCTCGCTGAGCCGTCAAAACAGAACGCGCGGCTAAATTTAAGCTCAAATCTAAGAGCGAGCAAGACGGCCGCGCCAAAAACGCTCAGGTTTTGCCAAAACGCGGCGAGTCAAATTTACGCCAAAGATAAATTTGCCGAAACGAGCGTAAATTTAACCGCAAACGAAGCAAATTCGAGCGGGTTTTCGCGGGGTAAATTTAACGAAACCGCCGTGCGGGAGAGCGAACTAGGCGGCTTGCAAAACGCAAATTTAACGCAGATAAAAACCGTCGATATCCACTCGCATTTGCTTAGCGCGGACGTAAAATTCGACCGATTTTACGACAAACTAGCGCTTGCGTTTTTCGCTAAAAAATTCGACATAAACAGGAGCGAGCTTATAAAAAACGGTTTTGAAGGCTACAAAAGCAACTTCGCGCGGCTGATTAAAAGCTCAAATTTCGTCCAAAAGTCCGTGGTTTTCGGCGTCGATGCGAAATTTGACGAGAGCGGAAACCTCGTGCACAAGGACAAAACCGTCTGCGCCTCAAACGAGGATGTTTTTGCCTTTTACGAGCAAAATCCAAACGAGGTCGTGCCGTTTTTTAGCGTAAATCCAAACCGAAAAGACGCGCTAAATTTGATCGAAAAGTACCACAAAATGGGCTTTAAGGGCGGTAAGTTGCTGCACTCGTACTGGGAGACGGATCTAAACGACAAGCGATATGAGCCATATTTTAGGCTGCTTAGCGAGCTTGGGCTGCCGCTGGTGATCCACGTGGGCGACGAAAACTCGCTAGCATCAAACAAGGCGCTTGAGAGCATCGAGCAGCTAAAATCCCCGCTAAATCTGGGCTGCCGCATCGTCTGCGCTCACATGGGCGCCTCAAGCGACGGCGTTTTGTCCATGTTTTCGCGCGATCCGGAGAAACTGGGCGCCAACTACTTCACTCTACTTCGTTGGCTGCGCGAGTTTGACGGGCTTTATGCCGACGTTTCGGCGCTGCTTTGCATAAACAAGGCCCGCATACTGCCGCATCTAAAAACCCAAACGCAAATCCACGACAAAATCCTTTTCGGCACTGATTTTCCCGTACCTTTTAGCGTGATTTTAAGCAGCTACGACCTGCCGTTTCGCGACCGCCTCGCGCTAAACCGTATCCAAAATCCGCTCGATCGCTACGTGTGCGCGATGAGTTTGTATTTTGGCGAAGATTCGCCGATTTTTAGCAATTATAAAAAGATTTTGGGGGAGATTTAGAGCAAATTTAACGGGCGCAGCGAGAAATTTGACGCGTAAATTTAAAGGCGAAGAATTTGCAAATTTTAGGATAGCGGCTAAAATTTAAAGCCAAAATCCTAAAATTTAAAACAACTTCTACGGCAACGTTAAATTTGCGCGCTTTAAGCAAAGCAAACCTGCGCAAAAACAAACTAGCTCCGTCTTTTGCGCCTTGCTTTTTTCGTCCGTTTGGGATACGGCTCGTCGTCCGCGTCAAAATCCTTATCCTTAAGCATCCAATAAATAGCCGCAAAAATTACGCCAAACAACAAAAACTCCGTAAGATAGTGCGACCCGCTACCTCGCAGTATGAGAAAGCACGCAATAAGGCCGCCAAGATACGAATACGATACCTTGCCCAAAAAGTTTCCAAACTTAGCAAAGCCCAAATTTAAAGCCGCCGAACCCAGCACAAATACTATAATCCCGTAAAACAACCCCATTATAAAAATATAGCCCGGATCAGGAACGTAGGCTTCGTCGCTTTGCTCTATATCAAATTCTATCATCTTACGCCTAAAGGCCGTGCTCTGCACGGACTCATCGTCAAAACTAGGGTCGCTGCTAAGTATTTTACCTGCTAGATCTATGCTTTGCTCGGGCGTCCTTCCCGAAAATTCGTAAAACGCGGCTATTAGCTTGCCCTTCGTACTTTCATTGACGTTTAAGTCTTCTTTTATAAATTTTAGTAAAGCCTCCCGCGCTTTTAGCCCTTCGTAGCCTCTCTCGTATAAAATAGCCTCGGCAATCTTTTGTGCGCCTGCCTTGATGCCGCCGGCTACATCGCCTTTAGCGAGCCTTGGGATTATGTCCCTGCTTATGATATCTTTACTTACCTCGTCTTTTAGTACGCCGATATATCCGCTTCCAGCCTCGATATAAGCTTTTTTATCGTCCGTAACTACTATCAGCAAGGCTTTTTTGCCAAATATCCCCCACTTTCCGGCTAACTGCGCACCGTACCACTCTAGCCCATCTTTAGGGGTGCTGCTTATCGTGGCTACGATGATTTCAACCTTATCAAACCTCTCCTGAAAATATAAAATTTCCTTCAACTCCTCTTTTTGGGCAGGACTTAACGCCCCGGCGCCGTCTGCTATTTTGCCGGTTAAAATCGGAAACTCCAAACGCTCATCTACCCCGGTCTTAGCGGCAAGAAGCGAAGCCGTAGTAAAAGCGTAAAACAAAATAATCAAAATGCGATTCATATCTTTCCTTGATTTTTACGGATTTTAGTTAAATTTATTTTTGCGTATTTTTGGGCTATTGGCGTAATTTAGCGGATTTAAAGCCGTTTGCTTGCTTGATTTTGGTTAAATCAGTCCCTTGCCGCCCGCTTTTTCTTTTGCGAATTTGCAAAAAAGGCTAAAAGCCAAAACATTAGTTAGCCTCAAATTTATCGCAAACGGCAGCGCCGATACGACTAGGCTAGAACCAGCAAAATTTAGCAAGCGCTCTAGTAAAATTTGACGCCAAATTTGAAAGCGACAAACTACCACCTGCCGCTAGCTCCGCCGCCGCCGTAACCTCCGCCCCCTCCGCTAAATCCGCCTCCCGAACTTCTGCCTCCGCCGGAACCGCCGCCGTAGCCGCCAGAGTAGCTCGAACCTCCCGAATTTGCGCCGGAGCCGGGTTTTATATTTTTGGTCAAATAAAAAAATAGCATAAAAAGCGCGAACATAACCACGCCTCTAAGGGCAAAATCTTCTATACTAAACGCTCCGGCGACGACGGCTGAGGTAAAGCCCGATAAAACCGCGCAAACCCCGATACGAACGAGCGCCGCGCCCAAAATCCCCGACGCGAACAGCAGCGCCATGCCGGCTATTATCCCGTAAGACTCCACAGGCGTTTCGTCCTCTTTATCTAGCTGCCGTTTTACGCTCTCGTCGCCCTCAAGCACGGCTAAAATCTTTTGCGCGCCTATCTTTACGCCGCCTTCTATATCGCCTTTTTTAAATTCTGGGATGACGTAGCGGTTTATGATAATGCCGCAAAGAGCGTCCGTTAGCACGCCTTCTAGGCCGTAGCCGACCTCGATACGCACCTGCTTGTCGTTTGGCGCGACTACTAGCAGCGCGCCGTTATCTTTGCCTTTTTGCCCGATACCCCAGCGTCTGCCAAGCTCTAGCGAATACTCCTCTATCGCCTTGCCGCCCAGCGACCGGGTCGTTACGATAACTAGCTGATTAGTCGTATTGTTTTCGTGAGCGGCGAGTGCGGTTTCAAGCTCTCGTTTTGCCGCAGGGCTTAAAACGCCCGCTTGATCGACTACTCTACCGCTTAGAGCCGGGATGTCGCCGCTTTTTTCGCTTATTTTAGCGGGCGCGTTTTGCTCGCTTACCGTCTGCCGGGCCGATAAATTTAGCGTAAAAAGCCCGCAAATCGCGCAAACGCAAAATAAAGCGGATAAAACGCGTTTCATCGGATTACTTGGCAAAAGAAACTTCAGGCGCGTTTTGCTCGGTAACGCTCGCCTCAAACGTAGCACGCGGCTTTAGCTCAGGATATAGGGCGGCGGCGATAAATTTACCCGGGATTTTACGCAGCGCGACGTTATAGTCTTTGACCGCTTCGATATAGTCTTTTCTGGCTACGGAGATACGATTTTCGGTGCCTTCTAGCTGGCTTTGCAAGGCTAGGAAATTTTGATCGGCCTTTAGCTGAGGGTAGCTTTCGCTAATAGCCATAAGGCGAGATAGCGCGCCGCCCAGGCTATTTTGCGCGGCTTCAAACTCTTTTAGCTTAGCCGGATCATCTATAGAGCTAACGTCGATCGTCACGGCGGAGGCTTTGCTTCTAGCTTCGGTTACTTCTTTAAACACGCTCTGCTCGTGGCTAGCGTAACCCTGAACGGTTTTAACGAGATTTGGGATCAAATCGGCTCTGCGTTTGTATTGGTTTTGCACTTGGCTCCACTTTTCCTTGACTGTTTCGTCAAGCACGGGAAATTCGTTAGCGTATTTCATCGCTACCCCGGCTAGGAGGAGGATAACTGCTAAAAAGACGAGTAAATTTTTCACGGCTATTCCTTTTTTTAAATATAAACGCGATTATAGCCGTTTAACGCTTATTTGCCCTTAATGCAAATTCGTTTTAGTCCTTTGCGCGGGCGACCAGGTTAAATTTGCTCGCCCCCGACTACCGCTTTAGCAATTTTAAGGCGATTTACCGCTTTAAATTTAACCGTCTTTGCGGCTACAATTTTGCAAATTTGATCATTGGCAAAAGGTCTGGATTTGGAGTTTTTTAAATTTTTATTTACTCTAGCGGCGCAAATTTAAGCGGGCAAAATTTGATGAGACCGGCCGCAAATTTGCCCGCTAAATTTCAAATTTGACGAATTCTCGCCAAATACGCAAAAGCCAAAACGGCAAAATCCCGCCTCTATAAATTTAAATCTCCTAAATTTAACACAGCCCACCAAAGCCGACTAAAATCTCGGTCAAAAGCCCAAACAAAACTACAACAAATTTATCAAAAAGTTACGTTTGATAAATTTAGTTTCGATACGTAACACTTATCGCCTAAAATAAAAATATAAAAATAAATTTAAATAAAAATTTTTTCTAGGAGAGTTAATATTCAACTACGAAAATTTGACAAATAGGAGCGAAGATGAGCGAGTACATCGAAAAAACGATGGAGTGGATAAAAAGAACCAATCCGGGCCAAGGCGTGTTCGTACAGGCTGCGACCGAGGTGCTAAACAGCCTCGAGCCGCTTATAAAAAAAGAGAGTAAATACCAAAAACACGCGATCCTAGAGCGTATCGTGATACCCGAGCGCACGGTAATTTTTCGCGTTACCTACACGGATGACGACGGCAGACCGCAGGTGCATAACGGCTACCGCGTGCAGTTTAACTCAGCCGTGGGCCCCTATAAAGGCGGCATCAGACTGCATCCTAGCGTGGATCTTGGCGTGCTAAAATTTTTAGGGTTTGAGCAAATTTTTAAAAACTCGCTCACCGGCGTAAATATCGGCGGTGCAAAAGGTGGCAGCACCTTTGATCCAAAAGGCAAGAGCGAGGGCGAGATAATGCGCTTTTGCCAAGCATTTATGAGCGAGCTTTACCGCCACATCGGCAACACCGTAGACGTGCCCGCAGGCGATATCGGCGTGGGCGCGCGCGAGATCGGCTATATGTTTGGGCAGTATAAAAAGCTCACGGGCAGATTTGACGGCATACTAACGGGCAAGGGGCTAAACTGGGGCGGCAGCCTAGCGCGCACGGAGGCAACCGGATACGGGCTGGTTTATTTTACGCAAAATATGCTCAAAAGAGCGGGCCTTGGGCTAGAGGGCAAAAAATGCAGCATAAGCGGTAGCGGAAACGTCGCCATCTACACGGTAGAAAAGCTCTATCAAGTAGGCGCGCTGCCTATCACGGTTTCTGATTCAAACGGATACGTTTACGACGCAGAGGGCATCGATCTAGCGGTGCTTAAAGAGCTAAAAGAAGTGAGACGCGCGCGCCTTAGCGAATACGTCAAATTTAGACCGAACGCAAAATACGTAAGCGTAAGCGAGTACAAAGAGGGCAGAAACGGCGTGTGGGACGTACCGTGCGACGGGGCGTTTCCGTGTGCGACGCAAAACGAGCTTCACCTAGCCGACATCAAGACGCTCTACGCTAACGGCTGTCGCTTCGTGGCTGAGGGAGCAAATATGCCAAGCACGCTTGATGCGATAAATTTTATGCTAGCGCAAAAGGATTTTTACTTTGCTCCGGCAAAGGCGGCAAACGCGGGCGGCGTGGGCACATCGGGCCTTGAGATGATGCAAAACGCCGGCATGACCGCGTGGAGCTTTGAAAAGGTAGATCATAGACTGCACGGCATAATGAATCATATCTTTGAGCTTAGTTACGAGACGAGCAAGGAGTTTGGCGACGAGGGAAATCTGGTGCTTGGCTCAAATATCGCAGGCTTTCGCAAGGTGGCCGATGCGATGATAGATCAGGGATATGTGTAAATTTGCCCTTAAAGGCTCGTTTTGTTGCGTTTCAAACGAGCCTTTTTGGAGGGATTTTGCTTCGCTTTAGCAAGACTGCTTTAACGAAGCAAATTTTAATCATTTCCGGCGCGCAACGCGAGGAAAAATAAAAGCCGCCCAAATTTGCGAACTTTAAATTTAACGCCGAATTTACTAAAGGCGCAAACCCGTAGCCGTCAAATTTACAGAGCCGCGCCGACTAAAACGCGCCAAAGCTCGGTTAAATTTATAAGCCTCAAATTTGAGCTAAATTTGAGAGCAAATTTTACCAAACGACGAGGCAAGCGGGAGTAGTCAAATTTGAAACGCGGGCACGCACGCATTGCACCAGAGGCGCATAAATTTATCCGCCGTGCCGCGTATCCCTACCCGCGTTATTTTTGATTTTGCGTAGCGCAAATTTACGCCGCTTCTCGCGCGCTGCGGCTCACAGCGGATGCGTCAGGCAGCACTTTCTAGTTACTTGCTCGATATACTCTACGCTCAAATTTAACCCGTAAAGTTTGCTTAGGTGTTCGCTCTCGATGATCTCATCCACGGTACCAAAAGCCACCTCGCCCCCGCCCTTAACCAGTGCCACGTAGCCGCCTAAAAGCACGGCGAAATCGGGATTATGCGTGGTTAGCACGATGGTGTAGCCTTGCTCTTTTAGCTGCTTAACGGTGCGCAAAAATTTATACTGATTGCCAAAGTCTAGCGCCGAAGTCGGCTCGTCAAACACGATTATCTCGGGCTTTGCCGCCATCGCGCGCGCGATCGAACACATCTGCTTTTGTCCGCCGCTCATCTGAGTGATAAATTTATCCTCCAGGTGCGTGATTTCAAGCTTTGCGGTAAATTCCTTCGCGATCGCCGTATCCTCATCGCTAGGCCGCGCAAAGATACCCAGATGCGCCGCTCGCCCCATCGTGATAAACTCAAGGCCCGTGTAGTCGTACTCGCAGATCTCGCTTTGAGCGACGTAGGCCATGATTTTGGCGCGCTCTTTGTTGCTGAGCTCCGCGCTATTTTTACCGCTGAGCCAAACTTCGCCCGAGTGAGGCGCCTGCGTGCCGCTGATTAGGCTTAGCATGGTCGATTTGCCCGCGCCGTTTCGCCCTAGTATGGTTAGGATTTCGCCTTTGCCGACGCGTAAATTTACGTTTTCTAGCCTACCGGCGCCGTTTGGATAGGCGAAATTTAGATTTTTTACTTCTAACATCACGCGACCTTTTTGTTTCGCCAGAGAACCCAGACGAAAAATATCGTGCCGATAAAGCCCGTAAGTACGCCCAGAGGCACCTCGCTCACGCTGATCGTGCGCGCTAGGGTATCGACGAATAGCAAAAATATCGCCCCCATAAATATACTAGCAGGCAGGCTGCGGACGTTGTTTGCGCCAACCAGCATACGCGCCAGGTGGGGCATCAGCAGCCCCACCCACGCCACGATACCGCTCACGCACACGCTGCATGCCGTTAGCAGCGTCGCGCAGACGATGATGACGCCGCGCTCGAGCGTTACGTTTACGCCAAGTCTTGCCGCACTCTCGTCGCCTAGCGAGAGTAGGTTTATCCTCCAGCTCATCGCTACGAGCAGCACCGCGCAGGCTATCATCACGGGCGCGATAAATTTGAGATTATCCGCGTCGATCTTGGCTAGACTGCCTAGCTGCCAGTAGACGATGTCCGGTAGCTTGGTCTCTGGGTCGGCGACGTATTTTAAAAAGCCGATAACAGAAGCCATCAGACCGCTAACGATGATACCTGAGAGCACCAGCATCAGCGTGCTAGAGCGCCCCATCAGGCGAGGTATAGATAGCGTCATGCCTACGGCCGCGAGCCCGCTAACAAAGGCTAACGCCTGCACCCAAAAAAGCGATAAATCAAACATGATCGCAACCGCGGCACCGACGCAAGCTCCAGCTGAAACGCCCAGCAGATCGGGGCTAACTAGCTGGTTGCGAAAGACGCCCTGATACGCCGCCCCGCTGATGCTAAGCGCGGCTCCGACGAGGATAGCCGCGATGATGCGCGGTATGCGGATGTTTTCGACGATGTTTTGGATATTTGCCGCGACGTCCGTCGGTACTCCAAAAAAGCTACCGATCACGCTAAGCACGTCGCCTGGCGCCACGTAAAACCTGCCGACGCCAAGCGCCACTACGCCGCAAACTACGGTCAGCACGGCTAGCAAAATCAGCATAAATTTAAAACTAATATTTTTCATCTTTCTCCTAAAATAAAATCTCCGTCCGCGGCAGCGCCGCGTGAAAAATCGCTCGCAAAAGGGCTAAATTTGCTTTGCCGCTAACTTGGCGAGCGAAGTTTTTGTTTCTTATTTTCGATCGCAACGCAAAATAGCGAGCAAAAAGGCGGTTTTTTGCGACCTAGATAGCCCGCACCAAGCGCCGAATTTAAGCCGCTTGGGTCAAATTTGTCCGCCGTTTTGCGTTTAAGGCTTGGCGCTAACGATAAATTTGAGCTAGGCACCCCTTGCCGCGTTATCAAATTTAAATCTAACATTTCCGCAATTTTTCGCTGCGCCAAATTTGGAAGCAAGCTTCCGCCGCGTCAAATTTAAGCTAATTTACGACGCGATCTATCCACCTAAAAAGCTCGTCCGGATCGTAGTCGCCGCCGTGACCTTGCCCCCAAGGAGCAGCGAAATCAACCGTCTTGCCCGCATTTTGTAGCCCTAGCGCCAAGATAAGCGGAACGGCTAAAGCCGTGTCGGAGTCCGCCGCACCGTGTCTGATACGGTAAAATTTAGCCGCGTTTGTGTTACCTAGATAGCTCATCGCGTTTACCATTTTTATGATTTTAGCGTCAGCGATCTCGCCCGTGCCGCGTTTTGCGCCAAATTCGGTAAAGTGCTTTGCCGCTGCGTCCGCGTCGCCGAAAAAGTCGTTTTCGGGATTTTGTAGCTCTAGTCCGTCAAATGCGGGCGTAGCCTTAGCGCGCGGCATAGATAGAATAAAGTCTTCAAATTTAAAATCATACCCGAGCGTGCAGCCCTGCGTTTCAAGCGTGAAAAACTCGGGCTTTAGCAGGCTTTTCTCCCGACTTTTTGCAGCCGCGAAAGAGTCTGCGAGCGTCTTTTTGACGTACTCTTTAAAGCTTCCCTCGCCGCTAGGCTCAAGCGTGAGCGCGCGACCTTTAGCGTCCTTTAAATTTAGGGAATTTACGTAGGCGGGAAAGGCCGATTTTAGCGCGGTGGAGAGCTCTTTTTGCTCTGCGGTTAGCTCGCCTGAGACGGTTTTTGGTTTACCGCTTCGGTCGTTAAATCCAGCCGCGTCAAGCGCGCTAAAGTCCATTTTCTCGTATTTCGTCTGAGCGCCGAACATCCACTCGTAGGCTGCGTCGGCGTTTTCTAGGTTCGTAACCGGGCAGTAGGCGGAGACGGCGTAGATCTCGTCGCTAGCCTTTGCGGCGCCGAGTGCGGCCAGATACGGCTCAAACTCGGGCGCGTCCGCCGAGACGCCCAGTAGCGCCGACATCGCTCCGCCCGCGCTCGTGCCGTTTGATACGATTTTGTTCGCGTCGCCGGCCATCGCCGCGTCGTTAAATTTGAGATACCGCACGGCGGCTTTTAGATCGACGATGGCGGCGGGCGCTTTGCCGCTAAATTTGCCGTTTGCGTCCTTGAGCGTCCTGCCTCTAGCTCCAGGCGCTGCGACTACGTAACCGCGCTCAAGAGCCGCTAGCACCGCGTTTGGTTTACCGTTTTTATCAAGCGCGGGCGTAAAAGGCTTGCCCGGCATATATCCGCCGATGGAGTTTGGCAAAAAGATCGGAGCGCTTGCCGCGTCAAATTTGCCTGCCTCGCTTTTATCGCCATCAAAATACTGCGACGGAACGTAAAAATTTAGCCTCTGATACTCGCTATCCACGGGGTTTGCTACGTAAACTATCCCCTCGTAGGCCCTAAATTTAACCTCTTTTTCGCCCGCTTTTATAGAGCGAGTTTCAAATTTATCCGGGTCAAATTTCAGATCCGCCGCCTGCGCGCCAAGTGCCGCGCAAAGGTAAGCCGCGCCAAATGCAAGCGTCCTCTTTTTCATCTTTGTTTCCTTTTGATTTTGCCCGTTTACCGGCAAAATCGCTCAAATTTGACTATTTGCTACCGTCCGGATTTAGCCCTTTTAGGATGTAGTCAAACTCCGCGTCGCTAAGGTTATAGTTCATAAATTTCTTATAAAACGCCTTAGTTTGGGCTTTTACGTCGACGTCCTTAAAGAGCTCCGGCTGAACGATAGTGGCCGCCCATAAAATTTGCAGAGCTGACTCCGCGCCGTATCTATCCCAGCTAAACACGCCTTTTGGGTTGCCGTAGACTTTTTTGTTTTTGACCGCTTTTAGCCCTGCAAATACGGGATCGGCGTAGATTTTCTCAACCGCTTTTTGATTATCCGCGCCGCCAACGATGATGATATCAGGGTCTGCCGCCACGATCTCTTCGGCCGTGATTTCTATCATGCTGCCCTCTTTTTGCACCGCGTTTTTACCGCCCGCGTATTTCACCCACGTGTCGATGATCGTTTTGGTTCCGTCGATTTTTAGCAGGTTTGCGCCGCCTACGATATGTAGTACTTTAGGGCGCGCAGCGTCGTCTAGTTTGTTCGTGCGCTCGGTAACTAGCGCGATGTTGGCATCTAGATTTTCGTTTAGTTCTTTTGCTTTGCTAGCTGCGTCGCCGCCGATGATCTGGGCCGTTAGTAGCACGCTTTTTTTCATATCGTCGTAGTCGCGAAATATCAAATTCGCCGCGCTAAAACCGTTTTTAGTAAGATTTTCTTGGAAATTTTTGTTTGATACGACGACTACGTCGGGCGCTAGTTTAACTAGCTCCTCGATCTGGATATCGTTGCCGTTTAGCGCGGCCGGCACCTCTGCGATGCGTGGGTAAATTTTAGCAAACCACTTATTTTTCTTGATTTGATCGGTCGTAGTTACGATCTTGTCCGCGCCGCCTAGCACCAAAATCACTTGGTTGTTTGCGTGCCAGAGCGCGGCTATCTTTTGCGTTTTGGCCGGGATTTTGACCTCATTGCCGGTCATATCGGTGATGGTTTTTACCTCGGCTCCTAGCGCTACTACGGCGCTTAAAAGCAGCGTCGTGAGAAGTTTTTTCATCTTTTGCTCCTTGTGAGATATAAATTTATAATATTACAAAATTGCATATTAAAATTTGTGGAATATTACAGAAAAGCATATTAAAATAAGATATATTTTTAAAATTTAATCAAGAAGCGAATTTAAAAGATAAATTTAAAAAGCCCCACCCGCGGTTTAGCAAGCGGGGCTAAAAATCACTCGTGGTGATAGTCGTCGTAGATGACCTTGTTGGTTTGGAATTTGATGCGTTTTAGCTCGCGAATACGCAAAAATTCCTCCTCCTCGATTCTTTGGATCTGGATGGCGGCCTTAAAGGTCGGGGTCTTACTGATGAAGTCCCAGCCGTTGCTCGTTAGCTCGTTGCAGCAGCTCTCCCAGTAGTGATATGTCATCTGTATGACGCCGTCTGGGACGATGCCCGTGACGTCTGCCTTGATGACGATATAACCGTATCTACTCCATGCTTTGATGAAGTCTCCTTGCTTTATACCGTAGCGCTGGGCCAGCGCAGGGTTCATCTCTGCGATCGGTCCGATGCTGTCGCCGCCCTCTTCGATAGCTTTTGAGCGTCTAGTCATGACGCCGCCGGCGTACTGATAGACTTTACGCGTAGTTAGTAGCTGTATCGGATACTCGGCGTCGGTCGGCTCGTCCACGCTACCGGCCATCACTTCGTACTCAGGCGGTAAATTTACGCGTTTAGCAAACTCGGCTTTTGCCGGCTCGATATCTGCGACGCTCTTTACGTGCAAGCAAGGGATAAATTTACCTTTGCCGTCCGGCGTAAAGAATTTTTTATCTAGATAGAGGCTCTGTCCGCCCATGTTGTTTTCGTCAGGGCACGGCCAGTGCAAGCCATGATACTTTTTGATGCGGTAGTAGCTCATGCCGCCGTATCTTCTAGGGTCGCACTTACGGACCTCTTCCCAAATTTCTTCAGGCGAGTTAAAGTTAAATCCCTCGGTCGCTCCGAGCCTTCGCGCTATCTCGCAGATGATCCACCAATCCTGTCTGGCGTCTCCCGGAGGCGTGATGACGTGCTCGTTGTGCTGTACGCGGCGCTCTGCATTGGCGTAGAGGCCTTCTTTTTCGCTACTTGCCACGCCGGGCAAAACGACGTCGGCTTTACGCGACGTTTCGGTTAAAAATATATCCTGAACCACGTACATATCGACTTTAGAGATCGCTTTTAGGAAGTGGTTGGTGTTTGGATCCGTCATAACGGGATTTTCGCCCATCGTCCAGAAAAAGTGCACTCTGCCGTCAAGGATGGCGTTTGGCACTTCGGTTTTGTGGATGCCGATTTTACCGTTTAAGGAGCCCGGCTCCAGATGCCAAACCTGCTCGAACCACTCGCGCTGTTTCGGATCGGTTACCGAGCCTAAATTTGGAAAAATATTTGGCAACACGCCCATATCGCAGCAGCCTTGGACGTTTTCTTGTCCGCGTATCGGTAGGTCGCCGCTTCCTAGCTCGCAGATATTTCCCGTTAAAAGGAATAAATTTGATATATCGCAAACCGCGCCCACGCCGTGGTTAAAGTGCGTGACGCCCATACCGTGCGTGATGACGGCCGGACGGATGGTTGCGTACATGCGGGCTGCTTTTCTCACGTCCTCAGGATTTAGGTTGGTATAGCTAGCGATGGCTTCAGGCGAATAGTCTTTGACCGCTTCGCGTACGTATTCCACGCCTTTGGTGCATTCGTTTACGAAGTCCCAGTTAACTAAATTTTCCTCGAAAATAACGTAAATTAGCGAGTTTATAACAGCGATGTTATGCTCGGGCGCTAGCTGCAAATGCACGTCCGCTCGGCTGGCAAATTCCGTTTTTATCGGGTCTACCACGATGAGCTTAGCGCCGCGGTTTAGCGCGCGCTGTATGTGCATCGCCGCGATCGGGTGGCCGTTTTCGGGGTTTGAGCCGATCATCAAGATACAATTACTATAAGGTCCGATCTCTACAAAGCTGTTTGTCGCCGCTCCGTTACCGATTGTTTTGGCAAGACCTGCCACAGTCGGAGCGTGTCAAATTCTAGCACAGTGATCGACGTTATTCGTGCCGATTACGGCGCGCATTATCTTTTGCGCGACGTAGTTGTCCTCTAGCGTACAGCGAGCCGAGTAGTTGCCTACTAGCGCGTCGGGGCCGTATTTTTCCTTGACCTCTTTCATCTTTGCGACGACTAGATCAAGCGCTTCGTCCCAGCTAGCCTCCTCAAGGTCTCCGTCCTTGCTAAATACGCCGTCTTTTTTGCGAATTAGCGGTTTTGTTAGTCTATCAGGCGCCCCCACGTAGTCCCAGCCGTAAAAGCCCTTTAAGCACAGATTGCCCTGATTTACGGGGTTATCCTGCACTCCAAGCGCGCTTCTTATCACGTTGTTTTCGACGTGAAGCTCGACCTGACAGCCCGTGCCGCAGTACGGGCATATGACTTTGCCGGTCTTCGTCATTTTTTCTCCTTTTTTATGCAAATTTTGCATATTTATTAAATATGAAATATTTGCATATTTGTCCTTAAAAAATAATAAAAATCCTTAATACTTTAAATCAATATTTTGATTTAAGATTTTGTTAATTATTTTATTTAACGCATGGGAATCTAAACCCTGGTATATCGTTATTTTGGCTATATCGTATTATTTATGAATAAGAATAATTTGAGAGCTTTTATTAAGATTAGAATTTGTAATAGTATTAACACGGCTTAAAAAAATAGTTTAATACTTAATATAACTTAATTCGCCCGAAATATCCAAAATTCGGCCGCGAAATTTACGAGCGTAAATTTAGAAAACGCGTTTTGCGCCGCTATTTTAAATCCCGCAAAGCGCCGGAAACGATTTTACGGTTTTATTGCGCGAATTTGGTTTTAATGGTTTTAAGCGTTTATTTTGATTTTCCGATGCACTAAAAGCTAAAGCCGAGCCAGATAATCTAGTTCGGCCGAATTTGACCGCCGTTTAGACGGTAAATACGCGCTTTGCGGGCGCAAACGCAAAATTTATAAGTTAAAAAATGGCTCAGTCATACGGCAAAGCGCGTTTGAGATCCTGCCGCATGCAAACTAGAGCCGTAAAAATGCGCTCCGACCAAGACCGACCCGTCAAAATCCGTGCGCCTTTTTTAGCTGCGGATCGATCGGCTTTTTCGCGCCGTCTTTTGTCACGCTCACGTAGGTAGCAATCGCGGATGTCACGTGTATGCGCTCGCGAAAACCCGCCGCGTTTAGCCGCAGCGCCGTGACTTCTATCTTGGTTTTTATAGACGTATTGCCCGCGGCGATGATTTTGGCGTAGCAGCTCACGACGTCGCCGACGAAAACGGGCTGCTTAAATATAATCTCTTGCATCGAGATCGTCACGACGCGCTCGGGCGACAGCTCCCGCGCGGCCTGCGCGCCGGCTAGGTCGATCTGGCTTAGTATCCAGCCGCCGAATATATTGCCCGCCGAGTTTGTGTCCTTTGGCAGCGCGACTTGTTTTATGCGCGGTTCGCCCATGCCCTCTAGCATTTCTTCCATTTTTTATCCTTTCGTTTTAGATTCGTAAATTTAGCGACTATTTGCCGTGTTTGGCTTGCTTACCCTCAAGTAAATTTATCGCGATTTTATCAAATTTTACTTTTTAAATTTTACGCCCGAATTTAAGGCAAATTTGATACAAAGAACCCGGGCTTGTGGCAAATTCGGTAAATTTGCAGGGCGCGATATACAAATTTAGCCCGCAAAATCCGCATCCTAAAAATGCTAAACTCAGCGCCAAAAAGGTGCGGGTCTGGCCCGCTAGAAAAAGGCGAATTTGACGTAAATTTTGGGTCAAATTTGTATGCCGAGCCGCCAGATTTAGCGCAAATTTGCCTCGGACTACTTTTCTCCAGCTTGCCACTTTTCCCATTCGCCGCTCTCGTCAAGCTCGTTTCCGATAGCCTTGTAGCGGGCGTAGTAATGCTCTACAAAGGCCCTTGCCTGCGCGTGTTTAGGCAGGTAGCTTTTGCCCTCTTTCTCGCAAAATCTCGCCAAAAACTCGCCCGCCGGAGCGCGCCTTGCGTAGTGAAGCGCCAATTTTTTGTAGTTTGCGAGGCAAATTTCTTTAAATTTAGCGTAATGCTCGCGGTCAAATTTGACGACCAAAGCGCCGCCCTCAAAGCTAAGCGCGCCCGAGTCAAACAGCAAGCTAAGATGGATGAGCCCCTCGCAGTAGTACGCGCGCACCTCATCGACCTCGCGCCACGCGATCAGTCCGACCGCGCGGGCGATCAGCTCGTGAAATACGCTCATCTCGTAGCTCTCGTCGCCTCCGATAAAGAAATTTACCAGCCCGCCCGTAGTCGCCTTGTACTCCTCGATAAATTTAAACTCGCCGTCTGCGTTCATCGCCTTTTCCGTGTCGGTGCCGACGAAAAGTATATGTCCAAACTCGTGGCCTATCGTGGAGATTTCGTAGGTTTTCTTCCAAATTTGCGGCTTTTTAAACAAAATTTCGCGCCCGTAGTCCAAAAACTCGCGCGAAAAAATCTCCCCGCTAAGCTTCATAAACGGCCGCGCCTTGGCGCTCTCGTAAACGTGCTCGACGAAGGCGAATATCTTTTTGCCCCGCTCCTTGCTCACGGTCTCGTCGTTTGGCACGACCTGCGCAGAGAAAAGCCCGTTTAGCTCGGCGCCGTAGTAGATCATCGGCACGCTGATATATGTTTGCGTGCGTGCGATATTTTGCGTGACTTGGTACTCTAGCGCAGCGTCCTCTATACCGCACTCGCGGCAAATTTGCTCGTAGGCGCGGATGACGCTAGCTTTAAACTTCTCCTCGTCAAAGTCGCTGGCTCCCGCTAGTCTCACGTCCCACTCGAGCGCGACGGCGTGCGTGTAGGCATCCTCGTAGTACTCGAGCGGATGGCCGGGCTGTAGCGGGCCTTTTACATCCATCCACGCGCGCTCGGCATCCTGCCACGCCGGGATCGCGCAGTCGTTTTCTCGCTCGCAAAACGCCGCCTTTAGCTTTTCAAAGTACGTTATATAGGCTCTTTGCTCGTCGTTTGCGGCTAGCGATTTTAGATTTTTGATTAGCTCCTCTAGCGCGTCCGCCACGCGTTTTACTTCGTTTTCAAAGGCCGCTGCATACGGCGCAAAGGCGTATTTTTCACCGTTTTTGAGGACCGCGCCGTAGCTTCGCTCGCCCTTTTCGTCGCCGTCCTTTTGATATAGGCCGTTTTCGTCGATAAATTTGATCGCCTCGGCCATGCTTGCAAATTTAGCTTCAAATTCTTTATTCGTCGTTTGCAGGATTTGCCTGTCCCACGCGCTTTGCCACGCGTTCATCGCTACTCCCGCGCCGTGCATGCCGCTAAGTAGCGCTAGGTAAAAATCGTCTATTATTTTCTCCTCTTTTACTCGCGCCAAAAGCTTTTCAAAGTGCGCCTCGTAAAACTCGCGCACGAGCTCAAAAGCTTCGTCTTTTATGCGCTCTATCTCGGCTTCCTCGCGACCTTGTTTTTTTAGCTCGTTTTCCAGTGGCTCGACCTTTAGATCGACTATGCGGCGTAAAACCGCGACTTTTTCGCTCTTTTCACCCTTAAATCCTGCGATTTTTAGCATCTTTAGCACGACCTCGCTAGGATTATCCAGCTGCCTATACATAGCATTTAGCTCGTCTTTGCCTGCGGCTACTAGCTCATTTAATCTTTTAAAATCGTTCACGTTTGTCCTTTTTAAAATTTGGCGTATTTTAGCTTAAAAATGCTGGACGCTGAGTTAAAAAACCTCAAGCTCGGCTAAATTTCGCGCCTTTAGCCAAAGCTCTAAAAATTGATTTATCTTGCGGCTTTATCAGCGAAATTGCGCTAAAATCGGACTAAAATTTAACGAAAAACCGAGAAGACGATGAAAACTCAAGAAGAAAAAACGACAAAAAAAGAAAAATCAAGCTGGCTACAGTATTTTCCGATTATATTTTATGCCGTAGTTATGGGGCTTTGCGGGCTGGCTCTTGCTTACGAGCGGCTAAATTTACTCTTTGATATCTCAGGCGCGGTTTTTGAGATTTTACGCGCCGCGGCGAGTCTAGCCTACGCGCTCATCTGCGCTTGTTACGCGGCTAAGCTGATAAAACACCCGCAAGCTTGCAAGGCCGAGCTGTTTCATCCCGTGCAGGTAAATTTTTTTGCCGCGTTTTCGATCGGCACGCTGCTGATAGCGACGCTTTGGAGGGACTTTGCGTCCGTTTACGACGCGCTTTTTTGCGTGGGCGTAGCATTTCAGACCTTCATCACGCTGCACGCTATGTCTTTTTGGATACGTAGCGACGTAGAGCCGCAGCACGCTAGCCCGGCGTGGTTTTTGCCTATCGTGGGCAACCTTTTCGTTCCGTTGGCCGCGCCCGCTACGAGCGAGTTTGCGTGGTATTATTTTTCGGTAGGGATATTTTTTTGGCCGGTAATTTTAGCTATTTTGCTCTATCGTCTCATTTTTTGCGCCTTGATGCCGCCTAAATTTATCCCGACGCTTTTTATCACGGTAGCTCCGCCCGCGATGGCCTTTTTAGGCTATACTAAGCTAACGGGCGGCTTTGACGCGGCGGCTAAAATCATGCTTTACGTTACGCTATTTTTCGTACTTTTTATCATTTATATGTTTAAAAGCTTTCTTGGGATTAAATTTTCGCTTTCTTGGTGGGCGTTTACCTTTCCTACGGCAGCGGCAAGCGTCGCGTTTTTACGAGCGTTTGAGTTTAACGGGATTAAGTTTTTCTTGTTTGCGGGAGCGGCGGGTTTTGCTATCTTATGCGTTTTTATAGGTATCGTGGGCTTTTATACGGTAAAAGCGATATTTAGCGGAGAGATTTTTACGGCGCAGAAGTGAGATTTTAGCGTAAATTCGGCGCAAAAGACGCTAAATTTAAGAGCTAAAATATCGCGCTATTTGCTTTAGCGCGGGCTTTAGACCTTTGTCGCCGCGTTTAATTTAAACCAAGCGGCAAATTTAGCTTTCTTAAGCGCAAATTTAGATGGACCGTAGCGACGCTTAACCGCGGTATTTTGCGAGGTTTGCGTCGCCTAGCCTATCCTAGCCAAAAAAGCGAATTATTTTAGCAATCCGCTTGATTTTAGCATATTCGTAATCTCTTTAACCTCGGCCGTACCCTTATGGCAAGCGACTTCTTGCTCCTCCTTGCTTAGCTTTTTTATGCTAGCGTAGTCGGCCTCAAACTCTTTTTTCGTCGCCTCCGCGCTAAATTCCTTGTTGCCCTGAGCTTTGGCTTGTTTTTCCATCGCATCGATGAACTCGTAAGAAACCTTTTCGTACTCTTTGCAAGCAGCAGGAGTTTCCTCAGCCGCCAAATGGCCGGCAAATACGCAAAGCGCGACTAAAAATAACGATTTTTTCATGTCTTTCCTTTTTTGAAGATGTAGCGTATGGTAGCGAAATTTAGCTAAATTTTGCCTCGCAGCGCGATCATTTCGCTAAAAGTTATCTCGCGGGCGTAAAATTTAACTCCGAGCGAGGCGAGTTTGTCTTGTAGCGCTAGCGCCGACTCCTCTATGCCGCTAAAAAGGCAAAGCGGCAAATTTTGCGCCCTCTCTTTAGTCGCCGCAAAGCTTCCGTCTTCAAAAAAATTCTTTAAAAACACGAGCGTTTTTACTTTGTCCGCGCCCAAATCCTCGATGAAAACGCTGAAATATTTATATCCCGGCTCCTCGTGCGCTTCATCTTGCTGCGCGTAGTCGTCCGCCAGCTCGCGGTAAAATTCGTTGTTTAAATCAGCAAGCGGCGCGATCGCTTCAAGAGAGCAAGGCGCCTCAAGCGCGGCAAGAGCGGTTAAAATTTCTTCAAATTTAACGATGTCGTCCGCTACCTTTATCGGCTCCCAAAAGCCCGCGCCGTGATAGGCGAAGTAAATGGGAGAAGCATCGCCTAGTGCAAAATCTACGAAAAACGGATCGTCCATGCCGTTACGCGCGATGACCCGCCAGCTCTTGCGCCACTGCCCTGGCGCGTCGTCTGCTAGCTCCTCGCCCGTTTTGCGGCTAGCGAGTCTATATCCCTCCTGAAAGCTCTCAAACTCGCCCTCGTCAGGATAGAAAAACGGCAGCAAAACGGACTCTGAAACGATACGTTTGCGGATAAAATTTTGGATCAAATTTGGGATTTGCACGGCGCGGCCTTTGGGTTAAATTTGAGCGAATTTTAGCAGAGTTTTTTAATCCGCGCAAAATTTACGTTCAAATTTGACGGATACGAAAGAAAATGGGCTTAACCAAGAGATAAATTTTACGCTCCCGCTCAAACGGATGCGGCGCCTGACTTCGTCAGCACGAAAATTTCGGCTCGCCTTCGTATCGCCTGAAATTTTCGGCGCATATATTTTCGCTAGAAGCGCAAAATTTCAGCAAAAAGCAATGTTTGTTGAAATCAGCTGATTGCAAATTTGAGCGCAAAAATGCAAGACGAGACGACGCGCCGCCCAAAAAACGTAAGCGGAAGTATCGCGGAGCAGATTTGCTTGTTTTGAAGTAAAATTTGAGCGTGCGCTAGGCATATAGCCTGCGGAGCGAAAATTTTACAAGATCAAGCAAAGATGCCCGCGAGACGACGCATTAAATGCTTTGTAGGATTTTAGGTTTACTAAACGCTTGTATCGGCCTAATCTCCCCCTTAAATTTCTCAATCTGCGCTAGCACGGTGTGAGCCGAGTTGCTTTGAGCTAGGCTTGACGTGCCTTTGTCAAAGGTTAGCACGTTTACGCAGCCGTGTTGGCAGAGGCTCTTTTCGCCCCAAATTTCCGGGTCGTACCACGCGCCCTCGCAGATAGCTACGACGTGCTCGGGCACGATGTCGGTGACTAGCACGCCAGCTAGTATCTCGCCGCGGTCGTTAAATACGCGCGCAACGTCGCCCGTGGCTAGGCCGCGCTCTTTGGCGTCTTTTGGATTTATTAAAACCGGCTCTCTGCCGCTAACTTCGGCGAAATTTCTGATTATAGAGTTGTTTAGCTGGCTGTGCAGGCGGTAGCGAGAGTGCGGGCTGACGATATGCAGCGGGTACTTTTTGCTAGCGTTGCCTAGCCACTCTTTTGGCTCGATCCACGTAGGCATCGGCGGGCAGTCGGCGTAGTTCATCTTCGCGATCGTAGGCGAGTAGATCTCTATCTTACCCGACGGAGTGCCTAGGCGGTTTTTGGCGGGATTTTCGCGGAAGGCCGCTAGACGCGTGTATAGCTCGGTTTCTGTATTGTCCTTTTCAAACCTCACGTAGCCTTTTTCGTAAAATTCCTCAAAGCTAGGCATACTCAAATTTAGCCCCTTAGCCTGCTCGGCCGCGTCGGCGTAAAATTCCTTCATCCAGCCTAGCTCGTCCTTGCCCTCGCTAAACGCCTCGCCGTAGCCCCAGCGTTTGCAAATTTGCTCGCAGATCCAAAAGTCGCTCTTGCTCTCGCCCATCGGCGCGATGACGGGTTTATAGGCTACGATATATTCGCCGCTGTCGCCGGTTTGGTTTATATCGTTACGCTCCACTTCGATAGCTACGGGTAGTACGATGTCGCTAAATTTCGCCGTGCTGGTCCAATAAGGCTCGGCGGTGATGACGGTTTCGAATTTTCTCCACTGCTTGACGGCGTTGTTTACGTCTTGATGGCGCGTAAACATCGAGCCTGAGGCCATATACGCCACTCTCATGCGAGGTAGTTTAATCTTGGTGCCGTCGTAGTCGATCTCTTTGCCGGGATACTCTAAGGCCTCGATGCTACGAGAGGACGGAATGGTGACGTTTTTAGCGTCTTTCCAAGGGGCCTTGCCTAAATTTTCGTATTTTTCGCTAATGCGCGTGCTGATGCCTTTTAGCGTCGGTGAAATTTTATTCGTCATACCGCCCGAGTCGTATCCTAGGCTAAACTCAAAGCCAAGGCCTTCTTTACCGATATAGCCTAGCATCGCGTTAAGAGCTATAAGCGCCCAGAAAGGCTGCTCGCCGTGGTCGGCTCTTTGAAGCGCGCGGCCTATAAGCACGGTCGTAGGCTCTTTTGCCAAAGCCTCGGCGAAGCTTTTTATCTTATCCGCCGCTACGCCGCAAATTTTGCTCGCCCACTCCGCGTCTTTTACGACTTTGTCGGTCTCGCCCATAAAGTAGTCTTTAAATTTATTAAATCCGACGGTGTATTTTTTGATAAATTCCTCGTCGTAGAGCTTGTTCGTAAACAGATGGTGGCACATGCCGATAATTAACGCCGCGTCGGTATTAGGGCGTACGATGATATTCTCGGAGCCGAAGTAGCGCGCCGTATCGTTTACCATCGCGTTTACGCTATATGTTTTAATGCCCGATTTTTTAAGCTCTTTTATACCTACGTAGCCCTCGTGAGTAGGAGGCACGGATGAAATTTGATTTGTTACGATAGGATCGGTCGCCCAAAATACGACGTTTTTAGCGTTTTTAACTATCGCCGCCCACTTAGTCGGCGTATCGTAAACCGCGCTTGAGCCTAGCACGTGAGGCATGATAACCAGACCCGCCCCCGTCGAATAATCGCCGCTTTCCTCCACGTAGCCGCCTAAAATTTTAAGCATCCTGTGAGCGACCGTACGCCCCCAGCTGACCTTGCCGCTGCCGCCCCACCAGTAGCACTCACCGTAGATCGCTTCGCTGCCGTATTTCTCGTGGGCTTCTTTTAACGCCTTGGCGGCAAGATCAAGCGCGACGTCCCAACTAACGCGCACGAATTCCTCTTTGCCTCGCAGTTCGGATTTAGCCGCGCCCTTGGCTTTTAGATAGCTTTTGCGCACCATCGGATACAGCACGCGAGCCTCGTTTTGCACGGAATCAGGCAGGCTGTAATTCATCGTATTAGGAAATTTATCGCCCTCGAAATCGCTAACGGAAACTATCTGATTTGAGTTGGTATTTGCCCAAAAAAGCCCGAATCTGTTCGCGCCGAATACCTTTTTGTTATCGAAAATCGTCTGCGTAACGCCTTCTATCCTGCTAGCCTGCGCAGCCGTAGCCGCCAATGCCGAAAATTTGATGAAATCTCGTCTTTTCATCGGTTTCTCCCTTATTTTAATTCTCGCAGGAGCAAGCCCCCGCGCCTTGCGCTTGCAGTCGCGAAGTCGCAGACCCAAGCAAAGCCAAATCGCCGATATTTGCGGCACCGGCGCGATTTGGCGACTCGTTTTCCGTTATTTACTTTTAAAACTATATTTTATTAGCGGCGCTCGCTTTTTGCAACGCGGCTCTTTAGCGAGCAAGACGCCGCAAATTAAATTTGCCGCCGCAAAACATAAAATCCAAATTTAAAGAACAAGCGTCGCTAAATTTTACGCTTCAAGCGACGAGCAAATTTGATCTGGGCGCTAGGCGCGCCAAAGCCCTATTCTACGGTTTTTGCGTTATGCTGTAGGTATTTAACGATCAAATTTAGCTCCGTCTCCTCTAGCGAGACGTAGTTCGTATCGATCATCGACTGTAAATTTGCCGGCCACTGAGCCGCCGTAAAGCTGTTTGGCTCGTGCAAGCGGTGGCACGCCGAGCAGGTCTCCTCGTACTTTTGCTGAGCTTGTTTATATAGCGCGTTTGCGTCGCTACCTAGCGCGTCTGCGGCGACTTCGTACGTGCCCTCGACCTCATACCAAAGCTCGCCGTAGTCGTCCTCGACCTCTTTTATTTTCTTAAAATTCGCCTCACTCTCGGCATCAAAAACCGTGAAAATCTCGGCATTTTTAACGCTTCGCTGTATCTGAGCCAGGTAGTTTGCCGAAACGGCGCCTTTTACCTTGATTTTAGCCTTTGCGCCGTCTTTGGAGACAACCTCTACCGGCGTTAAAACCTCGATCTTGCCGACCTTTTTACCGCCTAGCGATATATCGGTCGTCTTTGTTAAAACCTCGGCGTTTAAGCCTATCGCCGCCGCACAGGCCGCGATCAAAACGAATTTAAAACTTTTCATCGCACTTCCTTAAAAAAAATTATTAATGTAATTTTATAAATTTAGCGCTTAAAATTACATCACTATATTTTATTACGAAGCGGGTTTTGTATATTAAAAGAGTAAAATTTGAAGTAAGAGTGCGGCAAAATGGGCCAAATTTGAGCTTTACCCAAATTTGCCGCGAGAGCTACGCACGCGGCGACGTGATCTACGCGCAGAAGTTTAAATTTTATCATTCTGCTGCGCGGCAGAGCGAAGCTAAACTGCTACGAAAACGGCAAAGAATTTATCTTTAGCTTCGTAAAAAGCGGCGCCTACGTCTGCCTCGATAAAAACACGAGCCTTGAAATTTTAAGCGACTGCGAGACGCTGCAGATCAATATCTCGGAGCTTTTCGAGCTGCTCGGAGATGAGTTTGCAAGCTCGATCATAAACGCGCTCATTAAAAACCTCCACTCGCAGCGGATTTTAATAAAAGAGATCGTCTTTGCGAAAATCCAGACCTGGATTTTAAATTTTTTAAATCACATTGCAAACGCCGATAAGATCGTGGAGCTTCCCTTTAATATAATGACGCTGGCAAGCCTACTTGGTGCGCCTCGTCAAAACGTCTCCTCAGCGATTACAAAGCTCGTTAAATTAAAGGGCAATAGAATTAAAATTTTGTAGTCTGAATCTGCGCGGCGGTCTAAATTTAAACGATGAGGGATATTTTGAGCCAAACCGACTCATAAAATAAAGGGCTAAACCAAAATGGAATTAGCCCTAAATTTAGGTTATTCGTGAAGCGATAGACGCGCAAAAGCTACGGTTTAAAAAATCGAGCCTCTGCTTGCAGGTCACAACGGATCGTCTCCAAAGCGGTTGCGTCCGTTAGTGCCTTGCTGTACGAAAAATACGATCAGTATGATCGAGCCTATTAGCGGGATAAGATTTAATAGATAAAACCAGCCGCTTCTATCGGTATCATGCAGGCGCCTTACCGCTACGGCGATAGAAGGCAAAAGCATTGCCAACAAAAAGATTAAGTTAATAAAACCGATCGTTTCGCCGGAACTAGTAACGGTATATGTGCCTAAAAAGCCGTCTAGTACCGACGTTACTATTCCCAAAAGTACCCCAAATAATGTGAACCACCAATACTCTGAACGCGGCGCGCGCCCCTCAAAGTTACAATAGTTTTCTTTCAGACAAGTTCGCACCGACTCCATAAAAGTCATTCTCAACTCCTTTTTAAAAAATATAGTAAATTATATAGCAACAGGGCTTAAATTTATCTTTTATATTAATTAAATTTTAAAATTATGCCCCCCGAATTTAGGCGAAATTTAAAGACAAGCTCCGCCGCAAAAGCAAGCCGAATCAGTCTATAGGATCGTTATTCATCTGCCTTACGTGCATACCAAGATGCGCCAGATCGTAGTTGTTTCGTGAGGCGCGAAATTCCGTCGTGCCATAAACTGCGCCGATGCCGAATATCGCCGTGATCACCGAGCCAATATTGGATGCAAGTAGATAAAGCGAGGAATTTAGCACGCTTAAAGCGATATCTATGATGCTTAGCAGTGCAAATACGTAAAACGCTCGCAGATAGGTTTTTTCGCCCGAGCAGTCGGAAAGCTCCTTGCAAACCAAAAGCGCAAACGGCAAAAAAACGGCGGTACAAAAGGTAGCCAAAGCCGTTAGCAGCATAGAATTTTCGAAAAAAACGCGTCCTACAAGCACCAGAGCGTTTAAATACCAAAATACGCCAAATATCGTGAAGTTAAAAAGTAGCCTCTTTGAGCGCATGCTTCTGGATGCGAAATACAATCCCACGGCAAAACAGATGGTAGCTATGAATGAGATATTGCCAACTTCCTCCGCCTTGACGGAATCAATATAATACGCCGCAACGTTTAATAAATTTAACCCAAGCGCGATGTAAAGCGGTACTTTGGCATTTGATAGACTCTCCGCGCTCCTATCGTCCCGCTCATATACGAAATCCACTTCGCCCAAGCCTAGGCGCGCATTTTGCTCCCGAACCATCGAGCCGAGTTTAAAAAAATCGCTAATAAGCCAGATCAAAAATATCACATTCGGCAGGGAAAACACCATAAAAGGATTTTTTAGATTTGCAGCTACCTCCTGCACATCCGAGGCGGTAATATTGGAATCTGGGCGTAGCTGAGCCATAATCTCGATAAACAAATCGCTTTGTATCAGTAAAAACGCCCCCGCAAGCACTGCCCATATTATAAACCCCAACCCTCCTAAAAGCTGAAATACAGCAGAGACTATGCGTCCAAGATAGAAGCGGTGCGCTCCAAAAGCGCCCAAAACGACGTAAAACGCATAGGCCTTATTTATATCGTAAGCCTTAGCCGCGATATTGGACGAGGCGGTGTATCCGCCCTCATAATCGCCGTTAAAATTTGAACCACCGTCGTTAAATTTTAAATTGCCGCCGCCGTTATTAAAATTTGAGCCATTGTCTGCGTTAAAATTTCCGCCGCCAACGCTTCCGCCAAAATTTGCGCTACCGCCTGAAGCATTAAAATTTACGCTGCCGCTAGTCGCGGTAAAATTTGAACTTCCGTTTGCGCCGCCCAGGCTGCTGCCGAAATTCGAGCCGCCCGAGTTACCAAAAGCGCCGGAATTTGCGCCCGAGAAGCCCGTTTGTGACGAGGCAGCTTCTGCTTGGTCTAAATTTGCGCCTAAAATTTCATCGTTATAATTTTCGCCGGTCGAGCTTTTTAAAATTTCATCGCCCGAGCTTTGCTGCGCATCTTTTAGCTCCGAGCTTTCCTGTGCCGCAGATAGCGGCTTTTGGGAGTTTAAATTTACTGCCTTTTTTTTGATGTTCGCAAGGCAAGCGGGATTGGTTTCACCGCCCCAGATGTCGTTTCCCATCTTAACTCCTTAATTTTTGGAGTAATTTTACCCGAAATTTAAAGAATTTGCGTTACTCTACGGCAAATTTTAACGGAGGAAAAATGAATGAAGCAAAGTTTATGAACGAAACCGCGCCTTTTACCTTTATTTTGGCTTTTGCGCCATCTTTTGATACAACCTCAACCGGCGTTAAAACCTCGATCTTGCCGACTTTTTTACCGTCTAGCGATATGTCGGTCGTCTTTGTTAAAACCTCAGCGTTTAAACTTACCGCAGCCGCACAGGCCGCGATCAAAGCAAATTTAAAACTTTTCATCGCACTTCCTTAAGAAAAATTATTAATGTAATTTTATAAATTTGCGGCTTAAAATTACATCGCTATATTTTATTACGAAGCGGATTTTGTATATTAAAAATGGTAAAATTTGAAGCTAAAAAGCGGCAAACCTAGCTAAATTTGAAATTTGCTCAAATTTGCCGCGAGAGCAAAAGCCGCGCAAACGGCAGCTAAATTTAAAGAGCGATTAGTGCTTTTTAAGCCCCATCGCAGCGACGTCTAGCGCGATCTCTTCGTTATTTATCGTAATTAGTCTACGCTCTAAAATTTTGCTTGCGATCGCATGCGCCTCGTCAAGCGAATGCATCTTGTACGTGCCGCACTGATACTTGTTTAGCTCAGGGATGTCTTCTTGGTTTTTGACGCCTAGGATATCCTTCATAGACGCCGTCCACGCGGCCTTGACCGCCTCTTCGCTCGGCACGCCGATCACGCTCATGTAAAAGCCCGTCCTACAACCCATCGGCGAGATGTCGATGATTTCAATGCCCTTGCCGTTTAAATGATCTCGCATAAAGCCCGCAAATAGGTGCTCAAGCGTATGGATGCCTTTTTCAGGCAAAATTTCCTCGTTTGGCTTGCAAAAACGCAAATCAAACACGCTTATATCATCGCCTTTTGGCGTTTTCATCGTCTTTGCCAGGCGCACTCCGGGCGCGTTCATCCTCACGTGATCGACGCAAAAACTATCTAGTAGAGGCATATTTTCTCCTTATTTTTAACATAAATTCGGCGTGATTTTAGCTAAATTTGCTAAATTTTAGCTCAAATTTGAGCTTATAAAAACGAATAGATATAAAGCTGTCTTGACAAAATTTGCGCAGCCGCCGCACGCCAAAATCGCCTTAATGCTGTAGCGCGGCAAAGTCAAATTTGAAAGAAAAAGCGTTAAATTTGAAAGAAAAATCGGGCAAAAAGCCCGACTAGAAGTATTAAATTTTAAGCAAAATGAGGTTTGATCTGCTCTATCCAAGCGCTGATTCTAGGCTCGGTTTTTTCGCTTTCGTTATCGGCATCAAGCGGCAGACCGACGAATTTACCGTCTCTTACGGCTTCTGACTCGTCAAATTTATATCCGTCCACGGACACTGCGCCTACGACGTTTGCGCCAGCTTTTACGACCTCATCGTAAAGCTTGCCCATCGCGCCGCAAAAGCTATCCGCATAGCTCTCGGCATCGCCCATGCCAAATATCGCAACCGTCTTGCCGCTAAGCTTTAGTCCGCCAAAATCAAACGCGTCCCAGTCGTCTTGCAAGTCGCCCGTACCCCAGGTAGAAACGCCCAAAATTAGCTTGTCAAAGCCGTTTAGCTTAGCCGCGTCGCAGTTTGCTATGTTTAAAAGCTCGTTTTCTAGCCCCAAATTCTCGGCTAAAAAGCTCGCCGCCTCCTCAGTATTTCCCATACTGCTTCCAAAAATGATACCTATCATTTAAATTTCCTTTAAAAAATATGATGACTTATCGTATAGGGCACCAGTCGCAGCGATCCGCCGCATCCGCACTCCCGTTTAACCTCGATGTAGCGCGAGAAATTCGCATTTCTCGGAGCTACGATAAACATCCTGTCAAACTCTCCGCCGCTAAGCGCCTCAAAGCCCCTAGCGATCTCGCAGTTAGCCAGATGAAACCGCTCTTTGGTTATCTCCTTAAAGCACGGCATAACGCCAAAAAGCTTGCGCCCATCCTGCTCCGCAAAGATAATCCCGTCTTGAAAATAAACGTTTTTATCAAAATGTTTGGCGCGTATTTTATCATAAACAAACTGAGAAAACATTATGTCCGCGTCAAAACATATTCCATTTTGGGATTTTAGCATAAGGATTAGCTTGGCAGCTGGATGCTTGGGAGAGACGGCTAGCGGCGGGACGGCGTCAAATTTGCCGGTTTTATAGGCGCAGATAACGGCGTTTGAGGCGATACAAAAGCTTGAAATTTTACTTCGGCTAGGATTTTTAAACTCGTATAAGTCCTCGATACGTTTTAGAAAAATTTCCTCCAAATTTAAGCCCGAATACGCATAAATAAGAGGAATTTTTAGCTTGCGACCTGCGCAACAGTTGTATAAATTTATAAAAATTCGGGCTTTATTTACCGCGTCAAGCCCTGAAAAAATACTTGGAGTTATTTCTCCAATACCTGATAAAAAGCCGAATTTCATCTATTAGTCTTTTACCTTGCAGCATCCAAATTCCTTATCTAGCCCAAAGACTTTGCAATACTCGCTAAACACGCAGCTGACGCTTCTTTTGGCGCAAACGATCGGGATATTGCGCTTTTTGGCTTGGTTTTTTATCGTTTTCATCGTGTTGTGGTTTAAAAAACTGGTTAACATCACGACGCACTCGGTATCTTGCGGGATCGGTTTGCGATTTACGCGGTTTTCGTTACGCGCGTCCCAGTGCTCGATCGCTTCTGCTCCTAGGTCTTTTAGGACTGCTTTTATAGGCGTTATTTCGTCGGCTCCGATAACTAAAACTGACATTTTGGACTCCTGTTTATTTGATTGTGATTATTATAAAATAGATTAGCTAAAAAATAGCTTAGTTATGAGAGTTGTTATCATTTAAGTAGAAATTCGTAATGTTTATTAAATTTACTTGACCAGATCCAAGAAATCAGCGCATAAAACCACCCAAATCTCGTTAAATATTGACAAGATTAAGGCGCGCAAATTTAAGAGCTTTACTATATCGCTAACGACAAACTTCTTTTTTATAAGCACGGCAAAAGCGGCAATGCACACGTCATAAACTGGGGCGGCAACGCATTCGTCAAGCAATTATAAAAACCTGATAACGAAGGCTATAGCTCTATTTTTGGATAATGATAAATACGAGCCTACCTTAATAGACGGCGAAAATTTAGAAAATTGCGCTATCATAGGGTGCGGCGCATGTCAAAAAAGGCGTGGTTTAAAGGGATTTTGAAGCTGTTTTTGAAGCTTTTGAGGCAAATTAAAGCTTTGGCTTTCAAAATGCAAAAAACCTAAATTTTGCAAATTTTACATTTTTAGTTCTTATTTTTCCTTATGTTTATATCTGCTAAAACAGCGTTTTTAACGCTGTTTGCTCCACATTTTACCCATTCTTGCTTTTACCTTTTATAAGATTTATCGTTTGCGGGTCTAAAAATACGATATAAAAATCGTAGCGCCAAAAGTAAAATGCCCTGCAAACCGTAAATTTACGCAAATTTATCTAAAGACGCGGAGTAAATTTAACCCCTTTGCGTATAAAAACTACGACAGCGCCGCCTCAACTGCTGCATCTATGTGTATCTGCGTCGTATCAAAAAGCCGCATGTCCGTATCCGCCTGCGATACCAGCATGCCTATCTCGGTGCAGCCAAGTATCGCTCCTTGCGCGCCGCGCGACTTAAAATCCTCGATGATGCGCAAGAAATTCGCCTTTGAGCTAGGCGCGATTTTGCCGTAGCAAAGCTCCTCAAAGATGACGCGATTTACTTCCGCCATATCCACCGCGCTTGGCAAAAGCACCTCCGCGCCGCCCTCTATCAACCGACTTTTGTAAAAATCCTGCGTCATCGTATAAACGGTGCCAAGCAGCCCTACTTTGGCGACGCCTGCGTTTTTTAGCGCTTTTAGCGTGGCGTCCGCGATATGCGCCACAGGCACGCTAACGGCGCCTTGTACGGCGTCAAAGCACCTGTGCATCGTGTTTGTGCAGATGAAGATAAAATCAGCCCCGCCGCCTTGCAAAATCCTCGCGTGACGCGCCAAAATTTCGCCCGCGTCCTCCCATCTGTTTTCGCGTTGGCAGACCTCGATCTCCTCGAAATTTACGCTGCTTAGCAGTATCTCCGCGCTGCTTAGCCCGCCTAGACGCTCGTTTATTTTGCGATTTATTTGCTCGTAATACGTTATCGTAGACTCAAAACTCATCCCACCGATTAGGCCGATTTTTTTCATATTTGCTCCTTAAATTTCGGCTATTTTACGGTTTTAAATTAAATTTGCTCTAAATTTAAATTTAGTCCGCCGCGTTAAATTTGACAGTAATTACCTAAAATAACGAGCAGAAATTAATCGAGTAAATTAATGTATAAATTTAAACGTTAAATTTAACCTACGTCATAAAAAGGCAAATTTAACGAAATAAATGCGCTAAATTTAACGAGCCGATGGGACCGAATTTACAAAGGAAATTTAAACGTTCGGCTAGGAAGATAGCTTAAATGAAGAGAGCTTAAATTCGGCGCTTGCGATCTGAATTTACGAGTAAAATTTCTCTTTGGCGCGTAAATTTTATCAGCTCAAAGCGGCGTTTTGATTACTTCGCGCGGGCGGATTAAATTTACGGCCTTTTCGGTTTGGCAAAGCTTTATCTTTTTGCAAGGTAAAATAGCCTGCAAATTTTACCCGTTCGCGTCCGCAAGTCTCGCGCCTACGTTTTTGGCGCGCTTTGCCAGAGCCGCTTCGGCATCTTTTAAATGCTAGCTTGACGCTCAAACCGCCTCCGTTTTACGCCCGAAAATGCCTAAAACCGCATTTTGCCGTCAAATTTCATGCATATTGCGCCGTCCACTATTGTAAACATCACTGTTCACTTGCCCCATATGCGCTTCGTCTTGCTTACCTAGAAATTTGCACGTTGCGCGGGCGAGATTTACCCAAAAGCGCGGTAAAATTTATAAAATTTCGCGGATTTTTATCGCTTCGCCGCTTTTTTGAGCTCTGCGCACCAGATTTCCCGCCAAAGCGGCACAAAGCCAAAAATCATGGCCTCAAAACCAAATTTAAACCGCTCGAATTAGCCCTGCGAATTTAGCTAAATTTACTCCCTTGGCAGTCCGTTTTTATCAGACTTATCGCTGATCAGCTTGCCCGATTCGTCGTATTTTTTAGCGCGCACGAGCCTGCCGCGCTCAAACTCGCCCAGGGCCTCCAGTTTGCCGTTTGCGTAGTAGTGGCGCGCCTCACCGACCTCCAGCCCTTCCTCAAACATCACTCTGGCTTTTAGCGCGCCGTTTTCGCGATACTCCTCGTACAGCCCGTGATAGCGCCCGTTTTTAAACATCACTTTGGCAGCCGGCGCCCCGCTCTCGTAGTAGTCCAGTCCCGCGCCCGTTTGGCGACCGTCTTTGTACTCGTATTCACCTCGTAGCTTGCCGCCCCCGTAGTATTCGCGCGCTACGCCGTCCTTTTCGCCGTCTTTGTAATTTTCTACTACGCGCGTTTTGCCGTTTTCGTAAAATCGCTTCCAAATGTCGTTCTTGCGGTCGTTTTTGTACTCGCCCGTCTCCTCCACGGCGCCGCTTTCGTAGTACCATTTTTCCGCGCCTTCTCGCTTGCCCTCTTTGTAGGCTCGCACGCCGCGGATTTTGCCGCTTTTGTAGTAGTCGAAGTCCTCGCCGTTTCGCAGTCCGCCCACGTACGGGCTGCGTGCGCTAACCTCGCCGCTAAGGTAATAGTCGGTAAATACGCCCTCTCGCCTGTCCGCCTTGTAGGTGCCCTCCTGCTTTAACGCGCCGCCCTTGTCAAAGTAGTAGCGGCGGTAGCGCCCGTCGCGGACGTCATTTTTATATTCGCTCTCGCCCATCAGAGCGCCGCTATCTGCATGGTAGTGCTTAGCCGTGCCCTCGCGGACGCCGTTTTTTAGGGGGTATTCGTTTGAGGGTTTGTCTCTGCCGTCAAAATAGTCTCTATATCGCACCGCCGTGCCGCCCTGCACGTCGATCTCGCGTATAAGCGTAGGCGGCAGAGGTTTTAGCCTCGGATAGACCATGCCCATCGCATTTACGTCATATAGGTCCTCAACGCTGTATCGAAGCATCTTTAGCGTGCCGTCGTAGAGCTTGCCTTTTACGTAGTAAAGCCCGTTTTTTAGGCTAGCTTCGGGCTTCATTACGATTTTTGACTCTAGAGCTTGCGCCCCGATGGCTAGAAGCGGAAGTAAAAATAGAAATTTTAGGATTTTCATGGTTTTTCCTGCTTTGTTTGATTTGGGTAATTTTAAAATTTGAAACTAAATTTAAGATGAAGGCGCGGTTATTTTATTTTGGGTGAGTTAAATTTGACAATCCTTGCTAAATTTAGCTGTATTTTAATGCCTCAGCCACCGCTGCCCACTCGTACATGAGCCTTTCAAAGCTAAAATTTGCATTCGCTGGGCTCGTGGACGGTAGTTTGATGGGCTCTCTGCCCGTCGCGTTTAAAATTTGAGTTTTTAGATATTTTTCGCAAATTTCATGCGTCTTGCAGCCGTTTGAAAATACCTGCACGACGCGTACTCCGCTAAAAATCGGCTCTAAATTTGCGGGCACCACGGCGGTCATTTTGGCGTCGCTAGAGCCCTTTATCTCGCACGATGTCGCCAGCAGATTTGCAGAGTTGCGTAGTAAAAACTAAATTTACCGATAAATTTAACTGCTTGTTTTGAGTTTATCGCTTTAGAAGCTCTTTTATCGTAACAACGATTTTATAAAATTTACTGGGAAAATTTAGTTTAAAATGCAAAATAGCAGGGCGCATCTTGCTGCGCCCTTTGGTAAATTTAAGATGCGATCTTGCAAATTTGATCTATTTTAGCTCAAACGCAAGAGTTGCTGCGATCGTCTCGTCATCGCAAATTTTCGAGTCGGCAAACGGCATTTTATGCACCACTTGTAGTAGCCACTTTCCAGGTTTAAGAGCTAACACCTCTATCGTGCCGTCTGGCTCAGTTTCGCCGTGAAATGCACTTTTTTCTTTCAAAAAGCCGTCAAATGTTCCATTAAGCGTAGCGCTTTCTAGCGGTTTGCCTTCAAATAGAATTTTAACTTTAAACGGTACGCCAACTTTGAAATTTGCCGGATTTTCAAGCGGAACTATCTCTAAACGCTGATTGGAAGGCTTTGTGACGGAGTCGTCTTTTGCGTTTTTGTTTATGACGCCTTTTGCGCTCATGCTCGCTTTTTTGCAGTATTTGGCGTCTTTGATATCTTCTTTGGTTTTGCCCATGTGCCATGTGCCATCGCTAGCTTTTGTCCAAAATGTAGGCTTGTACTCGCCAGCTATAAGGTAAGAACCGTCTTCAAGCTTGCCTCTTTCGTAGTGGTAGTTTTCGCCGCTTTGTTTTAGGCTAAGCTTTTCGCCATTTTTGGCTATGATGTACGGGGCTTCAAATAGTCCGGTCTTGTTGTCTGGTATCTTTTCAACTGTCGGAAAATCGTCCGCATAGCCGATATCAACGCTAGTTACGTCCTTGCTGTTTCCAAATAGCCAAAATTCGTGAGCTAAAGAATGGCTGCTAAAAGCTGCCAAAGCCAAAAGTGCAAATAAATGATTGTTCATTACCTATCCTTTCAGATTAAAATGTCTATTTTTTATGTTTCTAGTATATGTCGCAAAAATATTTTTAAATTTCTACATAACTAAATTTTGCTATTGCTTTAACAAATTTAGTAATCAAAACTGATTTTGTTCATTTAAATTTATAAAATAATACAAGTACTAAAAATACTTTAGCCACTGAAAAATTTAAATCAGTGGTGCAATTATATCAAAATAATAACCAATGTCAATATAAAAATAATTTTTTATTTTAAAAAACGGCATAGTTAGTTAAGTTACTCAAGAAGGTAAATTTTACTAAAAGACTAATAAGCATAGAGACGAAAGACGAAGCTGTTTTGAGTTTTTGACCTACTTTAAAGCCTCAGCTATCGCCGACCATTCGCTTGCAAGTTTATCTATACTAAATTTGGCATTTGCAGGGCTGGTTGATGGTAGCTTTATCACTACATTTTTGGTCGCTTTTAAAATCTCGTCTTCTAAATATTTTTTACAAATTTCATAAGCCTTACCGCCGTTTGCGTAGACTTGCGTGATATTTGCGGTTTTAAAGATCGGCTCTAAATTTGCAGGCACCACGGCAGTCATTTTGGCGTCGCTCGAGCCCTTTATCTCGCACGAGATCGCAGCGTCGTAGATAGCGATGCGGTGAGCGAGCAGGAATTTTATCTTCTCATCCGTGCCTTCTGGCAACGGAGCGTTTAAAATCCCAGCCAACACCCGCCAAAAGCGATTTTGCGGATTTGCGTAGTAAAAGCCCAGCTTGCGAGAAACGACGGAGGGAAAGGAGCCTAGGATTAAAATTTTAGAGTTTTTATCAAAAATCGGTTTAAAAGGATGGGTTTGGCTCATTTTGCGCCTTTTAAATTTGCTGCGTTAAATTTAAAATTTCAAATTTGAAAGCAAATTTAACCGCCCGAACGAGCGGCTAAATTTACGGAAATTTTCTCTCGCCCGTCGAATTTAGGCGAGAGAAATTTGCGCCTTACTCGGCTGCGGTATCGTCAGAGGCATCCTCAGCGCTCTCAGGTGCGCTAGTCTCGACCTCATCGCTAAAGTCAGCCAAGCTTAGGCGTTTTAGCTGGCGGTAGCGTCTTTGCGCGTCGGCCTTGTTTTTAGCCAGCAGCTCGTCCGCGTGCTGCGGGTTAGTTTTCTTAAGCGAGTTGTAGCGAACCTCGTTTAGCAAAAACTCCTCGTAAAGCGACCAATCAGGCTCTTTTGAGGTCATTTTGAGCGGATTTTTGCCCTCTTTGATTAGGCGCGGATCGTAGACGTAGGTCGGCCAGTAACCGCATTTCGTCGCTAGCTCGCCTTGATCGCCGGAGTAGGCCATACCGCCTTTTATACCGTGCGCGATACACGGCGAATACGCAATCACGAGGCTCGGACCGTCGTAGGCCTCGGCTGCAGCGATGGCTTTTATCGTGTTTGCTTGGCTCGCGTTTGAGTTGATCTGCGCTACGAAGATATTTCCGTAAGTCATAGCGATATATCCCAGGTCTTTTTTCTGCATCGGCTTGCCGCTAGCGGTAAACTGTGCTATCGAGCCAGCGCGGCTTGATTTTGAGCTTTGACCGCCGGTGTTTGAGTACACCTCGGTGTCAAGCACGAGCACGTTTACGTTCTCGCCGCTAGCTAGCACGTGATCAAGCCCGCCAAAGCCGATGTCGTAGGCCCAGCCGTCGCCGCCGATGATCCACTGGGATTTTTTGACGAGATATCTTTTTAGCTCTAAAATTTCTTTTACGCCCTCTACGTCTAAATTTTGCTCCAAAATCGGCGTTAAAATTTTAGCTATTTGCGTCGTTTTCTCGCCGTCGTTTTTATGCGCGATCCAGTCGGAGTATAGCGCGGCTAAGGCGTTTGGCGCGGCGTCTTTAGTGCGCAGCATCACATCCTCGATACGGTGGCGCAGAGTCTCGACCGCGACGTTCATACCCATACCAAACTCCGCGTTGTCCTCAAACAGCGAGTTCGCCCACGCTACGCCCTTGCCATCTTTGTTCGTCGTATAAGGCGTCGAAGGCGCGCTACCGCCGTAAATCGAGCTACATCCGGTGGCGTTTGCCACTATCATACGGTCGCCAAACAGTCTTGTTACAAGCCCTATATAAGGCGTCTCGCCGCAACCGGGGCAGGCGCCGTGAAACTCAAACAGCGGCTGCGCAAAACCCACGCCCTTGACACTATCTTTGCTCATCAGGTCGTCTTTGTATGTAACCTTTTTAAATAGATAATCGGCGTTTTCCTGCTCGTGCCGCTCCATCTCCTCGGCTAGCGGCACCATGACGAGCGATTTTTCCTTGCTCGGGCAAATTTGAGCGCACAATTCGCAGCCGGTGCAGTCTAGAGGGCTTACTTGGATTTTATATTTTAGCCCTTTTACCTCTTTACCTTTGGCGTCTAGGACGTGATCTTGCACGGTTTGCGGAGCGGCGGCGAGCTCGTTTTCGTCGATTAGAAACGGCCTGATGACCGCGTGCGGGCAGACGAAGGCGCACTGGTTGCACTGGATACAATTTTCCTCGATCCACTTAGGCACCATCACGCCGATACCGCGTTTTTCGTAGGCCGTGGTGCCTGATTTAAAGTGTCCGTCCTCAAAGCCAACAAACGCCGAAACGGGCAGGCTGTCGCCCCTGGCGGCGTTGATAGGCTTAACGATTTTTTCTATAAATTCGTCGCCTACGTATTTCTCCTCATTTGCGGCGTCATCGGTCAAATTTGCCCAGCTAGGATCGACCGCGACTTTAACTAGCCCGTCCGCGCCCATATCGATGGCCTTGTAGTTCATCTCCACGATCGCTTCGCCCTTTTTAGCATAGGCTTTGTGCGCGTACTCTTTCATGTATTTTTGCGCGTCGGCAAACGGGATGATGTCTGCGAGTTTGAAAAACGCCGACTGCATGATTGTGTTCGTGCGGTTTTTGAGCCCGATCTCGCGAGCTAGCTTGGTGGCGTTGATGATGTAGAAATTTACCTTTTTAGTGGCTAAAATTTTCTTTACTTTATTCGGCAGTTTAGCAACCGTCTGCTCGGCGTCCCAGATCGAGTTTAGTAGGAACGTCCCGCCCTCGCGGATGCCGTCTATGACGTCGTAAATTTCAAGATATGCCGCGACCGAGCAGGCGACGAAGTGCGGATTTGAGACGAGATAGGTCGAGCGGATCGGGTTTTTACCAAAACGCAGGTGCGATCGCGTATAGCCGCCTGATTTTTTGCTGTCGTAGGCAAAATACGCCTGCGCGTAAAGATCGGTTTTATCGCCGATAATTTTGATGGAGTTTTTATTCGCCCCAACGGTACCGTCCGCGCCAAGACCGTAAAATAAGCACTCTTTCACGCTTGCGTCGCTTAGCGAAATTTTCTCGCCGACTTTTAGCGAGGTGAAGGTCACGTCATCCTCGATACCGACGGTAAAGCCGTTTTTAGGCTCACTCAAATTTAAATTTTCAAAGACGGCTAGCATTTGCGCAGGATCGACGTCTTTTGAGCTTAGTCCGTAGCGGCCACCTACGATAACGGGCTGATTTTTGCGTCCGTAAAACGCAGCCTTGACGTCCAGATATAGCGGCTCGCCTAGGCTTCCCGGCTCTTTGGTGCGGTCTAGCACGGCGATCTTTTCTACCGTCTCAGGCATCACGTCAAAGAGATATTTCAGGCTAAACGGGCGGTATAGATGCACTTTTAGCACGCCTACTTTTTCGCCCTTTGCGCGTAGGTGATCAACCACCTCTTCTAGAGTTTGCGTGACCGAGCCCATCGCGACCACGACGCGCGTAGCATGCGGATCGCCGTAGTAGTTAAACGGTTTATAGTCGCGTCCAGTGATTTTTGAAATTTCTTTTAGATACTCGGCCACGATATCAGGCACCGCGTCGTAGTAGCGGTTAGCTAGCTCGCGCGTCTGAAAGTAAATATCGTCGTTTTGCGCTGTACCGCGAGTTTTCGGACTCTCGGGGCTTAGCGCCTCGTCTCTAAATTTTTGTAGAGCCTCGCGGTCAAGAAGCCTATCAAAGTGTGCGTAGTCAAGCACCTCGACCTTTTGTATCTCGTGGCTCGTGCGAAATCCGTCGAAAAAGTGCAAAAACGGCACGCGACCCTTGATCGCCGCTAGATGCGCGATGCCTGCGATATCCATGACCTCTTGCACGGAGCCGCTTGCCAGCATAGCAAATCCCGTTTGGCGACAGGCATAGATATCCTGATGATCGCCAAAGATAGAAAGCGCCTGAGCCGCTATAGAGCGCGCGCTCACGTGGATGACGCCGGGTAGTAGCTGGCCTGCGATTTTGTACATATTCGGGATTTTTAGCAAAAGTCCTTGTGAAGCCGTGTATGTGGTGGTTAGCGCGCCTACTTGCAGCGAGCCGTGCACGGTGCCAGCAGCTCCGCCTTCGCTTTGCATTTCGACTACCTTAACTGGCATGCCGAATAGATTTTTCTTGCCCTGAGCCGCCCACATATCGGTGTAGTCAGCCATCGGCGAGCTAGGAGTGATCGGGTAGATGCCCGCAACCTCCGTAAATGCGTAAGCCGCGTGCGCCGCAGCCTCGTTTCCGTCCATAGTTTTCATTATTTTAGCCATTTTTCCGCCTTAAATTTTCTTACGATTTTTAAAAATCTTTTATTATAGAGCTAGTTTCCAAAATATCTAATTAATCAGCTAAGTTACATTTTCAAAAAAGCTCAAATTTAATAATCTAAGGCCCTAAATTTGACCTGGCGGCCAATTTTAAAAACCGTTCGAATTTAACGGCAAATTTGAGCGAAAGGTTTTACCCTTGCCTACCGCGATTTTCGTCTTATGCTTTTATGCTGCGGCGAATGAAAAATCGCAAACAAAGCAAAATTTGCGGTAAGCTAGCGCAAGAGAACAGCCGTCTATCATCGCAGTCTCGCGACGTGGTTTCATAACCATCGCCCAGAAGGCTTAAGAAGGCTTAAGGCTACTTCTAAAGACGGCTCGGCAGAAAATAAGCCGCCGTCAGCTACATACGGGTAATCAACCCATGCTTTACGGCCGCACGTGCAACGACCAGCTAGTAAAAATCATGGAAGCTGGTTTTTACGGCGTTTATCTTAATGCAAACGATGCGCTTGAGCGCTTTGAGAAAAAAGCAAGCGTGTTGGTTAAGGCAAAATTTGCCTCTTTGCCCTGGTTCTTGCGGCAAATTTGATTTAAATTTGACTTACCGTACTTATCGCTACATTTTGTGAATGATTGAATTTAACAACCCAAGCGAACACTAAAACAGTCTCCCGGCAAGCCGACTTTAAATTTTGATCACTACTAAATTCTAAATTTACGGCACGGCAGTAAACCAAACTCACCTCTACGCTATAAATTTAACCGCCTCAAATGCGTTTTTAAAGATCAAATTTGAATGCTCGCGCAAATCAGCCTCCTTGCCGTAGCCGCAAACTAGCCCGACGCCAGCGATCCCGGCACGCTTCGCAGCCTCCAGATCCATCGTCGTATCGCCGATCATAAAGGCGTTCGCCTTATCTTGTGCGCTTGTCTTGCTTAGGCGCTCAAGAGCCTTGTTTATGGGCTCGGGATCGGGCTTTGGATTTACGACGTCATCTCTGCCGATCACGGTTTTGACAAACTTCATAACGCCCAAGTGTTCAAGCAAAATGACTGAAAATTTCGACGTTTTCGTCGTCACGACGCCCACGTCCGCCACCTCGCTAGCAAGCGCTAGTGCCCCGGCCGCGCCCTCAAGAAGCGATGTTTGCTCCAAAAAAATCTGCTCATAACGCGCCTTATACGCGGCGATATAATCAGGCACGAGCTGCGTCGGCGCACCAAGTCCGGCAAACATGACATCAAGGGGATGACCGACTAGAGCCTTGACCGCCTCGGGCTTCGGAGCAGGCTCGCCGTGAGCGCGAAATGCCGCGCCAAATCCATCAAGGATCGCGGGCGTCGAGTCGATAAGCGTACCGTCTAGGTCAAAAAGTATGGTTTTTTTCATTTTGCTTCTTTCGTTTTTTTAATTGTGACAGCATAAATTTGACGGCATTTTCGCGTCAAATTTGCATTTTAGTAAACTTTGATTTTACTTTTTGTATTTTAAAATTTGCCTTAAGTTGGCTTTTTTTAATTTCAAATTTTTATCATTATGGGCTTTGATTTAAATTTATACTGTTGTAGTCTAAGGATTAAAATTACCATTCGCTTAAAATATCCGCGATATCAAATATGGCTTTCGAATAAAAAATTGCACTTTAAAATATAAACTTTTTAGACGAAAATTTTAAAATATTGCAGACGAAATTTCTTATAGTTATGTATTTTTACACAAATTTAACAGCACGGAATGGCGGGTCAAATTTAACCTATCAACCATGCGAGCACGCAAGCATAAAATATGCAAGAAAACCGAGTAATTAAATTTGCTCGTCTTGCTTTTTGTCTTGATATCGGATGCTAAGCTGCGGCGATGGTATAGAGATGCCTTTGGCGTCAAATGCGAGCTTGGCGCTTTCTAGCATAGCAAACTGTACATCCGAAAAATCATCACTCGCACACCAAAATCTAGCTGTCAAATTTACGCTATTTTCACCCAGACTCCCGACCCCGACGAATGGCTTTGGCTCTTTTAGTATCTTTTTATTTTCGGCAGCTATGTTTAAAATAATCTCTTTTGCAAGCTTTAAATCGTCTTTGTAATCTATGGAAAATATGAGTTCGACGCGCCTAGTGCCCTCTTTAGAGAAGTTAATTATATTGCTGCTTATAATGCGTCCGTTTGGAATAATGATGGTTTTGTGATCGGCTGTACGTAAAACGGTGCTAAACATATTGATCTCTTTGACTGCGCCTTGCACGCCTGCGACTTCTATGTGGTCTTTGAGTTTAAACGGCCTAAAAAATATTATCAAAAACCCTGCGCCGATATTTGAAAAGGTATCTTTAAACGCCATACCGATAGCAAGACCGATGGCACCTAGCGCAGCAACAAACATAGATGTCTCTACACCCAAATTTGCGATCGCAGCTATAATTACAAAAGCCATGAGAAGCGTTTTGATGATATTTAGTAAGAAATTCGAAAGAGTTTCGTCAAGTCTAGAGGAAATGATTAACTTTGATATAAGATTTGAGATTTTAGCTACTAGCCATTTGCCGATAAGCAAGATAGCGATAGAGCCTAAGATTTTTAAAGAATAGGACGAGATTAACGACCAAATAAGTTCAAATTTAATCTCGTCCATGCATTAATTATGCTAGACTAATTATTTGTTAAATCTAGCTTCAACGCGTCTATTTTCAGCGCGTCCTTCTTTTGTTTTATTTGAAGCGACAGGTTTAAGCTCGCCGTATCCTACAGCAGTGATCTTGTCTGCGCTTACGCCAAGTTCTTCAAGAGCTTTAGCAACTGCATTTGCTCTTTTTTCAGATAGTTTTTGGTTGTAAGCCTCAGCGCCAACGCTGTCTGTATGTCCGCTTAGAACTACGCGGTAGCCCGGGTTTTCACCCATAAAGTTAGCTACTTTCTTGATCTCCTCAAGATATTTTGGAGTTATTTTATAGCTATCAAATGCAAAGTTTACGCCGATATCTCTAAGAACGATAACCTTCTCACAACCAGTCTCGTCAACTACTACGCCTGCCGGTGTATTTGGGCATTGATCGACATCGTTTAAAACGCCGTCATTATCATCGTCAAGGCTTACAGGAGCTGAAACAGGCTCAGCTTTTGGCGCCTCTGCAACCACAGGAGCATTTTTAGCACCGAAGCCAACTGCAAAACCTAGCGTATAGAATAGGTTGTGATCTGCATGTTCAAATTTAATAGCATCTACGGCTTCAGCGCGTAGAGCAAAGTTATCGGTAATTTGATATCTCAAACCAAGGCCGTATTGACCGAAGCCGCCGTCATCATTTTTGACGAATTTTTTTGAGACATCCTCATATCCCGCACCAAGCAAGCCGTAAAGAGATAGTTTTTCAGTTAGACCGAAATCTTTAATAGCATTAACGAAATATCTAGTAGCCTTTCCGTCTACGCCGTACTCTCTTATTTTGTTAGTGTGGCTAAGACCGAGTTCTACGTGGTCTATAAAGAAATTTTCAAGGTTTCTTCCGATTCTTAAACCGATAGCCGACTGCTCATTTGTTCCCAAATTTCCTTCAGGATGAACGCCGCCTATTGTCGGAGTTAGTTCGTAATTGTAAGCTGAATCAGCGGCAAAAAGCGCAGTAGCAGCAACTAAAGCAAGAGCAATCTTTTTCATAAGTTATCCTTTCTTTTGTCCCGTTTTTTCACAAGACTATTTTTTGATTTTATCACTAATTTATAAATCTAAATTTAACATACAACTTGAGACATATCAGTCTTTCCAAATTATATACCTCATCTCCAAAATCTAAAAGCCGACAAAACGGCTTTAGCAAACTATTAGCGTTTAGAGAACTGCGGGCTTCTTCTAGCTTTTCTTCTACCGAATTTCTTACGCTCGACGACGCGTGAGTCGCGAGTTAGTAGACCTTTTGGTTTTAGAGTCGCTCTAAAGTCGGCGTCAAATAGAGCCAATGCTCTTGATATGCCGTGTCTTAGCGCCTCAGCCTGAGCAGAGTATCCGCCGCCTAGAGTCGTTGCAGTTACGTCTACAGAGCTCTCTTGTTTTGTTAAAAGTAGAGGTTGAACTACTTTTAACTTGATAGCCTCGTGTCCGCCGAGCCAAGTGTTTAGATCAAGTCCATTTACTAAAATTTTACCGCTGCCCGGTTTTAGCCAGACTTTTGCTACGGCAGTTTTTCTTTTACCGGTTGCATAAACTTTCGCCATGATTATTTTCCTTCTTTTTTAGCTATTTGAGCCGTGTGCGGATGCTCGCTGCCGGCGTAAACTTTTAGTTTTTTTATCATCTCTCTGCCGAGTTTTGTTTTTGGAAGCATTCCGCGAACGGCTAGCTTGAACAGTTTTTCAGGTTTGTCAGCCAAAAGCTCGCCGAATTTCTCGCTTTTCGTGCTACCGAAATATCCTGAATGGCGGTGATAAAGCTTTTGCTCGGCTTTATTATTGCCTGTAAATTCGGCCTTAGAAGCGTTGATTATGATAACGTAATCGCCGCAATCGACATTCGGAGTGAAATTTGGTTTATGCTTACCGCGAAGCAACGTAGCTACCTCGGTTAGCAATCTACCAAAACGCTTGCCTGCAGCGTCAAGCACGATCCACTCGCGCTCCACTTCGTTTGGTTTTGTTATTTTCGTCATTTTCTTACCCTTTAGATAATTTTAAGTCGTGATTGTATTCAAATGCACCTTACATATAGCTTAATTTAAGCTATATTTAAATATCAATGCTTCGAATTTCATCCCGCAAAGCGTAAAATATCGCCGCCTTTACGCTCAAATTCGGGTAAATTTGAGCCAATATTTTTTTGTACTCCTCAACCTGCGCGATATTTTCATCTATATTTTTATCGCTAGTTTTATAGTCGATCACGCAGATTTCGGTTTCGTCCAAGCAGAGCAAGTCAAGCTGTTTTAATGCGCCATCATATCGCAAGGGCTGCTCTTTAAACATCCGCTTTCCCTGTGTCATTTGCTTAAATTTAGGCTCGTTTATCAATTTTAACCCACGCGCGTAAATTTCATCCAGCTCGCCCTCGTCTAAAAATTTATGAAATGCGTTTCGCATCGAAATTTGCGCCGTTTTTAGCGAGCTCTCGTCAAATTTTTCCGCCATTTCTAGCAGATAGTGTAGCGCCAAACCAAAATAAATCGCCTTTTGATTTTTGCCCTCGGTTTTTGGCGTTTCATCTACGATTTGCTTTGAAATTTGAGCTAATTTAATAGGCTCAAATTTGCCCGCTACACTCAAATTTAGCGCCTTGCTAGGCGTAGGCTCGCCGAAGCTAAAATCTACCAAATCAAGATACTCTATAACCTCGCCGCTACTCTCATACGCCCCAAAAAAGCTCGGATTTCTGCCGTTTGCGCCAGTTTTTTTGATGATGATTAGCCCGCTGATAGCCCGCGTTAGCGCGACGTAGAGCTTATTCATATCCTCCTCGCGCTCGAGCCGCGCCGCTTTTTCTTTTAGCCTTGCAAAATCCTCGTCGATACACTGCTTTTTGACGTTGTGGCGCACCTGCCAGGAGCCCGCATCGGCGTCGTATTCAGCGATAAAATTTGACCCGTCGTGCCGCCCTGCGCCCATTTTATCGCACACGATCACGTTTTCAAACTCCAGCCCCTTTGACTTATGCACGGTCATGATTTTCACGCCCTCGCCGCTTTTTGCGCTCGCTTTTGCCTCAAATCTACCAAGATTATAGATAAACTCGGTCAAATTTGAATACGGCTGCGCCAGCTCAAGTAGTCGCAAAACGTCCGCGTCGCTCATATCTACGCCGAGCTTGCCCGCCAGATAGTGCAGGCTCTCAAGCGCCGATTTTTGCGGATTTACGCTCAGTTTTACGGCGTTTACGTCTAGGATCGCCTCAGTATTTAGCTTGTAAATTCGCTCGTCAAATAGGCAAAATTTAGCGTACTCCGCTACTGCGCGCGCGTTTTTGCTCGCTAGTAGCGCCGTCACGCCCTCGCTCACGCTTTTTACGCCCGCCTCGCTCAGCAAATTTGAGATTTTATTTATATCGTCGTTTTTCCAGCAAAGCACGGTGATATCGTCCTCGCAGACCCCTTTTTCAAGCAGAAATTTAACCTGCTGCGCCGCCTCTGCCGCCACGTCATCGCCGCTGCTTACCCGCACGAATCCAACATCGTCCGCCTCCGCCTCAAAATACGGCATCTGCCCTACCAAATTTACCCGCTCGCCCTCCTTTTCGGGCGTTCTTTGCGGTTTAAAATTTTCGATCTTGCCTGCAAATACGGCATTCGTAAATCTAACCAGCGCCTTTTTGCTGCGATAATTTACCTCCAAATTTTGCGCTTTGATCTGCGGAAAATCTCGCATCAGCTTACCGAAAAGTTCCTTTTTACCGCCGCGAAAGCGGTAAATGCTCTGCTTTACGTCGCCCACGTAAAAAAAGCTGCCAAGCCCGTTTTGTCCGTATCCGGCGACGATTTCCTCGATGAGCGGACGCATGATCTCGTACTGCGCGACGTTGGTGTCTTGAAACTCGTCGATGAGAAGGTGGTTTATCCTCCCGTCGAGCCTAAAATAAAGCATCTGCGCGTCCGTCTCGCCGCCTCGCAAAAGCTCGTAAACCAGGCGCGTCACATCGCTAAATGCGAGAGAATTTAGCCTTTTGTTTAGCGAGATTTTGCACTCTTTGTAGATTTTTAAAAATCTAGCCAGCTCGGCGATTTTATACTCCTCAAGCGCATCAAAATACTGTTTTAATCGCGCTTTTAGCGTAAAAAACATCTCGTCGAGCTCCGGCGTATAAATTTTAGAAAACGTGCGATAATCAAGACTCGCGCGCGACATAAAAGAGCGAGCCAATATTTCGCTTGGACTGCCCTCTTTCACGGCGTTTTGCGCGTCTTTACCGCCGCCTCTAGCTAGGACGTACTCACGCATATTTTTTAGCGCTTCTTCTACGCCGCTTTCGTTTGGAAACGCCGCGTTTTCGCTGCTTTTTAGCTCGCCGAAATTTTCGTAAAACATCTCTAAGCTCTCAAAAAAGCTACTCTGACTGCGCTCGGCCGTCGCTATCAAATTTGCAAGTGCTTTTAGTAGCCGCATATTCTTGCTCACGCTCGCGACAAACTCGCCCCGCTGTAGCTCGTTTAAATTTTCGCTCACTTCAAAATCGGCGCTTAGTCCCAAATTTAAGCAAAAGCTGCGCAAGATACCGACGAAAAACGAGTCAAACGTGCCGATTTTTAGATCGCTTTCTAAAAAATGCGTCGCCCGCGCGTCGCGCATGGCTAAAATCTTATCCCTGCCCGCGCCCAAAATTTGCTCCAGCTCGGCTAGCTCTGCGCCCTTTTCCTCGAGCCGCAAAAAGGTCTGCACGATACGCTCTTTCATCTCGTTGGCGGCCTTTTTGGTAAAGGTTAGCGCCGTGATCTCGCGCGTGTCGGCGCCCGATAGTAAAATCGCGATAAAACGCACGCTAAGCGCAAAGGTCTTGCCGCTGCCCGCACTCGCCTCGAGGGCCAAAAACGGCTTCATAGCTCGCCTTTCACTAAAATTTTATAGTCTTCGTATTCGCTCATCGCGCCCTTCGCCTCCCCGAAATTTATCGGCGTGTCGTTTATGGATTTTAGCTGCTCGATCGCCTCGCCCAGCGCCTCCGTGCTAGCCTCGCTAGCTACCAAGCCCATAGTATCTTTTAGATCGTAAAAGTACCCCTCGCAAGGCTTGCCCACGAGCGCCTCGTAAAATGGCAGTTGCAGCGATTTAGCGTCAAATTTTCCGCTTTTGTAATCAATCACCGCTAGCTCGCCGCCGCACACGTCTATGCGGTCGATTTTGCCCGTTATGCGCACGCCCGCAAACACGCTATCAAGCTCTTTTTCAAGCCCATGCACGCGCCATCCAGCCTCATATCTGGCGTCCTCTACGGCCTTAAATTTTTCCATCTTTATCATCGTTATCTCGCGCTCTAGCGGCGGCGTGTTTAGCTCTCTTAGCACCGTTTCAAATTTAGCGAGGTCAAACCTCTCAAATTTGGAGTAATACTCAAAAAGCGCCCTATGCAGCGAGTTACCGAAGTCCGCCGCAGACGCGGTTTGCGGCATCACGGGCGGATTTACGTTTAAAATATATCTGTAATAATACCGCCGCGGGCACTGTAAATAGGTATTTAGCCTGCTAAAAGAGAGCGGGATAGCGAAAAAATCATGCTTGACGATGATATCTTGCTCGAAAATTTTAGGCTTTGCGGGCGTTTTTCGAGTAAATTTTATTAAATTTAGCGCTCGCGGGTTTTCGCTCGGCGTTTTGTTCTGCGCGCCGTTTTCGTCAGATTTAATAGCTAAATTCGCGCCCGAATCTAGCTCGCCCTGCACGTCAAATTCAAACAAACTCCGCTCTTTGGCGGTTTTTGTTTGTCCCGACTTAGCCTCGTTTCTTTCGTCAAGATGCGGGTTCGTCTCGGCCTCAAGTTTTTGCTCATCCGCAAATTCGCCGTTAAACAGCGCCGCATAGCTCTCGTCGCTAAATCTCGCATCCTCCACGACATTAAATTCGCCGAGAAATCTCGACGCGATTTTCTCCTCGTTTGCCGCGTAGCATATCGCCGCTTTTTTCGCGCCGCCGATTAGGCTCTCGTAGTAAAATCTCTGCAAATTTTCGCGGTCCACGTAACCGATAAGGCCCGCCTTTTGGCGCACGCGCGAGCTCAAAAACGTCTCGTTTACGCTGCGCTTTGGTACCAAATCGTCGTTAAAATCAAGCACTATGACGCCATCAAATTTTAACCCGCGACTCTCCAAAACGCCCATGACGCCGATCTTGCCGCCGCCTACGTGATCAAGCCTAAGCCTAGCTAGCTTTATCAAAAATATCTCGCAAATTTGACGCAGCGTAAAGCTAAAATACCGCGCCAAACTCTGCGCGTAAAATAACTCCTCTCGCGCTTTTTGCGCGGCGGCGGGGTCGCTCTCAAGCGCCAAAATCTCCTCCATAAGCGCCCTAAAATCCTCAAACGAGCAAGGCGCTTCAAAACCGTTTTTAAATTTAGCAAACAGCTCGCCACTAACGCCAAATTCATGCAGATTAAACTCAAATTCGTTGAAATTTTTGTAGTTATCCTCGCTCAAATTTACGCGGATTTTGTCGTTTACCGCGGTTACTATGCACTTTAAAATTTGAAAAAACCGCGTGCGGGTAAAGCTCTCGCCCATCGCAAAGTTAAACATCTTGCTGCGGTCGTGCAGGCGCAAGATCTCGGCAAAGCTCTCGTCAGGCAAGATAACGGCGATGTTTTCGGGTTTGATACCCTCGGCGACAAACTCGCTAGCCTTTGCCATCGCGTAGGCCGCTTGCAGGCTTCTAGCGCTAAAGCTTCTTTTTAAAACGAGCGGATTTTTGCGCAAGACGCCAGTTTTTTTTAGCTCGCGCGAGCTCAAATTTAGCTCAAATTCGCAGTAAAGGCTAAACTCGCTCGCCTCAATGCCAGAAATCTCAGCCAGTTTTGAGATCAGTTTTTTGTTAAATTTGCTGGTTTGAAAGATGATTTTTAGCGTCGTTAGCTTGGCGATCTCGCTAAACAGCTCCCACTCAAATTCGCTCAAAAAGCCGTCTACTTCAAGATAAATCTCGCGAAATTCTCTCACAAATCCGCCGTTTAGCCGATAAATCTCAGGCAGCGCGATACCGTCGTATAGATTTTCGGCCGCGAGCAGCTCCTTATAGCGCGCAAGCACCGCCTCGAGGATACCCAGATGCTCCTCGTAATCGGCGTAAATATCGCTAAATTTCAGATCCGCCACGCTCTTTTTGCTGATGGCGAGCTCCTTAAAAAAACTAAAAAGATAGTCGTTGTTTTTCAAAAAAGCAAAAAACTCGGACGGGATACGCAGCCGCTCGGAGGCCTCTCTCACGCTCGCGCAGGCTCGCTGCATCAGCACCAGCGCGTAGGCCTCGTCCGCCTCAAAGCACCCCGGCACCAGCACGGCCTTTTGCTCAAACTGCGCTATCGTCATGGCCTTTGGCACGAGTTCGTTTTGAAATTTCGCGTTAAATTCGCGGATCTTTCGCGAGTTGGTAAAGATATAAAGTTTGTCTAAATTTTGCATAGAGGCTCTTTGTTTTTTGGCGAAATAATAGCCCAGAGCGGCTGAAAATCAAAGAAAACTAGCGCGCTTCGAAGTTAAATTTATAAAAGCCGGTGTCGTTTGCGTCGGATATTTTTAGCAAAATTTGCCATCTACCTTTTTTTGGGAGCGTCACGGACTGCGTTTTTAAAATTTGCCCGTCAAATTTGGCGTCTAAATTTTGATTTTGCTCGTTCGTCGCGGGTCTGGTTAGTAAAATCTCGTGCGTGAAATTTGGCGCTACCGAGCCGTTTTTAGGCGCGACGGCGATACCAAAATATCCGTTTAGTCCGTCAAATTCGGGCTTGAAATTAAGATCGTATTTGGCGTCAAACCTGCGCTGACTAGCCTCGATCTCGTTTATATTTTCATCGACGTTTTGGTAGCGCTCAAAGTAAAAACCGTCCATCTCTACGGGGTTTTTGACGGCCAGAATAATGGTCGCTACGCAGGAGGCGACTATCAAAATAAGCGCGGTAACGATAGCGTGAGGCCAGTAGTTTTTAGCCATTTTTCCTCCTAAATTTTCTAAACGCGGCGACGCAAACGACAAGCACGATAGAGCCGTAGATAAAAATCCTAAACGCATCTAGCGTCAGACGGTTTTGGTTGCCGATAGCGTTTTGCAAGCTCACGCCCTTGCTCGCGGCGATCTGTTCGGCAAGATCCGCGTAGCCGTTTAGCACGGCGGCGTTAAAGATATCTTTGCCGTTTTTGGACGCTAAAATCGGCAAAATAGAGCCGGAGCTTGGATACGGGCTTAAAATTTTCTCTTTATCAAAAAGCTTTAGCGTCTGGGGGTCGGCGAAAATTTCTACCTTATGCTCCGCTTTAGCAAGCATCAAAAGCGCGTAAGGCGGGGTCAAATTTAGCTGCGCGGCCGCTTCTTTTAGCGTTTTGACCCCTAGGCTCTCATAAACCGCAACCCCCGCAAAAACGCCGCTTTTACTTGCTAGCTCCTCGCCTAAAACCGCGATTTTCTCGCTTACTGCGGGGCTTAGGATGTTTTGATTTACCAAGACTATCTCGCGAGGCAAATTTGAACCCTGCAAAGTCGCCGCGCCGTAAAAAATAAAAAACAAAAAGATAAAAAAGGCGCACGCCAAATTTGCAAATTTGAGCGCGAGGAAGCGGCAAAGGATAGTTAAATTTGAGCGAGTAGAATTTATAAGCTTCATCGGCCTAGTCGCGCTTTTTCGCGCAACAAGCAAAGCGCGCCTCTAGGGTTTAAGCTTAAAATTTGAAAAAGAGCGGCAAATTCTGCGCTCTTTGATTTATCAAATTTCATCCCACGAAAAGGTGATTTGGCGTTAGCACCGCCCACGCCGTAAATGCCGCCGCCGCAATGAGTCCCGCGACGATAAATTTCTCCAAAATTGCTTGCATTTTTACTCCTTTACGCGCACTTGTTTGGCGTTATCCGCGCTTTTCATCTTTAGCTCGGAGGCGTTTAGCGAGTAAGGCTTTTGCGCGACTTCTTGCTGCAGCTTGATCGCGTAGTACGTGAGTGCCGCCAGGATCGCTAGCAGCAGTCCGGTCGCGACGAGTAGCCCGGTCACTCCGTGTATGCCAAAAACATTTCGATTCGTGTTTTCCATTTATTCTCCTTTAGAAAGCGAGATGACGTACTCGCCGACGGCTTTTTGCTGCAAGGCGTTTAGCCTGCCGTCGCTAAATTTAGGCATCGTACCGATAGCGCCCTTTTTACCGCGCTGCAACACGTCCTCGACAAACTCGGCCGTGCCGTATTTAGATAGATCAGGAGAGTTGCCCTCCATGCCTTTGCCGTCCTCGCCGTGGCACGCCGCGCAGGTCGCAAAAAGCTCCTTGCCCGTTTCTACCAAATTTTCGTTTTTGGTCTTTTTTATGCCCGAAATTTCCTTAGCGATGTAGGCCGCGATCGCTTTTGCGCCCTCTTCGTCCGCCATACCCGCAGGCATCTCGCCCATCGGATACTCAAGGCCTTTTGAGCCGTTCATTATCGTATCAAATATACCCTCTTCGCTACCCCATTTGGAAAGGTCTGCGGCCTTGCCGTTTATACCGTCGCCGGTTATGCCGTGGCAGGAGGAACACTGCACCAAAAACACGCTCTCGCCCATCGCGTGAAGCGTCTTGGCGTCCACGTTTGCGAAGCGTTTTTCAAATTTAGCGTTTGCGGCGGCGACTTCTTCGTTGTATTCGCCGATTTGCGAGTAGGAGTTTACCGGATAGCCGGCGATCATATACCACAAGGCCCAGACGATGCATATCGCATAAACTATCGCCCAGCCCAGCGGTACGGGATTTTTGTACTCGCCTATGCCGTCCCAGCTATGCTCGCTTAGCTCGGCATCCGGTTTTGCTACCTTCATCTGCCCGACCAAGCGGCTTACGACGAAAACCGTGGCTAAAACGATGGCAATAGCTCCGATAAGCCCCAGTAAATTTACGTTATCTTCTAAATTAAACCATTGCATTATTTTTCCTTTTTAGCGTTTTGCTCTATGGATGCAGACTCTAAAATTTCCTCGTCGATACCGTCTTTTAGGGCGAGGTCGGAGTATCTTTCGTAGTTTCGCCTGCCGCTCTTTTCGGATCTATACAGATGAAAATAGTACCCGTAAAGAAGCGCGGCGCACACGGCTAGAAAGATAAAAGCTCCGTATCCTTGGATATCTCTTAGAGTCTGCGCATCCATAAATTCGCCTATTTTAAGCTATTTAGATAGGCGATGAGCGCCACTATCTCGCGGATCTCTCCGCGCTCGAAGGCCTTTTTGACCTCTTCATCCTTCATCTCTTCAACTATAGCGGCGGCTTCTTCTTTGGCGGCTGCTTGCGCTTCCTCGTAGGTGCCGAGTTTTGGCATGCCCTCTACGTCGTACGGTACGCCAAATACCTTTTTCGTCGTTACCGCTTCGCCGTATGCCGTCTCGATGTCGGCGTTGTTGCTAAAGTGATGCTTATAAGCAGGCATTATAGAACCGGGCACCACGGAGGTCGGCTCTTTCATGTGATTTTCGTGCCAGTCGGTGGTGCGGTAGTTGCCCACGCGCCAAAGGTCGGGGCCGGTTCTCTTTGATCCCCAAAGATGCGGGCGGTCAAACGCATACTCGCCGCTAAGCGAATACATGCCGTATCTATCGGTCTCGGCCTTAAAAGGGCGAATTTGCTGCGTATGGCAGGCGTTACAGCTATCTTTCATATATACGTGTTTGCCCGCAAGCTGTAAAACCGTCGGCGGCTTGGTGCCCTCAAGCGGCCTAGCTCTGTTGGCAAAATCAGGCAAAATCTCAATCACGCCCGCATAGGCGATAAATATAAAAACCATAACCGCGAAAAAGAAGGGATTTTTCTCTAACCAACTAAACATTAGCAACCTCCTTTACGCCCGCAGGACTCGCGCTTAACGGCTCTTTTACGAGCGCTTTGGCGCCAAAACTCTTGTAAATATTGTAAACAAATATAAAAAATCCAAGCAGATATAGCAGTCCGCCCACGGCTCTAATCCAGTAGTACGGCACGATATTTATCACCGTATCGATAAACGAATAGGCTAAATTTCCGTATTCATCCGTCGCGCGCCACATCATACCCTGAGTGATACCCGCGATCCACATCGACGAAAAGTAAAGCACTATGCCGATAGTCTGTATCCAAAACTGGGTTTCCATCAAGGATTTCGAGTAAATTTCGCGTTTAAATACGCGAGGCGTCATGTGATAAAGCGCCGCCATCGTCATAAAGCCGACCCAGCCAAGCGTACCGTCGTGCACGTGACCCGGCACCCAGTCGGTAAAGTGCGCTAGAGCGTTTACGGACTTTATCGCTAAAATCGGTCCTTCAAGAGTCGAAAACATATAAAACGTCGAGCCTAAAATCATAAATTTGATAAGAGGGTTTTCTCTAAGCTGCTGCCACTCGCCACGCATCGTTAGAAGCATATTTATAGCTGAACCCCAAGACGGCAGTATCAAAACCACCGAAAACACAGAACCCATCGTCTGCATCCAGTCAGGCACCGCAGAGTAGATCAGATGGTGTCCGCCCGCCCAAAGATAAAGGAACATGAGGCTCCAAAACGAGAAAATAGAAAGCTTGTAAGAAAATATCGGCTGACCGCTCTCTTTAGGGAGGAAGTAGTAAATTTGAGCGATTATCGGCACGGTAAACACGAACGCCACGGCGTTATGCCCGTACCACCACTGCACTAGCGCGTCGTTGGCTCCGGCGTACATCGAGACCGAGTGCCACCAGTTGCCGTATCCCGAAACCAGCTTGGTCGGCACGGCCATGTTGTTAAACAAATAAAGCATCGCGATACCTAAAAACGTAGCGATAAAATACCAAACCGAGATATAAAGCGTTCTCTCGCGGCGAATACCGATGAGGCCGAATATACTAACGCCCCAAAGCACCCAAAGCACGACCACGCCGATATCTAGCGGCCACTCTAGCTCGGCGTACTCTTTTGACGTGCTAACGCCGGCAAGTAGGCTAAATACGCCGCCTGCCATCACCAGCATATATATCCAAAAGTGCAGCTTGCCTACCGCCATCAAAAACGGCGACTCGCTCATCGATACCTTCAAAACCCTCTGTCCGATATAGTACCACGTCGCAAAAACGCCCGAAAGCATAAATCCAAATATCACGCCCGCCGTGTGTAGCGGTCTTAGGCGGCTAAAGGTGCCGTATTCGCCCGCGAGATAGTTTAAGTCCGGGTACGCCATCTGAAACGCTATGAAAACGCCGACGCTCATACCGACTATCCCAAACAGTATCGTCGCGAACATAAAATACTTGGCGACCGTGTAGTCGTAGCTTAGCGCCCTGTCTAGTCGCATCGATATCCTCCTTTGTTTATTTTGTTATTAGATTGTTATTTTATTAGATTTTTAGTGTAAAATCGCTTAACCGACCTAAATTTGCGTTTCAAATTTTACTTTTTTAGTTCTATTTTATAGCCAAGTCCCGGCGAGTTTTTGATGAGTCCGGCGCCAACTTTATCGCGTATTCGCTTGATAAACGTCCTAACGGCAGGATCGTTTACCTTTTCGCCAAACCACACCACGTTTCTGATCTCCTCGGTTAAAACGAGCGTGCCGATACGTTTAACCAAAAGCGAGATAAAGGCCAGCTCTTTTTTGGTTAGCGCGATCTCGACGCCGTTTTTTACGAGCACTTTTTTGGTTTGGTTAAACGAATATCCGCCCGAAATCTCGATGATATCGGCGCCTATGATTTTGGTTTTTACGATCTGCTCTAGCAGGGCGAAAAGCTCGTCCATGTCGATAGGCTTGATTACGTATTTATCGATACCCACGTCGATAGCCTTTAGTAGCTTTTCCTTTTCGCTATACGCGCTTAGTATCACTACGGGCGTATTTTTTGAGAACTCTTTTATCTGCCTTGACATTTCAAGTCCGTCCATGATAGGCATCATGATATCGGCTATCACGATATCGGGGCTAAATTTTTTAAATTTCTTAAGACCTTCGTCGCCGTTTGAGGCCGAGATAACCTTTTGAAATACGCCTGCGAAAACCTCTTGCATCGACTCTCTTATGCTATCCTCGTCCTCGACTAGCAGTAGCGTTAGCTCTTTAAAATTTTTCATTTTTCATCCTTTAGCGGCAGTTTTATCTCAAATTCCGCTCCAAATTTTACGTTTTTAGCGCCGGCGCTTCCGCCGTGATTTTTGACTATGCTTTTTAGCATATATAGGCCGATACCCGTGCCTAAGCTTGGGTGCTTCGTGGTGAAATACGGCTCAAAAATCTTATCCATTATCTCCTCTTTTATACCGCCGGCATTATCTGTTACTCTTATGATAGCAAATTTATCCTTTGTTTCTAACGTTAGCGTTACTTTTTTATCGTCTTTTTTATTTGCCAGCGCATCTTTGGCGTTAGAAAGCAGGATAATCACGGCCTGACAAAGCTGCGACTCAAATCCGTAAATTTGACCCTCGCTTTTTAGCTCCAAATTTACGTCTATGCCCTCTTTTTCGTAGGTTCCCTGCACCATCTTTAGCGCGTTTTCTACCGCAGCCGAGGGCAAAAAAACCTCCTTCTCGCGCTCGACGCTAAAAAAGTTTCTAAAATCCTCGATCGTCTGCGACATACCCTTTATCACGCGCTTTGCATGCTCGTAGCCGGCCTCGAATTTCTCGTTTGCTTTGACGCCCTCTTTTAGTTTAAAAAGCGTGATGCTAAGCTCGTTTAAAGGCTGGCGCCACTGGTGAGCGATGTTTGCGATCATCTCGCCCATCGAGGCTAAACGAGACTGCAAAAAGAGCATTTTGGTCTTTTCCTCGTTTTTTTTGATCTCGGCTTTTACCAAATTTTCTAGATTTTGGTTTAAATTTACGAACTTGGCCGTCTGCTCGGCGACTCTGTTTTCGAGATTTTCGTTTAAATTTAGTAGCTCTTTTTTCGTCTTTTCAAGCTCATTGTTGAGATTTATCACGTCCGTCACGTCATGCCTGATCGCAAGAAACTCTTCGATCTGCCCGCTTAAATTTAAAATCGGTATAATGGTCGTGTTTAGATAGACGTCGCGGCCGTCTTTGGTGCGGTTTCTTATCGTGCCTTTGTGCACTTTTTTAGCTAAAATCGTATCCCAAAGCCGCGCGTAAACATCCTTTGGCACCTCGGGATGGCGCACGATGTTGTGATTTGCGCCGATTAGCTCCTCGCGCGTAAAGCCCGACATCTTACAAAACTCGTCGTTTACGAAGGTGATAGTGCCGTTGATGTCGGTCTTTGAGACGATGTTACTAGCCTCGATAGCCTCTTGATACTGCCTGAATCTTGCTTTGATCTTATCCATTGCTCGCCGTAAATCCTATAAAAGCCAGGTAAATTCCGTAAATTATTATCGCCGCGCCGCTTAAATTTAGCGCATGTTTTTTAAATTTTTCGCTCGCGGCCTTTAAAATCAGTGCGTAAAAACTCATCGCAAAAAAGCTAACCGCGCCAAACGTAGCCGCGATGGCTGCGCCCTTTGCCCCGCTGCCGCTAGCTACGGCTAAAGCTAAAAAATAATAAACCACTCCACACGGCAGTAACCCGTTTAAAAACCCGAGCGCTAAAAACCCCGGCACGCTATTTTTAGCGATCGCAGCTTTCATTTTTTCGTTTAAAATTTTGGATAAAAATGCGTTTTTCTCGATGAAATTAAGTAGCGTCCCGCGTCTAATGAGCGCCACGCCCAAAACCGCCATAAAAACGCCAACGGCAAAGAACAAGTAGCCTCGTGCCGCAAGAGATAGCGTAAATACGCCGCCAAACGACCCGAAAATAAAGCCAAGTAGCATATAAGCGCAAATTCTAGCTAGGTTATATCCCGCTATCATCGCCGCGCTAAAAATTTTACCTTTGCCGCTCAAAAACCGCGCGAGCAAGATAGCAAAACCGCCGCACATGCCTACGCAGTGGCCTACCGAGCTAAGCGCCGCGACGCTCAAAATCGAAACAAACTCCGCGCCGCTCATCAAATTTGACCGTCAAATTTCATTTGCGAATTTTAGCCGCGCTGGGGTTAAATTCGGCTCGCAAATTTAACCCTAAATTTTGCTCAAATTTGATCGCGACTAGCAACTATAAAATTTCTAAAAATTGTTTAAAGATATATTTGCTCTCGCTCGGTCCGCCGCTAGCCTCGGGGTGATGCTGCACCGAAAATACCGGATAATCCTTGTATTTAACGCCCTCGATCGTGCCGTCGAAAAGATTTCTATGCGTGATCTCGGCGACCTGCGCGATCTCCTCGGGAACGTTGTAGTTGTGGTTTTGCGCCGTTATCTCGACTGCTTTGGTTTGCAAATTTAAAACCGGGTGATTTGCGCCGTGCTGACCGAATTTTAGCTTGTATGTCTCAAAGCCAAATGCATTGCTAAGCAGCTGATGGCCGAGGCAAATGCCAAAAATCGGCATCCTAGCCTCGATCAGCTTTTTTATCTGCGCGATCTCGTTTTTTAGGGCTTTGGGTTCGCCCGGGCCATTTGAGAGAAACACGCCGTTTATCTCGCCTTTGTTAAATTTAGCGATGAGCTCGTCTGCCTGCACGTCGTGCGGATAAATTTGCGTCTCAAGGCCGGTTTCGCAAAGCTCGTTTAGGATGTTTCGCTTCACGCCGTAGTCGATGACGGCGACCTTTTTGCCGTTTGCTTTTAGCGCGGAGTAGGCTTTGCTCGCGGGATCCCAGGCGCCCTTTTCGTGAGCGTAAATTTGCTCCGTACTCACCTTTGCGACGTAGTTTATCTCTGAGATTCTAGGCGAGTTTTCTAGCAGTTTTTTTAGCTCTTTTTCGTCTGAAATTTCAGTCGAGATCACAGCGTGAAGCGCGCCGTTATCGCGTAGCATCTTGGTTAAAAATCTCGTATCGATATCATAAACGCCAAATTTGCCTTGCTCTTTGAAAAACTCTTCCAAGCTTTTTTGCGAGCGGAAATTTGACGGCGTAGAGTTAAAATCCCTCATCAAAACGCCGCTAGCGTGGATTTTGGCGCTCTCCATATCGTCTTCGTTTACGCCTACTATGCCGATTTCTGGCATCGTAAAGACGATAAACTGCCCCGCATAGCTAGGATCGCTCATGATCTCCTGATAGCCGGTTAGGCTTGTATTAAAGACCATTTCGCCGCTAGCCGTACCGCTCGCGCCAAAGGCCTTCGCCTGCAAAAAAACGCCGTTTTCAAAGTAGATATAAGCTCTCACAGCATGCCTCGTTTTCTTAGCTCGTCCTCGTAGAGCCGCTCAAATACGATGTCGTACTCCTCGGTACCAGGGATCAGCTTGCGCTTGTAGCCGTCGATTTTGTCGATAACTACGTCTTGTAAAATTTCATACGTTTTTAGATACTCTTCGATCGAGCCGTAGATGATGTTTTTGATACGGTTTTCGGAGACCGAGTAGTCGATGAGTCCCTTTTTCCAAGCGTTTTGTAGCACGAGATGAGCGACGTTGCTAAAGCGGTCTTCGTAAGAAAGGATGACGCCGTACTCTTTGGCCAGCTTTTTTTTCACGAGCCAAAACATATTTTTTCTATCGACTTGCATGCTCTCCATATCGTCTTCGTTTTGAGCTAGTACCTCGTTTACGCGCTCTTCAAGCGCTTTTTCTTTTTGTAAATCGTCATCTAAAATTTCTTTCGCGCATGCCGCTACCGGCTCCACTCCGCGCGTTAAATTTACGAATCCGGACTTTAATAAATCAATAGCGATTTTGTGCGCGATGTAGGGTGTGTGTGGGAGTTTTATACGCATTTTTACCTCTCTTTTTGGGCTTGATTTTAACCAAAATTTGGTAAGAAATACCTAAAATCTCACGGAGTTTTTGTTTTGGCGGGCGTTTGTTTTTAGTAAAACTTAAATCCAAATTTGACGCGCTGATAAAAGCATTTTTGGCTTTTTTAAGACCGGATATTAGTTAAATTTAGGCTTTAGCGTTAAATTTGACCGTAGTAAATTTTAGGTCAAATTTAGACGTGAACCGAGATAAATTTAGAGCACCGCGGCTCTAAATTTACAAATTTAGCAGATTTCCAGCTGGGCCGTCGGGCGAGGTCGGAGAGACTTCTTGCGTTACGTTTTTTTCAGCCTTTATAAACGGCGGCCCTTGCTTGATTAAAAGCGTGATTTCAGACGCCGCGGTAGGCTCCATTTTAGCCATTATCGCAGAGATTTTTTTAGGGCTTAGCGAGTACATGATGCTAGCCGCGTCCGCCCTATCCATCGCACTTAGAACGTCGGCGGCGGCTTGATCTTTCATCTTGCCGTAGGTTTCGCCGACCTTGTCGCTAGTCATAGTTTTTAGCTCTTTTAGGATTTCGTCGTTTTTCTTTATCAGCTGCTCGGTCTGTTTTTTTTCCTCTTGCGCGCGGGCTAGAGTCGCATTTATCTCGGCCTCTTTGGCGGCTAGTTTGGCGTTTCTCTCCTCAAAAAGCGCCGCCGAACTCGCACGAAAAGCCTCCAAAGCCTGCCTTGCTTCGTCTATTTTAGCAAGCTCTCTTTTTAGCTCGTCTTTTCTGGTTTCAAAGATCGAAACGCAGTCCACCGGGATATTAAAGCCGCTTTGCGCCGGGCTTTGAACATTTGCGCCGTTTGCGCCCCAAACGCATAAATTTAAAGTTAGTAAAATCAAAAATTTTTTCAAGCCTTCGCCTCTTTTTGCCTAGTAAAATTCATCGTCGCAAACTCGTCCAGAGCCGCCGCTTCGGCCTTTTTTATCTTTTCTATTTGCGCGCTAAAGTCCTGCGTTTGCAGGTATTTCATCTTTTCGTACTCCAAATTTGCCGCCTTGTGCTGCCGCTCGAGGTGCGCGATGCTTTTTTTCGTTAGCTCGAGCCGCTCGGTTAGCAGAGTTTTTTCTCGTCGCATGGCGCCAAGAAGCTCCAGCGAACCGCGCAGATCGGCCGCAGAGCCGCTTGAAGGCATTTCAAATTTTGAAATTTGCTCGGCGGCCTGCGCTATGAAGCCCTCTATCATCGCCGCTTCGTTTCTGGTTCTTGCTAAATTTAGCTCGATTTTGTCTAAATTTCGCTTTTTTATATTTACGATTTGCGTAAATTTGCTTTTCATCTTAGCGGACTATCGTGTCTTCGCGCTCCGGGCTAGTAGATACTATGCCGACTTTTACGCCCGTGATCTCCTCGATGCGTTTGATAAAAGCCTTTGCATTTGCAGGAAGATCCTCAAATTTACGCGCTCCAGCTACCTTATCCCAGCCCTCAAGCTCCTCGTAGACCGGCTTTACGCCCTCCAAATCGCTTGGGAAATACTCGATTATCTTGCCGTTTTTCTCGTAGGCTTTGCAGATTTTTACCTTTTTAAAGCCGTCTAAAACGTCAAGCTTCATCAGCGCAAATTTATCCACGCCGTCAAGCCTCGCCGCGTATCTCACGCCTACTGCGTCAAACCAACCCGTGCGGCGCGGTCTGCCAGTCGTTGCGCCGTATTCGCGTCCGATATCGCGTATCTTTTTGCCGTCTTCGCCCATGTCTTCGGTCGGGAAAGCGCCGTTGCCAACGCGCGTGGTGTAGGCTTTGATGATACCGATCACCTCGCCGACGTTTTTAGGGCTTAGTCCGATACCGCTGCAGCTGCCTGCGGTTACGGTGTTTGAGCTAGTTACGAAAGGATACGTACCGTGATCGATGTCTAGCAGCGTACCCTGCGCTCCTTCGAGTAAAATTTTCTTATCCGCGTCTATAGCTTCCCAAACCATGTGCGTGGTATCTACTATAAATTTACCCAGCGCCGCCTCGTAGCTCTTTAGCTCGCCCAAAAGCTCCTCGCGAGCAGGCGCTTTGACGCCTAAAACGTCTAAAAACGCTTTATTTGCCGCAAAATCGGCTAAGATCGCGTCGCAAAGCTTTTCGGGATTTTTTAGCTCTCCTACGCGGTGTCCGCTGCGGCTGATCTTGTCGCTATACGCAGGCCCTATACCCTTGCCAGTCGTGCCGATAGCGTGTACGCCTTTGGCCTTTTCTTTGGCTTGGTCGATTTGCGCGTGATAAGGCAAATTTAAATGCGCCTTGTCGCTGATAAATAACCGCCCCCAGACGTCTCCAAACTGCTTTAGCTCTTCGATTATCTCGGCCGGACAGAGCACGACGCCGTTGCCGATGATGTTGATTATATTTTTATGAAGTATGCCCGAAGGAACCTGATGCAGCGCGATTTTCTTGCCCTCTACAACGATCGTGTGGCCCGCGTTGTGCCCGCCTTGACACCTGCACACCATATCGTAGCCGCCGCTTAGCAGATCTACGATCTTACCCTTGCCTTCGTCTCCCCACTGCACGCCCACTATCACGTCAGCCTTGCTCATACTCTCTCCTTTTGATCTAAATTTTCGATTAACGCGTCGGTATATACGCCAAAGCCGCTGCTTTTGATGCCTTCTATCTCGTAGTTGCCGCCGCCGCTTAGCACGGCGTTGCCGTCTAAAAATCTAAAAAACAGCTTGTCATAATACCTCATCTTTGAATAATATAACGGAACAATTCTTAAATTTTCATATTTTACCGCTTGGGCTAGCTCTTTTATCTCAAGCAGCGCGGTTTTTATCTCGCTTGGAACCATCGGCAAAATCTCGTCGATGTCGCCCACCGTATTTACGAAGGCTAGCCTTTTTAGCCACTCTTCGTTTTGATTTAGGATTTTTTCGATCTCGCCGTGCTCAAATATCGAAATAGGTAAATTTAAGAGCCTGCACACGATCTGCGGGATCGCGATGTGGCTGATTTGCAGCACGGGCGCGAGGTCAAACGATTCAAAAAGCTCCTTTGCGATCTTGACGCTAGTAGCCAGATCGCTCTCGCCGATTAGCTCGGCGCCGATTTGATAAATTTCGGCGCTTGGATACTTAAAAACCGGCTGGATATAAAACCAGCGTTTAGGCTCGGTGTCTTTTAGGCGTCTAAGCACGATTCGCACGACGTCCACGGTGCTATCGGCGCGCAGGCTGATTTGGTGATTTTCGTGATCGCTAAAGCGCACCAGAGCCGTTGGCTGCACGCTTAGGTGCTGGTGATACGAGAAAAACGGCGTCACGATCTCGTGAAATCCGTTTTTTTCCAAAATTTCGCTCGCCGCGCGCTCGATCTTTCTTTTTAGTTTCGCGCTTTGTCCGAAATACAGCCTCGTGCCGCTTGGTATCTCGTGCTCATAGACGTTCGCGTCAAATTCGCTCACTCTTGCTCCTTTGCTTTTGATTCGTTTCGGTCGCTCCAGGCTCTCTCCACGGAAGCTCGTGAAACGCCGCGACGAAATACGCGGGCTTGCCGCCCTCAAAAATCGTAACGATGCTAAGCTGTTCTAGATAAATTTCGCCGTTTTTGCGCTTGTTATAAACCTCGCCGCTATAAAAGCCGTTTTTTAGCAGGCTTTGCCACATATTTTCATAAAATTTAGCGTCGTGTACGCCGGACTTTAATAAATTCGACGGCTTGCCGACGGCCTCGCTCTTCTCGTATCCGGATACTTTGCAAAAAGCGTCGTTTACGCCGGCAAAAGTCCCGTCTAGCAAGACCGTAGCCACGCCCTCGCTAGAGTTTGCCAAAAGGCGCAAAATCGCCTCGCCGCGCAAGCCTTGTCCGCTTGATAAACTAGACGCCGCGCCTTGTAGCGAGATTAGATTTCGCGACAAATCGCATTCGATAAAATATCCGATCGCCTCGTCGATATTTTTGCCGTCTTGCGAGATAAATTTGACGAAAATATCGCACTTTACGCTCTCTAAATTTTTCCTCATCAGCCTGCAAGGCTGCAAGCTCTCAAACTCCCTTTTGCGCAAATTCGCGCCGTAGAGCCTAAATTTGATATTAAATTCGTTTAAAAATTTATCCAAATCATCCGGATGAATGATGTTTTTAAAGTCAAAATCCGTAGCAAGCATCTCTGCTGGTTTATAGCCCAAAACGCGTTTGACGCTATGCGAGACGCCCGATACCGCGCCTACTAGCCCGCCTTTCCACGCGACGCTAAATGCCGGCGAATGCTCGCTCATCAAATCTTCCTTCGCCGCGTTTTTCTTTAAAGCGTCGCTTTGCGTGATATCTTCTATCACGCAAAAGCCGATCTTTTCGCCGCTGCTAAGCTCGTAGTTTTGTTTGCGGATGCGTATTTGTCTAGCCTGGCCGTCCGCCGCGATACGGCTCGTTTCGTAAATCTGCGCGCCGTCTTCTTGCAAAATTTTGATTTGAGCCAAATCTGGCGCGTTTAGCAGGGTTAAATTTTTGCCCTTTATCTCCTCCGCGCTAAGTCCGTAAAATTCGCAAGCCTGCGCGCTAGCCTCTAGTATCTCGCCGCTTTTTGCGTCGATTAAAAGTAAGATAAAAGGCCCTTTTTCAAACAAAAATCCAAACTTACTCGAGTATCTCTCAAGAGCCGCTTTACTCGCCTCGCGCTCGTCAAAAAGGCTCTTTACGTCGCTTGCTATCTGCTCAAAATCATCTATCTCGCCGAATTTTAAATACCCGCTTATCTCCTCGCCGCGCCTTGCTTTTCGCGTTAAATTTTTGATGACGTAGATGGGCTTTACGACGTTTTGTTTCATAAATTTAGCGTAAAATAGCGTAAAGAGCGAACCAGCGCCCAAAAATACACCGCAAACTAGCAGAAAAATTAAATTTTCGCGCACGAGTTTGTTTAAGGGATAATAAGACACGGCCGCAACGCCTTCGTTAGGCACTTTTGCCGCGAGATAGATGTCTTTTTGCGGCGAATTTAGCGCAAATTTTATCCCTCCGCCAATATAATCGGCAGGCGCGCCGTATACGTCAAATATCTTTTTACGCTCCAAAACCAGCTCCGTATCGCCGTGAAAAAGTATCTCGCCGTCGCCTGAGACGACAAATGATTTCGCACCGCCAAAGCCGCGATTGTTGGTTAATTCATCATAAATGAAAGAATAATTTATCAGTACCGCTAAAATCTCTCCGCTACTCATCTTTATCGCGGTAAATCTCGATGCGGAGTCGCTTTTATCAAGGGCGAATTTAGAGCGCAGCGTCTCGCCCGCTTCCGCGTCCGCCCAAGGCTTAGATGCGAAAAAACCTCTATATTTCGCGCCTAGTTTCTCATCGGTCGTAAATTTTATCTCGCCGTTTTTATCGGCTATAAAAAACGCGACGTATTCCGGGCTATTATTTAAAGAAAATTCAAATACCGTCTTAACGTCGGCGGCATTTGCGGCGAGGTATTTTTCTATCAGCCTTAGCTCCGAATCGGCAGCCGCGAAACGCTCGGACAAAAAGTTGCTAAAATAAGCGTTTTGGGCATAAATTTCGCCTTTTACGTCTTCAAATTTCAAATTTACGCCAAAGCCGGCCACGCAGATTAATGCGGCGATAACGATAAAATTTACCATATATATCTTGCTTAAAACGGCGAAAGAAAGGGCATTTTTATCGAGATTAGACTTAGCCAAAAGAAAAACCTTAAATTAATTTTACATAAACGGCTTATTGTAGCTGAATTTTGCTTGTTTTAAGATAATAAACGTAGAAGTTTGGCGAGAGGATGAGAGAATCGAACTCCCCGCGAAGCGGTCAACCGCCCCGCCATCGGATTTGAAGTCCGCGGACGCCACCAGATCGCCTTATCCTCCGCATTTTTAGATGACGATGGCGATTATAGCCAAATTTATATAAATTTTAGTTTGATTTTTATAGTATTTAGGCAAAATTTTATAGGCTCGCGATGGATTTTAGGCTCTTTTTACGGCAAATTTTACATGCTCTCGCGTTTTTGGCTCCCGCTATTTTTTTGGGCGGATGCTTAGAGTATTTCACCACCGTGACGCCGCTAACGGGCATAAACGTATACGACGCCTATCAAGTGAGCCAAGACGAGCGGGGCATCTACTCCATAGCCAAAGATAAAATCGTAAAAACCAAAATTCAGACTAAAATTTTTGGCACGAGCGGCCTTAGCAACCTAAACGTGGACGTGGAGAGCTTTTACGGCGACGTCTACCTCATCGGCGTCGTACCGGACGCCGAGCACAAAGAAAAACTCGTGGAATTAGCCAAAAATACAAGCGGCGTAAATAAAATCTATACGTATATACGCTTCCCCAAAGACGGCGGCGGATGCGAAGGCAACCTCGCCATAATGCTAAATTTAAAAAATAATCTTTTTAAAGACAGCATAATAAGCGGTACGAGCGTGAGAGTGAGCGTTGTGCAGTGCAACGTCGTATTTACGGGCATCATAACCGACATCGAGCAGGAAAAACACGCGATATGGTACGCCAAGCACATTAACGGCGTGCGCGACGTTTACTCATTTTTGAAGATTTTTAAGGATTAAATTCGCCGCTTTAAAGCGCTAAATTTCGCACCAGCCGGCGCAGGCGAAGTTTGCGGGCGCAGATACGCTCTAAAGCTTAGCGAGCCGGCAAAGCCGCAAAAAGCGTTGTAAGCGGTAGATACGCGGTAAGGCTCTAGCAAATACTGCACACTCTTGACGCCCGGCAAATTTTGCGCGCTAATTCGCCCGTTTTAACCGCGGTTTTTGGCTGCGGCGGCGAAATTTAGGCCGCCGTTTAGTTATCAAACCAAGCTAGACTAAATTTGCTTTTAAATTTAAAGGTTTTAACTCGCGCGCCGTAAGCATAAAATTTGACGTTTAAATTTAAGTTTTAAACAGCCAAAACAAGCAACCGACTCGCGCGTATGTTTAGTAAAATTTAGCCGAATTTGCCTAGCTAAACTAGGCTAGAGAAACGAATAAGCCAGGCAAAAACGCTGCGGCGCGCGGTTGATGAGCGGTCGCAAAACCACAAATCTATACTGACTAAATTTAAATTTACGCGCCTAGACCCGTATCTTTAAGATGCTAAATTCGGCTTTTAAATTTGATGCATGCATTTAAATTTCTTTAAACGAAATCATTGCTTAAAATCATCTTGCTTTTTTGTTAAGGGAAAGGGGCTTGAATACGCTCTGCTAGCAGCTCTCAAAGAGAGTGCGTCCTAACAGTAGCAAACGAAGTGCGGCTAAGCACAAGGCGAGGCAAAGTCGAAGCAAAAGAGCCCTTTTTTTCGGGAGAGGAAGGGGGTTCTACTTACGAAGCGTCGCCCCTTCCTCTCCCAAGCCCTCTCCAACCCCACTGCACGTGAGAGGTGGCGACACTGCTTTGCTAGCGCAAAGCGTCGCAAATTTAAATTTAGTGTTTTCAGGGTACGGGTCTTGGCAAGTAAAATTTACGAATTTATCAAGATATGAGATAAACATTCCAGACGGATTGTATGTAGTTTAAATAGTTTACGGCGGATACGACGGGAGCGGACCGGTCGTCCGTGACCCGAGTATCCTAGCCGAAAACTATTTAAAATCCAGCCGAGCCGGGGAATTAAAAATTACTTATTTTTCATGTCGAATTTATTTGCCATAAATCCAACTAACCCCACAAAGAAAAGTCCGCCGCAGATATTGCCTAGCGTAACTGGAACTAGGTTTTTACCGATGAAATTTCCCCAGTTTAGCACTTCTAGCTTTTCAGCCGTGATGCCGTGCCCTAGAGCCGTAGCCGCAGCGGCGATATCTCCGCCGTTTGCCGCGATGTAGTGAGCTTTAGCGATGATGGCTTCGGTGATGATAAACATATTTGCCACGCAGTGCTCCATAGAGCATGCGACAAACGCGCCGATCATCCACATAATGGCAAAAAATTTGCCCGCTAAGTTGCTCTCGCTGGTCGCAGTCCAGATAGACATGCAAACAAACACGTTACAAAAGATTCCGAGGATAAATAGCTCGTGAAACGGCGCGGTAACCTTGCCTATACCTGAGGGTATAAAGTGTTGCAAGATGTAGCCGTCGTATTTTAGCGGTAAGCCAGAGTAGTAGTACATATAAGCAATTAGCGCGCCGCCGACGAAGTTAAAAACCCAAACGATCGCCCAGTAGCTAAAGGTCTTGCCTAAATTTAGCTTGCCTTCATACGCGCTAACGCCGCTTAAAACCGAGCTCGTAAATAGATGTCCGCCGTAGAAAACGACCATCATAAGTCCGCAGCTAAAGGTGATGCCGCCGATGAAATTTGCCAGTCCTATAGACTGCTTTTCAGCCATGCCCACGGTCGAGTGCGCCCAGAAAATATCACCCATAGCAATCGCCGCGCCCGCCATGATGGCTAGAAAAATAATGCTTACTAACGGAGTATGCGCCTTGTGCTCCATCAAATTTGACACCGCTTGCGCGGTTTCTGCAGGATTTAACATGTCCTTCTCCTATTTTAAATTTTTATCTATCTCTAAAATGCGCTCGTAAGCTTTTTGCGCGCTTTTTTTTGCGTTTTCGCTTAAGCCCTCTTTAAAATCAAGCACGTTTTCAAGCAAAACGCTAATGCCTAAAAACAGCGTTTTGGGGCAAATTTTGCGCAGGTAGCTTAAAAGTACGGGCGTGGGCAGGTTGTGCGTAGAGTAGATATAGTCGCGCTCGTTGCTCAGATCGAAAAACTCGATCGCACCGTCTTTAAACCCGCTCATCGCGTCTACCACGACGATGATATCGGGCGCAAATTCGCGAAGCGCGCCAAACTCGTTTTCAGGCACGTCCTGTCCGTAAAATACCCGCCAATCTTTCAAATTCGCCTCGACGATCCGCCCGGTTTCGTTGCCTACGTCGTCGTCGCCGCGCATGGGATTGCCGATGCAAAGTAAAGCCTTTTTCATCTCTTTTCCTTTCTCTTTTGAGCGCCTTTAAATGAGCTTGAAAATTTTAGCCTGCGATGGACTACATGTCCTATCTCGGCTAAAAATTTTCTGCGCAACATTTAAATTCATCTCAAAAGTCCTTCCTAAGCACCAGATATCCCTCGCGTAAATTTTCAAGCTCTTTTTTTAGCTCGCATTCGCAAAGTTCGGGGATGAGCCTTGCCGCATGCTCCCTAAATATCTCCACTTCAAAATACTTGCTTAAATTTCCCAGCTTAAATTTGACGTATTCGCCGCCGCTAGCGACGATACGCTCAAACTCTTCGTCGGGTATTTCGAGCGTTTTTTCGCTAAAGTCCACCGTCCCCACGCCGTGTCCGACGCAGACGGAAAATAGCTTGATATCTTTTAGCTCTTTTGGCATCTTTTCGTTTTCGTCCATGTGGCGACGGGCGAGTTTATAGACTCTTATCATCGTTTATCCCAAATTTCTTTTTTGACGTCGATGGCGTTTTGCGTATCGCGTTTTGCTTTGGCGTATTTTAGATAGACGTCGTTGTAAAGCAGTCCCATACACTCGGCGTATCTAGGGTCTTCTTCTTTATGGATAGCCTCTAGCATCGCTTTTTTAGTAGCCGCTACGTCGTGGATATTAGGAGAAGTTTTGGCCGCGTCCATATATTTAGCAAACAGCGTCCTGCCGAAGATATAGCTCATTAGTCTCTTTGCCTCGGCTTCCAAATCGCGCTCGAAAAGTATATCGCCTATGATAGACTCTTTTACGGCAGGGGCTTTGCAGTCGTCTTGTTCAAAGCTTCTTTTTTGTAACTTTTGATCTATGATGCCAAGAGCCATACCAAGGCCGTATATGACGCTAGCAGGATGCGGAGGACAGCCCGGGATATAGACGTCTACTGGGATAATCTTATCTATACCGCCCCAAACGCTATAAGCGTCGTAAAAGATACCGCCCGTACTGCCGCACGCGCCGAAAGCCACCACGATCTTAGGATCGGGTGCGGCCTCGTAAGCGCGAAGCAGCGGATAATACATCTGGCGCGTAACCGGACCCGTGCAGAGCAAAATGTCTGCGTGGCGAGGGTTGGCTACTAGCTTAAAGCCGAAGCGCTCCGGATCCCACATCGGCGTGATAGCGGCGAAAATTTCTATCTCGCAGCCGTTGCAGCTGCCGCAGTCGATGCGGTAGACGCTAAAGCTTCGTTTGATATTTTTTAGATGTTCTAACTTTGCGGTTAGGTCGTTTGCCGTTTTTATATTTTCGGGAACTTGATAAAGGCTCATTTTATCCCCTCCTCTACGTCTTTAGTTATGCGCTCTACGGCTTGGGCTTTTTTGCACTCCGGGCAGATATATAGATAGTCTTTAGCCTCTTCTAGTCTGCCCGGGAGCAAATTTGCCGTGCTAAGCTTTGAAAAAGTATAGTTGATGAGGCGAACCGGCGTATACGGCTTGCCGCAGCATTTGCACTTTTGCATCTCTAGCTCGCCGCGCTGTATTAGCGCGCTTTTGTCAAATTTAACCGCAAGCTCGAAACCCTGGCTTAGGCGCACGCCGCCGGTTGGACAAACCTCGTCGCAGCGTCCGCAAAATATGCATCGTCCGCAGTCAAACTGCCACACGAGCTTGTCTTGCTTTTCGTTCATCTTTAGCTCTATGGCGTTGCTAGGGCATGCTACGCCGCACGCCGCGCAACCTATGCAAAGCTCGTAGGTGTAAAACGGCTGCCCGCGGAAATTTTCGGGTACCTTATAAGGCTCAAACGGATAGGCATAGGTCGCCTTTCCGTATTTTTCGGTTACGTCAAATAACTTCATCATCTTAAATCCTTTTTGCTAATTTTGCCCGTTTGGCAAAATTTCTTAAGGTCTTTTTCGGTTAAAATTTTGCTCTTTTTGGTATTTACGTCCACTACGGTAACGCGGTCGGTGCAGGAGTAGCACGGATCTAGCGAGCAAACGATAAGCGCCGCGTCTGAAATGTTATTTCCGCGGAACTGATAGCGAAGGCTAGGCCAGTTGTTATAAGTAGCCGCGCGGCATCTCCAGCGGAAAACCTTTTGCGCGCTGCCTTGCATGATCCAGTGTACGTTTTCGCCGCGAGGAGCTTCTACGTGTCCGAGGGCGAAATTTTCAGGCTTTATCATCGTTTTTGGGTCGATTGATATCGGCGTTTGAGGCATTAGCTCCAAACACTGCCTGATGATATGTATGGACTCTTTTAGCTCGTTATATCTCACGACTTCGCGGCTAAATACGTCTCCGCCGTGCTCTACGTAGACTTTAAATTCGATATTTTTAAAGAAATCGTAAGGGTGGTCGTAGCGGTTGTCGCGCTTTAGACCCGAGCCTCGCATATTAGGCCCCACGGGGCTAAAGTCTCTTGCTACTTGCTTATCTAGCACGCCTACGCCTTTCCAGCGCGCGATTTGGCGTTTATCGTCCATAACCGCGTCCCAAATTTCAGAAATTTGAACGTCGAGCTTGTTTATCATCTCGATGCCCTTTTTTATCTCGTTATCGGTCATATCGCGGCGAAGTCCGCCCATGATGACGTTGCCGTAGGTTTTACGGCCGCCCGTTACTAGCTGGGCTAACTCCATAGAGTACTCGCGCACTCTAAAGATATGCATAAAGGCGTTATAGTTACCCGTTACCTCGCAAGCTAGACCGATATTTAAAAGATGGCTGTGAAGGCGCTCGATCTCAAGACAAATCACGCGGATAGCCTGCGCTCTTAGCGGGATTTCTAGCTTTATAGCTTTTTCGGCCGCTTCTATACACGCAATCGCGTGAGCGTAACCGCAAATTCCGCAGACGCGCTCTGCGAGATAGCCCATCTGATCGTAGTTCATACGGTTTTCGGCTAGCTTTTCCATACCGCGGTGCTGATAAAAGAGGCGGTAGTCCGCGTCTATGATCTCGTCGCCGTCGCAAAATAACCTAAAGTGTCCAGGCTCGTCGCTAGTTACGTGCAAAGGCCCAAGCGGCACGTCGATGACGCTATCGCCTTTTGGAAATAAAAACTCGGCGTCGGGCTCATCTTGGTGAGCGACGGGATCTGGGCGGTAGCGGTAGTCCATCGCGTCTTTTCTAAGCGGATAAAGACCATCCGGCCAATCGTCGCTTAGCACCAATCTACGCTTATCGGGCAAGCCCTCGGCTACTAGGCCGAACATATCGTAGGCTTCTCTTTCGTACCAAACGCAAGCAGGCACTAGCGGCGTAACGGACGGAAAAGTCGGATCGACGCCGGGAATTAGCGTTTTAACGGTGATAAAGCACTTATCCTCGGCGGCAAAGTCGTCTTCTTCCGTCATCTTGCCGCCCTCCATAGACAAAGCGTAGTAAAGCGCAAAACAGCCGTTTATAGTCCTCTCGTCGCTAGGTATCATCGTAGAGATGAAACCGCCGATATCGTAGTAAAGGGTCTTAACCGCAAGCGGAAGGTCGTTTCTGTCCACTAGGACGGTGATTTGGTCGTCGGCTTGGCGGGTTACTTCTAGAACCTTTACCTTTGTTTTTAAAATTTCAACGAATTTATCGCCTCTCATAATAGTTCTCCAGTTATTATCTTAACGCCGTTTTCAACCAGCGTATAAAAGTTATCCACGTGCCAAACGCCAAAGATTATAATCAAAGCGCAAAGCAGGATAAGCGGTAAATTTTCTAATATACTCATCTCTTTATTGTGAACGACCGCGCCTTTAGGTTCGCCAAAGCTTGCTAAGTTAAAGTGCGAGAAGTCCGCGATAAAGATGACGGCAAGAGCTATCGCAAATAAAGCGACGCTAAAGTATTGACCGCTATTTACGGCGCCGACGAAGACGTTAAATTCGCTAACGAATATCGCAAACGCGGGCACGCCTACCAGCGAGCAGACCGCTGCGCCAAACATCATCGTAGTTACGGGAGCTATCTTTATCATACCGCCCATTTTGCTCATATCTTTGTGTCCGTAAATTCTAGCGATATTGCCCGTTGAGCAAAATGCGAGAGCCTTGGTAAAGCTGTGAGCTAGGCAGTGGAAAATCGCCGCAAATAGCCCGAAAAATCCACCAACTCCCAAAGCAAAAGCTATAACGCCCATATGCACGATAGAGTGGTAGGCAAACATCCTTTTTACGTCGTGTTGCCTGATTAAGAAAATTCCGCCCACAAATAGCGTAATAAGACCCGAAACTATCATCACGCTTTGGACGAACTCCATGCCCGTAGCTTGAGCCGCGATAGCGTAGTATCTAAATAAAGCTAGCATCGCGCACTTTAGCAAAACGCCTGAAAGCAGAGCCGAAATCGGTGCAGGGCCTTGGGCGTGAACGTCGGGAAGCCAGGTGTGCGTAGGAGCAAGGCCGGCTTTGGTGCCAAATCCGATAAGCGCAAAGACGAAGATTAGCTTAGCGACGTCAGGGCTTAAATTTTTAGCGTTCGCCATTATGCCCGTCCACAGCATCGCAGCCTCGCCGTCTTTTATCTCTGCAAAGGTTGCAGAGTAAAGAAGCACGGTCGCATAAAGCGCGAACGCTAGGCCGATAGAGCAAAGGACTATGTATTTATAGCCGCTCTCGGTTGATTTTTGATCTTTTAGGATCGCGACTAGGAACACCGATGAAAGCGTAGTAGCCTCGATCGCAGCCCACATAAACGCGACGTTGTTACAGATGACGCTTAAGCTCATCGTAAAGATAAACACGTGGCTAAGCGCGTAGTATTTCTTAAGCGCGCTTAAATTTATATGTCCCTCTTCAAGCTCCCATCTCATATAGTGGGTCGCGTATAAATTTACTAGTAGTCCCGTAACCGCGATAAGTATCAAAAATACGCAGCCAAGGCTGTCTAAAAACAAAAATTTATCGTGCGCGTAAAACGTACCGTCCGTTAAAACTTTGCTTACGTTAAATAGCAAGGCTAAAGACGTAACCGCGCTAACTGCTACGTGAAGCAAACTCAAAAAAGCGTAATTTTTCGGAGAGAAAAATAGCAGTATCGCTCCAAGAAGCGGTAAAATTAATATCAAAGTTAAACTATCCATCTCTATCCCCTTAAATTCGTAGCCTTAGACGTATCAAGGCTGCCGTATGCTTTATAAAATCTAATCGCTAAAACGCTCATAATGATAACCGCAAAAATCGCGTCGGTTAAAATTCCAAGCTCGACGAGCTCGTTTGAGTTGTAAGCCATGAGCGCTAGGCTTAGATGTATGCCGTTTTCAAAAAGGCAATAAGCTAAAATTTGCTTGATAAACGAGTTTCTAAGCATAAAGCCAAAAACCCCCATCATAAACACGCAAACCGCGGCTAGTAGCATTATTTTCTCTTGGATTAGAGAAAACTCCAAAAATATCGGATTAATACTCATCGCTAAAGCCAAGCTAAAACCCATCGCTATAACGGGGCTAACGAAAAAGCCGCCTACAGGCTCGTCTTCGTGCACGACGCCAAGATTTTTAATAAGCCAAAGCAAGATCGCAGGCACGAATAAAACCTTCGTAAAAAACGCCACGACCGCCCACGTAGATAGTTGCTCGGCATTAAATTTAGACGACAAAGTAAAAAATATCCCGACTAATAGTAGCGTCTGGACTCCATAAACGATGACGGATAATTTCAGGCTTCTTAGCCCGAAAACCGCCAAAGACGTTACCATCATACAGATAGCCAAAGTATCTAAAATATTCATCTCACACCCCCACGACGTAAAGCGTCAAAGCCGCAAAAGATATAGCTAGAGCAGCTAGAGCGTTTTTACGTAAGCTCGAAGTCATCTGGAATCTAGGTCCGAAGTTATCTATAAACACGGCCGCTACGTAAAACACTCCCGTTTTTAAGACGAAGATTATCACCGCTAAAAACGGATTGCTAAAATTCCACGGCTCGAAAATCGAAAGGAAAAGTCCGATCATCGCAAATTGTTTTAAGATAAGCGAAGCTTGAACTAGGCCTAAATCAGAGCCCGCGTATTCGCCTAGCAAGCCTTCTTGCAACTCTTGCTCGGCTTCTGCTAGGTCAAAAGGCTTTCTGCCGGTTTCAACATATATGCACCACAAAAACGCTATCGAAGCGACCGCAAAGCTTGGGATCTGATATCCGATCTGACCGCTTTTTACCATTGATTGGATTTCTACTAAATTTGACGTTCCGGCTGCAAGCATAACGACGATTAGGCACATTATCATCACCGGTTCTACGTAGACGGCTAGCATCTGCTCTCTACCGCCGCCGGTAGCCGCAAACGGGTTGCCGCTATCCATAGACGCGGCGCCGAAAACAAAGCGAAGTAGCGCGCCTAGGTAAAGAATCACGAATATGTCCGAATACGCTCCAAAAATCGTGCTTTTACTATAAGTAATAGGAATAGCCGCTAGTATCGCCGCCGAAGTAGCAAACAAGAAAAACGGAGCCTGCCTAAATACCCAGTGAGAGCATGCAGGCACGGTTCTACCGCGTCTAAAAAGCTTTATGATGTCGCGATACGTCTGGAAAAAATCGCTACCTTGTTTTGATTGCAGTTTGGCTCTTAGTTTCCTAGCCATACCGTCAAACAAGGGCGCAACCAAGACGATAACGACTACTTGAAATATCATCAAAAGTATAGTCTGTAAAATTTCCATCTCACGCCCCCTATATCAAAAAGTAGCTAACCGCTAGTATCGCGCAAAGATATATTAGGATATATAGCGCGTAAACGTTGGTGTAGCCGCTTTGCATTATGCCTATTTTATCGGCGACCTTTTCGGTAAATTTAATCACCGGCTCGTAAAATAGCCCCCACCAGATATCTTTTGGATGGTTGTGGTATTCGACCGGGTTAAAATAACCTTTAGTCACGACTTTTCTCTCGCCTTTAAATAGCCAGTTCATTATGCGTCTTAGATCGCCCGTGAAAGGACCGCCCGTCATTTGCATACGAGAGCTGTATTTAAATCCGCAAGCCCAAGGATCGGTCTCGCGAGGTTTCTCGCGGTTTGCTTTCATCACGGCCAAAATCGCAAAAGGCAAAACCATAGTAGAACACAAGATGATGGCTATAAGCGGAGTTGAAACGACGCTGCCTAAATTTGAGGTTAAATTTATACCGTGGCTAGCTACGTAACCGCCTGCGCCGCCTATGGAATTTACGGCCGTTTGGATGTAGCCGACGACCACGTTAGCTCCGATACCAAAGCCTATACAGCCGATCATTAGCACTATCATGCCAAGCACCATAAATACCGGGCTTTCTTTTGCGTTTTCCCAAATTTTCTGATCTCTTGGAGTTCCCGCAAAGATTACGGCATAAAGCTTAAGGTGCATGCCGACTAACACACCCGTAAGCGCTAGCGCGACGACTGAAAGCGTAAAAGCGTATCTTGTAAAGATGCCCTGCTCTAGCGCGCCTTGAAGCATACCTTGATAGGTAAACCACTCGGATACGAAGCCGTTAACGGGAGGCAATGCCGCGATACCCATGATACCGATAAACATGCCAACAGACGTCCAAGGCATCTTTTTAGCTAGGCCGCCTAGCACGTCCATATCGCGAGTGTGCGTAGCGTGCAAAACCGAACCCGCGCAAAGAAACAAAAGTCCTTTAAATATCGCGTGGTTAACCACGTGATAGCATCCGGCTAAAAATCCGATCGCGGCAAGCGTCATATTTCCGGCGGCCAGACCATACAAACCGGTGCCAAGACCGAGCAAGATGATGCCGATATTTTCGACAGAGTGATAGGCAAGAAGCGCTTTGTAGTCGTGCTGGCAAAGAGCGTAAAGAACGCCAAAAAGCGAGCTAGCGGCACCCAAAATCAAAACGGTCAAGCCAAAGTAAATGCTTAAAGGCAAGAAAAGCGTAAATTTAACTAGAGTAAATAGCGCAACCTTTATCATTACGCCGCTCATTAAAGCAGAGACGTTTGAAGGAGCGGCCGGGTGAGCCATCGGTAGCCATACGTGAAACGGCCACATACCCGCCTTGCTGCCAAAACCGACCAAAAATAGTATAAACACGACGACGCTAGCCGCAGTCGGCATATTTAGGTGGGCAAATTTGCTAAACTCGGCGCTGCCGGCGTAGTGAGCCATTATTAGCAGTCCGCAAGTGATACAAAACGCGCCGACTTGAGCTATGCCAAGATACACCATCACCGCTTTTAGCGTGCCTTTGCCGTCGTTTACGAGGATGAGGAAAGACGAAATAAGCGTCATAAGCTCCCACAAAACGATGAAGCAAAATACGTTATTTGCGCTGATGACTAGAAGCATCGAAAGGATGAAAAGGTTAAACAAACAGGCGAAAACGCCTACGCTTGCTTTTTTGATGTATTCCTCCGCATAGCTCATACCGTAGACGCTGCTGGCAAAGCCGATAAAGACGACTACGAAGCTAAAGAAATTTCCAAGCGGAGTTAGCTCAAATTTTGGCGCGTATAAAAAATCGCCGCCAAGAGCGAAGCCCTGTATCGTCCCCATATGCGCCACAAAGTAGCAAAGCGCGTAAAAACAGCTGATCGCGCTTAGTCCAAAGCCGATTTTTACGGCTGATTTTTGAGCGCCGTAGAGCAGGATGCTAACGGCGGCGCTAACTAAGAAAAGCAGATACACGCCTACCATCTTGCACCCCCTTTTGCGCCGCTATTTTCGTCGTTCATAGCGCGCGAATTTGACGCCGCTTGCTCTCTTGCCTGCTCGCTAGGAGTTTTGTCAAGCTCCTTGATGACGATGACGTCGCCCTCGCCGTCCACGTCCTGAGCGCCGATATCGGCTAAAACGTGAGGCTCTTTTAAATTTCCGCTTCCGCGTAAAATTTTATCGACGAAAGCCTGAGCTGCCTCTTGCTCGATCTTGTTGCCGAGCTTGTGATGGCTGTGCAAAGGATCGACCATGATGATAGCGCTGGTCGGGCAAACCTCGACGCACGCAGGGCCGTTTTCGCGTCCGAAGCACATATCGCACTTTATCGCGGTGTTTTTCGCACCCGCCTGGCTTTCGATTTCGAGGTAGTATTTGGGCTCTACCGCGTAGTTAACCGACGGCATGAGCTCGGCGCTCGAGCTTATCGCGCCGTAAGGGCAAGCGATAGTGCAGAGTTTGCAGCCTATACAAATCTCTTCGTGAAGCTCGATGTAGTTGTCGTCAAACCTTAGCGCCCCGGTAGGGCACACGTTCGCGCAAGGACCGTCATCGCACTGACGACACTGCGTCGGCATGACGCCTTTTGCTTGACGGAGTACAGTTAGCCTAGCCTTTGAGAGCTTGCCGCGCTCATAGGCACTACGGAAACATGCCGCCATGCAAGTAGCGCAACCGATACAACGTTTGTAATCGGCGATCACAAATTTATGTCGTTTCATAAATTCTCCCTTCTACTTGTTTTTTGATTCTTGATTACTCTTAAATCTTGAAGCAATTTTATTACTTTTAAAAATTTATTTCCGTCATCTGTCTGACGAATTTTGTATTTTTCAGATTAATTTTTATGAATTATTTATTTTTAAGTTTATTTTTAAATTTACGGTAATATAGGCTTTCTTTTAAACTTATACGAATATAAAAATATTACGCCCGAACTATCAGATACTAAAAGAGAGCATTTTAGTCCTAAAATATTTTAAAAAACTTAAGCAAAAATTTAAGTATAAATTTTAAAAGTTTGGCTCTTACGAATTTAAACTCGTAATAACTAATACTAAATTTACGCCTCTTAGGCTTGCGGTCCGCATCGATTAAATTTACGTTCGCCCAGGTCGGCCCAAAACGCGCAGCCTAAGATAAATTCGCTATTTTAATCGGTAAATTTGCGTGATTTTTATCTGTTTTTAGATAAAATCCGCCAAAAATTTAAAGGTAAATTTAATGCAAGAATATGACATCATCGTCGTCGGAGGCGGTCACGCGGGTATCGAAGCTAGCCTAGCGCCCGCAAGAATGGGCAAAAAAACCCTGCTAATCACCATCCTAGCCGAGCAAATCGGTGCGACTAGCTGTAATCCCGCAGTGGGCGGCCTAGCCAAAGGCCATCTGGTAAAAGAACTCGACGCGCTGGGCGGGCAGATGGGGCTAACGACCGATGCCGTAGGCATACAGTTTCGCGTGCTAAACGAGAGCAAAGGCCCCGCCGTTCGCGGCAGCCGCGCTCAAATCGACATGGATAGATACCGCGTCTATATGCGAAATTTACTGCTAAATACGCCAAATCTCGACGTCACGCAAGAAATCGCGACGCAAATTTTAACGCAAAACGGGCAAATCTCGGGCGTAAAAACCCACCTCGGCAACGAATATAAAACCGGTAAGCTCATCATCACGACGGGCACTTTTTTAAACGGGCTAATTCACGTCGGATTTAACAAGCTGCAAGCCGGCCGCGTGGGCGAGTTTAGCTCGGTAAATTTAAGCCAAAGCCTAAGAGACCACGGCTTTACGCTAGGACGGCTAAAAACGGGAACATGCCCGCGCGTGGACGCTAAAAGCATCGATTTTAGCGCGCTTGAAGTCCAAGAGGGCGACGAGAGCCCGAGTCCGTTTAGCTTCCGCACGCAGGACTTCGCGCCTACGCAGCTGCCCTGCTACATCGCCTACACGAACGAGACCACGCACGAGATTATCCGCTCGAATTTCGACAAGGCGCCGCTTTTTACGGGACAGATAGAAGGCGTAGGTCCTCGCTACTGCCCGAGCATCGAGGATAAGATAAATAGATTCGGCGACCGCGACAGGCATCATCTTTTTATCGAGCCGCAGACGGCTAGCGCGACAGAGTACTACATCAACGGCTTTTCTACGAGCCTGCCTTACGACGTGCAGGTCGCGATGCTACGCTCGGTCAAGGGCTTTGAAAACGCGCGCATCGTTCGCCACGGCTACGCGATCGAGTACGACTACGCGCCGCCTACGCAGCTAAAACACAGCCTAGAAACCAAGCTCGTCGGCGGGCTGTATTTCGCAGGGCAAATCAACGGCACGACGGGCTACGAAGAGGCCGCCGCGCAGGGGCTGATGGCGGGCATAAACGCAGCTCTCGCGATTGATGGCAAAGAGCCGCTCGTACTGCGCCGCGACGAAGCGTACATCGGCGTTTTGATCGACGATCTAGTCACCAAAGGCACGAAAGAGCCCTACCGCATGTTTACCTCGCGCGCCGAATATAGACTACTGCTGCGCGAGAATAACGCCGTACTGCGCCTTAGCGCACACGGACGGCAGCTTGGGCTAATAGACGCTAAAACATACGAGAGAGTCGAGAAAATCCGCGAAAATTTAGTGCGCGGGCTAGCGTATCTAAACCAGACCGTAATCACGCCCTCAAAGCAAAATTTAGCCCTTTTAGAAAGCCTGGGCGAGGACATAATCAGCCAAAACGTAAGCCTGCAAAAAATCGTAGCACGCAAGAGCTTCACGCGCGAAAAACTGCAAAATTTAGACGAAATTTTCGCCGGTATGGACGAGGCGAGCTTGGAGCAAATTTTAGTCGAAGCCAAATACCAGCACTACATCGCCGAGCAAAAAAGCCAAATAGAGCGCATGAAAGATATGCTGCAAGTGCGTATCCCAGAGGGCTTTAGCTTCCGCGGCATCAGCGGGCTAAGCAACGAAGTGGTCGAAAAACTGGAAACCTTTAATCCTCCTACGCTTTTTGCCGCCAGCGAGATTAGCGGTATCACGCCCGCGGCGATAGATATTTTGCACATTTATATAAAGATGAACGCTAGGGAGCCGCGATAAAATGTTATTTAATAAGGATGGGCGTTAAATTCGGGGCTAAATTTAACGCTTCGCCTTTTTTGCGTTTTAATTTTACGAACCCGTCAAATTTAATCGTATCTGCTAATCTCTATCAAATTTCCGTTCGGGTCGCGCACATAGATTGAGCTTATCGCTCCAAGCGCGCCGGTTCGCGGCACCACACCCTGCTCTACGGCGATACCCGCAGCCTCTAGCTCCCCTAAAACCGACTTAAGCGGCGTATCCGTAAGCAAGCAGATATCGCCCGTTCCGACGTTTTGCGTTTAGGGCGTTTGGTAAAATTTCCTCGCCTTTTACGTGCAAATTTATCTTTTGCGAGCCGAAGGCCAGAGCCTTGCGTCCGTTTGCGAAATAAACCTCGCGCATACCCAGTACTCGCACGTAAAAATCAAGCGTCCGTTGTAAATCAGTAACCGTTAAAACGATATGATCGATCGAAGCGATACGCATAAATTCTCCTTTTAAATCAAATTTAACAAAACATTGCCCGCTAAAAACGGCAAATTTGACGGCGTAAATTTAAAGCCGCTCGGAGTTAAATTTTGCGGCGCGGGTAAATCAAGAAGAATAAAACCAAATTTAAATTTAGCTGACCCGCGAAGCGTCAAATTTAATCACCCAAGCCAGGTTACTCCCAAATTTTATCCACAAAAGCCTCAAAAAGACAAAATAGTAAATGATTATTTAAAAAATAATTTAAATATCTAAACTATTTGCAGGAAAAATAAAATTTTAATTTTCATAAGAGTATAATGGCGAGTATTTTTTAAAAAACTGCTGAAAGGAAGGTAATGTCCGTAAAACAAGAAAGACGAGATTTTATCGGTTTGGCGTTCGGGGCGGTGGCCGCAGTCGGCGGCGCGGCGACCCTCGTAGCCGTCAAAAAGACCTGGGATCCGCTTCCTAGCGTTAAGGCGGCGGGATTTACGACCGTAGATCTCAGCCCGATGAAAGAGGGCGAGATGCGCCAAATAGAGTGGCGTAAAAAGCCGATATTTATCCTAAAAAAAGACGCTTCGATGGCGCCTAACGACAAGCGCGACGTCGTGGTAGACGGCGCTAGATATATGGTGGCGATCGGGCTTTGCACGCATCTTGGCTGCATCCCGGAGTGGAAACCGGGCAAGCAACTTTTCGTTTGCGCCTGTCACGGAGGCGAATTTAACGCAGACGGCGTAAATACCTTCGGCCCTCCTCCGCGCCCGCTAGACATACCGCCGTTTAAGATAGACGGTACGAAACTCGTTTTGGGCGAGACCAGCCCCGAATACGAAAAACTAACGGCTCAAGCGTAAGGAGGGGAAAATGCACATCAGAAAATCAACGGGCGTTTTAGACTGGCTGGATCAAAGGATCGCCCTAAACAAGCTAATGAAAGTCCTCGTCAGCGAATACTGGATACCGAAAAATATAAATTTCCTCTGGGCGATGGGCGTTATACTCACGACGCTTTTTGCGTTGCTTATTTTTACCGGATTTATGCTAGTTATGTACTATAAACCGGATATAAATTTAGCCTTTGACAGCGTAAATTTGACCATAATGAAAGAGGTCGAGTACGGCTGGCTATGGCGCCATATCCACGCGGTTGCGGCTTCGGTCGTATTTCTCATAATCTACATCCACACCTTTACGGCGATTTACTACGGCTCTTATAAAAAAGGCCGCGAGATGATTTGGATTAGCGGCATGCTGCTTTTCATTTTGTTCTCCGCCGAGGCGTTTAGCGGATATATGCTACCTTGGGGACAGATGAGCTACTGGGCGGCGATGGTTATTACGAATTTATTCGGCGGCATCCCGGTTATCGGCGACGCGGTAGTCGAGTGGATCAGAGGCGACTACGCCGTTAGCGATCCGACTTTGACGAGATTTTTCATGCTTCACGTATGCTTGCTACCGATCGTGCTGATCGCAGTCGTCGCGATACACTTTTACACGCTTCGCGTTCCGCACGTAAATAACGAAACGGGCGAAGAGATAGACTTTGAAGTAGAAGCCGAAAAATACCTAAGCGGTGATACGAAAAATGCGAAAGTAATTCCGTTTTGGCCGGGCTTTTTGGCAAAAGACTTCATGTATATCGGCTTTTTCATGATTTTCTTTTTCTATCTCGTGTGCTTTCATTTCGACTTTGCGATGGATCCGATAAATTTCGAGCCGGGCAACCCGCTAAAAACGCCTCCGCACATCTATCCTGAGTGGTACTTCTTGTGGCAGTACGAGATTTTACGCGGATTTTTCTTCGATATTTTCGGATTTAAAGCCTACAATATCGGCCTTATCGCATTTGCGATCGCGGGCGTGGCGCTATTTTTCATGCCGCTTTACGACAGAAGCGACGTCGTGGCTCCGGCTCACGAGAGAAAGGGCTTTTTCGTATGGTTTTGGCTATTAATCGTCGATATGATTATCCTCACGATTTTTGGCAAATTGCCTGCCGACGGCGTAACGCTAGGCATCTCAAACGCTTGGATAGGCTTTTTCTCGACGATAGCGTTTTTTATTCTGCTTTTCGTAGTCTTGCCTATCATAACGACGCTTGAGAAAAAAGGAGCGATGAAATGAAAGAACTAAAAATTTTTATAATCGTAGTCGCGCTTACCGGCGTAGCGTACTGGGGCATAGAGCCCTATGCGCATAACGTCATGCATCCGCACGTAGCCGCAGCAGACTACGACCTGGGCGCAGAGGACATAGCTCAGGCTAAATCCGTAGTAGAAGCCAGGCAAAAAGCTCTCGAAGCCGCGCAAGCTCTAAACGACGAAAAGAAAATTGCCGGCGCGAAAAAAGATCTAGAAGAGGCAAAAAAATCTCTTGAGGATTACACGGCGTTTTGGAACGAAATAAAAACTATAAATTTAGCCAAAGGAGACGCCACTAAAGGCGCGGAAACTTTTGCTAACGCGGGCTGCTCGGGCTGTCACGGCGTAGAGGCCGCAGGTATGCCAAACGCTCTAAGCGCTGCCGAGCTTAGCGAAGCTCACGGCGTCGTACCGCCCGATCTTAGTACCGCAGGAGCGATATACGACGAGCATTTCCTAGCAGCTCTTATAAAAGACCCGACCAAGGCGCTAAAGCTAACACATAAATTTAACGACGAAAAGCCTTATCCGATGCCGGCCTTTTTCGGAGCGGGCGGAGAAGATCCAAATGCCGAGATCGCCGATATAGTCGCGTATCTAAAGTCTATCGCGCCTAAAGAAGTCAGCGACGAGCAGGTATTTCGCGACGCGTGCCAGAGATGCCACGACATGAAATACGAAAATAAATACACGCTAACCAACCGCGTAAATTTAGCCGCGTATATGGGCTCAAACCCGCCTGATTTATCGATGATGATTCGCTCAAAGGGCGATGAATATCTGCATAAATTTATAAACGATACGCAAAAGATGCTGCCAGGCACTGCGATGCCTCGCGTGGGGCTAAGCAAGGCTAGCGAGGATCAGATCGTAGCCTACATACAAAAAGCCGGCGACGCTAAAAAGGCCGAACGCGAAAGCCTAGGCATAAATGCGATGATTTACTTCCTGATTTTTGGTATCTTCGGATGGCTTTGGAAACGCAAAGTTTGGTCTAAACTGCATTAAAATAGGAGCCCGTCTTTCGGGCTCTTTTTAATTTATCGCTTCACTTCCTTCTTTTTAGTCTTTAAAATTTGCCCCGTTTTTAACTCGCAAATAGTTTTTAACCTATTTTATCGCTTACCGCCTAACTCAAAGCCGAGTTTAGCCGCGCCGCTCACTCAAATTTAAACGTTTTTTAGATTCGTCCGCTAAAATGCATTAAATTTTAAAAGGAAAAAAGATGAACAGAACAGAATTTCAAAAGCTAAATTCTAGCGAAAAACAAGACGTGATGCTAAAAATATCCGCCGCATATCCGCAATTTAAATTTCTAAATTTAAGCAAATTTACGTGCGGCGAGCATAGCTTTGAGACGGGCATTTTTGATTTTGAGGGGAGCGAGTTCGTTTTTATCCCGGGGGACGAGCCCGAGCTTGGCTGGGATGATTTTGCCGTTTTAGATGAAATTTCGGCAAAAGAGATTAAAGAACGATGCGACTTTTGCCCCGAGGATCAAAGCCTGCGCGAATTCGTAGCAGAACAAACCTCGCCGCTTCGCCGCGTCAAAATCCCCGCTATGCTAGCCGAAAGAAAACCCGCCGAGCTTAGCTGGTACGAGGTAGATTTAAGCGACGAAAGGCTTAAAATTTACGCAAACGAGATAGATGATTTTTCGCGCGGTAAAGACAAAGATATTTCTGAAATGACGGTTTGCGGCGCGATAAAGTTAGTTCGCGAAGACGGCAAAATTCGCGCATTTTTGTTTGACGACGTCACGCACGAGGAGCTTGAGGCGAATTTACGCAAGAACGGCTTTAGCCTACCCAGCCAGGACGAGTGGGAATATCTAGCCGGATGCGGGGCGCGCACGCTTTGGCGTTTTGGCGACAAGCCTGATCCCGACAAGGTAGCGTTACCGCACGTTAAGCAGCCCGAAAATCCGGGATTTTCGCTATTTGAGCCGAATTTATTCGGGCTATTCATTGCCTTTGATCCTTACCCTGTCGAGCTTGTTAGCGCGCCGATATGCTTTAAAGGCGGCGACGGCGGTAGCGCGTTTTGCGGCGGCGAGTCGCTGTTTGAGCGTCTGCTGCCCGTCTCGCCTTTTTACGCTATGAGCGAGGAGATGCGAAATGATTATTTGGAGTTTTTGGATGACGGCGATATCGACAACGCGATTTATAGGCGTATTTTTAGACTTTAAAAAAGCGCTTTAGCCGCTAAATTTAGCGCCGATTAAAGATATCTCGCCGCGCGTTTAGCTCAAATTTAAGTCGCTACGCAAAGGCTTAAGTTAGCCTAGGTAACAAGAATATAAATTTAAACGCGTACGCTACGCCTGCTTTGCAAAACGCTTTTGCGCCGAGTTACGCCAACCGCGAGATTAAAATAGGCGCAAAACGATAAATTCGCCGCAAAAAGCCAAGCTTGCTTTCGTTTTTCATTGCTTAAATTCTCGTAGATTTATCCTTAGATGCTAAAATCAGCCACCGTTTTTTCATAAATTTTACCGAAAAGGAAAAATATGGCCAAATTTAAATTTTTTGCCGCTCTTGCAGCGCTTTGCTTTGGACTAAATTTAAGCGCTAGCGAGCTGGAGGGCAGGTGGAGCATCGTCTCGGCAAATATAGACGGGCAGGAGGTGCAAACGGCGGGGCAAAAGTGCTTTGAAGATTCGTTCTTCGAGGTTAGCGGCCGCGAGGCAAAGCTAGGCCTTAGCTCCGTAGGCGAGGACGGCGCGTGCAAAAGCGGCGCGGCAAGCTACGCCTTTAAAAGCATGGGTGCTGGCAAATACGCGCTGGGTCCTATCGGCGAGTTTTGGCTAGAAAAAGACGCGCTAAAGATGAAGCAGTCCTTAGACGGCGGCAATTTTATCGTTTTTTCTTTCAAAAAAGACGCGGCCGCAAACAAAGCCGTGACAACGGCAATCGGCTCAAATTTGAGCACAGACGAGCTAGAGGGCAGATGGGAGATCGACTCGGTCGCAGCACAGGGGCAGACGTTTAAAACGGCTGGCCAAAAGTGCTTTGAGGATTCGTTTTTCCAGATAGCAGGCGGCAAAGCAACGGTCAGTATCGTAGCGGCAAATCCGGACGGCACGTGCAAAATAGGCGCAGGAGAAAGCGGCTACAAAAGCCTTGGCGCAGGTAGGTACGCGCTAGATAACGATGCGGGCGAATTTAGGCTAAAAAACGGCTCGCTCGAATACGAACAAAGCGCGGGCGGCATCGTGTTTACCTTTAAAAAAAGCCGTGCGGCACAGGCTAGCTCAAATCGGGTGCAAGCCAAATCAAGCTCAAATTTAGAGCCCCAAAAAGACCCTAGCGTCAAGCATAGCGACGCGGGAGCGAACAAAAAAGGCACGGGCGTGTTTGCAGGCAAGTGGATCTTTATAAACACCAATACCGACATATCCTTTTATCTGCGCGACGACGGCACTTACGCGAGCCGTTTAGGAAAGCCCGACTGGCGCACGCGCATCGACGGCACGTATAAAAAAGACGGCAAAAAAATCGTACGAACCGCCAACGACGGCGAGCAAAGCACATATAGCTGCGAGAATGCGGATTGCACGTTTTTGTTGAGCGACGGCGGATACCATCTCTTTAACGCTCAAATCTTGAATGAGGTGCCAAAGGGCAGCTACTCATTCACCTCCGTTGGCTCCATGCCCCTTTACAACGCCTCGGGCGATTTGGACGTCGTTGGCGGAGGCGTGAGCGGGTACTATGACTTCGACGGCAAAGGCCGCTTCAAGGACGGCAGTTGGGCCTACTCCTCCGCCGCCATGAGCAATGTGGGCGGCGGCGGAACAAGATCTAGCAGTAGCGCGGGCTCATATACGCTGGATAGCGGTGAACTCACGCTCAGATACGACGACGGACGGACGCAGCGACATAGCTTTTTTTATATCCCGCCTACTAGCGAAGGCAAGGCAGGCGGAGCGGTCATCGACGGCGTGATACATTTTTTGGACGAATAGCAACCCATCGGCGTAAAACCAGGGCAAATTTGAGAACAAAAAGCCGAAGGCAAAACCGCCGCAGACGGCTTAAAAATTTACGAAAGGAAAAATATGGCTAAATTTAAATTTTTCGCAATCCTCGCGGCGCTTTGCCTCGGGTCAAATTTAAGCGCTAGCGAGCTAGAGGGCAGATGGAGCATTATCTCGGTTACGGCGCAGGGACAGACGTTTAAAACGGCCGGACAAAAGTGCCTTGAAGACTCTTTTATTGAGGCTAGCGGCGATAGCGCGCGCCTAAGTCTAAGCAGCGCGGGCGGCAGCTCATGCGAAAAAGCCGAACAAAACTTCGCTCTAAAAAGCCTAGGCGGCGGCAGATACTCGCTTGGCGGCGGCGAGCTACGACTAAATAACGACTCGCTCGAATACAAACAAGGTACGGACAGCGGCGAAATCGTATTTACCTTTAAAAAAGACGAGGTAAATTTAGCCGGCATCGTAAACGGCGCCGTAAACCAAGCAAGCCTCGGCGGGTCAAATTTAAGCGAGATCGAGGGCAAATGGGAGCTAGTCTCGCTAAAGGCGCAAGGGCAGAGCTTTAAAGTCGCGGGACAAAAGTGCTTTGGCGACTCGTTTTTTGAGATCAGCGGCAATGAAGCAACGGTAGGCATCGTGGGCGTAAACCCGGACGGTTCGTGCAACAAAAGTGCTGGCAAAAGCGGCTACAAAAGTCTAGGCGGCGGCAAATACGCGCTTAGCGCTAAAGGGCTGGGCGAGTTTTGGCTAAAGGACGGCATGCTCGAATACAAACAAGTCGCGGACGGGCAAGAGGTCTTGTTCGTCTTTAAAAAAAGCGCAAGTAGCACGCAAGCAAAAGTAAGCAAATCAAGCTCAAATTCGGTCGAGTCCGCAAAACCCGCAAAGGACTCTAGCGTCAAACATAGTAGCGCCGGGGCGAGCAAAAAAGGCTCGGGGGTATTTGGCGGTACGAAATTTAACATGCTTTTAAACACGAGCGAGGATTATTCCTTTTACCTACGCGACGACGGCACCTACGCGAGCCGCCTAGAAAAGCCCGACTGGCGCACGCGCATCGACGGCACGTATAAGGTCAAGGACGGCATCCTAACGATAACCAGCAACGACGACTACGATACGAGCTACTACTGCGAGAACGACGACTGCACCTTTTTGTGGAACTCAATCGGCACGGGGTATTATATGTTTCAGGCGCAAATTTCAAGCCAAATGCCAAAAGAGTGCTTCTCGTTTCGCAAGGACAGCTCGTCGTCCCTGCACGGCTGGTCGGGCGGCAGCGATACTGTAAGCGTAGGCGTGAGCGGATACTACTGCTTTGACGGCAAAGGGCGCTTTAGCTCGGGCGGATCGTCGTATACTATGGCAACCTCGGGTACCCCAGGCGGCAGCATAGACGGGGGCAGCTCAAAATCGCGCAGCGACGAGGGCTCATACACGCTCGATCAAGGCGAGCTAACGCTCAAATATGACGACGGCACGGTCGTTCGCCACAGCTTTTTCTACGCTCCGCCGCTGGGCAAGGACAATAAAACTATGGCGATCATCGACGGCGAGGTTTATCGGTAGTTTCGTTTTTAGTCCGCCTTTTTATTCAGTGAACGCATATGCGGCACTAAGATTTTAATCGAATTTTACCCGTGAAACCCTTAAATCTTAGGCACAGGGA
>CAURQE010000006.1:0-138582 GCA_963527315.1 uncultured Campylobacter sp.
CTTGTTTAGATTTCAAAGATTGACTAATTAGTTTAACAGTGTTAATTTAAAAAACTCGCTTCCTGTGAAGCGGAAAGTGAAGTATATAGAAAACATGCTTAAACAAACATAAAAATTTGTCTAAGTATGCTAAATTTTATTGAAAAAGAGATTTTAAAGATAAATTTTCGTTAAAGATAAGATCTTGCGTTCTTTTATTGTATTTAAAAATAGTTACGTATTTGCCGCCGTTTTCTTTAAACAGTCCGCCGTTTACGAGCATTGCATTTATTCCCTCTTTTTCCTCGCCGCCGCCGAATATAAACTCTCCCGGCGTCGTATCAAGCTCGATTTTACCGCTAAAATTTATAGCAGCCGGGATATTATCAAGCAGATTTTGACTATCTATGCCGTCTGCGTCGATAGAAAATTCAAAATTTGAGACGTAACTCTTGCCGACCGCATTTTTAAAATTTAGATTTTCAAACGTTATCTTCGGCGCTCTTTTTATAAATTTATCCATCGCCTGCATTATGGCCGCAAGCTGGGCTTCAGGCTCCCCTTTAGCATTCATAATATCCTCGATCGCGCCTTTATCTAAATTTGAAAACTTAGACTTAATCAGAAAATCTTTAAATTCATATTTTGCATATTTTATCTTTTCTATCGTACTCGTATCGTCCTGCGTCAGGGTATCGCTAAGCACGGTTAGTTTAGAGTCGCTCGTTATCTTTCCGATTTGTAACGTCTCCGTGCCCGAGCTAACGTCTATGCCGCCTAGTTCAAATTTATAATTGCTATTTACAAGCGCTTTTGAGATCATTTTCGGCTCAATAGGCGTTTCGTACTTCACGTCGTAGCCGATATTTTTTATCCTCATGGCAACGCCTTCTTTGCCGGCAAAATCGACAAAATCATTTGTAAAAGAGACTCCCGCGATTTTTTTCTCGCCGTTTATATCAAAAATAAAAAACGATTTTGCCAAATTTACCTTATTGCCGTCCAACTCTTTTTGCACACCAGCTAGCTCAAATACGATTTTTTTATCTCCGCCCGAGATGCCACTAGAGTGAAATTTAATAGGCTTTACGGAGTCAAATGCCTCTATCATAAATTTTTTATACGGCTCGCTTAAAAACTCAGCGTCCCCGACGACGTCAAATTTGCCTAGCAAGCCGGCAAAACCGTGTGAAATATTCATATCGATTTTTATCGCTATATCCTCAGGCACACCGTACTCTTCGCCAAGCGCCATAAGCTCGTTTATGTGTTTTTTAGAGAAAATCACTTCGTAGTTTGCGTGAGATTTTAGCAATCCGCTTTCAAATACGCTATTTTTGACGTCTATTCCGTTTGTTTTGATTAGACTTAAAGCCTCGTTATACTTCTCCTCCACCTTATTTGCGTTAAATTTTAGCCCGCCAAAAACCACGGCAGCCAAAATCACCAATGAAACCAGTAGCTTTTTCATCCTTGTCTCCTTTTTTTAGTAGTCGCTTTTTTTAGATATATCCATACGGCAGCTAGCAAAGAAAGCATCCCGACAGGCATCAACCAGCCGTTTTCTCCTAGAAAATTTCCCGCTCGCTCAAACGCCTCTCCGGCATAAAAGCTGCCAAGCCCTAGCAAGACCGCCCAAACTACGGCGCTAACAATGTTTATGACGCTAAATTTAGCAAATGAATACTTCGTAAGCCCGATAGCAAGAGGCACTAGAGTCTTTAGTCCGTAGATAAATTTTTTAAAAAATATGATTTTACTTCCGTGTTTTTTAAACAAAATTTGAGAAAAGGCAAGCTTACGTTTATGTTTTGCTAGATACGGCATCACGGCCGCGCGGTTATATCTGCTGACGTAAAAAAGCAAAGTATCGCCGATAGCGTTGGCAGCGGCGGCCAGCACGATACTTGCGGCTATGTCCATCTTGCCAAGATGAGCTAGCACGCCGGCTGCGATGATAGCGACCATGCCGCCTCCGAGCGAATATAAAAACACTACCAAATACCCGTAGGTCGATAGCGAGGTTAGCATCTCTTGCAAATTTGACCCTTAATATTTTGAGATAGCGCCCATTAGCGCGTTGTATCCGTAGCTATCGGTCTTTGGCGGCGTATCTCCGGTTTTAGCAAGTACCGCTCCGCCAAAGCTCGCTCCCGCGAAAAACCCGTCGTTGTCGGTGTAGGCGTAAATGTCGCTGGTGAAGCTAAAATCGCTCACTTTCCCGTAAAATTTACCCGTATCGGCAAACGCAAACGATGCATCAGCGTTTATCGTGATCTTGGCGTCTTTTATATCGGCTACGAGGCTATCTTTTAGGATAAAGAGCACGAGCGCGCTATTTTCGTAACCTAGCTGCAATCCGATGCTACCGCCGCTAATGTCCACGACCATCATTTCGCTGGGCGCATACGGGTTTCCCACGAGCATCACGCCTTTGCCGTGCATACCGCCCAGCACGAAGCCGACTTTAGTAATGCTCGGAAAGATAACGACCGCTTTTGCATTTTGAAGCAGGGCCTTAACCGGCGCATCGGGGTTTTTACGCATCGTTTTTGTAAAAGAATTTGACGCGTTTAGCACGAGCTCGTCATTTGCGCCGAGCGCTAAAACGCAAAAAATCGCTAATAAAACTTTTTTCATCTTTTACCTAAATTTGACCTATTTCGCCATTTCTACGGCTCTAGTTTCGCGGATCACGTTTACTTTGATCTCGCCCGGATACTGCACCTTGCTCTCTATTTCGGCGGCTATCTCTTTAGCAACAAGCACCGCTTCATCGTCGTTTATGAGCTTGGCGTTTGCGATGACGCGTATCTCGCGACCGGCGTTTATCGCGTATGCCTGTTTGATGCCTTCTTTGCTTTTTGCGATATTTTCTATCTCTTCAACGCGTTTTAGGAAGCTCTCAAGCACCTCTCTGCGCGCTCCCGGGCGAGCCGCGCTTAGAGCGTCCGCAGCGCAAACGGCGGCGCTTTCTACGCTAGTTGCCTCCTCGTGTCCGTGGTGGGCGTAGATGGCGTTTATGACTACGGGATGTTCTTTGTAGCGTTTGCAAATTTCAGCGCCCAGATCGACGTGACTACCCTCAAATTCATGCGTCAAGGCCTTGCCGATATCGTGTAGCAAGCCCGCTCTTTTGGCTAGCTTTTCGTCTCCGCCCGTTTCAGCGGCGATGATGCCGGCAAGATGCGCTACCTCGAGGCTGTGCGCTAGGGCGTTTTGTCCGTAGCTGGCTCTAAATTTTAGCTTGCCGATTAGCTTCATTATCTCGGGATGAATTTTACTAAGGCCTAGGTCGATGACGATATTTTCGCCCTCCTCTAGGATTGATGCTTCAAATTCTTCGCATACTTTTTTGTGCAGATCTTCTATCCTCGCCGGCTGTATGCGTCCGTCTTGCACCAAAAGCTCTATCACGCGCGTCGCGATCGCCCTTCGGTAGAGATTAAAGCTGCTTAACGTGATAGCGTGAGGCATATCGTCGATGATGATATCTACGCCAAGCACCATTTCCAGGGTTTTGATATTACGCCCCTCTTTGCCGATTATGCGGCCTTTTAGCTCATCGTTTTTGATATCCACGACGTTTATCAGGCGCTCAGCGGCAAACTCTCCCGCAAACCTCGACGTGGCCTGCGCTAGGATGTAGTTAACCCGCTTTTTAGCCTCGCGTTTAGCCTCCTCCTCGTGTTTTCGTACGATGTGAGCGATCTCGGCGCGGCTTTTTTCCTCTACTTTTTTTAGCACCTCTTCGCGCGCCTCTTCCTGCGTTAGGCCGGCGGCGTGTTCGAGTACTTTTAGCGCCTCTTGTAGTTTGGCTTGATAGCTTGCTTTTAGCCCAAGCCCTTCCTCGTACATACTTTTTGCTTCGTTTCGAGATTTTTCAAGCTCGGCCCTGCTTTCGTTTAAAATTTCTTGCTCGTTTAGCAGAGTTTGCTCTTTTTTACCGATTTCTTCAAATTTTTGCGTGTACTCTTTTTGCAGTTTTACGGTTTTGTCGTCGTATTTTTTCTTGGCTTCAAATTCAGCCTCTTGGACTTGGATTTTAGTGTCTTTTAGGGTGCGTTCGGCTTCAAATTCTATCGCTTTGGCCTTTGCTTTTGCCTGTTCTAAAAATATATTGTAGTTTGCGTCATTGATTTTTTTAGCAATGAGATAGCCTACGCCAGCGCCCGCCGCACCTGTTCCTAAGCCGATTAAAATTTCTATCATAGATTCCTCTTTTTACGTAAATTTTGCTCGGGGTCAGGTAAAAATCACAAGTAGCGTCGTGATCTTCGGATATGATTTCATTTGTAAAATTGTCTAAAATTTCAACGAATATCAAGGTAGGTCGGTAGGGCAAATTTGCAAAAAATCTATCATAAAAACCCTTACCGTGTCCTATTCGCGCCATATTTCCGTCCACCCCGAGAGCCGGAACTACGGCTACGTCTATACGCTTTTTAAATACCTTGGTGCTTAGCGGCTCTTTTACGCCAAATTTCGTCCGAGATACAAGCGGTAGCCTGGATTTTACCATTTCTAAACTAATACCAAGCATAAACGGAGCGAAAATTTCATACTTTTTGGCTAGCTCGCGTTTCAAAATATAAAAATTTGGCTCATAAGAAAGGGGGTTAAAAATCAAAATCCGTTTGGCTTTAAGCTCGGTTAGCAAATTTAAAAGCGGCTTAAACATCTTATAGTGTTTCGCTCGTGCCGAAATTTGAACCTCTTTTTTTAAAATCCGTTTGGCGTCTCGCCTAAAATCTTCTTTTGTCAAATTTAACGCTCGTTTCATAAATTTTATGTATAATTTCTTCCAAATTTCAAAATAGGAAAAATATGAAAAAAACTCTTCTGATTATACCATTTTTAGCTCTATTTTTAGGCGGCTGCGGCGATGAAAACAAAAGCGAAGCAGGCCAGACTAAAACGAGCGAAGCAAGCCAGAGCGTTTCCGTTCCGAGTCAAAGCGCAAACCTAGAAGCGCCTTTTGATCTAACGCTAATGGACGAGAGCAAGATGACTCTGCAAAAATTCGACAAAGGCTTTAAAGTCGAAGGCAACGACGAGGCGATTTTGTTTAATTTTTTCGCCACCTGGTGTCCGCCGTGCAAGGCCGAAATACCGCATCTAAATAATCTAAACGATAAATTTAAAGGCAAGCTAAAAATCGTAAGCGTACTAATGGAAGATAAATCAAAGGATGAAATAGACGCGTTTATGAAAAAATATAAGATAAATTTCGACGTCGCTTACGGCGAGGGTAATTATCGATTCGCCAAGGCTCTTGGCGGCGTGGTAGGCATACCCTACATAGTGCTTTATAAACCAAACGGCGAATACGCTACGCACTACGTCGGTCTCGTGCCCGAAGAGATGCTAGAAAGCGATATAAATAAGGTGATCGACTGATGTTTGGTTTTTTAAAAAAGGGGCTTGATAAGACGCTAACGGCGATACGCTCGTCAAAGCCCGCCGATAAAAAAATCTCAAAGGAAATTCTAGAAGAGATCTTGCTCGAAGCCGACATCGCCTACGAGATCGTCGAGGAGGTCCTCTACTATCTGCCGCCGCAAAACGAGGTCAAAAAAGACGACCTAAAGCGGCTTTTAAATACCTACTTCATATACGAAAACGAGCGCGAAGTAAAAAGCGCAAAGCCTTTCGTGGAACTCATCTTGGGCGTAAACGGTGCAGGCAAGACGACCACGATCGCAAAGCTTGCGAATTTATATAAAAACGAAGGCAAAAGAGTTATTTTGGGCGCTTGCGATACGTTTAGAGCAGGAGCCATCGAGCAGCTACGTCAGTGGGCGCAGAGAACGGGCGTGCCTATCGTCGCTACGCAACAAGGTCACGATCCGTCCGCGGTCGCCTTTGACGCGATAAACTCGGCCGTGGCTAAAAACCTAGACAACGTCATCCTAGATACCGCAGGCCGCCTGCAAAATCAAACGAATTTAGCTAACGAGCTAAGCAAGATCGTGCGCATCGCAGACAGAGCCTACGCAGGCGCACCGCACCGCAAGATCCTCATCCTAGACGGCACGCAGGGCAACGCCGGTCTAGCACAGGCAAAGGCCTTTAACGACATCGTGAAGCTTGACGGTGTCATCATCACCAAGCTTGACGGCACGCCAAAGGGCGGAGCGCTTTTTGGCGTCGCGCGCGAGCTGGAGCTGCCGATACTCTACATTGGCACCGGCGAGACGATGAACGATTTAGTCAAATTTGACCCTCATGATTTCGTAGATACTATCGTTGATGAAATTTACGCCTATATCGCTGGCTTAAATTTTATATTTTTTTCGCTTGCATTTGTTGCCTGGTTATTTTGCATTTATTTACCCCCCCCCCCCCCCGAATTTACGAAATTCATATATAATGTCCGCACTTAATGCAATTTACTAAAAAGGAAATAAAAATGACGACGCAAGAGTATGAAGCTATGTTTGAAGAGGACGACGCGCCGGGCTGGGACGCTATAAACGATGCGCTGGAAAAAATCTACGACCCCGCAAACGAGCGCCACTATCCGTCGCAGCTACATGCGAGTCTGGGCGGCGATGATTATTTGGCGGGCGTTAGTATCTTTGACTGCGAGGATAGCGCGTTTCATCGCCATATCGCGAGCTTTGGCATGAGCGAGCTTTACTACGATCCGCAAAGCGCGCAGGAAGATTTTAGCGGATGGGGATTTGAGTTTAGCATGCGCGTCGCGCCGTTTGCAGACGATCCGAACTCGGATCTTGGCGACGGCGGCGTAGCCCCAAACGAGCCATTTTGGGTCATATCCGTCATGCAAAACCTCGCTAAATACGTCCACACAAGCAAAAAATGGTTTGAGGCATATCATTTCATGCCGGCAAATTCGCCGATACGTCTTGATACGGATACCAAGCTAGTAGGCGTAGCCTTCGCGCCCGACCCGGTGCTCGGCGGCATAGACACGCCAAACGGCAGAGTAGAGTTTCTCCAGATGGTCGGTATCACGCAGCGCGAGCTGGACTGGCTACGCAAGGACCCAACTACGCAGCGCGTAAAGCGGCTCATAGATATGATGCGTAAGGACAATCCTCTGCTAATCACCGACCTAAAGCGCGAAAAAGAGTATGTATAAGTAAATTTAACCAAGCCGTAAGCCCACTCAAAATAAGCGCATAAATTTAAGCAAAAACGCCAAATCAAACAAAAGCTTTTATCTAGGTTTACGGCGGCTAAATTTAACCAGGCGCCGACTCCTAGTAGCCCAAAAACCGCATAAATTTAAAGCTGATTTTAGCGTTCCGCAAAATTTAGCACGCGCTAGACTGCCACAAAATCTTGCTAAAATTAGCCGCGGCGCAAATTTTAAAATGCAAATTTTCTGCCGAGTTTATTTAGGGTATCTAAAAAACCACATTTAGCATTTTAAAGAGTTAAATTTACGCGCTCTTTTACAAAAGATTTATGCTTTTTGCAAATTTGCTCTGCTACCGCGCGAGCTAAGCGCAAATTTTGCCGTTAGATTTTGCTCTATTTTAGACAAATCTCGCAAATGTAAAACCGCTTATTTCCTTTTATAAATTTAAATTACGGTCGGCACGGTTGCCAAAAGCGCAGCGCGCGGATCAAATTTTGATTTTAGTTTTTTTCTCCTTTCGTTTTTATATGTATTTTGCAAATTTACCCGAGCGCAGAACCGCAGTCTGCTCGTCTACCGTAGCTTGCATTTGCTCCTCTAGGGCTTTGTTTTCGCCGTTATTTACGATGATTACTCGCGTAGGGTATAGCACCAGGCTCATACGCATAGCAAACTCAAGCTGCAAGTCGTTATCTTTTAGCGCCCTTTGCAAGGTTTTTTCGCGCTCTTTGACCGCTTTTAAAGAAAGGATATTTTTAAAAAAGTCGGTAAAAAGAAGCTGCGCATCCGCAAACTCGGCTGATACCTTATGGCGCGAGACCTCTTCGTAGCGCGCGAAAGTCGCCTCTTTTTGCGCTTGCGTACATAGCGGATTGATATAAAAAATAGACAAAAAATCCCAAAAATCATCCCACAAAGGAAAGCTTTCGTCAAAAGGCAGGCTAATTATCTCATCGTAGTAAAGCATTACGGGCTCAAATTTCTCCTCGACGTAAAAGCTAAACAGCAAGCCCTCTAGCAAATAGCTATCGCTAAATCGTCTAATGCGAAATTTTTGTATCTTTTTTATCTTCTTTAAAAGCTCTTTTTGCGTATCGGTAGCGCAAAAAGGCTCTATCTTATCTAAATGTAGATTCATTGCTATACTTTTTGTTTAAATTTATCCAAAACAGCTTTGCTATGGTGCGCTAGAGTAGCTTTTGCTTTTAAATTTAGACTGCTTTTAGCCTTAAATTTATTATCAAAAATACGGCAAATTTACGCTGCACCAAAAGGCTTGGCGGCGTAGTTAAATTTTACTCTTATGAGCCAAGCCGCATAAGTTAGTTCTAAATTTAGCTCTGCAAACGCGCGATCTAACCGCCTCACGTGCACTGCATAAAAAACGCGCTAACCCGCGACTTCTCACACCAAAATACGTAAAGTATCCCGCCGCTGCCAAAAAGCAGCTCCCCGTCCTCGCCGCTAGGAAGCCCGCTATCTAGCTGCATCAAAAACTCCATTTTCTCGCCGCATATCGGACAAGTCGGCACCTGCGCGCTCTGTATCCACGACGGCTCGCCGCCTATGCGAGATAGATTTTGCCTGCCGTTTGATAGCGCCCAGTCCTGCTTGCGCCAGCGCTTAGGCGCTACGCGCAGACGCACCATGTCCTGCCTCGCCGGCTCGTCGTCTACGTACTCTATCTGCGACCTCTCGCCGATACGCTTTGGCTTGCCCAGCCGGTCGTGTTCGTAAAACGCCGTCTCGCCCTCGTTTATCTCTCTAACGTGCGCGGCTAGGATTAGGCTAGGCAGCGAGCGCACCGGCAGCTCGCGAGGCACCGGATCAAGCGTGATGAGATGAAAGAGCGGATTTTCCTCGTCCGCGCAAGGCTCGTCTAAAACCCCGCCGATTTTATACTTCGTCTCGCCCAAATTTGCTTCCGCGGCTTCCTCGCTTTCGCCTTTTTGCGCTTCGTCGGTCCATAGTCCCCAAGTCGGGTGATTTTTAGCCTGATGAGCGGCAAACGGCTCACCGAAATACCCCTGCCTAAACGCAACGTGATACGCGCGCTCGCCGCAGTATCTTTTTAGCCTAAACGCTTCGCCGCCGATACTTATTTCATCGCTAGCTTGCGCTTTTTGGACTTGGTTTTCTTCGTGCGGAACGTTTTTGCCAAATTTGGGGTCGTTTAAATTTTCATCCGCTTGCGAATTTAGATTGTTAGCGTTAAATTTGACGTCATTTATGGCGCCTTGCGTTTGGCTTAAATTTTCATCCGCAGGCTCCGCGCCGTTTGCGCCTCCCGTAAATTTAACCCTCTCAAGCGTAAAGCCTACGTCCTCCAAATAGTAGCCCAGATACTCGCTAAGGCTGCCTTTATACTTCAAAAACTTCTCCGCCGCCGCAGTCTCGCAGGCAAATTTTACGTTTTGCGGCTGTCTTGTTTGTAGCAAGCACTCAAAAATCCTTCGTTTATCGTCCATGCTAATTTGCGCGCTAGCTAGCCTCTCGCGCCAGATCTGCGAGCTCTCGTAGTCTAGCTCGCGCCACGGATAGCACTCATAGTATGTCCCGTCGTTTGGTCTCAAGCTAAAAATCTCCTCCAGATATGGGTGCAAAAGCGACGCAAACTCTAGGCTTGCTACGGCGATGACCCCCTGGGCGTTTATTTGTCGCGCGCTATTTTTATTTGCTTTTTTATCTCTTTGCGCCTCGTTTTTAGCCTCGCACTCCTCGCGCAAAATCTCCATCGCCGTAGAGACCAAAGCCCTAAAATCCTCTTTGCTAACGTAGCTCGTAGCGTCATCTAATAGCGCGCCGCTCTCTCGCCGCCCGCGCAGCAAGCTATCAGCTAGCGTAAAATACGCCGCCTCGTCGCCCTTTAGCCGCCAAAACCGTTCGTATAAATCAGGCACGCCAAAGCCCTCTCGCTCAAAATCCCGCGCTAACGCTAGCGCCTCGTCTTGTTTGCTCATATAGTTTCCTTTTATAAAATTTTTTGCGAAAATTTAGCCGAGATTTTAAATTTCGGGCAGGGCAAATTTGACGCAAGGCGCCGTTTTATGCGAATTTGGCGCCTTGCTACTATTAGTTAAAAAGTATTTTCTCTCTTTTCAAGCACGAGATGAAGGATATACGTCGCCGCAAACGCTACCGCGCTAGGCACTATCCAGCCAAGCATAGAGTCGTAAAACGGCATTTTCTTAACGAGGCTGGTAACTAGCGGTACGGAGACGCCGGCGATATCAAGGCCGTTTATGGTTCCCACGACCACGCAGACGTAAACGCAGCTGCGGTAAACCAGCTTGCTGGAGTCTATTAGCGGATTAATAAGCGAGAGGATGATAAGCATAATAGCGACCGGATAGATGGCTACTAGTACGGGAATTGAGCCCTTGATGATGGTCGTAAGGCCGAAATTTGCCACGCCAAAGCCTATCAAACACCACGCCGCAACCCAAATTTTATATTTGACGCGCCCGTCCGTTAGCTCCTCGAAGTACTCGCTAGCAGAGCTGATGAGCCCTAGCGTCGTAGTAATGCACGCTAGAAAAAACGCCGAACCTAGCACCAAAACGCCCGCTTTACCGAAGTAATGGCCGCTAATGCGAGATAGCAGCTCGGCTCCGTTTATCTCCGGCGCGTCTTTAAAAAGCTCCGCCGATGTCGCGCCGAGGTAGCCTAGCATAAGGTAAATCGCCATCAAAATCACGCCTGCCGTCATGCCTGCCTTTATCGTCGAGGAGACGAGATGACGCTCGTCTTTTACGCCCACGGTTCTGATGGCGTTTATCACGATGATACCAAAGGCAAGCGACGCTAGCGCGTCCATCGTCTGATAGCCCTCGACAAAGCCCTTGGCCGCGGCGTGTTGCGCATACTCTCCGCTAGGAGCGGCAAACTCGCCTATCGGGAAGAAAAATCCCGCCCCAAAAAGCAGCAAAATCAGCGCCAAAAGCAGCGGAGTGAGGTATTTGCCGAGTAGATCGACTAGTTTTGACGGATTTAGGCAGACGTAATAATTTAGCGCAAAATACGCCGCCGAGTAAAAAAACAGCCAAATTTGCAAATTTTCGTGCGCGATAAAAGGCTTAACCGCGATATCAAAGGGCATATTTGCCGCGCGAGGTATCGCAAAAAGCGGCCCGATCGTAAGGTATAAAAGCGCGGTAAAAAACACCGCAAACACGGGGTCTATACGGCGCACTAGGCTTTGAAGCCCCTTTGCTCTAGCGATGGCTGCTACGCCAAGCACCGGCAAAAGCACTGCCGTGGCGCAAAAAAACATGATCGCGACGTAAAAATTCTGCCCAGCTTCTCGCCCCAAATTCGGCGGAAAGATGAAGTTCCCCGCGCCGAAAAACATCGCAAAAAGCGTGAGCGAGATGACTAAAAACTGATTTCTGCTAAGATTTTGTTTCATTTTCGCTCCGTTTCGGATTTAAATTTGACAGATTGTATTTGGATGAAGTTGAATTTTCGTTGATTTTGGTTAAATTCGCCGATTTTTCGCGCTTGCGTGTTTCGATTTGAAATTTAACAACGCAGCCGGAGTAAAATTTAAACATTTTAAAGTATAATCGCGCAAAGGAAAAAAATGGCGAAAACTAAAACCGTATTTGAGTGTCAAGCCTGCGGCAATCAGCAGAGCAAATGGGTCGGCAAATGCCCTCAGTGCGGGGCTTGGGATAGCTTTTTAGAACTAAATGCACAGCAGATCGAAACGCTAAAAGAGATCTCAAAAAGCACCGCAAAACCCAGCCTCGCAAAGCAAATCAGCGAGGTTGAAATAGAAAAAATCACGCGCATCAGCACGCAAAATAGCGAACTAGACCTAGTCCTTGGCGGCGGCGTCGTGGAGGGCTCGCTGGTGCTGATCGGCGGAAGCCCTGGCATCGGCAAAAGCACCTTGCTGCTAAAAATCGCGTCAAATTTCGCCGCCCAAGGCAAAAAAACGCTGTATGTCAGCGGCGAAGAGAGCGCGAGCCAGATCAAAATGCGCGCCCAGCGCCTAGACGCGGTCAAAGAAGGCCTCTTTTTGCTCACGGAAATTTTACTCGAAAACATCCTCGCCGAAGTGCGCAAAAACGAGTACAAAATCCTCGTCATCGACTCCATACAGACCCTTTACAGCGAAAAAATCGCCTCCGCGCCGGGCTCCGTATCACAGGTGCGCGAGATCACCTTCGAGCTCATGCGCCTAGCCAAAAACGAAAATATCTGCGTCTTTATCATCGGCCATATCACCAAAGACGGCTCGATCGCAGGACCGCGCATCCTGGAGCATATGGTGGACGTGGTGCTTTATTTCGAAGGCGACTCCAGCCGCGAGCTGCGTATGCTACGAGGTTTTAAAAACCGCTTCGGCTCTACTAGCGAAGTGGGGATTTTCGAGATGAGCCAAAACGGGCTAATCAGCGCCAACGACGTCGCGGGCAAATTTTTCACGCGAGGCAAGGCCACTAGCGGCTCGGCGATCACTATCACGATGGAGGGCTCGCGCGCGCTTAGCGTCGAGATCCAGGCACTCGTGTGCGAGAGCGCGTATCCTAAGCGCAGCTCCACGGGTTTTGATAAAAACCGCCTAGATATGCTGCTAGCGCTACTTGAGCGCAAGCTAGAGATCCCGCTGGGCCACTACGATGTTTTCATCAACGTGAGCGGAGGCGTCAAGATCGGCGAAACGGCGGCCGATCTGGCCGTAGTCGCGGCGATCATTTCCAGCTTTAAAAATCGTCCGATCAGCAAAGAGAGCGTATTTATGGGCGAGCTTAGCCTAAACGGCGAGATTCGCGAGATATTTAACCTCGATCAGCGCCTAAAAGAGGCCAAAACGCAGAAATTTAAAAACGCGATCGTGCCGTCTAAGCCGCTTGACGCGCAGGGGCTAAAATGCTTCGTTGCAGGCGACATCACGCAGGTTTTGGAGTGGATGTAAAATTTGTGCGCCAAAACCCGCGCCGCAAAAACGCAAAAGGAAAAATATGGAAAATCTAAAATGGAAGCTCTCAAAAACACTAAAAACAGCGATGAGACAAAGAGATATCGATACTTTTACGCTAGCTAAAATCGCCGAGGAGACCTACGCAAAGGCTCATGCGGACGGCGTTTTGGACGCTAGGCAAGAAGTTTTTAAGGTTATCGACGAATATGCGAGCGAGGTAAATTTAGAAATCTTAGACCTCGTTTGTAAAATTTTAGACATTGGCGTTAAATTCGGCGACGGCGGAGATTTTTAAATTTGCCGCGACTTTAAATTTGCTTCAAAATTTAAATCCGGTACGAAAGCCTAAAGCGCACAAATTTACGGTAAAATCAAAACGCAAAAGCGCAGACTCGGCGTTTAAATTTTATGCAGACTTGGCAAAATATAAATACGGGCGGCAAATTTTACATAGCTAGCCGGCTAAAAAAGGCAGCAATCGCCTTTGCGTAAAAAAGCTCGGCAAAAGGCGCCGTTTTTAGCAGGTTGCAACGGTCGCGGCCCAAAAGAGCAAAGCGACGAAATTTGCGAAAAAATCGCGCCGAAAAATCCAGCTAGGCATAGCCGCAAAATGCCGTAAAAAAACAAAAACTAGGAACAAAATGTTTGGTTATATTAGGTTTATCTTAGCGTATTTCGTGCTACTATCGCACGTTGGTATAGGACTGGCGGGCAAAAACATAGGCGTCTTTGCAGTCGTGATTTTTTATATCCTAGCAGGACTCGTCACGTCAAAGGTTTTTATCAAAATCGCACCGCAAAACGCGCAAATAAGCTACTTTATAAAAGATAGATTTTTGCGCATTTATCCCGCATTTTTCTTTGCGTTTGCGCTGACGGTGCTATTTTTTTTCGCGACGTCGTATCTGCAGCCGCATTTTAATGCAAAAAACTTGCTCCTGAATGCGCTTATCGCGCCGCTAAATTACTTTTTTTGGCTCGACGTTTCCGTCATAGACGCGCCCGTGGGGCTAAATTTCATCATACCTCCCGCATGGTCGCTAGGAGCCGAGCTTCAGGCCTACGCCCTGCTCGTGCTAGCGATCAAATTTAGACGGCTAGGCTACGCGCTAGCTGCCGGTTCGCTAGGCGTTTATGCAGCGGCGAATTTGGGCTTTATAAACACCGATATCTACGGATATAGACTTGTTTGCGGCGTATTTTTTATGTTTTACACGGGATTTTTGATCTATCAAAAAGAGTTTGGCAAGCTCGCCGTTTTTTACGCGGCGGTAGCGGCGCTGGCGGGCTATCTTTTTTACTCGCACGAATTTAGCGCCTTTGGCACAGAGACGATGATTGGGTACTTGATCGGCGCAGCCATCGTTCTGACGCATGAGAAGTTTAAATTTAAGCTTAAATTTAACGAAATCGCAGGCTCGCTTTCATACGCGATTTTTATCAGTCATTTTCTTTTTATTTGGCTAAGCGAGTTTTGGCTGGGAGGCGTAAATTTAGTCTTCGTGACGGGCGGTTCGGTTGCGTTTGGATTGATTAATTTCTATCTAATCGAACGAAAAATAAACAAAATAAGATTTAAAAAACGAGTTTAAATTTCCAAAATTAGACCAAATTTTAGGTTGTCGCAGATTCAAGAGTTTGTGAATTTTGTTTGCTTTTATAGACGGCTTATTAAGGATTGCACCGCTTTTTTATCTAGCCTAAATTTAGGGCTATTTGCCTTAATACATCGCAAGCCGTGAAATACGCCAAAAAGCTACTTAAGCAGCGGTATATCTTAGACGGCGATTTGCGGCTGCTAGAGCCAAACAAAATCGTATTTTAGATGGTTATTTTAAGCCTTTTAAAATTTATGGACATTTACTCGGGTCTAAATTTAAAGCAATAGCGCCTTATTTAAATACATCCGACAGGCTATTAAAGCTTATTTTTATCCGCCGCGATTTTAAGGCAAATTTTACGAAAATCTAGCAAATGCCGACTTGCTCGCTTTAATACAAAGCTTCTAAACACGCTCAATCTAGCATATTGACGCCAGCGTAGGCCGTCTAAAGCGGTTAAGCGCGCAGATGCGTCATTTGCCATGTTGCGCGGCGGGTTAGAGCCAAATTTTATTAGCAGCCGCAGATAAAGGCTCGCCCGCCGATGCAAAAAAAGGCGAATAGCCCCTAAAATTTACTTTAAAAACAATAATTTTACGTAAAATCCGTACCGCCAAATATTTTTTTAAATCCTTTGCCAGACGTCAAATTTAAAACGACGAACAAAGATCAAATACCAAAATAGCCCCAAATATCGGCAAATTTTACGCGAGGCAAAAGCGTCTACGTATCTAGTCGGTTTAAAATCCGCGAAGTTTACATTCTATCGTAGTCGTCGCTGATGCGTACGATATCATCCTCGCCCAGATACTCGCCCGTTTGTACTTCGATGATGATAAGATCGGTGTTTGCGGTATTTTCTAGGCGGTGAATCTGCTCTTTTTTTATATAGATGGACTCGTTTTGCCTTAGCGGCATCTGGCTACCGTCTATCGTCACCAGCGCCTCGCCCTCGACGACGACCCAGTGTTCGTTCCTTTTAAAATGCTTTTGCAAGCTTAGTCTTTTGCCGGGTTTAACCACTATCTTTTTCATCTTGTAGCCGCTACCCTCGCCTAGCACCTCGTAGCTGCCCCACGGACGGTATACGCTCGTGTGCGCTTCGCAAATTTCAGGAAGTGAATTTGAAAAGTGCTTATAAACCTCTTTTACCTTTTGCGAACTGCCTTTTTTGGCGATCAAAAGCGCGTCTTTGGTATCGACTACGAGCAAATTTTGCACGTCCACGAGTGCGGTCGGTTTTTTGGTCAGGATAAAATTTTCGCTTGAGTCGATTTGTAACGATTCGCCGATATTTTTTATCTTTTTACTCAGCTCGTCAAAGCTACCCATATCGCTCCAGCCCGCATCAAGTGGCACCATTTTGATATTTAGGCTTTTTTGCATTAGCGCATAGTCGATGCTGATATCTTCGATCTTATCCATAAAATTCGGACTTATTTTTAGCAAATTCGGTTCGTTTGCCGAACCCTCTATCGCCACCGTAACGTCTTTTACGATACTTGGCGCGTATTTTTTCATCTCGCTTAAAAACACGCCAGCCTTAAAGCAAAACATACCGCTGTTAAAATAATATCCGCCCTCTTTTATAAATTTAGTCGCGGTTTCAAGGTTGGGCTTTTCGATAAATCGCTCTACGTCGCCGTTTTTATCGGCCTTGATGTAGCCGTAGCCGGTATTTGGCTCGCAAGGCTTTATGCCAAACGTCGCTAAAAAGCCCTGACTTGCGTAGCTTTGCGCGATCAAAAGCGCTTTTTTATACTCCGCTTCGTTCTCGATTAGATGGTCGCTTGGAGTAACGAGTAAAATTTCGTCCTCATCGCAGCAAAGCGCAGCAAACGTAATCGCCGCGGCAGTGTTTTTACCGAAAGGCTCGAGGATAAATTTATCTATTTTTTTACTTCCGCATTCGTCAAGCGCCAAAAAATAGTGCGCCTCATTGCAAACGATGATAGTTTTTTGCGCGTGTACGTTTCGTCTAAGCGTAAGGTCAAAGAGCGATTTGCCGTTAAAAAGCCTGATAAATTGCTTTGGCATTAGCGTTCGCGACAACGGCCAAAGTCTCGTGCCCGAACCTCCGCAAAGTATAACGTTTGTCATTTTTACGCCTTTTGCTTTAAATTTTCGACCAAATTTAAAAATGTTTCTTGTAATTTTACAAGCAAATTTTGATCCTTGGTCTCAAATCTCGTAACGATAACCGGCGTCGTATTTGAGGCTCGTACTAGCGCCCAGCTTCCGTCCTCAAATCTCACTCTAACGCCGTCTATGTCGATGATTTCGGCTAACTTACCTAGGCCTACTAGCAAATTTTGCGCATCGCCGTTTTCATAAATTTCAACCAAAACCTCTTTTAGCTTTGCAACCAGCTTAAATTTCTGTGCGTCGGTCGTTTTTATTTTTATCTCGTCGGTGCTAAAGACCTTTGGCAGTTTATCAAGCTCGCCGTCTAGGTTAAAGCCCTTAGCCACAAGCTCTAGCGCACGAAACATCGCGTACGTCGCATCGTCAAAGCCAAAATACCGCTCCTTAAAGAAAATATGCCCGCTCACCTCGGCCGCCATGTCGATATTTAGCTCCTTCATCGCCTTTTTTATATTACTGTGGCCTGTCTTGCCCATGAAGCTTTTGCCGCCGTGCGCGTCGATCTCATCATACATATTTTGCGAGCATTTTACCTCGCCCAGCACCCTGGGATTTTTCATCGCAAGGCTATATAGATAGGCTAGTTCGTCGCCTTTTATGTTGCGTTTTTTTGTTAGAACCGCGATGCGGTCGCCGTCGCCGTCAAAACCGAATCCTATATCAAATTCGCCCTTGAGCGCGGTTTTTAGATCGCTTAAATTTTTCTCCTCGCTAGGGTCGGGGTGATGGTTTGGGAAGTTGCCGTCGGGCTGGGGGTATAAAATTTGAGCATCTAAATTTAACGCCTCGCAAATTTCGGGCAAAACCGCTCCGACCGCGCCGTTTGCGCAGTCGATGACTATTTTAAGCGGTAAAGCTTTTAAATGCGCAAACTGCTCTATAAGAAAATTTTTATAAGGCGTCGCGATGTCGAATTTTTCAGCTCTTAGATCGTCTGGAATTTTCGTTTTTGCCGCGATGTCTTCTAACACGGCGACTTTTAGCTTCTGCAAATCCTCGCCGAAGTAACTATCCTTAAAAATCGTGATTTTAAAGCCGTTGTACTCTTTTGGATTATGAGAGCCGGTTATCATTACGTTTGCATCAAATTTGTCCGTAAACACGCTAAAATACCCGACCGGCGTCGGCAGTAAGCCGATACCATAGACCTTGATCCCGGCTAAATTTAGTCCGCTAACCAGCCAGCCGAAAATCTCGCCCGCGCTTAGCCTAGCATCATACCCCACGCTAACGTTTTTTGCGCCCCTACGTAGCATTTCTCGACCCAAATTTAACCCGATCGCTTTAACGCTCGTTTCGTTTAAATCTTGCCCGAAAATCCCGCGTATGTCGTATTCTCTAAAAATTTCATCTATCAAAATTTTACCTTTTTAAATTTATTTTGTTTTAAGACGCTCGTATTTTAGCATTTTTGGGTTAAATTTTACTAAACGGCGACGCCGCCGAGCTTTGCGTTGATGGCTTCTATCAAGCTTTGAGGCGCGATTTTGATCTGTTTTCCGCGCACCCCGGCACTTACATAGACGTAATCTTGCTTTAAAATCCTCTCGTCAAAAAACGTCTCGAACGACTTTTTCATCGCTATGGGCGAGCAGCCGCCACGGATGTAGCCCGTCACTTTTTCAAGCTCTCTTAAGTTTAAAAGTTCGCACTTTTTATGCCCGCTTAGCCTTGCTAAAGCCTTTAAATTTAAGCTTAAATCGCCCTGTATGCACGCTACGACGTAGCCTTTCGGCTCGCATTCGCAGACGATGGTTTTGTAAATTTTTTCTATTTGCTCGCCGCAAACGGCGGCCACGTGAACGGCGCTCAGATCGCTTTCGTCCACTTCGTATTCGACTAGCTCGTAGGGGATATGTTTGCCGTCTAGAAACCTCGCGGCATTTGTTTTATGTACCATTGTTTTCTCATTTTTCAAAAATTTAAGATATAATTATAGCTAAAATTTTAAGGAGAATGAATGGCTGAAGACATTTTGGAAAATCAAAGCAAAAAAGGAAACGGGCTGGTTCTCGTCATCATCATCGTTATTTTGTTGCTTCTTTTGGTAGTCGGCGGACTTTTAGCGTTTTTACTAATGGGAAATAGCGAAGATACCGCGCAAACGCAAGCAGTGCAGGCGCAAACCGAGCAGGTTCAAGCTTCAACGCCTAAAAATACCGCAGGCAAGCGCTCAAACGACTATATAAATATGGGGCCCGTTTATCCGCTAGATCAGTTTATCGTAAATTTACTTAGCGAAAGCGGCTCGAGATACCTAAAAACAAAGGTCGATCTAGAGCTTAGCGCCGAGACGCTAACGCCTGAAATCGATAAGAAAAAGCCGCTAATCAGGGATATCATCGTATCGACGCTATCGTCTAAAACATACGAGGAAGTCAGCACTCAAAAAGGTAAAAACCGCCTAAAAGACGAGATAGTAGACCGCCTAAACGAGGTTTTAGCCGACGGTCATATAAAAAATATCTATTTTACAGACTTTGTGGTGCAATGATCGGTATAGATATCGTAGCTATCTCGCGAATCTCTAAGCTTAAAGAGCGGCGAGGCGAGGATTTTTTGAGATATTTTTTAAGCGACGAAGAGATAAGTATCGCAAAAACGGACGCTACGATAGCGGGATTTTTCGCAGCCAAAGAAGCTATCAGCAAGGCTCTTGGTTGCGGGATCTCGGCTGAGTTTTCGTTTTTCGACGCTCAAATTTACAAAGACGATAAAAATGCGCCTAAAGTAAAATTTTCAGAAAAAATCATTAAAAATTTTAACGTAAAAGGCGCTCAAATCACGATTAGCCACGACGGCGGATTCGCGATCGCCGCCGCTATACTACAAAGAAAAGAAAATGAATAACCCGACAATCTCCATAATAGCCCCCTGCTATAACGAAGAAGAGACGATAGAGCCGTTTTTACGACGCATAGAAGAAATTTTGACGCAAATAAACGAGCCGTACGAAATAGTATTTATAAACGACGGCAGCAGGGACAACACGCTAAACGTCTTGCTAAACGCGAAACAAAATTTTAAAAACATAAGGATTATAAATTTTTCAAGAAATTTCGGCAAAGAAGCCGCGCTAACGGCGGGTCTGGATAAAGCTAGAGGCGAGGCTGCGATACCTATAGACGTAGATTTGCAAGACCCGCCCGAGCTCATAAAAGAGCTCGTAGCAAGATGGCGCGAAGGGTACGACGTTGTACTGGCCAAACGCGCGGACAGAACGTCAGATAGCTTCGCTAAAAGAGTCAGCGCGGATCTTTTTTATAAACTAAACGGCAAAATTTCAAACGTAGATATACCAAACAACGTCGGAGACTTTAGGCTGATGAGCAAAAGAGTCGTAGAAGCGCTAAAGCAACTACCTGAAAATCAACGATTTATGAAAGGGCTTTTTGCATGGGTCGGCTTTAAAACGGTCGTCATCGAATACGTCAGAGAAAAACGCGAGGCCGGACAAAGTAGCTTTAACGGTTGGAAGCTTTGGAATTTCGCGCTTGACGGGATAACTAGCTTTAGCACTCTGCCTCTTAGGATTTGGCTTTATATCGGCGCATTGGTTTCTTTTTTATCGTTTTTATACGGTAGCTTCATTATCTTAAAAACCCTAATATTTGGCGTAGATTTGCCAGGATACGCATCGCTTGCGGTTATTATGCTATTTTTGGGCGGTATCCAGCTCATCGGGATAGGGATTTTAGGCGAATACATAGGCAGAATCTACTCTGAGTCCAAACGCCGTCCAAGCTACATAATAGAAGGCGAATACTAAGTGCAGGTCGTAAAATACGGCCTAGTGGGCGCTTTATCTACGCTCATTCATATATGCGTAGCCTGGACCTATATGTACTTTACTAACGGCTCCGTCGTAATCGCAAATATCGCTGCCTTTTTGGTCGCCTACGTTTTTTCGTATCTTGCTCAATCAAAAATAGTTTTTAAAAGCGGTCTAAATTTAAAAAAAGCCCTTAGGTTTTTCTTTATTCAGTTTATTGCCCTACTGATAGCTATGTTTTTGAGCGATTTTACGGATCAAAACGGCTACATAAAGACCGTCTTGATTATTTTTGTTATGCCGATTATAACGTTTTTGATCCATAAATTTTGGACGTTTAAACAAAATTAGACTATCCTTGTAGCGGCGTAAAGATAATCGAAACGCAGTTGTTGTCGTATCTTATTAGGGTATGCAAAGGCGTTTGTATGCGCTTTACTTCCTTTTTCCCCTCCTGCATACAAAGCCCGGGAGCCCAAACCTCATGCCACTTGTGCAGATCATAAGCCCAGTACAGCCAGTTTATATTAAATATATCAGACTGCGCGATTATAGGAAAGGTTTTTGCCGCCGTTACGGCTGCTGGCGACCTTAGATCGGCTCCAAAAATGGAGTTAAATCCGAATTTCTCGCCGGCCGGAACTATTTTGTTAAAGTCTTGCAGCGCTAGCTCTACTCTATATCTTGCGTATTGAGCTTGCTCTTTCATCGCGTTTGCGTACGCATAGGACTGAACTATTAGCGAATATGTCAAAATACAAGCGACGAATTTGGGTAAAAAAGATAAAAATTTAACCTCAAATTTTAGAGAAAAGATAAAAATTATCGCTAAAAATACGCCGGCACCCATAAACATCCTAGAAAAAAACAACTGTTTAACTAAAATCAAATATGCGCCGTAAGATAAAAGCAAGCCCAAGACGATAAAACAAATCGTAAAAATCGCCGCTAGTATTTTGTTTATCTTTGCGGTTTTAACGGCTGCCAAAAAGAACATTAAAACGCCGGCGATAAATATAGAAACAAATACGGTTTTTCTAAACGTAAATCTATAATATTTGTAAACGCGTTCTAAATTTCCTTTTATGCCTTCATACGCTTGACCTAAAGAGAAAATTTCGTTTGACGTGTAGTTATCTACCGTTTGCATAACGAAAAATCTATAAATCAAAAATGCGCAAACATAAGAAAAAATCAAAACTCCGATTAGTTTAAGCGTCTGCGAGGGCTTGCGTCCGGCTAAAATCCCATCCAAAACCGCAAATAAAGATAGCATCAAAAAAGCGGAATTGCCGGCCTGATAGGTCGTAAGCGTAAGTTGCATGCAAAGTATGGAAACAAAGATAAAAGCGAGTTTACGTCTCAAAAATAAAAAAGAAAATATCGGAGCAACTAGGGCTATCGTCATAAAGATACTGTCGAATTTATAGCTCATATTTTCTAAAAAATAGGGGCTTAGGCCTAAAATAACGCTGGCGATTAAGCCTAGTTTGGAGTATTTTTTTAAAATAACCTTAACCAAAACCATGGAGCCGATAGATAAAAGCCCTATAGATAAAAGGTGCGTTAGAGGCGAGGCTAGAACATTTCTGTGCTCGCTAAGATATATAAATTTCGATAAATACTCGGACATATATCTACTAAAAAGGAAAAAATCAAACTGCCCCGTCGCCGATCTGTAGTAATCATCGGAGTAGTTTATGTTGTTTATCATCAAGGCAAAATATCCCAGAAAATAAACCGTATAAATAAAAAAGAAATATTTTAGAAAATCTTTTTGTGTAAAAAAATGTAAAAAAATAAATTTAATAAAAATGATATTTTTTAAAATTAGATTCATACTCTTTCCCCAAGATAGATTAAAAACAACCGTAAAAAGCCTTTTTGCGGTATTAAAATGAATTTGGATTATATTTTTTTATTCATTAAAGTATATTGAATGCATATTTCAAAAATCATCGCTCTTGCAAGCTTTTGGTTCATAATAATGCAATTTTACCCTTTAGCAAACATGTCTAAGAAAACTCAAGATGTAGCAAATCTAAGATTTAAATTTTGCTTCATGTTTTAAAAAATTTTGTATTTAGATATAATTTGCAAAAATTTGACACTAAAAGGAATAATTATGAAACTACTTTTTAAAAGAGAGGTGGAGGGTGTAAATAAGGCATCCGATACTCATGACCCGAAATTCGTTCGCGCATTTACGATGATAGAGCTAGTATTCATTATCGTTATAATAGGCATCCTAGCCGCAGTAGCTATACCCAGACTGCAAGCAAGCAGAGACGAAGCATGGGCGGTCGCGATGGCTACGCAGATCAAAACTGCGGTAAACGACGTAATAAATCACGTAACTACTACTGGCGATACGCATATAAAATTTAAAGCTACTTATGAGGGGCCTCAGACTGTGCTACGCAGTATTTACGCAGCCATCGGCCCTACGGCAACTATCGGTATAGAACCTGCAGAAGATACTTTCGAGCTACTTCCCGCGGCATTGGCGCTAAATCATACTGAGGGCTCTAACTCCAACGAAGGCGGCAGCGCCATTATAACCACGAAATACATGCCTGTGGGCGGCGTTAGCAAGATATGCGTTATGTTACAGGCCGCCAGTATCGACGAGCGACCGTTTACGCCCGAGTATCCCGCTAGATACGGTATTGCTTTATACTTAGAAAAAGCTTCGGCATATCACTATCTCTATATAGATGACGGAGAGGATAGAAGGTGCGATATTTTAAGGGGTCTTTTAAAAAAGGCGTTTCCGACTGTAATACGACGACCAGGCTATCAAAACGCGCATTATGCAGACGTGCCGTTTGGAGGAAAAGTAAAATGGTAGCGACAAAACGCACCAGGCAAAACTTAAATTTACGGCGGTACTGGGCGCGAACGCATAAAATTTAGTGCCCAGGCTTGCTTTCAAGCAAGCAAAAAGCTACCGTTGCGCTATAAATTTAGCGCCTCGTCAAAAATAAAGCGGTTTCACTTCTGTAGCTTAGGCAAATGCCAGCCAAGATAATACGCCGCAAGCCTAAACGCAATACCAAACGCCAAAAGCCCCATCACCCAAAAAACACTAGTAAGCCCGGCGTAATCCATCGCAAAATAAAGCAGTCCCACTACGATACTAACCGTCGCGTAAAGTCCGGTTTTTAGGCACCATGGTATTTCGTTAAACAGCACGTCGCGTATCATGCCTCCGCCCACGCCGTTGCAAAGCGCGAGCAACACGACGCCAAAGACGTTATAGCCAAACTGCAGCGCCACGATCGCCCCAACGATAGAAAAACTCACCAAATCCACGGCATCGGTGGTGACGAAAAGGAATTTTTTCTCGATATCGCTTCGCTTGTGAATGCGCAAAAACGCCGATAAAAAGAGCATCGTCATCACGATAATGCACGGAGCGTAGTGCGTAAACGAATACGGCGGGCGCGAGACAATAGCGTCGCGCATAAATCCGCCTCCAAGCGCAGTCAGAAGCGCGGCGATAAAGATACCCAGCCAGTCGCAGTCGCGCTTAACCGCGAAGATAAATCCGCTCGTGGCTGCCGAGGCGATGCCGATGTATTCGGCGACGAGGAGCGCAGTCATTTTTAGCCTTAAGTTTTTAAACGAGATTTTACATTTTTAAAATAAAAAAGCAGTTAAATTTAAACAAAACTATAGTGGCAGGCGCGCAAACGAGCGGCAAAACGGCTAGCGCGTACGGGCGCAAAGATTGGGCGCATTTTACGGCGCGGCGCCGGCGATACGGTCCATATCCGTGCTTACAAATTTAACAAGGTTTACGCACGGACGGCGCGATTTGGCAAATGCGGCAAAACGGCTGTCCTCATATCTACGGCGCGCCGGAAATTTGGGCGCGTTTTACGCTACGACGGCAACGATAAACATAACGTCAGCTTCCGCAAAATCAAGCCCGTCTCACGTCAAAATCCAAAGCCGCTAAAATTTAAGTGCCGCCATAAAATGGCGGAATTTAACGCAAGAGAGCAAATTTAAGCGCATCTTACGCAAAGAGCAGGACGGCAGAAATTTGGCAAATGGGTAAATTTATACCCAGACGTCCGCGAGAGCATTTTGACTAAGATAAGGCGTTCGCAAATCTGCCGCTCGGACTTGCTCTACACCCGCTCGTATATCAAATTTAGCCGAATTTGAAGGCAACCGTACCGCCTGCCAAACGGGACTAAATTTGCGCGCTACCGCCAAAACTGACGCGAAACTCGGTTAGTCCGCCGCCGCTTTTGCACGAGATTTTAAACCCGAGCTCCTCGCAAAATGTTTTAACGATGTGAAGCCCGATACCAAAGCCGCCGTTTCGCTCGTCAAACCGCGTGTAAAGATCAAAAATCCGCGGCAAATTTTCCTTAGCGATGCCCGCGCCGCTGTTTGATATCGCGAGCGCTGCGGGAGTTAAATTTACGCTTACCGAGCCGTTTTCGTCGCAGTATTTTATGGCGTTACTTAGTAGATTGTCGATGATTTTTCGCGTTTTTTTATAAGATGAGCGCAGCTGCACCTCGGCAATTTGCATGCTTAAATTTATATTTTTTTGCTCCAAATTTAGCCCAAAATACCCGATTCTCTCGCGTACCAGCTCGCTTAGGCTAAAACTCGTCGCCGCTACGTCCTCTTTGCCGCTAAGCTTTACTAGCGTGAGATCCTCGTAAAGCGTCGAGATCGTTTTAGAGGCGGTTTTTATGTTGTTTAGATATTTTTTCGGATCGGTTTCAAACATCTCTATACTCATCAAAATAACGCTAAGAGGCGTGTTTATCTCGTGCGTCGTATCCCTGATAAAGCCGTTTAAAAAATCTATACGACGGTAAAGCGGACGCAGCGAAAGACGGATGATAAAATAAGCTATGACTAAAATAGCAAGAAGTATCATAAACGAGAAAAATATTATTTTGAGTTTTAGCGTGAGAATCGCAAACTCGGGATCTTCGACCTTTACGGCGACGTAGTACTCCTCCTCGCCGAGGCGATTTTTGAGATAAAACTGCACTACCGAGTTCGTTCCGTCCTTGTATCTTTGCGGCATACCCTCGCGCGGCTCAAAGTCGTCCTCGATCTCCTCGCCCGTTTTTAAATTTACGGCAAAAGCCTCGACGTCGTCAAAATCATCGTCGTCTATCTCGCCGTTTTTTTGTAGTTTATTTTGCAGGTGATGTTGTAAATCTCGCACGATAAAGACGTCGCGATCGAGTATAAAATGTTTCTCGCGCTCGTAAAACATCTGCGCGAAAAAGACCAAAAATGCGGCGCTCGTGATGAAGTAAAGTAAAAATATAGGTAAAATTTGACGGTTTGAAAGTGCCACAAAGGCTTTTTTAAGAGGTTTTAGCAAAGGCATTTGCCGCCTTTTGGATTAAATTTGATGGTGCCTCGCGGACGTAAATTTTGAAGCCTAAAACGGCAAAAGATTTGCGTAAATTTGAATGAAATTTCAGGACCGCACCCTACTCTTTGTATCTTGGCCACACTAAAAAGCTTAGACATATTTATAGCCTAGCTTTGATGCGCTAACGATACGCTCTTTGCCTAAAATTTTACGCAGCTCCGCGATATAAACGCGCAAACTCAGCTCGCTAGGGCTCTCGTCGTAGTCCCAAATTTGAGAATAGATCTCGTCTCTACTTAAAAATTTATCCTGATTTTTAAGCAAAAGCGCGAGCAGCCTAGACTGCTTTTTAGGCATCGATACTGCCTTGCCATCACGAAACAGCAAGCCCTGATTCATATCAAAGCCCAAATTTTCGCCCAGATTTACCAGCTCGTTTTTATTGTGCACGAAAGTGCGTTTTAGCAAATTTTGTACGCGTAGATGCAGCTCTTTTAGCTCAAACGGCTTTTTGATGTAGTCGTCGCAGCCGCTAGTAAAGCCGGTTTGCACGTCATCAAGCGTATTTAGTGAGGTCGTAAAGATACAAGGCGTGTTTTTGCCCGCGTTTCGTAGCTCCCCAAGTAGCGCAAAGCCGCTGCCGCCGATGATCTTGACGTCAAATATCCAAAGATCAAAGTTGCTCTCGTAGGCTACATTTAACGCATCGTCGTAGCTTTTCGCGCCCGCCGTCTCGTAGCCCTGAGCCTGCAAGTACGCGCACATCATCTCAAGCAGCATATTTTCGTCCTCGACGATCAAAATTTTACTCATTTTCGCTCCGTTTTCGTTTGTTTTTGTCGTTTTATCCGCTTGATTTTCGTGTTTTATTTATCCTGCTTGTAAGGCTCGTTTGCGTGCGATATTTCGCTGAACGCTTTAAATTGACCTTAAATTCGCTCGCTCGCGCTCAAATTTAGCTACAAATAAATCCTGCGTAAATTTATCAAATTTCATCTAAATTTCAAGGTAAAATTTGATAAATTTACGTCGTTGCCAAAGTGCTTAAATTTTGTAAAAAACGGAGCAAATTCTCGCGCAAATTTAAACGAAAATCCGCCCCGCAAAAGCCAAATTTACTCTTTACCTTGCGGCATACGAGGGCCTTTGCCGTCTTTATCTTTTATAAATCCGCCCTTAAAATCGTGCTTAAATTTCTTGTGAAAATCATCGTCGTCATCGTCTTTTAGCTCGATATCAAGCTTTTTGGCCTCCGCAACGCTTAGCGCACCCACTTGGGCGTTATAGCCGTTTCTAAACTCGCGCATAAACGCTTCTTTATCGGCGATACTCATCGCATCAAGCTTCTTTCTGATTTCGGTCTTTAGTCCGCGTTTGGCCTCTTTGGCTTCAAATTTTAGCTTACCCGCGCGCTTATCTATCTCAAATGCTACCTCGCTAAGCGTCTTAGCGTCGGCGTTTGCGACCATTTTATAAAGCTCGTCGTTCGTGCTATTTTCAAGCGAAGCGGCAAAAAGCCCGCCCGCAACCAACATGCTAATCAAAACTACTTTTTTCATTTTCTCTCCTTCAAAAAGATGAGCGAAGTTTAAAGAAAAGTCGTGAAAAAAATGTTAATTTAAAATTTCGTTGATTTTTTTGACGAAATTTATCGGATTTACCTGCACGCCGCCGGCGATCACGCCAAAGTGTAGGTGCGACCCGCTCACTCGTCCGCTAGCGCCGCTAAGCGCGATGATGTCGCCCTTTTTGACGCTTTGTCCGACTTTGACGTTTAGCGCGCTTAGATGATAGTACTGCGTGTAAATGCCCTCGCCGTGATCGATCACAACCGATCCGCCAGCGTAGTAGCGATCTTTTGCGATGGCGACTACGCCGTCGTTTGCCGCGATCACCGACGTGCCGACCGCCGCTCTAAAGTCCGTGCCGCCGTGGTAGCTCTTTAGGGTGCCGTTAAATACGCGCGCGGTACCAAACGGGCTCGTGACCGCCGAGCTCATCGGCAGGATAAATTTGGAGTCAAATTTTAGCCCGACATTAGCCGTCGCGTAGATTTTATTCGCCTCCTCGCGCTCCTCCTCGATACGCTTTAGCACATCTTTTGGCGGCGTTACTTTACTGCCTTCGACGGTTATTTTTTCTTTTTTGTACTCGCCCTCTATGATCTTAAAAATTATCGTCTCATCGCCGCTTTTAAGCCCGTTTATTAGCTTTATTTCGCCCTTTTGACGGTAGCTAGCGGCGACGATGGCAAATTTTAAATTTTCATCCCCGGGCACGCTAAGCCAGCGTTTTTTCTTGCCGTCAATGCTTAAATTTCCGGCAAATTTAGCCTCCACCTGCACTATCTCCACATCGCCGTTTACGATCGTCTGAGTTTCGCTAGGCGCGCTGCCTTGCCCCTTTGCGCTCAAATTTAAACAGATCAAAACAGCCAAAATAATTTTTTTCATTTAACTCCTTTCTGCATAAGGTTAACGAACATTTTTTAAATTTAATAAAAAAATACTATAATAGCGGGTAAATTTTACAAAAAAGGAAACAAAAATGAAAAGATTTTTAAAGCTTGCAACTTGCGCACTGCTACTTACGCAGCTTGCTTATGCGGATTTTACGCAAAATCAAAAGGTTAGGACGTCGCTTGATATCCTAAACGACTTAGGCACTCAAAAACTGCTAAATACAAAGGATACGAGCGAAGTTAAGGGTATAATCATCATCCCAGAGATGGTAAGCGGAGGCCTCATAGCTACTACGCATTCAGGCGACGGTATCTTTATCGGTAGAAACGACGATAATGAATGGAGTAGCCCGATATTCGTTAGCTTTAAAGGCGGCGGCATCGGTTTGCAGGCGGGATATAAATCAACCGACCTAATTATTTTAATAAAATCAAGAAGATCGTACGCAGGACTACTAAACGGAAAAGGACAAATCGATCTAAGCGCCGATGCAGTGATACTCGGTGCAGGCGAAAAAGCGGGAGTTATGACTGATTTGCCCGAAATTTCGGCTTGGGCTACGGAAAGAGGCAAAAGCAGAGGGCTTTTTGTCGGAGTTAGCATAAATACCTCTTTGATAGTCGTCGATAAGCAAGCTACGTTTGATTATTACGATAGAATGTATGACATGGAAGATATTTATAACAACTCGCCTAAAGAGTCTAGATACACAAAAAAGCTTCAAGAAATAGCGAATAAATTTTTTCAGTATAAAAAATAAGAAAAACTCGGTTTAGCCGCTTGGCTAAACCGTATAAAGAGAAACGAACCTTTTTTTGTTGATCGGCGAAAACTGAGTCATATATTCAAACGCTTCTTCATAATCGCCGTCGGTGTATTTCGCAACCTCTTCTATAAGCTCGAAAAGCTCCTCGTCGTCAAGCGATTCAAAATTGCCTCGATTTTCCAAAACCTCTAGCAAAACAGCCTCAAGCTCTAGCTCGTCGTACGTCATAGTCGCCCTTTTAAAAAATTTGCGGAATTATGCCAAAATAACCTTTATAATCGCTTAGCCAAAATCTTGATTTTTTTGAGAATTAGTCTTAAATTTATCGCATTATCAGCTTGTTTTACTATAATTAGAACCTATTTTTATAAGGTAAAGCGGCTATAAATGCACAATTTTGATAATTTTTATATGAAATTTTTAGAGTTTTTACGAGATTGCGGATATAAAAATTCCGCCGCAAAAGAGCAAATTTTAAAAATTTTATTTTCTAGCGACGAGCATCTTAGCGCAAGCCAGATAAAAACGAGGATTAAAAGCGAATTTAAACGAAATTTGAGCCTAACGGCGATATATCAGTTTTTAAATTTTTTACAAAAATTCGGTTTAGTTCTTGCTTTTGAAGAGGACGGAACGAATAAATTCGAGCTAAATTTAAAGTCGCACCACGATCATCTCGTATGCACGAAGTGCGGCGCAACCGAGAGTTTTTTCGATAAATATATAGAAGAAAAACAAGAGCAAATTTGTCAAATTTCGGGCTTCAAGCTCGAAGGCCACGCGATGATTTTATACGGTTTTTGCCCAAAATGCCAAAACAAATAGCGTTTTAAACATTTTTATCAAAAATGATTTGATAACGATATGCAAAAAACTTTTAGTTAAATTTAAGCGTAGCAAAACGATAATACGCAAAAAACAAAGGAGAAACATGAGTGCAGCGCCACATATACCATCAGAACTAGTCTTACGCATAGCTTCGTATTTCACGCCGATCCACCACGTCACAGGCCGTTTAAGAGTCCGCGTCAGCAGCGATATCAAAAAGGAAGCAGACAGCTTGCCGTTAGAAAAAATAGATCAAACGATAAAGCAAATAGACGGCATAAAAAACGTCAAATTTAACAAACTAATCGGCTCGGCTACGATAGAGTACGACCACGAAATTTTCCCGAAAAAGATGTGGGACGATCTGCTAAAAGGCGAAAATTTACACGAGATCTCGGCTCTAATCAACAACCTAGCGCAAAAAGCTACCGGCGGCGCAAGATGAACGAAGAGCTAAAACAAGCCGCAAATGCGGTTTTTTTACTAGAGTCACAGGGAGTAAAATTTTACGATAGCGTAAAAGAAAAAGATGAGATTTTTGATCAAATTTTAGCCGTTAGGCAAAGCGGACTGGAGCTTTTAAAGCCTTATGCAGATCAGTCCGATCCGCAAGTTTTTTACGCTTTAGCGTGCGAGGATATTGACGCTTGCTTTATAAAAGCCCTAAACTACGAGCTTGAGCTAAATGCGTTTTATGAAAATTTAACCGATAGCCTTGGCGACGAAAACTTTAAAGACGTCTGCTTTAGGCTCTGGGCGACGTCAAATAACGAATATATCCCGGCTCTAAAAGCAAAGCTAGCTCAAATTTTAGCCGCACAGTTTCAAGCTGCGGATAACGCAAGCCAAGAGGAGCAGGCGCAAATGGCTCAAAATCAAAGCGAAAATATCTTAAACGCTTTTGACTCAAGCAGCTTTAATCAAATCAGCCAAACGCTAGAGCGCATAAGCTCAGGACAAGGCGGCAAAGACGACGTCGTCGCGCTTTTAAATAACCCGAATTTTTCATTTTTCGGCGGGCTGGCGCTGGGCGGACTAGCTAGCATGATGCTAAGTAAAAATTTAGACAAAAACAAAGATAAAGAATAAAATTTAACACAAAGGATAAAAAATGGCATTACCGTTTATCGCAGGCGCGATTTTGGGTGGTTTAGCCGTCGCGGCTTTTGGCAATAAAGACAAAATCAAATCGGCTCTTGAAACCGGACTAGATAAAGGCAAAGAGTTCGCCCAAAACGCAAAAGACTATGCGCAAAAAAAGGCTAGCGAAGTAAAAGAGTATGCAGAGGAAAAATTTGCCAAAGCGTCCGAAGAGGTCAAAAGCGAAATAAAAAATCGCAAAAGGCGTACTAGCGAGGAAGTAGCGGCAGAAAAAGCATCTACTATAAAACAAGGCAGAAAAAAACCGGGTCCAAAAGCTAAAAAACCGGTAGTAAAAGCCGAACAAGAACAAGCAAAACCTCAAGAACTAAAGCCAGAAGCCAACGTGACCGAGGAAACTAAAGCGATGGCAGACAGTATCGCAAACGCGCTCGAAGCAAATTTGGGCAGAAATCACTAAAAAAGGTAAAATATGGCGCTAACTTCAACCACTAGACTTCCGGCAGACCACTTAATAAGCGGCGCGCTAATCGGCGCGATAGCAGCCGGCGGCGTAGAAATACTAAACTATAAAAAAGGCAAGGTCAGCAAGACGCAGGCCGTAGCTAAAACGACTAAAATCGCTATCCAAGGCGGTATCGTCACGGCGTGCGCTATCAGCGCATCAAACAAACTAGTCTCGGCGCGCTATCTTGCGGCTGCGGCAACCGTTGCCGTCGGTATCGCCGGCGTAATCGCTACGGAAAAAATAATCAAAATTTTAGAGGAAGATAAATGAAAAACCCTTACATAAACGAAACGCAAACTATAAATCAACTAAACGAAGACGGTAGCACGACTACGACTACTACGACGGTCAAGACTACCGGCGCCCCAAGCGCGCTGGATAATAGTATAAATAATGCGCTAAAAGACTTTATCCCCGCAAATTTTAATGCCGCGGGCTTCATAAAAGGCGCGCTAATAGGCGGTGTCGCAGCCTACGTGCTAACCAATGAAAACGCCCAAAAAGCGATATTTTCCGCTATCGTAAAGGGGTCAAATTTGCTTCAAGCCGGATTTGAGGAGTTAAAAGAGCGCTTTGAAGACGTAAAGGCTGAAATTGACTCCCAAAAATAACATTCGCATCGCGCATCTAACCAAAAACCGGGCTAGATTTATCTGCGAACGCATCGGCGAAAACTGCGACGAGAGCCATTTGGAGGCGCAAATTTCCGAATTTAAATACGTAAAAAGCGTCAGAGTAAATAAAAAAGCCAAGAGCATCGTGGTCGGCTTTGAGTCAAATTTAGACGAGATTAGAGATTTTATCGAGAATTTACCGATTAAAAATTTAACCAAGCGTAAAGAAGAGCCGAGCAAGGCTGAAATTTACAAAGCCGCAGCCGCTTTAGCTCTGACTCCGCTGATTAGCAGTAATGGCGTAAAGGCTGCGATTAGCCTCGTCGCCGCAGCTCCTTTGCTAAAAGAGGGCGCAAGCGAAGCCGTAGACGAGGGCGTAACCTCAAAGGCTCTTGAAGCCGCGGCCGTAGGCGTGAGCTTAGCTAGACGCGACTTTTTGGCGGCAAATAGCACGAATCTCATGCTAACCATCGGCGAATATATGGAAGAAAGCGCCGTACATCGCAGCGACGATCTTATCAAAGAACTAGCCCGTCCAAACATCGAAGAGGTCTGGATCGAGATAAATAATAACGGCGAAAAATCTCTCAAAAAAATCTCGACCGCCGACGTCAAAGTAGGCGACATCGTGGTCGTCGGCGCAGGCGAGAGTATCGGTATAGACGGCTATATCGTGGAAGGCACCGCAAGCGTAAATCAAGTCTCGATGACGGGCGAAGCAGAACCCGTCAAAAAAGAGCGCGGCGACCGAGTGATGAGCGGAACGGTCGTAGAAGACGGACGCATCAAAATTTGGGCCGAGAGCATAGCCGCCGAGAGCGCGACTGCAAGGATAAAATCATATATCCAAAGCTCGCTAAACGAAAAATCCTCCGTCGGGTTAAAAGCCACGAGGCTAGCCGACAAGCTAGTACCCGTGACGCTAAGTCTAGCCGGCGTTTCGTATCTGCTTAGCCGCGATATGACGCGCGTTGCTAGCGTCTTGCAGGCGGATTATTCCTGCGCGCTAAAGCTAGCTACGCCCGTCGCCTTTAAATCAAGCATCTCAAAAGCCGGTCGAAACGGCGTACTAATAAAGGGCGCTAAATCTATCGAAGCGCTAGCGAGCGCCGATACTTTCGTCTTTGATAAAACTGGCACGCTAACGCACGGTAGCCTAAGCGTCGTCAAGGTTCACTCGTTTAAAAAAGAATTTACCGAGGCGCAGTTGTTAAATTTAACTGCAAGCGCAGAGGAGCACTACTTCCACCCCGTAGCCGAGGCTATCGTAAAGGCCGCTAGAGAGATAGGCTTTCATCACATCCACCACGACGAGGTCGAGTTTATCGTCGCTCACGGCGTGAAAACATACGTAGGCGGCAAAGAGGTCGTGATCGGCTCGCGGCATTTTTTAGAGGACGACGAGCAAATTTCGTTTAGCAAGCACGAAGAGATCATAAAAAACGAGGTAAATAGCGGACTTACGCTACTATACGTAGGCTACGACAAAGAGCTTTTAGGTATCATCGCTATGCGCGACACTATGCGAGAAAACGCCGCACAGACGCTAGCAAAACTGCGAAAACTGGGCGTAAAAGAGCTCATCATGCTAACGGGCGACGTGCAGTCTAAAGCCGATCAGGTAGCAAGCGAACTAGGTATCGATAGAGTCTATGCAAACTGCCTACCTACCGACAAAGCAGGCATCATCGAGCAGTTAAAAGCCGAGGGTAAAAAAGTAGCCTTTATCGGAGACGGCATCAACGACGCGCCAAGCCTCACCAAGGCTCACGTAGGCATCAGCATGCAAAAGGGCGCCGATATAGCAAAAGCTACCGCCGACATAAGCCTGCTAAAAGACGACATCGGCTCCGTCGCCGTCGCAAAAGACATCGCAAATAAAACCATGAGGCTGATAAATACGAATTTTAACGCTACCGTCGGTATAAACTCGCTCATCCTAGCAGGTGCGACGTTTGGGCTCTTTAACCCTATCGCCACGGCCGTTTTGCACAACGGTACGACGATCGGACTACTGGCAAATTCGATGAAAGGCGTCAAAATAGGCGCAAAATAAATTTGAAGGGATGACGGTTGATAGATAAAATTTTAAAATTTATGAACGACGAGATGTCGCTAGCCAACGACTTTTTATACGGCTATTTTTTGGTTATAGTGCTCGTTCTTACGGGTATTTATTTTAGCTATATTACGAGATTCGTGCAGTTTAGGATGTTTTTTGAGGCTTGCAAGGTTTTAGTCGAGAAAAAAGACAAATACAACAAGCACCACCTCACGCCGTTTCAAGCGCTTATGATCTCCACCGCCTCGCGCGTGGGTATCGGAAATATCGCTGGCATCTCCGCCGCTATCGTAGCAGGCGGTCCGGGCGCGCTATTTTGGATGTGTTTGATGGCGTTTTTGGGCGCGGCTTCGGCATTTGCCGAGAGTACGCTAGCTCAAATTTACAAGACCAAAGACGTATTTGGCTTTAAAGGCGGCCCGGCATACTACATCAAAAACGGCCTAGGAATTAAATGGCTAGCTACGCTTTTTGCCGTTATCCTCGTCATCACCTACGCTTACGGATTTAACGGCCTACAAAGCTACACTATGACCTCCGCCTTTCAAATTTACTACGACCAAAACGCGAGCGCTACGAGCTTTAGCGATAGCGGCTTGCCCGTGGGTATCGGCCTCATACTTACCGCATTTGCGGCGGTGATGTTTTTTAGCAAGAGCCATATTATCGGCAAGGTTAGCTCCTATATCGTGCCTTTTATGGCGCTTGCTTACATCCTGCTAGCCTTTATCGCGATATGCTTAAATTTAGACAAGCTCCCGTCCGTCTTTGATATGATCATGAAAAGCGCCTTTGATTTTAAGGCGATATTTGGCGGATTTGCCGGTAGCGTGATCGTCTACGGTATCAAACGCGGACTGTTTTCAAACGAAGCGGGCATGGGTTCTGCGCCAAACGCGGCGGCCGCTGCCCACACTAGCCACCCGGTTAAACAAGGACTCGTGCAGGCGATGGCGGTTTTTATAGATATGACGATCTGCGTGGCTTCGGGTATGATAGTGCTTTTCTCGCAGGCTTATATCACAAAGCAAACCGGCGTTAGCGGCGAGCCGCTCACCGCTCTTCCTTTAGTCCAGGCCGCGATGCGCGAGTACTTCGGCGAGATAGGGCTGCACTTCACGACGCTTGCGGTGGTGCTTTTTGCTATCACGTCGCTGATCGGCAACTACTACTACGCGCAGGCAAATATCAAATATCTCACGAAAAATCACAAAATCGCCACGGCATTTAAGGTTACAGCGGTTGCGATGATATTCGTCGGGGCACAGATGAACCTAACTATCGCGTGGAATATCGCCGACATCACGATGGCCGCGATGGCTACGATAAATATCGCTGCGATCTTTATGCTCTCAAAAGTCATGATAAAAGCCCTAAAAGACTACGAATCGCAAAGAAAAGCGGGTCTAAATCCGGAATTTAACCCCGAGAATATCGGCATAAAAAATACCTCTTGCTGGAGCAAAAAATGAAAATAGGCGGGGAACTTTTAAATCTACAAACCCATAGAAAAGTCGCCAAAGTCGGCATGAGCGTCACTTTAGCGGCTGTTTGCGTTACGGCTTTGGGAATGCTCGGACGTAACAAAGACGGCTTTAAAAAGTGGCACGTAGCCTCAGGCGTCGCGTTTATAGGTTTTTCACTCTATCATGCGGGCCTTTACGAAAACGGCTTTTTTAGAAACATGATCGTAAACGCAAATAAGAAAAAGGCCGAAGCTAAGAGGCTAGCAAGCGATGATAAAGCTTAGCGACGCCGAAATTTTAGCCTATATCGGCGAGGATCTGCCCTACTTTGATCTCACGACCTCGCTTCAAGGCATCCGTAAAAACGCCGTCTTAACCATACTGCCGCGCGAGGACGTGACGGTTAGCTGCGTAGACGTCGCTGCTCGCATCGCACAGTTGCTTGGCTGCGAGGCGCAAATTTGCGTCCCAAACTCAGCCATCGCAGCCACAAAAGAGCCCATCGTAAAAATCAGCGGCAGCTACGATAATGTGCATAAAGCCTGGAAACTAGCGCAAATTTGCCTAGAGTACGCCTGCAAGATCGCCACCTACGCAAGAGCGATGAACGAAGCGGCCAAAAGCGTAAATCCAAAATGCGAAATCCTTGCCACGCGCAAGAGCTTCCCGTTTGCTAAGAAATTTTGCCTAAAAGCCGTGCTTGAGGGCGGCTGCGGCATACATAGGCTAAATTTGAGCGATAGCGTGCTGTTTTTTAAAAATCACATCAAGGCTTATGGCTCATATGAGGAGTTTTTAGCTCAAATTTCAACCTTTAAAGCAAAAGCTCCCGAGCGCAAAATCGCCGTCGAATGCGAAAATTTAGATGATTGCGAAGCGCTTTTAAAGGCGGGCGCCGACGTCGTGCAGTGCGATAAATTTACGCCGGGATCCGTAAAGCAAGCAGTGTATCTACGAGATAAAATCGCTCCAAACGCAGCCCTAGTCGCAAGCGGCGGGATAAATCTAAAAAACGTCAGGGAATTTGCCAGCACAGGCGCGGACGCTCTGGTTACGTCAGCTATGTACACGCAAGGTATGGCCGATATCACGGCGGTTTTAGAGATAGCGTAAATTTGCAAATTTATGAGCGAGCAATGCGCCAAATCCAAACCGATATTTTTCAAAGCATGAGTTTTAAATAAAATTTAAATAAATTTGCATTGCCTTTAATACTAGCCGAGTAAAGGCTAAGACTATACGAATCTAACTGTTAGCCGGCCATCAAATTTCGGCGACTATCTTTCAAATTTTCAAAAAACCATCGCCAAAAGCGCTAAAATTTAACGATAAATTTAAACCGCCTTGCTGTAACTTAAAGCAAATACGCCGAGTTTAAATCATGAATTTACGAGCTTGACCTTTGTCTGCATGGCCCGAAATCCTTCGGAATTTATCTCGCGCGAACCCAAAGATAAAATTTGCTTATTGCCTGAAATTTTATATAAAGCCGACAAAAACTCATCAAATTCCTGCGAGCCGTCGGCATGGCAATTTATAATAAGCTTATTGCCATCGTAAAAATAAAGCGACGGTTTTTTAGCGGCTTTGAGCTTTACGCCAAAAAACCAAACATTATCAAGCGCAACTTTTTTACCGTTAAAAGTTATCAAAGATTTTTTGTAACTATGAGCCCTTGCCTGATAAATCCGACGACATCCCTATATAAAGCCAGCATTACGAAAAATATCGCAAGCGCGACAAAGAATTTGTAAAGCAACTCGCTAGATTTTACAAAAGAAATAAGCATCGCCGCCATAAAAATAATCCAAAACAAAATCATAAATGCAACCAAAAGCCTATTTACGCACAGATATTCGTAGATTATTTCTTCGCCGCTACCCAACCTTATACGCTTTGAAATTTGATCAAAATACCTCACCTTGTCGCCTTTTTGCTATCGCTGCCAGAACCGTCAAAACAGCGTCGTTAATTAGTTATTCATTTATCTACTGCACTTAAATTCGGCTTCACAGACATTTTCTTACGCTTGTAAATCCGTATCCAAATCGCCGTTTAGCAAGCAGTTTCAGCCTCCCTCATCACTCGATCAAACCACTCGTATTTTTTATCACTTATCCTCGTTACGCAGCCGTCTTGCTTTTTAGCGACTAGAGCCAAATTTGAAAATTTCTGTTCGTTTTCGTTTTTTATAGGAGCGCTGTTATCGTAGAAATATATCTCGTCGCAAACGCCGATGAGACGGGCTAAATTTACAAAGCTGGCGTCATATCTGCGCTCTAGCACGGCACCGTCTATAGAGTGTCCGTTTTTAGCCGCGCGTATCGCGACTCTGCATTTAGAAAGCTCCACGCTTTCAAGGCCTACGTAAAATAGCGTAACGAAGTAGCCGCGCGCCTTGGCGTCTTTGATAAAATTTACGATAGAATGCCCGCTCAGCGTCGTTTCGATATTAAAACTGACGCCGTTTTCAAGGTAGTTTTTGCGAAGGCGCAGAGCCAGCCTTGCCGCGCGCTGTTTAGCTTCGCCTGTGCTCGCTACCGTCGCTATCGCTTGAGACGATCTTTTGCGTTACGCCAATCGCCGAATTCCCGCACTAATTCGTCGGAATTTATCCTAAATCCATAAATTTTATCATCCTCTAGCTGCCTCACGTAAAAAGTTGATTTGCCCGCGCCGTTCACGCCCACAAATACATAGAGTCGCTTCACAAGCTTATCTCTTTTATGTCGGCGATTTTAAGGAATTCTGCGTAAATTTGCCCCACGAGCGCAAGGCGGTTTTTACGCACGAGCTCGTCCTCGGCGTTTATCATTACGTTGTCGAAAAACTCGTCTATCGCAGCTTTTAGACCGAAAAGATTTTTTAGGCGTTCGCTATATGTGCCACCTGCTTTTACTGCGGACTCAAAGGCGTCAAATAGCTTTTTCTCGCTCTCGTTTTCAAATTTCGCCTCATCTACCGCGCCGAAATTTTCATCCTTGATGATGTTTGCTAGACGCTTAAAGGTGCTAAAATTTTGCCTAAAGTCCTCCGCCGCGCAGATCGCACCTAGAGCCTCGATCGCCTCGCACTGCGCGAGTATGTCGCCCTTTTTACTAGCCAGGCAGGCCTTTACGACGGACGGGTTCACGTCAAAAAATGTATAAAGCCTATCAAATATAAACCCTATCAGCGCCTCGACGTCAAATTTCGCATATCCCTCCGCCGTTTCGCGCAAAAACGCCGCGATGTCAAGGTTTAGATTTTCGTTTTGGATTATCTTGATGACGCCGTTAGCCGCGCGGCGCAATGCATACGGGTCCTTGTTGCCGCTTGGGATCTTGCCCGCGCTAAAGAGCCCGATTAGCGTCTCGAGCTTGATCGCGAGCGCGACGACGGAGCTAAAGATAGTGCTAGGTAGCGCGCTGGCCTCGCCGCTTGGCAGATACTGCTCCTTGATCGCGGTTACGACGTTTTCGTTTTCGCCCTTAGCCGCCGCGTAGTAGCCGCCCATCACGCCCTGAAGCTCGGTAAACTCATACACCATCTGCGTGGTTAGATCAGCCTTGCTCAGCATCACGGCGTGCTCTAGTAGCGCCTCGTAGCCCTCTCCCGCACACGCTTTTAGTCTATCGGCGCAGATTTTAGCCAGCCGTTTTGCAACGCCTAGCTCGCGTACACTCTTATCGTATGTGCTGCCAAGCTCTTTTAGATAGGTGATGTTTTTTAGCTTTTCCGGGCCAAACTCATGCGCTAGGTCGCTACGCCAGAAAAACATCGCGTCGCTAAGCCTTGCGCGTAGAACCTTTTCGTTGCCCTTTACGATGAGCGCGGGCTCGGGTGAGATGGCGTTGCTAACGACCACGAAGCGATTAGCGAGCTTGCCTCCCTCAAAAACGGGAAAATACCTCTGATTTTCCTTCATCGAGGTGATGATGACCTCGCTAGGCACCTCCAAAAACTCCCGCTCAAAACCGCCAAGCAGTGCGGTCGGATGCTCGGTGATCGCTACGACTTCGTCTAGCAGCGCCTCGTCCACCTCGACCGTTACGCCGTTTTTGGCTTCGATTTGTTTAAATTCGCTCAAAATTTTCTCTCGGCGCGCATTTTGATCGAGGATTACGCCGATTTTAGGCATCGCAGCGAAATAATCTTTCGCATTTTTGACGGTAAATTTATCGTAGCCGACGCTTCTGTGCATGAAAATACTATTGCCGCTTTCCACGTCAAATTTGTTAAATTTAACGACCTCGTCTCCAAGCAGGCACAAAAACGAGCGTACCGGGCGGATAAACTCGAATTTACCCTCGCCCCAGCGCATAGATTTGCCAAAATTTAAGCCGAGCAAAAACTTCTCTATCATATGGCCCAGAAGCTCAGAGCTAGGCTTACCCGCGACGGGCCTTTTATAGTAGAGCACCTCTTTGCCGCCGACAGTTTCAAATTTTAGCTCGGACTCCTCGATACCGCACTTTTTAGCAAAGCTTAGCGCAGCAGGCGTCCATGCGCCGTCTTTTTGCGCGACTTGCCTCGGCGCGCCGATAAACTCGCTATATCCGTCTTCCTGACGTACCGCAAATTTCGGGTGATAAAACGCGATCCTGCGCGGCGTGTAGTAAAACTCGCACTCGCTATCCAGGCCGTTTTGCGCTAGCGTCTCGTGCCACTTTGCCGCGACGTTGCCGCACTCTTTTAAAAACGGGATCGCCGGCAGCTCCTCGACGCCGATCTCCACGATCAGTTCTTTTGTTTCGCTCATTTTTTATCCTTTTTTAAATTTTGTCTTCTTTTGCTTCTCTCGAGCGTCTGCGTGACGAATCCGCGCATCAAAAATATCATAAAAAGCACGAATGCGCCAAGCATCACCGCATCAATTATCTTCATTTTCTATCCAAATTTGAGGTTCGTTTTTGTAGCTCACGACGCGAACGGAGGTGAAAATCGCCTCTTTTTCGTTGCGCGGTTTGCCCTTTGCTCCGTAAATTTTGATATCTCCGTAAGGCGTGTAGAGTCTGCCGTTTCGCACTTCGCCGCCGATACGGCTAAACACGTCGCCCGGGCGTACTTGTTTTAGGTTTTTAGCATCCAGCATCTGCTCACGTGGATCTTGCGTTTCTTCGTAAATTTTCACCGCATAATGCGAGCTGATCTCAAGATTTCCCTTAAATTCGTCTAGGCGGTTTACCGCTACGTCCATGACCCGGCCGGGCTTTGCGTTGTTTTTTGGCTCGTAGACGTATATACCGCACTTATCTTGCGCCAGCGTAAAACCCTTTTTATCTTTTTGCACGACCGTAGCGCGTTTTAACAAAACGGGTAAATTTGACTTTTTTGACAGTTCGCCGACCCGCGCTTCGGCGATATTTTGCAGCGTATTTTTGGCATTTTTATCAAAATTTAGCCTAAAAACCAACGCGAAATGATCCGACATTTGCGCCCCGCTCTGCTCGACCTTAAAGCTGTTTAAAACGTAGTTTTGACTAAGCGCGTCTTTTGAGAGCAGAACGTGATCAAGCGCGTTTAGACTCGTATGCGAGTAGCGCTCGTGCTTTGGCAAAAATGCCCAAAGATTGGCTAAATTTTTACTAATCTCAAGATCGCCCAGCAGCTCCTTATCTCCGTAAGGCGTATTAAAATCGCCCAAAACCACGACCTTTTGGGTATCTGCTAAGGCTGATTTTAGCGTGATAAAAGCCGTTTTTCTCTGCTTTAAAGGATTTTTCCTAGCGGGAAAATGTAAATTTAAAAGGCTAAATTTTTGCCCATTAACCTCAAAATCAAGCCTTAAAATGTCTCTTGTTTTTACGTTTGGTACGCTAAAGATCTGCGTTTTTTCAGGCTTTATGCGAGACAGCACGGCTAGGCCTACGGGGCCGTTTTTACCCTTTGAAAAGGCAAAATATTTATAGCCCGCCTCCTTCATCAGCTCTTTTAAAATCGCTTCGTTTTCTATCTCTTGAAGCGCGATGATATCGGCGTTTAGCTCTTTTATCTTTGCGCTTACGGCTTTAAATTTGGCGCTTGCTTTTTTCTCGTTCCACTCCGATTTGCCGACGACGAAATCCTTATACTCGCTACCGTCGTTTTTGGCGTCAAATAAATTTTGCGCGTTAAAAGTAGCGATCTTTAGCTCGGCACCTGCCGCAAAAACGGCGAAAAACAGGGCCGCAAAAACAAGCGCAAAGAGCCTATCTGCCGCAAATTTCATAGCGCGCTTCCAAGGCCTGACTGGGCGAAATTTTGCCTGATAGCCTCATACGCGATGATGCCCGCGCTAGTGGCCAAATTTAAACTCCTGCCGTGCTCGCCCATCGGGATTTTGATCGCGTTTGCGAAATTTCGCTCCATCAGCTCCATAGGCAGCCCCGTACTTTCGCCGCCGAAAAACAAAAAGTCGCCCTTTTTAAACTCCGCTTCGAAATAAAATTTATGAGCCTTCGTCGTGGCGTAAAAAAATCTATCCTCGAACTGAGCGTTTGCGCGCAAAAAATCGTCCAAACTCTCCCAAATCACGGGGTTTAGCAGCGCCCAGTAATCAAGCCCCGCACGCCTAACGGCCTTTTCGCTGATGTCAAAAACGGTAGGTTTGATTATATGTAGCTTAAGGTTTGCATTTACACACATGCGGCCGATCGAACCCGTATTTTGGGGGATTTGAGGATGAACGAGGACTATATTAAACATTAAAAAGCCGCCTTAGCCCGCATTTTAAAAGACGCAAAAGTACTTGCATGGCCGCGTAAATTTGAGCTTTTTGCAAGGCTTGTAAATTTTAAAAAAATATTTTTTAAGTAGTGTTTAAAAATATCGTTGCAATAGCATCGCGACGGCTTTTTTTTATTTTGAAATTTTATAATTGAGATTTTTTCCACTTTCGCCTCTTTAAAATAGGGCTTGATTTTAGCCAATTTGCGCTTTTAACTAGGTTAATTTTTAGCCGAGCTTGACTTTTCGTTTAAAAATTTTTCTATCGCCAAATCCTGCCTGCGCCTTATCTCAGCGCCGATCTGCGCACCTTTAAAGCCTTGCTTTAAAATCTCCGCCGTGTTGGTAGCGGGCTCAAATTTAGCCTCATAAACGCCTAAATTTTTAGCTCGTTTTATGAGGCTTGGCGAGTTTAGCCCGAGCCAGCTTTTTAGCGGTTTATCAAGGGCGATTTTTAACAAGTCTTTGTCGCTCGGGCGACCCGCAAAAAACAGCTCTTTAACGCAGGCTTCGAAGCTTTTTGGCAGTCCTAAGTCGTAAAAATTTCTAACGCCGAAATAGCCGTTTAAAAGGTATAAAAACTCGCGCTCGTCTTTTTTGCCGTTTTGTTTGGGTAGAAACTTAACCGCATTTTTTAGCTTTACGGCAAATTTTTCCGCATCGGCGCGGCTCAAATTTAGCCCGAAAATTTTACCAAGAAGACCTAGTTTGTAAAGATACCAAAAGCCGACCTCTTGAAATTTAGCGCCAAAAAGCTTCATTAGCTCGCCGTTTATACGCTCTCGGCTAAGATCTGAGATACTTAGGCGCTTCATCAGCCCCAAACTCTCTCGCGCGATGCGGAAATTTAGCCGCGCGCTAAACTGCACTGCTCGCAGTACGCGCAGGCTATCTTCGGCGAATTTTTCATCGTCGATATGGCGCAAGATACCTCGCTTCAGGTCGCGCTCTCCGCCGTAAAAGTCCAAAAACGAGCCGTCAAAGATATTTATCATCATCGCATTTACGGTAAAGTCTCGGCGCAAAGACGCCGCGCGCTCGTTATCAGCGTAAGCCACCTCAAAGGCCTTGTGCCCCTCGCCCGTTTTGTTTTCGGTTCGCGGCAAAGAAAGGTCGAAATTTTTAAATTTATAAACGAAGTAGTTTTTGCCCACGCCGCAAGCGCCGATTTGCGCCATCAGAGCGTCAAATTTAGCCGGGTCGATACCGTAAATTTCAACGTCAAAGTCGGAGATTTTTTTACCCAGCATCGCGTCGCGAACGCAGCCGCCGACGATATACGCGCGCTTAGTGTGGGGTGCTAGAAAATCTCGCAGCCATTTTAGATTTTTATTTTTGCAGATTTTCGAGCCGATTTTCGACATTTGCCAGCACGAATTCTAAAAATTTAAGCGTGAGCGAGAGCCTGTCTTTTAGGTTTTCCTCGCTCGTCGCGTTTAGCCCTTCAAAAAGCACCAAAACGCGCTCTTTTAAGTTTTTTAGAAATATCTCCTCGCCCGTGAAATTTGCAACCTCGACCTCAAAGGCTTTTTGCGGCGCGACGGTCAGGGCGACCTCCTCTACGCCGTCAAATTTCGCCGCCGTTTTTTGCGAGTTTACCGCGCTATCCAAAGCCGCCTCAAACTCGCTAGCCTCTTCCGTTACGCTTATCTCGCCGACTAAATTTGCAAGGCTCGCGGCGTTAGTCAAATTTACATCGCCGCTTGATACGGGCGTATTTGTTAATTTTATCCCGTCTTTAGTTTCGTTTGTCTCTTGCGATACGTCCTGTTTTTCGCGCGCGGCGTCCATTCGCTCTAGCTCCATCGCCACCTCGTCTATCGCCATTTTCGCTATTTCTTCTAGTTTCATAGTTTTATCAGCCACCTTTTAAATTCGGTTATTTCTTCGTCCGTTTTCATCTTGACGAAAAAATCGCGCATCTGCTCGTTCACGCCCGTTTTTTTCCTGCTAAGGCCACTTAGACGCCTTATCGCGGCGATCGCGGCAGCGTTTGCAGGCTCGCGCTTTAGAATATTTCTATAAACTATCAGCGCGTCGTCTTTTAGCCCTTGAGCCTCGTAGATTAGGGCCTCGGTAATCGTATCTTTCATCTTTATGCTTTTTTTACGAGTGAGGCTACGATACTGCCCATTTCGCTCGTAGTACAAATTTCTTTAGCGTCAAATTGCGCTATATCCTTCGTCCTGTATCCTTGCGCGAGTGCGGCTTTTACGGCGTTTTCGATCGCTTGCGCGGCCGCGTTTTCGCCAAATGAATACCTAAGCATCATCGCAGCGCTTAGTATAGTAGCGACCGGGTTTGCGATGCCCTGCCCAGCGATATCGGGCGCGCTACCGTGGATGGGCTCGTAGATACCAACCTTGCCGCCGATGCTAGCGCTTGGCAGCAGACCGATCGAGCCGCACACCATGCTAGCCTCGTCGCTTAGGATATCGCCGAAGAGATTTTCCGTCAAAATCACGTCGAATTTACTAGGCGCGCGCACCAGCTGCATGGCTGCGTTATCGACGTACATGAACTCCAAATTTACCTCCGGATAGCTCTTTGCGACCTCGCTCGTGACCTCGCGCCAGAGCTGACTAGTCTCTAGCACGTTTGCCTTATCGACCATACAGACGCGTTTTTTGCGCTTCATCGCGGTTTCAAATCCGACCTTTGCGATGCGCTCGATCTCCTCGCTCGTGTAGGTCATCGTGTTGTAGGCGCTGTTTTCTTTTTTCTCGCGCGGCTGACCGAAGTATATCCCGCCCGTTAGCTCGCGAACCACGATAAAATCGACGCCCTGAAGGACGGACGGCTTTAGCGTGCTAGCATCCACCAGCTCGTCAAATATCATCGCGGGGCGCAAATTCGCATACGCGCCAAGCCCTTTTCGCAGCTTCAAAAGCCCGCTTTCAGGGCGCAGATGACGCGGCAAGCCGTCCCATTTTGGCCCGCCTATGGCACCAAACAGCACCGCGTCCGAGTTTAGCGCGCCGTTTAGCGTCTCGCTAGGCAAAGGCTCGCCAAACACGTCGATCGCGGCGCCGCCCATCAGGTAATAGTTATAGCTAAGCTCAAAACCAAACTCCGCGCTAGCCGCATCCAGCGCCTTTATCGCCTCGTCAACTATCTCAGGACCGATGCCGTCGCCTTTTATCACCGCTATGTTATAAATTTTAGCCATCTTATATCCTTGTTTTTGCGTATTCTATGAGGCCGCCGCTTTTTAAAAGCTCTTGCATAAACGGCGGTATCGGGCTAAATTTATACTCTTTGCCGCTCGTTAAATTTACGACCGCGCCGTTATCCACGTCGATTTTTAGCTCGTCGCCTGCGTTTATCTCGTCTGTTTCTTTGATTTCTAGTATCAAAAGCCCAGTGTTAAAGCTGTTTCTATAAAAAATCCTAGCAAAACTTTTAGCTATCACGGCGCCGATGCCTGCGGCCTTAAGCGCCAAAGGAGCGTGCTCGCGCGAGCTGCCGCAGCCGAAATTTTCGCCCGCTACGATGACGTCGCCGACGGAGATTTTTTTGCTAAACTCGGGATCGGCGTCCTCCATGATGTGAGTGGCCAAGATTTTTTCGTCAGATGTGTTGAGATAGCGCGCGGCTATGATGATGTCGGTGTCGATATTGTCGCCGAATTTCCAGACTTTTGCTTGTTTCATGATTCGCCTTAAGATTAAATTTGGGCGATTTTATCCAAAAGAAGCTAAATAAACAATCAAAGCGCGATAGATAGCGGCCGGTGCGGGTAAATTTGAGGTTAAATTTAAACGGTTCGGCTCGCGAGTCAAATTTTAAATTTTATATAAAAACAAGCGTGACGAGACGAAAACTAGCTGAGTTTTTTAATGCGGAGACCGCGGCTAAATTTGATTTAGAAGAAGGACGAGCTATCGCCTGGATACTCGTCCGTAGATTTTTTATTTTTACGTTTTTTTACCCGTTAAAATAAAACCACCGCTGCGGTTAGACAGCCCCAAAGCACGGCTCCGATAGCCATAGTTACGTGAGTTACTGCAGAATCTTTCATCTTTTTCTCCTTTATTTTTTGGAGAATTATAATGACCTTTTGTGTCCTCAATGTGTCCTTTGTATGACTTTTTAAAATTTCGCTTGAAATTTACGCTTATTTCGTCAAATTTTGTGCCCGCAAGTAAAATTTGCCGCGCAATCAGCCGAGCCTGAGAGTCAAATTTACCCGCCGCAAAAGCGAAAATTTTCTCAAATTTAGCCGCTTTTTGCTTCAAATTTTACGCGCGTTTGGGATTTTCACGCTAGCAGTCGTGCCGCGCCCAGGCTCGCTCTCAAAGCTTATCTCACCGCCTAAAAGATGAACGATGCGCCGCACGATAGATAGCCCTAGACCGCTACCCTTGCCCTTGTGCGACTCCTCGCACTGATAAAATTTATCGTAGATTTTTTCTAGCTTTTTAGCCTCGATACCCGCCCCCTCGTCGCTAATGCGCACTACAAGCCGCCCGCCCTCTTCGCGGCAACTCACGCCGATATCGGCGGCTGAGTATTTCAGCGCGTTATCCATCAAATTTACCCAAATTTGCGCCAGCATCGAGGCGTTGCTACGTACAGTTATGGTGGCTAGATCTAGATCGAACTCCCGCCCGTCGTACTTTTGCATTAGCATCGCCGCGGCCTTTCGTAGCTGCTCATCTACGCGCACGTTTTCGTCTAAATTTACGCCCGCCTGGCTATCTAGCCGCGAGAGCAGGAGCATATCCTCGCACAGCCTGCTTAGCGAGTTTGCCTGCTCTTTTATGAAGCCTAGGTACTCGTTTCTGCGCGCCTTGTCCGTCTCGTCCTGCGCGATCTCGCAGTAGCCGCTGATGACGCTTAGAGGCGTTTTTAGCTCGTGCGAGACGTTTGAGACGAAGTCCTTTTGCATGTAGTCCATTTTTTCCAGCGCCGCCGCGGTCAAATTTATATTTGCCGCCAGCTCGTCTAGCTCGTGCAGATACTCGCTATCCGCGCCGCGTTTGCAGTTTTTGCGCGCGACCCTAACGGCGAAGTCGCCTCTAGCGATCTTGCCGGCTGCCAGTCTAAAGCTCTCGACATATCTCAAAAAATAAGCCGATACCGCGTAAAATATCGCTCCGCCCGCGCCCATCACGATAGCACAAAAGCTGATAATACCCCAAAACATCCCAAGCTTCATCTCAAATATCCGCTCGTAAGCCAGTATCGCCGCCGACGCCGCGACGCAAAGCACGCAAAAGACGAAGATAAACATCGCCGCGGTATAGGTTTTTAGGCTGATTAGGTATTTTTTCTTATTTTGCGTAGTATTCATATTTTATTTCCGTTTTTTTATATAGACCGATCTCTTTTATGTCGCCGTTTTCGTAGTATTTGTCCGCGGGCTTAAATTTGACCGAGGTTTTACGCGTCAAATTTCCCCGCTCGTCCCTCGCTATGTCTTTAAACTGCAAGATTTGCCCGATTTTTGCCTCGGAGCCGAAGTAATTTACCGACGTATACTCCATCTCGTCGCCGTTTGCGGCGTAGTAATAAACCCATTTTGAGCTCAAAGCTTGCGTGATTTTTTCGTATTCGCCGTTTGGCTTGCGCTCGAAGCTTATCTCTATGCCGTGCCGCGGCTCCATATTATTTTCTATCCGCGTTAAAACGCCATTTTCGTCGTAGATATAGCTATCGTCCGTCACTAGCGTCCCGCCCGAATACGCCGCCCGAGCGATCGTTTTGCCGTCCTTGCCGTAGGTAATTTTCTCCGTGCGCGGGTAAAATCTATCCTCCACATGCTGCTCTTTGGCCGTCGCGACTAAATTTTCGCCGTCAAATTCGTATTCGTAGAGATAAACGGCGCTATCTTGATATTTTTTGCGGATTAGCCCGTCTTTGCCGTACTCAAACAAAACAGAGCCGTTTGGCACGCCGTTTATGTGTTCGGTTTCTTGCACTATATAGCCGTTTTCGTTAAACTCCGTTCGCTTTACGCGCGTATTTTCTAGCGTGCCGGGGCTGTCTATGGAGTATTCGTACTCCGTAGCCGTCATGCTTTTGACCTCGCCTTTTAGATCCTTTTTGCTCCAGTCGCTTTCAGGCAAAACGGCCGAGTTTAGATAGCAGACCGCCGATGCCGCCGCTAAAATAGCTTTTAAAATTTTCACTTTATCTCCCCGCCCTCACTCGTAAATTTCGCCCTTATAGCCGATGCCGCGCACCGTAGCTATCTCAAAGTCCGTGCAGTTTTCTAGCTTGCGGCGTAGCTTTTTTATGTGCGTATCGACCGCGCGCTCGTCGCTGTCCGTGTCGTAGCCCCAGATTTCTTGCATGATTTCTAGGCGAGTGAAAATTTTACCCGGGTTTGAGAGTAGTAAAAAGAGCAGATAAAACTCCTTTGGTGCGAGTTCCACGGCCTCGCCGCCGATTTTTAAACTAAGAGCCGCATAGTCTAGCTCGGAGTTTTTAAACCTCAGCCGCTTGCCGCTAGCGATCTTGGCTCGGCGCAAAAGCGCGTTTATGCGTAGCGTCATTTCTTTTAAATTTACGGGCTTGCTCATGTAGTCGTCCGCCCCTGTGACAAAGCCCTTCTCCATGCCCTCCATGCCGCTTTTTGCCGTTATCATCAGCACGGGTAGCGACTCGTCTAGCAGCTTGATTTGCTTGGTTAGCTCATATCCGCTAAGCCCGGGCATCATGATATCGGTGATCACAAGATCGGCGCGCTCGCTCTCTAGCAGCTGCAAAGCCTGCCGCCCGTCAAAAGCCGCAAGCGGCGAAAAGCCCTCCTGTGCGAGCTTAAGGCAGATTATTTTATTTAAATTTTCGTCATCCTCGGCGACTAAAATTTTAAACATTTATGTTCCTTAAATTTGCCCCGAATTTAACGGGCAAGGCGATAATTTTTGTCCTATTTTATCAAATTTAACGAGAATTCGGCCGGCAAATTTAGCGAAGCATCATCAAAACGCCGATAGCGCAGATGATAACGGCTGTAAAAATCTCCAAAAGTCGCAGGTGGGTTTGCAAAAACTTTTTTAGTATCGCGCCGCCAAGAGCATAGATGCTTAGCGAGCAAAACTCGATAAAAACGAGCGTAACCGTGATAGAGAGTATGCGAGGCAGGCTAAAAGGATCGTTCGCGTCCAAAAAAGTCGGTAGCAAAGCCGATAGAAAAATCCACGCCTTAGGATTTGAGATGCAGACTACGGCGCCGTTTAAAAACATCTGCTTTTTGCTCGGCAGCTGCGAAACCTTCGTGATGCTAAGCTGCCCCTTGCTAAAAAACAGCATAGCGCCCAGATACAGCAGATAAAGTCCTGCGATGACGTTTAAAACTTTAAACGCGAAGCTATAATGCGCCAAAACGGCGCCCACTCCTAGCATACAGCAAATACCTACGAAGGCCAGAGAGGCGAGCTGCCCCGACATCATCGGCAGCGCGCGCACGTAGCCTAGGCTCATGCCGATACTCATCGCGTAGGTCATGTTGATGCCCGGCATCAGGCTGATGGGGAAAAACGTAACGGCAAAAAGTAGGTAGTTCATAAGGCGCCTTAAATTTTAAAGAAATAGTAAATCAAATTTTATAAATTTAAGATAAAAAATAGCGGCCAAACGGCGGAAATTTAGCAAAATTTGCTTGAGGAGTCGTTTGCATTTTTGGGTCGCGGCGCGAAATTTGTTTTTTATGCGCGGGCTGGAAATTTACCTGGCTTTGCGGCGGCTTTTGCTTGCGTTTTTTGAGATGCAGAGCGTAAATTTAGCAAGCAAATCTCTAAGCGCACAAATTTAAACCCGCAAATTTAACTTTATCTGTGCAGGCTTAAATTTACCCCGCAAAACGGCTCCAAGGCTAACCGACCGTTTAGCGGGTTTTACGGTAAAATTTAGAAATCTAAGCTATCACGATCAGTACGCCAAGGCCTTTGTCGGCGGCATTTTGATAAAAGCTCAAAAGCCCGTTAAAACGCTCTTTTAGCTCGGCTTTGATATCCTCAAATTCGCTCTCGTACTCCCATATCTCAGGGTATGTGCCAGCCTCACCGAAATCTGCAAAATTTACGTTTGCCAAAAGCGCGCCAATGTCAGTACTCTGCATCGCTTTAGCTACGTCTTTTACGTCGTCTGCATCTACGTAAGATACCGCCTCGCTCCCCTCCTCGCCCGCCATGCCGCGTCCGAAAATCGCCCAGCTAAGCGGATTTGGCGTCGCGAAAATCTCACCTGCGCTCATCGCCTCAAACATATTTTTGCCAGTTAGAGTTTTGTGCATCGCGTCCCACATTTTATCCAGGTCGTATTCGCCCATCGTCTCGACATCGTCACCGTCGTCGTTTTTGATCGCCTCTATATCGTTTCGCGAATAGGCGTAGTAGTGCGCGCTCATTCCCATTTTTGCTCCTTAAATTAAAATAATCGATTATACCCAACGAAAGATAAAATTTACGCTTGCAAATCGCCGTTTAGCGCGTAAATTTTAAGCGCAAATTTAAGATAAATTCATCGCAGCAAAAGCGGCCGAAAAATGAAATTTATGAAAGAGACGGCGGACTGTAAATTTAGCAAATTCGCCTTAATAAAAATAGAAATAAAGCGCAAGTATCGCGAGATGATTTTGAGAGTTGCGACGTAAAATTTTGGCGCAGATAGAACACATAGTTCATCGAGCCAAAATTTTACTAGCTCTTTCAAAAGCGCTCGCGAGACGCAGCGCGCCTAGTGAGTTAGGAAAAGTTCCTGGATCTTAGCCCTATCGGTTGTTTGCGTAAGCGCAAGCATCAAAAGCACTCTAGCTTTTTGCGCGTTTAGGTTGTCGCTTGTTAAAAAGCCGTATTTCTCGTCATCAACTTCGCCGTTTAGCGTGGTCTCGCCGCTACCTACGCGCGAGTCGCGCACGACTACTACGCCGCCTTTAACCGCTTCGCCTAGAGCCTCAAGCGCGCTTGGGAATGGATTTCCGTTACCCATGCCCGCATTTACGATGCCTTTGGCTCCGTTTTTGACGGCTAAATTTACAAAGTCCGGGTTGTCGTTTGCGTGGCTATAGATGATATCTACTCTTGGCAGCTCTTTGATCTTTGCGATATCAAATGCCGAATTTAGCGTATGTTTGCGAAGCGGATTCATGTAAAATTTGACGTTGCCGTAATACGCCGTGCCGATCTTGCCGCTGTTTGGTGATTTAAATGTATCAACGCCTGTAGTGTTAGTTTTTGTCACCTCTCTAGCAGCGTGAATTTCATCATTCATAACAACTACAACGCCCTTACCTACGCTATCTTTACTGATAGCCACATTTACAGCGTTAAATAAATTTAGCGGGCCGTCCGCGCTTAGCGAGCCGCTGTTTCTCATCGCGCCCGTAAACACTATCGGCTTGTCGCTTTTGACGACTAAATTTAAAAAATACGCCGTCTCCTCCATCGTATCCGTTCCGTGCGTGATGACGACGCCGTCGGCCTCGCCGTTAGTTAGCAGCTCGTTTACTCTGTTTGCCAGTTTTAGCCAAACTTCGTTGTTCATCTCCTGCGAGCCGATGTTTGAGATCTGCTCGCCTTTGATGGTCGCTATCTTGTTGATTTCAGGCACCGCGGCGATCAGTTTATCGACCGTAACGGTTCCTGAGGTATAGCTCGCATCAAGCGATCCAGGGCCGCTTCCTGCTACCGTGCCGCCCACTGCTAGTATAGTAACTCTTTTCATAAAACCTCCGTTTAAGCCGTAAGCCTGATTAGCGCCATATAAATACCCGTCGAAGCCGCGATGCTAAGCAGGGTATTTTTAAATTTTAGATGAATCAAAACCGCGCTAAAAACAGCTAGCGCTTCGTTTAGTCCGTACGGATAAACGTCAAATTTGACATCTCTTAGTCCGTAGCACACTAAAATAACCATTATCATTAACCCCATGTGTCGCTCCACGGCCGTTAGCCACGGACGAGGCTTATAGTTTTTGATAACGTAAACCGGTGCGGCGCGCGTCAAAAAGGTCGCAAACGCGCTTAGCAAAACGGCAGCGAATATCGCCCACTCGCTAGAACTCACGCTTATCAAAGATTATCCTTAAAAACTAAAATAAAAATAAAGCAAAGCGCCATCGAGCCTACCAGCATCGCTTTGGCAGGCATTAGCGCTACGCCGGCGACTCCAAACAGGCACGCCGCACCTAGCACCTTATAATTTTTATCGTTTTTAAACATCTCCATCACGATAACGATAAAAAGCGCCATGAGGCTAAACTCAAACCCGCTCGTATCGACCTTTATCAGCCCGCCGGCTAGGCATCCGACCGCCGTACCCGCCGCCCAGTAAAACCACGAGAGCAAATTTAAACGCGTAAAAACATAGCTACGCTCCGCCGCGTCCGAGATATTAAGCGCCTTAAATATCGCAAAGGTTTCGTCCGTGAGAGTCGCGATATTTAAAAGGCGGTATTTTAGGTCTTTGTACTCTTTTAAAAGCGCCAGCCCGTAAAAAGTATGGCGTAAATTTACCAGATACGAGACGATAAAAACCTCTAAAAGCCCCGTACCCGCGCTAAAAAGCGAGAGCATCATAAACTGCGCTGCGCCGCCGTATGCTAACGTGCTAAGAGCGATGGCGATAAATGCGCTAACGCCCATGCTTTTAGCCAGTATCCCAAAGGCGATGCCGAGGGGAAAATAGCCCATAAATATCGGAATGCTAAGCTTAAGAACGTAACTAAAATGCAAATTTTTCCTTAATAAAAAGCCGAAATATTAGCAAAAATTTAAAATTTTAGGATAAAGGCTAGAAATTCTAGCCTTGTAAGGTAAAATTTGAGATTAAAATTTGATGATTTCGCCATCATTTGGGATAGTAATCTTGCTCTCTATGCCTTCTTTTTTAACAAATTCACGAAGATCCTTACGGCTTACGCTCGTGTGATTTACGGCGTCCATATGCACTGCAATGATAGTCGCGCCATTAAGCACTTTTGCGGCGTGAGCTACGTCGGCTTTGCCCATTATGATATCGTTGTCAGGAAATGCTAGCACGCGAGCGTCGCCCGTATTCATCACGACCACACTAGGATTAAATTTGTTTAGAGCCTTATTTACGTCCGCAGTCCAAAGCGTATCGCCCATGACGTAAAGCGTTTTGTGTCCCTTTGCCTCAAACACGACGCCCATCGCATCGCCCAAAATAGCGCCAAGCTGCTTGTTTTCATACATCTCTACCGTGCCGTGAGCGCCGCCCGCTTTATGTAGTTTCACGCCTTTAAATTCGGCCGATTCGTTTAGCACTCTTACGTCTTTAAAGCCTTGCTTTTTGATTAGCGCCGCATCATCGCTATGCTGGGCAAAGATAACGATATCTTTAGGTAAAATTTCGGCCGCGACCTCATCCCAGTGATCGGGATGCGTGTGCGTAACGATGATCGCATCGACGCCCTTATACACCTCTTTTGCATCCATAGGGAGTTCTATTAAAGGATTTCTAAGGTGTGAGTTTAGCGTATCCTCAAAGCCCGGATATTTACCCTTTGGTGCAAGATACGGGTCAAGCAAAAAGCTCACTCCCGCGTAATTTATCTTTGCGGTAGCGTTTCTGATATGCTGAAAGCTGTCTTGTGCGTTTGCCGCGCTAATACCCAAAAATAGAGCGATTAGAAACAAAATTTTGTTTATCTTCATTATTTCTCCTTATAAAATTTACTCGCGCAAGATACCGAAAAAAAGCTAAAAGTATTTTTAATTTCGGCACTTTGGGGTTTTACGATTTTGATTTTATAGTTTGCAAATTTTTTAAAAAGGATGATGAAAATATCCAAATCGGCGGTAAATTTAGCTTTAAAAGCAAAGAATAATAAGCGGCAAACAGTGGGGTAAATTTAAGATTTCGTGAACTCCGCCGCATGCTAGCGCGATGATAGCTAAAATTTTAAAAAATTCGGATAAAGGCTGGAGTTTTGAGCAAATTTTGAAAGAATGGCTGACGATAAGCAGATTTTTAGCATAATCGCTAAATGATCAAATTTAAGCCGTCCGCGCTTGGTGTTTAGCTTAGATTTAAATGCTTGATTACCATAACCAAAAATCATAAAATAAACAATGGTTGCAAGCAAGAACCGCTACGAAACGGCTAAAATTTAGCTCAAATTTAGCCGTTTTTTCACCGTAAATTTAAAAAGCCGCCTAGTCCCAAATTTGCAAATTTGAAAGACGGGGCGGCGTCAAATTTATCCTATTTTAGGCTATCTTTTTAGGCTGTTTACGATAGAGAGCATATCGTCGCTCGTCGTGATCGCCTTTGAGTTTGCCTCATACGCGCGCTGGCCCGTGATAAGGTCGGTCATCTCTTCAACCAGCTGGACGTTACTCATCTCGACAAATCCCTGCCTGATCGTACCCAGACCGTCAAGACCCGCCGTGCCGACTACGACCTCGCCGCTAGAGCCCGTCGGTAGATAGAGGTTGTCGCCCATAGAGTGAAGGCCTGCCGGGTTTATGAAGTTTGCTAGCTCAATGCGGCCCACCTGCGTCATCTCTGTGTTGCCCGGCTGTAGTACGGAGACGGTGCCGTCAGTGCCGACTGAAACCTGCGTGGCATCAGCAGGGATGGTCATCTGCGGCTGGAGCACGTAGCCGTCGGAGTTTACGATCGTGCCTTCGCTATCTAGCTTAAAGGCGCCGTTTCTAGTATACGCCGTCGTGCCGTCTGGAAGCTGCACCTGAAAAAAACCGTTGCCAGCTATAACCATATCGAGGTTATTGCTCGTTTCTTTAAAATAACCTTGCGAAAATATCTTCGTTATCGCCGTCGGACGCGCGCCCAGACCAACCTCGATACCCGTTGGGCTTTTTGTCGTGGCGCTGGTTGCCGTACCTGCATACTCCATGACCTGATACATCAGATCAGCAAACTCGGCGCGGTTTTTCTTGTAGCCGATAGTGTTTACGTTTGCGATGTTGTGCGACGTAACATCGATCTGGGTTTGTTGGGCGATCATGCCGGTGGCGGCAGAGTAAATAGACCTCATCATTTTCGTGTTTTCCTTTCTTAGCGCGTTGTATCTTGAGCGTATACTTCGTTGGTTTTTTCCTCAGCTTTGGTTACGTATCGCATATACGCGCCCTCGCCTCACAAAAAACCGCCTAGTCTCCATCTCAAGCTACTGCCGCTTATCTTTATGCATCTAATAAGCAGCTCATCGCCTTTTACCATTGCAAAATATATTCCAAATTTGCAGTCTTAAATTTTACGCTTTTGCATAAAACCGTTGCCGACTGTTTTTATGTCAGGGCGAACGTCTAAAATTTACAAATTCGGCGCGATTTCTCGCATTTCTTAACTGTTTAGCAAAAGGTGTTCCAAATTTGCAAATTTGGGAAAAATTGAAAATATTTTTGCGGAAGTATTTTAAAATAAAATTTTGAGAGAAAATTAGAGTTGAAGCACCTGCGATCGTAAGCAAAAGCAAATTTAAAATAGCCATAATAAGCAAAGTATTTTTAGATGATTTTAATGCTCTACTTCGCTTAGCTCGTAGCTGCAACGCAGAAGTTGCGGTTTTTGCGACTGAGGCTAACCATGAAGGTTGCCGAAGAAGCAAAAACCAAACTCATTAAAAAGCGCTAAAAAGACGCAGCTTATTAGACTTTCGTATTAGCAAGCTTACTTATAGCTTCCTGATTTAGATCGTCCATGTGGCTCGTCATCACCTTTTGATACATCTCGACGAAGCGCTGCGTCTCGATGAGTCCGACCATCTCGGTCACGGCGTTTACGTTGGAGATTTGAGTGTATTTCCAAGCGACCGCGTCTATCTCGCCGCCCACGTCTTCAAGCTCCTTTAAATTCGGCAAAACGTAGAGATTATCGCCCTCTTTGGTTAGATTTCGTATCTCTTTTGGCTGCGCGATATAAAGCCTAGCCAGCGGCTCCTCGTTTGAGTAGAGATTGCCGTTTTTATCGGCGGAAAAGCGCTCGCCCTGCGGAATTTGGATGCCTTGAAAATTGTTTGTAAAATAATCGCTCGGCAGCACCTTATAGCCCTCTTTGGTTACCAAAAATCCATCCTCGTCGAGATTAAACGAGCCGTTTTTAGTTAGGCGCACGTCGCCCGGTTTCACCTCGACTAGGAAAAACAGATCCTCTCGCTTCATCGCAAAGTCAAGATCGTTGTTTGAAAATTTAAGCCCACCCTGACTAAAATCCACGTATTGCTCCGAAATTTGCGGCACTCTGTCGATAGTTCTGTTTAGAAATTTCGCTGCATCTTTCGTGTGATTTTCTATCGGCAGCTCGTCGCGGTACTCTTTAAAAATCCTATCAAAATCCCCCACTACGACGTCGTCGCGCTTAAAGCCGATGGTGTTTATGTTCGCTAGATTGTTTGCGATGACGTCCAGGCGGTTAAACTGCGTCACCATGGCGCCGGTTGCTTGATAGTAGCCGTTGTTCATTTACTCTTCCTTATTAGTCTGTTTGTTTTGCAAACGTCTTTGGATAGGCTTGCTAAATTTAGCTCGGCAAGCCGCGCGCCTAGCTTACGTAAATTTCAGCCTCGCGCATCCAAATCCGTCTTATTTTACCGCATTTGCTACCCAGAAAAATCATCATAAGCGCTTACAACGGTAAAGCCGTTTTGTCTATTCGTAAGCGATTTAGCAACTATCGTTCCAAATTTAAATTTAGCTTTCGTATTTACGCCATCTTTATAACTAAATTTAGGACAATGATTTAGATAAGTTGATAGTAATCATATCAAGTTTAAAGATATTCTTAGCACTTTGTGCTATAATCTGCCAAAAATTTTTAAACAAAGGACGAAAAATGAGCGAAAAATTTGAATTTCAAACCGAGGTGAACGAGCTGTTAAATTTGATGATACACTCGCTTTACTCGAACAAAGAGATATTTTTACGCGAGCTAATCTCAAACGCAAGCGATGCTCTAGATAAGCTAAACTATCTCTGCCTCACGGACGACGCATACAAAAGTCTAAACTACTCCCCACGAATCGATATCAAAATAGACAAGGACAAAAAGACGCTAACGATCAGCGATAACGGCATCGGCATGGATAAAAACGAGCTGATAAACAACCTCGGCACCATCGCTAGAAGCGGTACGAAGGGCTTTTTGGATAAGCTAAGCGGCCAAGCTAAAAAAGATAGCGCGCTCATCGGACAGTTTGGCGTCGGATTTTATTCGGCATTTATGGTTGCAGACAAGATTGAAGTCGTGAGCAAAAAGGCGCTGGGCGAAGAGGCCTTTATGTGGAGCTCGGATGCCAAAACCTACGAGATCTCGTCCGCGCAAAAAGATAGTCACGGCACCTCTATCACGCTTTATCTAAAAGATGACGAGTTTGCCGAGTCCTACCGTATCGAAAGTATCGTAAAAAAATACTCCAACCACATCCCGTATCCGATATTTGCGGATAAAGAAGAGTACGTGCCGCCTAAAGAGGGCGAAAAAGAGGGCTCGTACGAGACCAAAAACGTGCAGATAAATAAGGCTTCCGCACTTTGGAAAATGAGTAAAAGCGCGCTAAAAGACGCCGACTATAACGACTTTTACAAACAAATCTCGCATGATAGCGAAGATCCGCTGCTATGCGTACATACAAAAGCCGAGGGCAAGATCGAGTACACTACCCTATTTTTCGTGCCGGCGTCAGAGCCGTTTGATCTATTTCGCGTGGATTATCAAAGCGGCGTAAAACTCTATGTTAAAAGCGTATTTATCAGCGACGACGCCAAAGAGATGCTGCCGCCTTATCTTAGATTCGTCCGCGGTATCATCGACGTGGAGGATCTGCCGCTAAACGTCAGCCGCGAAATCCTGCAAGAAAACAGCATAATGCGTAGCGTAAGGGAGCAAAGCGTCAAGAAAATCCTAGGCGAACTAGCCAAGCTAAAAGAAAAAGATAGAGAAAAATACATCAAATTTTATAAAATATTCGGCAAGGTGATCAAAGAGGGACTTTACGGATTTAGTAGCGAAAAGGAGCAAATTTTAGACCTTTGCCTCTTTAAATCAAGCAAACGCGAGGGGCTAGTAAGCCTAAAAGAGTACAAAGACGCGATGAAAGAAGGTCAAAAATCGATCTACTACATCAGCGGAAACAACGAAACTATGTTAAGAAATTCGCCGCTTTTAGAGAGCTTTAAGGCTGAAGGGATAGAAGTGCTCATCATGGACGAGGAGATAGACTCTATCGTCATGCCGATGGTGCAAGACTACGACAAAACACCGATAAAAGCGGTAAATCATACCGATATCGACGCCGAGATTAAGCCTGAAAAAGATGAGGCCGACGAGGGTAAATTCGCCGCGCTGCTAGCTAAGATGAAAGAGATACTAAAAGACGAGGTCAAGGACGTGAAACTAAGCTCACGCCTAAGCCAAAGCCCCGCCGTCATCGTCTATGATAAAAATGATCCCGACTACGCTACGCAGATGATGCTAAAGCAGATGGGGCATAGCGCGGGTAAAATTTTACCGATACTAGAGATAAATCCAAAGCACGAGCTCTTTGAAAAACTATCTCAAAACGAGGCGATGATCTATGACGCGGCGGAGCTGCTTTTAGATATGGCTAAGCTAAACGAAGGCGTCGCGATCGACGATCCGTCGGCGTTTAGCAAAAAGCTAACTAAAATTTTGCTAAAAGCGATCTAAATTTAAGCCTTTTTGGGGCTTAAATTTTGTTTCGGTTCGGCGGCGGAGTCAAATTTGCCGCCGAGCTTTTTCAAAATCTCACTCAAATCTGCATAGCAAAACCCGCTCGCCTTGCCCTTAAATTTACGGCGTCAAATTTGACTTAAAAGACGCTTGCTATGCTCGCCGAATGCCAAATTTAAAAAGGCTAGTAAGCTACATTTGCGTAATATTTGGTTATAATTGCCAAAAAATTTAAGGTATAAAGTGAACGAGAATAAAGAATATTTCGTAAACGAAGAAGATTTTATCGTATCAAAAACCGACGTAAAGGGCAGGATAACCTACTGTAATCAGCCGTTTTTAAAGATCGTCGGCGCGGCACAAGAGCAACTTTTGCACAAGCCGCACAACATCATCAGGCACCCCGATATGCCGCGCATAGTGTTTAAGCTACTGTGGGAGCGTATCAAGGCGAAGCAAGAAATCTTTGCATTCGTTAAAAACAAGAGCTTTGACGGCGGCTTTTACTGGGTATTTGCCAACATCACGGCTTCGCTAGACGCTAACGGCGAGATCATCGGCTACTACTCCGTCCGCCGCAAGCCAAATCAAGATGGCGTCAAATTTATCGAAGGCGTATATAAGCAGCTGCTTGAGGCTGAAAAAAGCGGCGGCATGGAGGCTTCTGGCAAGCTGCTAGGGCAAATTTTAGCCGATGCGGGTATCAGCTACGACGAGCTAGTGCATAAACTTCAGCGAGGTTTGCTCTAGCGCTGGGGCTATTTTATGGGATTTACGAGATTTCATAAAGGCATAAAAATCGGTAGCGCTAGCTCGCCACGCACGATTTACGCTTAAATTTCTCAAACGTCTTTGCCGTCTATTGCGGCAAAAATAGGCATAAGATGTGTTTTGTAAGTCCGTAAAATAAAACACAAGAAAGACCTAAGACTAGGCGTTAAGTTATGCTTTTGCCTATTAGCGCAAACTTGAAATTTTACGCCCTTACCGTAGATTCAAAATACCTGAGCCGCGCTCTACTAGCGCTGATTTTACAGGCTTATATGAGCCTAAACGGCTAATCCTAGACCGTTTTACCTAAATATGCCCACGCTCAAAACAGTGCCTAAATAAAGCATAAATTTACCGTATTTGCAGATAGTAAGATAATGCAAGGGCGCTGCTGCTAGTAAAAATAGGCAAAAACGCAGACTACGCGAGCTCCGTTTTGCCGCCGCTGAGGTAAACCGCCGTCAGCCTTACTATTTTCATGCCGACTCGCAAAAGCAGGTTTTGATAGCGCGCAAGATTGCGTTTTACATATCTGCTTAAAATTTTTCACGAGCAAAAACACCGAATTCTGCTTCCAGCTATAAGGATACTTTAGATGCGCTACAAGCCGCAAATTTAGATTTATCGCGGATTTTTACCTTATTTGCGCCGTTTTGGAACTCCTTGCTCGTCCGGTAAACTCACTTCGTTTAGTCCGGATTTCGCCGTTTTACTAGCCAAGTTTTGATCTGATAAAACAAGGTAGCAAAGCTATGCCGCCGCACTAATCGGCGCAATTATTTTTGACGACTGCCAAGCTACGGATTTAGACCTTTGCCGTATTCACGCATTAAAACTAAAGCATAGCCGCCTTAGACGCTTGATTTATATTTCAGGTTTTATGCTCCCGGTTTATTTTATGTTTTTTAATATTTCATTTATGATTTCTCTTGCGCCGCCATTTACTATTTGCCCGCCAAGCGCGCTTGAGACGGTATTTATATTCATGCTCTCTATCAGACCTAAGGCCTCGCTAGCATCTATCTCTCCGCCCTTTTGAAAACAAAATTTAGCCAAATTCTGATCCACTAGAAACTTAGCGTTATAAACCTGATGGTTGTTTGCGGCGTACGGATAGGGCACGAATACGCTAGGCAGCGCGTTTGCCGCGAGTTCCCACAGCGTGCTGGCTCCTGCTCGGCTCACGGCGATATCGGCCTCGTGCATCTTTAGCTCGATCTTAGGATCAAAGGCAAAAAGCTCTAGCTCATCGCCAATGAAGCCGAGCTTATCGTATTGAGCGCGCAGACTTTCTAGCGCGTTTTTACCGCATTGATGTATGATTTTTATACCTTTTTGGCGTAGGTTTGGAGCCAAATTTAACGCTAGATTATTTATCGCAGACGCGCCTTGCGAACCGCCTAGAAATATAATAGTTTTTAAATCTTTCCTAACGCGAGCCGTATCAAAAAATCTTTGCGCGACTGGATAACTAAAAATAGGCTTAAAATAAGAGCTAAAAAAGCCCTTTGCAAACGATTTTAAAAGCTTATTTAAACTGCCGATCACGGCGTTTTGCTCATGGATAAAAAGCGGCTTTCGCGAGATAATCGCCGCAAATGCCGCAGGCGCAGCGCTATATCCGCCTACGCTTACCACGGCTTTTACGCCTTGTTCTTTAAAAATTTTACGACATTTAAACGCTAGTTTAAAAATATTTAATAATGCCGAAATTTTACCCAATCCTTTTTTATTTACCACCCCTCCGCTCGGTAAAAAAATTTTCTCGCTAAAGCTCGCGTCTTTTTCAAACCACATCTTGTCCTGCCCGCTGCTAGACCCGATAAATATCGTTCTCTCGCCCCGCGCTACGAGCTCCTCGTTTAGGGCTTTTGCGATAGCTAGATGTCCGCCGGTACCACCGCCGCAGACTACTACGGCGCTACTTTGCGCATTGCCGACGGTTAAATTTAAGTTTTCGTTTTTCATTTTTTGCCTAATAAATTTAAATAAAATCGGCGCAAAGGCCGTTTAAATTTCGCTCCAAAAGTAGCGTAAATTTTATTGCCGCTTAGCAGCGATTTGCCCCGATAAATATACGGCGACTGGTTTAAAAGGCGCAGTTTCTCGGCTAAATTTAAACGCAAATCGCCTGCTTAAACTCGCCCCGCCTGCTAGATGCGGCAGACGTTTAAAATCTAAAAACCAGACGGTTGCCCGCTAGCCGGGTTTGCTCTTTAAAGCCTAGGTTTTAGATCTTTTGCTAGGACGCCGCATAAATTTACTAGATTTTGCCGAGGCAAAACCGCTTTTTACGGATAAATTTAGCCGCAAACAAACCGTCTAGCCAAAAGCCGAGTCCAGCTAGGAAATCTATAGGCAAAGCGGCCAAATCTCCCGTTTATCGCCAAGCTAAATTTAGGCTAAGGCCTAGTCTTTAACCTTTTTACTAACCGACAGCACCATACCGATACCGATGCAAAGCGCTAAAACAGAGCTGCCGCCGTAGCTTAGAAACGGCACGGCGATGCCTTTGATCGGCGTGATGGAGGTGATGCCGTAGGAGTTCATCAAAAACGAAAACGAGATGAGAAGCCCCACGCCTAGTGTAAAAAGATGATAGACTTTATTTTCGACCTTAGCAGATACGCGAAATATCCTATAAAGCAAAAATACTATCACTCCCGTTATGACAAAAATCCCAAGCACTCCGATCTCCTCGGCGATACCGGCTAGCACGAAGTCGGTGTGAACCTCGCTTAAAAATCCGAGCTTAAACACGCCCGCGCCCAGCCCCTCGCCGAAAAATCCACCGTGCTTTATCGCATTTAGCGAGTGCGAAATCTGATACGCTTCGCCCGTATCCTCGACGCGCAAGGCCGCAGCCATCCCGTCTGGCAAGATGGATAAGACCATATTTTGTATCGTTCCCCACCATGATTTTATACGAGCTATCCTGTGTTCTGACGTGACGATAGCGATACTAGCCAGCATAACCGCTAGCCCTATACCGATGGCAAATAATCTAAAACTGGTACCGGCAAAAAACATCATCACCGCAAGCGTAAGAGCCAAAACTACGACTTGACCTAGGTCGTTTTGAAGTATGGCGATGAGATAAACGGCCACCAAAAATAAAAAAAGATAGGGCAAGATAAGCCCGAATTCTTCTTTTAGGCTCTTTTTTGTGCCGTCAATCTTTCGCGTAAAACTCCACGCTAGAAAATAAACAAAGCCGATCTTAAAAAACTCCACCGGCGCTAGAGAAAATCCCGGCAAGCGTATCCAGCGCTTAGCGCCGCCGGCATCGGTAACTAGCGAGCTAGGCAGGGCATGCATCGCGCCCATAGCTATAGCGCAAAAACCAAAAAGACAAAATCCTATCCAAACCAAAGATTTATCGGGATCTAGGCGTGAAATGCCCCACATCAAAAATATCCCTATGACGCCGACTGCTAGCTGCCTAACGAAAAAATGATAAGGCTCGTAGTTAAAGTAAAGCACCGTAAAAACCGGCAAGGAAAGCGAAAACACCGCGCTAACCGCAATCAACGCGACGCAGGAAAAAAATATGCACTTATCTACTTGCACCGCCGTCCTTTTCGTAAAATTTAAGCGGTGATTTTACTTAATCGCCGCTTACAAATAAGTTAATTCATAAGCTCAAATTTAGCCGTCGCCGTTTTTACCCTATTTTGTATTTATATTTAAATTTTAGTCGTATACACTGCTAAAAGATAAATGTAAATTTATCTAAATTTTAAAATTATATCGTTTATAATCGCGTATTAAGCAAATAAAATATAATATTCCTAATATAAAAATATAAAATAGAATATTTTTATGAAATTCTAATAAGGAGCTTAAATGAAAGGTAAAATTTCCCTTGCCGCGTGCGCCCTATTAGCGGTATTTTCCGCGCAGGCAAGCGCCGCCGAGGCTAGTGCGTCGCCCGCCGCCAAAAGCGCAAATCAAACAAATAGCGTTCAAAACGTCGAGCTTGGCGGCGTCGAGATAAACAGCGTCGGCGACAATATCAGCGAAAGCGGCATCAGCGAAGGATTTTTAACCAAAAACGTCCAGCAAGGCATGCTAGCGGGCAAAAAGGTCATAAATTTACCCTACCAAATCAACACCGTAAGCAAGGAGATAATGAACCACCAAGGCGTAACGGGCTACGAAGAGGCGGTTAAATTTTTCCCGTCCGCGCAAATTCAGATGCGAGGCGGCGTGACGGTCGGACGTCCGCAAACGCGCGGATTTGAGGGCAGCGTCGTGGGCAATAGCTTCTGGGACGGCTTTTACACTATCTCGACGACTGCGATACCTATGGCGATGTTTGAGAGTTTTCAGGTGCAAAACGGCATCGCCGGCTCGCTTTACGGAGCGCAAAATCCGGTCGGCATTTTTAGCTACACCAGAAAGCGCCCGACCGAAAATCAGCAAACCGTTTGGGCGGACTACACTAGTCGCGCAAATTTCGGCCTAGGCTTTGATAGCTCTATGAAATTCGACAAATAGCGGCTACCGAGCCGTATTTTACGGTAGCGACGGCGCGAAGCAGGTAAAAGGCAGCAATCATCAGCGCCGCCTAGCTAGCGTGGTTTTGGAGTTTTATCCGACCGACGCGCTTACTTTTGAGACGGCGGCTAGCTATTACGAGCACAACACCGCGGGCTTTGCGGGGCAATTAGCCCTTGGCGTAACGAACGGCAAGTTATCAAACGGACTTTACGTACCAAAGGCCGTGGATAGCAAGGCTAAGGGCTTGGGGCAGAGTTTTGGCGGTATGACTCTAAAAACCACGACGGCAAGCGCGAAATTTAAATACGCGCCGCTTGAGCATTGGTATTTTGAGGGCGGTATGCAGTTTCAGCGCGCCGACCGCCACATTCATAGCGTGGTAAACTACCTTATACCGCGCGGTAGAACCTTTCAGGGCGTGACCTATCAAAGAGACGGCGACTACGTCACGCGCCATAGCGGCGGAGCGACCGCGGCGTATAGATTTGATCTGCCTAGCGGCTATCTAAAAGCGGTTACCGACTTTGATACTTTGGGGCTAAATCACGATTTTAGCGTGCAGGCAAACGGCTACCGATACGTGCAGTATCGCTATAAAAACGTCTCTACGCAGCCCTGGATAGGCGGCGGAAATTTATATAGCCCGCGCGTTTATTCAGGCTCGAACGCAAAGCGCGGCTCTGATCTATACAAACTAAGCACGACTGATATGTTTAACGTCTCCGTGCTAGACGACATCACGATAAACGATCAATTTAGCCTCATGCTAAGCCTCTCAAACGCGTGGATAAAAGAGCGCGGCCGACCGGTAGCAAGCGGCACACCGCCTACTCTAAGGCCGATAACTACGAGATATAACGAGAGCGGGCTTAGCTGGGCGGGCAGCCTAGTTTATCATCCGGCGGAGGACGTAAGCTTATACTTTACTTACGCTGATAGCTTACAACAAGGCGGCAGCGGCACGAACGCCGACGGTTCGGCCGTGGTTTTAAAGCCTTACCGCTCTAAGCAATACGAAATCGGCGCCAAAGCGCGCGCGGGCGAAACCGATATGAGCGCGGCGCTGTTTAAAATTTCGCGTCCGATCGCCTATCAGGCTAACGGGGTTTATGGCGTCCAAGGAGATCAGGTAAATCACGGCCTAGAACTCATGGCCGGCGGCAAGCTAACTAGCGATCTAAGCGTGCTAGGCGGCGTAACGCTGATAGACGCCAGATTTAAAAATCCGCGCCTAAAAGAGGCCGAGGGCAAATACGTAAACGGCGTGCCCAAAGTTAATGCCAATATGCTACTTGACTACGCGGTGCCCGGCACCCAAAAGCTCGCGTTTAGCGCAAATTTCCACTACGCGAGCAAGATGTACGTAGACGATCTAAACACCGCCGCGATTCCTAGCTTTTTTACGACCGATCTTGGCGTGCGATACACGAGCCGCGCGATGCTAGGCAAGCAAACGACGCTACGATTTAACGTAAATAACGTATTTAACAAAAAATACTGGGCTGGAATGTATCCTGCAAGCACGGACGGAGCGGGCGGCGTAGGAGCTAGCGGAGTGCTCGGGTCGGCAAACGGACTGACGCTGGGAGAGAGTAGGACGTTTATGCTTTCGGCGGAAGTTAAATTTTAGTTGATTTGCAAATTTAGCGGCTTGTCTTTTTGGTTTATACTTCGCTTTGCCTCCCTTGTGGTCGCAACTGCAAGCAGAGGCTTTTAAATTCGGCTCGGTCACTACCGACAAGGTAGCTCCCGTCGCCAAATTTAAAATCGTCTCGTCTAAACGCAAAAATACTTCGCCTTATCGTTTTACGTTCAAATTTGGAGTCAATTTTGACTAAATTTGCAAATTTGACTCAAAATTTTACTTGCCAAGACCAGTATCTTGAAAATGCTAAATTCGTTACGCTTAAATTTAACTAAAAACCCGCGACGCTTTGCATCAGCAAAGCTATGTCGCCGCATCTCGCGTGCAGTGGGGTTGGAGAGGCTTCTGCGTCGCTACGCTAACAACTGCAAGCAGACGGGGGGCGGGTCTGCTTCTGGGCAGCTCTCAAAGAGAGTGCAAAGCAGAGCGTAATTCAAGTCATTCCCCCCCCCTTTAACAAAGAAGTAAAATTGTTTTAAGCAATGTATCAAATTTGGTTAAACAAATTTAGCGTCCTAAAGATTCGGGTCTGGGTGCGTCAAATTTGCATACGTTTCAAATTTAAAATATAAAACCGCCGCGCGAGCAAAAAAACCATCCCTCCTCGCCGGCTCAAAATTTTATAAATTTAAGCCCGTTTGGGTATAATCCACCCTTTTAAACGCGAGGAAAATATGCCCCTTTCAAAACTAAATCAAGAACAATACGCAGCCGCGACCGCTCCCGCCGGACACAATCTAGTCATAGCAAGTGCCGGCACCGGCAAAACCAGCACCATCGTCGCGCGCATCGCTCATCTGCTAAATTTAGGCGTAAAACCCGAAAAAATCCTGCTGCTAACCTTCACCAACAAGGCCGCAGCCGAGATGATCGAGCGCTTAAACCGACATTTTGATAAAAAAATCACCTCGCGCATCACTGCGGGCACCTTTCACTCGGTTTCTTATTCGCTGCTTAAATTTCTAGAAAAACCGGTCACGCTAAAGCAGCCTAGCGAGCTAAAAACGCTGCTAAAATCGCTCGTCGAGAGGCGCAAATTTAACCACCTAAGCGACGTTAAACCATACGGCGGCGCCTATCTTTACGACGCGTATTCGTTGTTTCAAAATTTAGCCCTAAAGCAGACTTTTGGCGAATGGCTAAAAGAGCGAAGCGACGAGCAAGGCGTATATGCCGAGATTTATGAGGACGTTTTGCGCGAATTCGAGGAGGAAAAGAGCAAATTCGGCTATGCGGATTTTAACGACTTGCTTATCAAAATGCGTAACGAACTGAGAAAAGGCGCGCCGCTAAAATTTGAGGAAATTTTAGTCGACGAGTATCAGGACACAAACTCGCTGCAAGGCTCGCTAATCAGCGCCTTTGAGACAAAAAGCCTCTTTTGCGTCGGGGATTTTGACCAGAGCATTTACGCTTTTAACGGCGCAAATATCGAGATCATCGGCTCGTTTAAGGACCGCTTCGCAGACGCTAAAATCTACGCGCTAAACATCAACTACCGCAGTAGCTCCGCCATCCTAGCCCTTGCCAACAAAGTCATCGCAAACAACCCGCGCCTTTACGAAAAAAAGCTAGTCGTCGGCCGCGAGGGCAAATTTACCTCGCCAAAGCTGCTAGTTTACAACGAGCTTTTCGACCAATACTCAAACATCGCGCAGATCATCGCCGTCTCAAAATACAAAAAAGAAAACATCGCCATCATCTTTCGCAACAACTCAAGCGCCGACGGCCTAGAAGTCGCGCTGCGAGAGCTTGGTATCGGCTCCAAGCGAAAGGGCGGCGTGAGCTTTTTTGAAAGCCGCGAGGTACGCGCCGCGATGAATCTGCTTGGCATCCTCATTAACCCAAAAGACATCATGGCCTTTATCCACGTGTGCGAATACGCAAAAGGCGTCGGTGCGGCGCTTAGCAAAGAGATTTTTGAAGTGCTGAGCAAGGTCGGACACGGCGACGTCGTGCGCGGATTTTTGCAGCCCGATGATGGCGTGGAGGCCTTTGCTAAAAAGACCAAAAACTACCAGCTGGGACTTTTTGACGAGCTTGACGAGGTCGGGGAGAAGTCGCGCTTTGCCAAATTTAACTTTAGCGAGAATTTTTTCGCGCACCCGATTTTAAAAATGCAAAAACTAAGCGAGAGCGGCGGGCAGTTTTTGTATGAAATTTACAACTTTTTAAGCGTTGCCAAACGCCACTCGCGCCCGACCTCGCTGATAGAGGATCTCAAAAATAGCAAAATTTACGCCCTCATCGCCGACAACCTCGCGACCAAGCGCGCCACGCAAAAAAACGGCAACATAGACGAAACGCTAAAAAAAGAGGCCCTAGAGCGCATCGCGGGGAAGCTAGAGGTGCTTGGCGAACTAGCCAAAAACTACTCGGAGGCAGAGAAATTTTACAACTTTATCACGCTGGGCAGCAGCGAGATGAGCAGCGGCGAAGGTGTAAATCTGCTAAGCGTGCATGCCTCAAAGGGGCTTGAGTTTGATCTCGTTTTCGTAGTCGATCTCGCACAAAATCGCTTCCCGAACCTAAAACTCATGAGCATGGGCGGCTCGCTCGAGGAGGAGCGGCGGCTCTTTTACGTCGCGGTTACGAGGGCGCGCGACGAGCTGATTTTAAGCTATGCCAAATACGACAAAATCAAAAAACTAAACTATCAGCCGAGTCGTTTTCTGATAGAGGCGGGGATGGCTAGCGAGGGGATTTAGACCTATTTTTGTTGCGGGCTTTTGCTTAAATTTAAGCCCAAAAAGCCCTAAAATACGAGTATTTTGATAAATTTAATAAATTTAGTAGTATAATTTTTAATCTTAAATCGAGGAAAATAAATGAAAATAAATTTTATAGATTTGCAAGGACAATACCGAAAATACAAAAACGAAATCGACGAGCAAATCGCGCAGACGCTAGATTCTAGCGCGTATATCGGCGGCCAAAAGGTCGCGCTGCTAGAGGAAAATTTAGCTCGTTTTAGCGGCGCAAAGCACGCCATAGCCTGCAGCAACGGCTCTAGCGCGATATTTGTCTCGCTTCTAGCTCTTGGTATCGGACGCGGCGACGAGGTCATCACGTCTCCTTTTACCTTTTTTGCGACCGCCGAGATGATAGCTTTAACGGGAGCTAAGCCCGTGTTCGTCGATATCGACGAAAAAACCTACAACATCGATCCAAGCCTAATCCAAGCCGCAATCACGCCAAAAACCAAAGCCATAATGCCCGTCTCGCTTTTTGGTCAAATAGCCGATATGAAACGCATCAACCAAATCGCCGCAAAGCACGGCCTAACCGTCATCGAGGACGCGGCGCAAAGTTTTGGCGCGAAGCAAGAGAGCGCAAGGTCGTGCAGTCTATCAAAGCTAGCCACGACTTCGTTTTTCCCCGCTAAACCGCTTGGCTGCTACGGCGACGGCGGAGCGATATTTACGAGCGACGACGAGCTGGCGCAAAAGATAAAAATTTTACTAAATCACGGCTCAAAAGAGCGATATTTCCATAGCGCAATCGGCATAAACGGCAGGTTAGACGCCATCCAAGCGGGCGTTTTAAACGTGAAGCTAAAATACTTTGACGACGAAATAGCGCGCCGTCAAGAGGTCGCCGCACGCTACAGCCAAAACCTAAAAAACGTCGTAACGCCCTTTGTAGAAAGCGGAAATACGAGCGTCTGGGCTCAGTACTGCATCCGCGTAAAAGATAGAGCTAGGATGCTAGAAATCTGCGCGCAAAAAGGCGTGCCGACTGGAGTTTATTACCCGCTGCCGTTACATTTACAAGAGGTCTTTAAGGATCTTGGCTATAAAAAAGGCGATTTTGCCGTTAGCGAGCGCGTTAGCGAGGACATCATGGCGCTGCCGATGTCGGCATTTTTGAGCGAGCAAGAGCAAGATTATGTGATAGAGGTTATCAATAATGCTTAAATTTGCCGTTATCGGCCTTGGCGTAATGGGTAAAAATCACGCCCGCTCCCTGCAAAACGTAGCGGACGCAAAACTAGTCGCCGTGTGCGATCCTTTTACCGGCGGGGATTTTTGCTGCAAGCATTACGGCGACTTAGATAAGATGCTAGAGAGCGAGGATTTGGACGCCGCCGTCATCGCGACGCCCACTTTTGCACACAAAGACGCCGCGATAAAATGCGCGCAAAAAGGCGTAAATTTACTCATAGAAAAGCCCTTAGCCTCTAGCGTTCCTCAGGCGCGTGAGATAGCAGACGCGGCTAAAAAGCTGGGTATAAAAGCGGCAGTCGGACACGTAGAGAGATTTAACCCCGCAGTCTGCGCGCTAAAAAACGAACTAGCCCAAAGGCGAATTTACGAGATTCATACGACTAGGATTTCGCCGTTTCCGACTCGTATCGGCGACGTAGGCGTGCTAGCCGATCTTGCCGTACACGATATAGATTTGATTAGATTTATTAGCGGGGAAGAGATTTTGAGCTCGCATATCTTAAAATCTCGCCGCATCCACGCTAGCTGCGAGGATAGCGCAAATTTAAGCTTCGAGCTTAGCGGAGGCGCTACGGCCTGCGCTAGAGTTTCGTGGTTATCGCCGTTTAAAAAGCGAACCATCGAAGTCGTCTGCGAGGGCGGCGTTTTTGAGGCGGATTTGATCTCGCAGGAGCTTAAATTTTATGCGAATTTAGACGCAAACTCTTTTTCGCAAAAAAGCTGCTTCGTGAAAAAAAGCGAAGCGCTAAGCGGCGAGCTAAATGCCTTTACCAGCCTGCTAAAAGGCCAAAATAGCGATATCGCGACGCTTGAAGACGGCATCAGAACGCTTGAGGTTGTCTCGTAGCTTTACGTATCAAAAACCTAAATTTAGCGGTAAATTGCATGATTAAAATTTGGCTAAATTAGGCGCGAGTTTTCCGCCGCAAACGCTAAATTTAGGTTTATCTTAAAACTTGCCTTAGTTTTAGACCCGCCGGTCAAACTAGAGCGCTACGTTTTTACCGTATTTTTGGTTGCCGTTTAACCCAAGGCAAAGGCGCTGTAATTTTCTCCCGATTCTTGCTCCAAATATCGCTAAGTCCAAAACCTAATCGCAAACTAGGCAAACTAGCCAATTCAAGCGCAAGCTTGGCAAATTGTGCTAAGCCGCGATTTTACTGGCTTGATTCCTTTGCGTCAAAGCTAATGGCTACGGCGCTCTTATCATCCTTCCCAGCAACGTGACAAAGCTAAAAAACGGCTGCTACTTTTTTGCAAGTAACAGCGAGTAGCCTACTAAATTTGACCTAAACGCACCGTATCGCCGCATCAAAAATATTCGCCAGGCCGTTTTGGACTATTTATGCACTCTTAAAATATTGCAATGATTGCGGCAATTTTAATTTTTTATGGATAACGCGCAAAATTTAGGCGAAATAGTACGGTTTTTAAGGTGCTTTTGCTCTATAACGGTTTAGCTTCGCCGTTTTTACGCAAGCCTTTTGTAAAAGTATATTTAAAATCCATTAGAATTAGCTTTTATATTTGCTCATTTATAAGCGAGATTTGCCAGTATCAAGCCACCCGCTCTAAAGCCCTCCTATGGCCTGCATCGTATCTTTAGAGTAAATGAAGCAATAATGAGAGCGGATTTTAAAAGACTAAATTTTAAATTTATGAGTTTAGATGCCCTTCTTGCGGCGAATAATTTAAGATTTTCTAAATTTGCTTTGAGATTTGCCGTGGATTATGCGTATATTTTTTGCGCCGTAGATATCGCAAACTAACGGGTAATATGGCATGCCACCGCCAAAATAAGTTCTAAAACTTCATTTGCCGCTAAGCACGTTTTGCATGCCCGCACTCTTTGCGCCGCCTCCGTCATAGATGCAAACGCCAAAAACCGCATCCCGGATTTTAACGAAAAACGAGTAAGCCTAAATTTTACTTTTTGCTAAGCAGATCTTTTAAGCTTTCCTGCACGTCTTTTCCGCGTAGCATCGCAGCGACCTCGTTTACTATCGGTGTATAGATGCCCTTGCTAGCGGCGATTTTCTCTATCGCGTATGATGTGTCCACGCCCTCTGCGACCTCGCCTAGATCGTTTAGGATTTTATTTAGGCTCTCGTTTTTAGCAAGCCCCAAGCCCACGCGGTAGTTGCGCGAAAGCACCGATGAAGCCGTGAGAAAGAGATCGCCCGCCCCGCTAAGCCCCAAAAAAGTCTGCTGCTGCGCGCCGAAATACTCGCCAAATCTCGCCATCTCGACAAGTCCGCGCGAGATGAGGCTGGCGCGAGCGCTGTTGCCAAGCCCGAGCCCGTCGCAAATACCGCCCGCAATAGCGATGACGTTTTTATAGGCACCCGCAATCTCCGCACCGATAACGTCGCTGCTGGCGTAGGCTTTAATATTTTGTGGGAAAAGTCCTGAAATCTCGCGCGCAAGGGCTTCGTTTTTGGAATTTACTACTAGCGCGCACGGAAGGTCGTTTTGTATCTCCTTAGCAAAGCTCGGCCCCGATAAAAAGGCCAAATTTGCCGCATCTACGTGCCGTTCGTAAATCTCGTCTAAAAAACGAAGGCTTGAAGTCTCGATGCCTTTTGAGGCGACTAAAATTTTCTGTCCGAAGTTTTTAAAATGCTCTTTTAGCCAGCCGCTAACAGACTGAGAAGGTATGGCAACGACGAGCAAATCGCGCTTTAGCGCCTCCTCTAGGCCCACGAAATGCGCGCCCTCAAGCTGCCTACGCGAGCTGATAACGCAGTCGTTTTTTTGCGAAAGCGCATGAAAAAGCGCGCTACCCCACTTCCCCGCTCCGATGATGGCTATTTTCATTTTTTCTCTTTTTTGTGATTTACGTTTATTTTAGCTAAATTTGATCGGCTTACTTCGCTTTTAGCGAAATTTATCGCTAACTTTTTGTAAAAATTGATCCCATGCTCGCCAAAAGCGTTTTAAATTTATCGCTACCGACGTCAAAGAAAGTCGAAATTTAAAACTATCGCAAAGCAAATTTAACTACTGAAACGCTAAATTTGCTCTATTTATTTAAGTTGCTCGCAGCCTTGCAAAGCTCGTTAAATTTAAACTCGGTTTAAAAGTTCAAATTTTACCGGTGCCGACTTTACGCAAAATAAAACGCGCTTAACTTTTCTAATTTATCCGGTTTGAGCGGCTTTGCGGCGCCGTATTTGAGGGTTTTAAAACCGCACGAGGATAAATTCGAGAAACAAATTTGATCCGTTTTTTATCAAATTTAACCTTTCTGGCTCCTGCAAACTCATAAATTTAGCAAAAATTTAATTCCAAAAGCTTGTTTAAGCCAAATTTAGCGCAAAACGGTCACGTCGGAAAAACAAAATTTAAGCGCCGAAACGACGAAATATATCCAAATTTACCCCAGTTTAGCCTTCAAAAGCTCATTTACTTTTGCAGGGTTAAACGCACCCTTACCCTCTTTCATCGTTTGCCCGACGAAAAATCCGAAAAGCTTGTCCTTACCGCTTTTATACTCGGCGACCTTATCGGCGTTCGCGCTTAAAATTTGATCTATTATCGCTATGATGGCCGAGTCGTCGCTAACCTGTTTTAATCCCAATTTTTCGATGACGGCGTCTACGCTCACGTCATTTTCCATTAGATAGTCAAGCACCCCTTTTGCTGCCTTAGCACTTATCGTGCCGTCTTCGATGCGGCGCAAAAGCTCTATCATCTTAGCCGAATTTACGGGCGATGTCTCGATCGTAGCACCGTTTTTTAGACGACCCAAAAGCTCGACGATGAGCCATGTTACGGCGAGTTTCGGCGATATTTTAGCTTCTACGAGTTCCTCGAAATACTTCGCCGTCTCCACACTGCTCGTTAAAATAAGCGCGTCGTCCTCTTTTATGCCAAGCTGGCGCTCGTATCTAGCAACCTTTTGCTCGGCAAGCTCGGGAATTTTGATCGCTTCGTTATACATCTCTTCAGGAATTTCGACTGGTAGCAGATCAGGATCTGGAAAATATCTATACTCGGCGCTATCTTCCTTGCCTCGCATTGAGCGCGTGACCAAATTTACGGTATCAAAAAGGCGGGTCTCTTGATAAACTTCCTCATCGTATTTGCCGTCTTCCCACGCTGCACTTTGACGCTCGACCTCGTAGTCGATCGCTTTTTGGATAAATCTAAACGAGTTTAAATTTTTAATCTCGACGCGCGTATAAAGCTTGCTGTCGCCTTTTGGGCGGATACTGACGTTGGCGTCGCAGCGAAAGCTTCCCTCTTGCATATTAGCGTCGCTGATGTTTAAAAATCGCAAAATCGAGTGCAGTTTTTTTAGATACGCGACCGCCTCGTCGGAGCTGCGCAGATCAGGCTCGCTCACGATCTCAAGTAGCGGCGTGCCCGCGCGGTTTAGATCGACTAGGCTCTGTCCGCTCTCGTGGATATTTTTGCCCGCGTCTTCTTCAAGGTGTGCGCGAGTGATGCCGATGCGTTTTTTCTCGCCGTTTACATCGATAAAAAGCTCACCCTTTTCCACTATCGGTATCTCAAACTGCGAAATTTGATAAGCCTTTGGAAGGTCCGGATAAAAGTAGTTTTTACGGTTAAAAACCGAGCGTTTATTTATGGTTGCATTTACCGCCGCACCGAAGCTTATCGCCTTTCTTACGGCCTCTTTGTTTAATACTGGTAAAGCTCCCGGCAGCGCCAGGCAGGTCGGACAAACGTGAGTATTTGCCTCATCGCCGAAGCTCGTAGAGCAAGAGCAGAAAATTTTAGTTTTTGTATTAAGCTGAGTATGAACCTCAAGCCCGATAACGACTTCAAACATAATTTGCCTTTTATTTAAAATTTAGGGCTTATTTTAGCAGGATTTTTATTTAAGTTAGATAAAAAGAAAGGGTTGCGCCCGCTGATTTTTAGCGTATTCTAGCTAGCGGACGCGTAAATTTAAATTTTAGTGTTCCTCGTGGCTGATCAAGATCGCGCCGGCAAGATACACGTAAGTAAGAATCATAAAGATAAATGTCTGCAAGCACGCCATAAACGTAAGCAAAACAAACGCCGGAAGCGCAGCGTACCACGCAAGAGCAAGTACGACCAAAAGGAACAAATCATCGCCCTTGATGTTACCGAAAAGCCTGAATGAAAGCGATACTATGCGAGATAGATGCGAAACGACCTCGACGATAAACATTATCGGAGCTAGCCATTTGTTCGGTCCCATAAAGTGCGCGAAATACTTAATTATACCGTTTTGTCTAATACCCTCAAAGTTATAAAATATAAAAACAACGAGCGCCAAAGTAAGGGTCAAATTTAAGCTCGAAGTCGGGGCCTCAAATCCAGGTATTATGCCTATTATGTTACTTACGAATACGATCAGACCGATAGTGGCGACTAGCGGCAGATACTTTCTAGATAGCGCTTCGCTACCTAGCACGTCCTTGCCCATTGACACGACGCCCTCTAGATATGCTTCGAGGATATTTTGCGTTCCGCGAGGTACGAGTTGCAAATTTTTAGTTGCAAATTTTGCCGCGATAAGTACGATAATCGCAACCAAAACAAGATGTCCAGCGTAATTTACCGCATGAATAACATGGTCGTTAGTCGTAAAAAAAGAAGCGATCCAACCCGTAAATAAAAACAAATTTTCTTGCATAGATTAACCTTGAATTTATAAATTTTAGACGCAATTTTATCCAAATAAACGTTAAAAGTTTTTTAAGATTACCTCAAATTTCGCCCGAATTTTAGCTTTTTTGTCAAATTTAGCTCAAATTTCTACGTCGTTTTTTAAAATCAGCGCTCACGCGAAAAATCTATCGTAAACGAGCTTTAATATCGTCGCGCCCACGACGGCTAGAAACACAATTCTAACAAATTTAACGTCCTTTTTCATGACCATATTTGAACCGAAATACGCGCCCAAAACCTGTCCCGCTCCCATCAAAAGCCCGACCGCCCAAAGTATCTGTCCACCCGCGATAAAGACGGCAAGAGAGACGATGTTGCTGGTAAAATTTAGGATTTTCGTATGCGCGACGGCTTTTTTCATATTTAGCCCGATGAGCGCAACCATCGCAAATGTCCAAAAACTGCCCGCTCCCGGCCCGAAAAATCCGTCGTAAAAGCCTAAAATAAGCCCAAATATCACGTAAAAAGCTCGCGCATTCATACGAGCGGCTCTATCCTCGTCGCCGACTTTTGGCATCAAAAGCGTATAGATGAAAATCGCTATCAAACAAAACGGGATAATAACGCGTAAAAACTCGGCGCTCAAAAACAGTATAAGCACCGTGCCGACGCACGCGCCGATAAAGGTAAAAACGATGCCGATAAACACTTCGCGGAAATTTATCATCCCTTTTCGGGCGAAATTTAACGCCGCGGTGAAGCTGCCGAAAGTTCCTTGAAGCTTGTTTGTAGCTAGCGCCACGTGAGGCGGCACGCCCATCGCCATGATGGTCGGTAGCGCGATCAGTCCGCCCCCGCCCGCGATGGCATCGACGAAGCCAGCCGCAAAGGCCGCCGCGAAAAATATCAAATACGCCGTAATGCCGAAGTCAAAGTCCATTTTTGCCCCTTCAAAAAACAAAATCATACTACGAAAAATTTAAAAATTTATAAAAACTCGGCCTTTTGTTTTACCGCAGTTAAAATTTAACGAAACGGCGAGTAAATTTTACCGAACGGGGTTAAATTTAGCGGTTTGGGTTGAGGCGCGTTTTGTAAATTTTGCGGGCGCGCTCGGAGATTTTTTGAAGTTTTAGATAAGTTTTACAAATTTGAGTTCTATTTAACGGCGGCAAATTTGATATAGTTTTTAAAATTTAGTTTGCGAAACTGCGCGGATAAAATTTAGATTTTGCTTTTTCGATATGCGGGTTTAAAAATATACGAGACGCCAAATTTAAAGCCACGTTAAATTTGACCGAGTATGAAAAAGAAGTTCGCCGACCGCCGAGTGCGGCAAATCGGCGAATGCGGGATTATTTTATAACGCCGCAAACCATTCTAGCACCGCCGCCGCCAAGAGGCTTTGGATGGTCGCTGTGGTTATCGCCGCCGACGTGGATCATTAGCGAGTGGCCTTTTAGCTCATCTAAGCTCTTGATTTTTGGAGCTAGGACCGGATAAACCGCGTTACCCTCAGCATCGACGAAAAGCGCAGGCAAATCGCCCTTGTGGCCGTTGTCGTCCCATGCAAACGAGTGTTTTTTGGTGTCGCTTGGGTCCCAGTGGCCGCCCGCTTTCATACCTAGGCCTTTTTCATTCGCGCCGCAGTCGGCGTTTTGATGCACGTGAAATCCGTGCGCGCCGCCCTCAAGGCCTTTAAGATTCGGGAATAACGCCACGCCGTAGTTAGTCTCGATCGCTACGACCTCGCCAACGACGGTGTTGCCCTTTTCGCTTAGTTGCTCCATAGTGACTACTAGATGCTTGCCAGCCTTTGGATCAAAAGCTTTTTCCTCGTGCGCAAGAGCGCTAGTAGCGAGTAGGCAGCCTAGAGCCGCACTAGCTAAAACGATTTTTTTCATTTTTTCTCCTTAAAATGTAATTGCAAGGTAACTATAGCCTAAATTTGATTAATTTAGGCTTTAAATTTTCTTAAATTTAATGCGTCGCGATGCCTCAAATTTGCCTCCGTTTCGCGCGAGAAAAACCAGTCAAATTTACTTTATCTCGCTTAAAATTCGCGCTAGTTCGCCGCTTTGACCGATGCGGTAGAGCGCGAAGTCGTATTTGATCGGATCTGCGGGGTCAAATTCGCAAAGCTTGTCCGTTAGCTCGCGCACGGCCCTAAAATCATAGCTTTTGCGAGAGATTAAGCCCAAATTTAGCGAAACTCGGTGTGTGTGCACGTCAAGAGGCATGAGAAGCTTGCTTTTTGGCAGGCTTTTAAAGAGTCCAAGGTCGATGTCGCTATCTCGCACCATCCAGCGCAAAAACATATTGTAGCGTTTATACGGGCTTTGCGGCGCTTTTTCGTAAGGCTTGCCGAAAAAAAACTCATATCCCTCCGAGCGGTAAGGATTGAGCGAATAGATAAATTTAATAAGCTCGTTTATACCGTCTATCATCGAGCTGCCTTTTTCAAAGCCCGCTCTCACCGCGCTTTCGATATCGCCGTGCTTTTTTAGGCGTGAAACGGTGATAAAAATCTGCCGCACGTCCTCGCAACTTTGAAAGCGGTATTTATGCTGCATCAAATTTGAAATGATCTCCTCCTCGCTTTTATCTAACAGCGAAAAGTCGAGCGAATTTAGAAAATTTACGATGAGTTTTGCATTGCCGTATGCAAAAAGCGCGCAGATGAGCGAGGTCTCGGGCGTTTTAAATTTGCTCGCGACTTGTAGCGGATCGGCGGCGGCAAACAAGTCCGCATGGGTATTTTTAGAGATTACGTTTTGATCCAGGAGGGTTTTTAAGTCCATTTTTAGCCTTTTTGGCCGAGATTTTAAACCAAAAAGGCTAAAAGAAATTTAAATTTACTGTTTTAGCGTCAGCAAGGTATCGAGCATCTTTTCTACGGTCGTGATGATTTTGGCCGCCGCGCCGTAGCTGCTTTGAAAACGTATGAGATTTGTTAGCTCTTCGTTTAAATTTACGCCGCTAACGGACTGATACTCAGACATCGCAACCTTGTGGATAGCAGTATTTGCGTCGTTTAGATCGTTATTTGCTTGAGTCTGGCTGGCTAGATCGGTGGTTATATAGCGGTAGTAGCCCTCGACGCTCTCCTCCTTGTCCGCATGCTTGTCGGAGTAAAATATGATTTTTTTATACTGCATTTGCACCATATCGTTTGCGACTTCGTTGTTGCCCGGAGTCGGATTTGAGTAGGCTTTTAGCTTGTGCGGATTTTCGGTTAGCTCACTTTTTACGCTCATATTTTTTGCGTTTCCACCCTCAAAGACCCTATTTATCCCGATGATACCCGGGAAATTCGTACCACGGTCTACAAAAGCGACGCTATATTCGCCGGCATTTCTTTTAGCTGTTACGCCAAACGTGCCTTTGCCCGTCGCCGCGTCGTATTGGTAGTTTGCCTGAAAATAATCGTCCACGTCGTTTAGCGAGTTATTGTCGCCGTTGTCGTCGGTGTCGGAGTTAAAATCCCGCACGATAGAGTTGCCGCGCGTGTTGTCGTTCATAGACGTGGTTGCGTTTACGTTTATCGTCTTGCGTGCGACCTCTTGGCCTTGGTTATTATAAACTACGACGTCAAAGCTACCGTGTTTGATGTCGTTATTAAAATTCATCAGCGTCCTAGAGTCGCTTAATCCGTCTAGTTCGTCCGTTACGGCGTTTTCTACGGCTGATTTGGCGTAGATATTGTTCGTCTCGTTGATGATGCCTTTAGCAAACGTATTTAGGTTGTCGATGTATTTTTGTATGGTTCCGTCTTGAAACTCTCCGCTATCGTCCACCCTGCGTCCGCGTAGATCTAGCGCGGCGCCTAGTTTACCGCCCGAGATTCGTCCGTTTAGATCGACCTTTTTACCGTCGTCCCTCTCAAAAAATACGCCTTTAAAATCGCTCTTATCGCTTATCCTATCGACTGTTAGCGGATGATACGTCGTACCGTCTACGATGTTAAATCCGGATATATTTATCTGATGTTTCGTACCCATATCGGTTACGGTCGGATCGACATTACTGCTTTGTAGTTGCCCTTTAAATACGCTAATACCTACGAGCTTTGACATCGCAAGCTCGAGCTGATCGCGTTTATCTCGCAGATCGTTTGCTCTAGTAGTGCCGACTGATTCGACGCGGACGATCTCTTTATTTATCTGCGCGATTTGCTTGGCGTATTTGTTGATTTCGTTTACGGAAACCTCTACCTGCGAGTCCACGTCTTTTTGGATTTTGGTTAGCATATCGTGGGCTTTATTTATGCTATTTGATAGCGTCGAGGCCGAATTTAGCAAATTTACCTTCTGCGAGCCTTCCGTCGGGTTTGAGGCGAGGTTGTTCCACGCGTTAAAATAATTTTGCAAATCTCTGCCTATACCCACGCTTTGCAGATCGGGGAAGCGCTGAGAAATCTCTTCTAAAATTTGCTTTTTATATTCGCTTGATTCTAAATTTATATTTGAAGTGCGAAGCCTAGCGAAAGTAAACTCGTCATGCACACGCACGACCGTATCGACCTTAGTACCAGTACCGATGTCGCCGGGCATATCGTGAAAAGGCTCTCTGGCAGACTGTACGACGCGCTGCCTCGTGTAGTGCTCGCTATCGGCGTTTGTTATGTTGTGTCCTGTCGTAGTGATTTGCGTCTGCGCGGCGTCTAGGCCGCTCATCCCGATATGTAAAGACGAAAAAATATTAGCCATTTTTAAACCCTCGTTTTAAATAAACTTTCAGGCATCAAGCCTTCTTTGTCGTAGTTGCCGGGCTCGCTTTTAAACATATTTTTTAGCAAGCTATCGAAAAATTCTTTCACTCCGACGACGTATTTTGCGTATTCTTTGTTTTTTGAGTAGAGCTCTTCAAGCTTTGAGCGCATAAGTGCGAGAGATGATTTTACCTCATCATCTAGGATAGAGCTTAAATTTGCCCCGCCGTTTTCCTTTGAGACTCTTAAAAGCTCTTTATCTAGCAGCGATTTTATAGATTCGAATTTTTTAACCAGCTCGTTTTTGCGTCTAACGCTATCATCGACCTTAGTGTGATCGGCTAGTTTTATCTTTTCTATATCTTCCTTAGTTTGGGCGATGAGTTCGTCTAGCACGCCCATCGCCTCATCCAAATATCTTTTAAGCATTTTTGTCCTTTCTTTTTACGCAAGGACAAAAAATCTTATAAAAGCGTATCGGCAATGGCTTTTGCAGTCTTGGACATATCTAGTTTATATGTTCCGTTTGCGATCTGCTCGGCTATCTTTGCGACCTTGCTTTCTTCTTTGCCTTGTGTTTTTTCCATATTTTCGCTCTTTTTTACGTCGTTTGAGCGAGTGATTTGCTGCGGGCTCATGCCCAGTTTAGCTCCCAAAGTTCCTATCATTTTAAAGCCTTTTTAGATTTGTTAGAAACTAAATCGGCAAATTTTGAAATTTCTTAAGCCCTTTCTTTCAAATAATTGAATAAAAGTTCGCTAAAGCCTAAATTTCCGCTCAGAGCCTTACTCATCGTGTCGTTGTACATCGAGTGATATATCTCGTCTCCGGCATCTTTGCCAAATAACGGATTTTCGTCTTTTAGCGCGATATCTAGCACGCTTTTAACCAAAAACGCCTCAAAAGCGTCGGTTTGCTCTTTTAAAAGCGCGTCTTGTTCGCTTTGAGGCTTATCCGTGCGTCTATTTTCGATAGAGCTCGTGGCAAATTTATTATAAGAGCTTAAAGCCGCCGAAGTATCTATGTTTAACATTATATTATCTCCAAATTTACGTGTATAGCGCCTACGCGTTTTAGATTTTCCATTATCGCGATGATATCACTAGGCGTCGCGCCCATCTTGCTTAGCGCCCTTGCTACGCTAGCTACGGTTGTTTTTTCGCCGCTGATTTTTAGCATATTGGTTAGCGGATCTACCGCTGCGCCGTCTTGCAGATCGATTGTTTGCCCGTTTGCAGCCATATCGTCATACGAGCTAGGCTCTATCTTTATCGTGATATCTCTGTGCGTGATGACGACCGGATCGACCGTGATATTTATACCGCTTACTATCGTGCCGGTTCGCTCATCGATTACGATTTTATCTAGAGCTTTATAATCCACGTCCAAATTCAATACCTTAGCGATAAACTCGACCGCGTTTGAGCCTTCCGGTTTTGATACTTTGATGGTTCTAGAGTCAATAGCCGTCGCAGTTTCGCCGCCTAGATTTAAATTTACCGCTCTTTGGATATTTGAAGCGGTGTCGAAATTTGACTCTTTAAGGCTTAAAAATATCGCTTCTTGATTATAGATATCATACGCTATCTCGCGCTCCACGATCGCGCCGCTTGGGATCGTACCCGCGGTTACATGGTTGCCGTCCTTGCTTGCTCCGCCGCGAGACGCCGTCTTGCCGCCTATAGTTAGCGAACCTTGCGCTAAAGCGTAAATGTCGCCGTCCACACCCTTAAGCGGAGTCATCAAAAGCGTTCCGCCCTGTAGGCTCTTTGCGTCGCCGATAGAAGATATCACGACATCAAGCTTATCGCCCTGCCTAGCAAACGGCGGTAGCTTTGCGATAACCATAACCGCAGCGGTATTTTTTGACTTGATGTCGTCGGGCTTGATTTTTACGTTCACGCTTTGAAGCATATTTGAAAGAGACTGGATCGTAAACTCCGAGCTACTGCCGTCGCCAGAGCCGTTTAGACCGACGACCAGACCGTATCCGATCAGCTGATTTTCCCTCACGCCAACGACGTTTGCGATGTCTTTTATCTGCGCCGCAAAAGCCGATATAGCAAGGCTCAGCAAGCATGCCGCTAGTTTCATTTTCGTCCTTAAATTTGTATTTTCAAGGACAAAAAAGCAATTAGTATTCCAAATTTTACGCAAGAAGTTTAAGAATAGTAGCTAAGCGAGGTGTTTCCGAATTTTTTAGATTTTAAAAGCGTAAAGGCGCCGATGTTTTCAGGTAAATTTAGATGGCTGGCGTGCTCGAAAGCGATCAAATAAATTTTGTCTTTAGGCAAATTTCGCGCCAAATTTACGCACTTTTCATAAACGTCCGCAAAGCCGTCTCTGATATCAAAAGGCGGATCAAGATACAAGATAACGGGCAAATTTTGCCTCGCGACGATGGCGGGAGTAGTATCAAAAGTATCGCCGTTTACGATTTCTAGCTCATCGCCGATAAGTTTAGCGTTTTGTAGTGCGATTTTATAGGCGTTTTTGTCGATTTCTACCGCGTAGGCCCTTGCGGCGCCGTTACTTAGCGCTTCTGCGGCCATCAGCGCGCTACCGCCGAAAGCCTCGATAAAAACTTTACCAGCTAGCTCATAGCGAAACGAGTCGAAAAACGAGCCTTTTACTATACTTTTCGTGCTTCTTGTGGTTTGCAGCGAGGGCAAAAGCAGCTTTTTACCTTTAAATTTACCGCTTGAAATCGTAGCGTAGAGATTTTTCAACGAGCTTTCCTTAAAACCGCGAGCAGCTCTTCTTTAAATTTATCTATCAAATTTGAAACCTCAAGCTCCAAATTTGAACCGTTTTGCGGTACGGCTTCTTCTTTTATAACAAATGCAGGCGAGGTCGTGCAAGAAGGCGCGACGGGTTCTGAAAACTGAATCGCCGAGTAAAACTCCTCAAGCGCGGAGACAAGGACTTCTTTACTAAAAGGTATTTTTAGATGAGGAGAGTGCTCGGCGATCACGAAAACGGGCTTTTTTGCTTCTATCTTTTTATCCGCCACGATAAAGTCGCAATCTTTTTTAGGCGAGATAAAATCTCTTAAAAATAACCTTAGCGACTCCCCCAGCAAAATGCAGTCGCACTCAAGCGAAATTTTCACAAATTCTCCTTTCTGCTTTGATTTAGGTAGGATTTTAACAAATTTATACGAAAATTTAAATTAAGAAAAAATTTGCCCGGCGGGGCTAAAAAAATTTGCAAATTTGACGATATAGAAGCTAGCAAACATTTAAAGGAGAAAATATGGAAATTTTCAAAGCGGCAAGCCAGCCGATGGCAAACGCGGTTATAAGCTCGCATGCGCAAAGCTCTACTCAAACTAGAGAGGTCGAGCAAACTCACATCCAGCATGACGCTACGCGTAATTTAACCGAGCAAAATAACGAAACGCTAAGCAAAGAAGTAAAAGAAGCCACCGAAAAACTAAATAAACAAATGGAAGATCTAGGCACTAGCATACGCTTTGGCTATAACGATAAAATAGGCGCGATGTACGTAAACGTAATGGAGATGAAAACAGGCGAAGTTATTCGCAAAATCCCGACCGAGCAGGCGATGAAGCTAAGCGAGTATTTTAAAGAAGCCGTCGGCGTATTATTTGACAAGGAGAGCTAAAATGGCGCTAGGTAAAGTTTCTTCACTCGGCTTTGGAAGCCAAGTTCTAACTCAAGACGTTATAGATAAGCTAAAAGCCGCCGACGAAGCGGGTCAGATAAAACCGGTGACCTCTAAAATCACGGCAAATGCGACGAAGCAAAAGGATCTAACCGCTCTAAAAACACTCATCGGTACCTTTCGATCCTCGGTTTCAACTCTAGCAGACGATAGCTCGTATCAAAAAAGAACCACCACCGCAGACGGTAAAAGCGCGGAGGTGACCGCAAGCGCGGGCGTGGCGGTACAAGATATCGAAATAGACGTAAGGCAGCTAGCCAAAAAAGACGTTTATCAAAGCACCAAATTTGCCACCTCAAGCTCATTTATCGGCAAAAACGGAACATTTGGCATAAAAGTCGGAGGCACGACGCATAAAATAGAAGTAAGAAGCTCTACTACGCTTGAAGAGCTAGCCGATAAGATCAACGAGGTCACAAACGGCGCCGTTTCGGCAAAAGCGATGAAAGTAGGCGGAGAAGATCCGTATCAGCTCATATTGCAATCAAAAGAAACGGGTGCTGAAAATAAGATCGAAATCACCGACGTAGATAGCGACGGATCGGCTCTAAGCGGCGCATCGAACGTCTTGCAAAAGCTCGGCTGGGACAGCGCAAATATCGCTAGTAATAAAATTTCGACCGCGCAAGATGCCGAGTTCGTCTACAACGGCATCACGATAAAACGAAGCGGCAACGAGGTAAAAGATTTAAATTTAGGAATGACGATAAAGCTAAAAGATACGGGCAAGACGACCTTTAGTATCAAAGAGGACGCAAGCGCTATAAAAGAGAGTATGAAAAGTCTAGTTACGGCGTACAATAATCTTACCAACAATCTAAAAGTCGCCACCGACTACGATAGCGATACGAAAAAATCGGGTACTTTTCAAGGCGTGAGCGAGATAACGGGCATAAAATCGACGCTAAATAAAATTTTATTCGCCAATCAAACCTACACCGATAAAAACGGCGTAACCAAAACCGCAAATTTAGCCGACTACGGGCTAAGCTTGAATAAAGAGGGCTTGCTGGAGCTTGATAGCTCAAAACTGGGTAGAAAGCTAGACGAGGATTTGCAAAGCGTGCAAAAGATATTTGCAGGAGGCACAACCTACGGCACGGCTCAGGCCTTTAGCTCTAAAGCCATAGATGCCGGCTCGCTAACTATCGCAAACGAAGATCTAGTCATAAACGGCAAAAAGATAAATTTACCGGCTACTGCGGCTACAAATACCTCAAAGCAAAATGCACTAGCTCTACTAAAAGCCATAAACGACGCAGGTATCGCTGGCGTGCAAGCTACCATAGCCTCAAGCGAGGACAAAATAACGCTAAAAACCACAAACGGTACGGCAATAAGCATAAAAGGCTCGCCCGCCACACTAAACGCGGTAGGCCTAAGCGAATCTACGATAACGCCTAAAAGCACGACCGTAAACGGCATCTTTTCCTCGGCGAAAAAGACTGTAGACGGGCTAATCAACTCAAAAAACGGTTCTTTAACCAAATACGGACAAAGCCTGATCGAGGAGAAAAAAACGCTCGATGCCGAAAAAGCAAGTACGCAAAAGTCGCTAGACGCGAAGTACGCCACGATGGAAGAGCGATTTTTAGCATACGATAAGATCATCAGCAAGCTAAATAGCCAATTTTCGTCGCTAAAATCGATGATCGAAGCCGAATATAATAAAAAATAAAGGTAAATTTATGCAATACAACACTGCGCACGCCGCGTATTCGCAAAATGCCGTAGGCGGCATTGAGTCGCCTACTAAGCTCATCGAGATGCTTTACGAGGGCGTTTTGAGATTTGTCTTTAGAGCCAAAAAAGCGATGCAAGAAAACGACGTGGAGAAAAAAGTATATTTTATAAACCGCACAAACGCGATTTTCGTCGAGCTTCTAAACTCGCTAGACTACGACCAAGGCAACGTCGCGCACTATCTAAGCGGCCTTTACACCAGGCAGATCCAGCTACTAGCCATGGCAAATATAAACAATGACGAACAAAGCCTAAACGAGGTCGTAAGTGTCACAAAGCAGCTACTAGAAGCTTGGAAAGAAACGACCGGACAAGCCGATGTGGCTGGATGACCTAAAAATCGCCGTCGCTAACGATGACGCGGAGGCTATCGCGGCGCTAGCAAACGAGACGCCTAGTAAATTTGACAGCCTAGAGGATGCCTTGCAAGCCAAGGAACTCCTGGGCGCAGCGATAAATTTGATCCAAGAAAATAAAGCAAAGCTCGGCAAAGAGCTAGAAAAGCTAAAAAACGTAAAAAAATACATGGCGTCGTAAATAATTTCTTAAATTTACGGCGCTTTTTAAACCTCTCTCAAATTTATCCGCACAAAGGCAAAAAATGACGAAAAACGATATAAAAGACGCTTTGCGAAATAGCTTCGGCATGGAGATAGTAAGCGGTTTTAGAGTGCTAAAAGAGCGCGAGCTAGCCCGATTTAACGACGAAGCGCGGTTTGATTTTGAGGGCGAGAGCCAAATACTACGCGAGTTTTATATATTTGCCGATACGGTTGCGGGCGACTTGTGGCTTGCAAGCTTAAAAGACGGCAAAGTCGCCCTTCACGATCATGATGACGGCGATCTTTGCGCGTCAAATTTGGTTAAATTTGATCTAGATATCGCAGGCTGGCTTGAGATCGCCCGGACGTTTAAAAAATTTGAAACTATAGACGAACCAAACGCCGAACAAACCGCCGAATTTAAACGAGCCGTAAGCGCCGTTTGCCCGCAAATTTTAGAAATTTGGGATATTTAAAACCGCAAATGCGCGGCCGTTTAATGCGGTCAAATTTAAATGAATTTTGCAAATTTTGATGCTGCTAGATCCGAGCAAATTTGGCGTCTACCCAAAATCTCGCCTAGCGCCTATATTTCTACCTTTTGCCCATACGGCTTTTGCGGCCCGGATAAAAATCCTAAATTCTAAAAACCGCCAAAATGCAAAACATCGAGCGTTAAATTTAGCGCGGCACTTTGCGTTTTTATGCAAACGCCGAAAAACTCGCCGATAAAATTTAATTTTACCAAGCGTTTCGATTTTGGAAACTTGGCCAAATTTTACGGCGTCAAACACAAAAATCCTCGCGCCGTTTTCCGTAAATTTAGCCTGTTAAATTTATGCCTTGCGCCGATAAAAATTTATGCGTAAATTTAAAAACTAGCCGAAGCTAAATTTACGCCGTTTAAATTTATTGCGTCGTCGCCAAATCTCGCGAAAATATCGGCCAAAGCCGCGAATTTACGGGCGAATTTTATTATTTACAAATTTTATGCGCTTGGTCGCCGAAATCAAAAAACCGAAAGTAGAAAAAGAAGTAAAAGGTAAGGCATGGCGATAAGCCGAGTTCTGTCGTGAGTGATTATTTATCTACTCCAAATTTTACAATTTGGCTCTAGCGAAGGGTTTGACATAAGACTCAAAACCATCCCTTCTTGCTGCGAGTTGGGTTTATATAGCCGCCGCGCTTGCACGCCGCGCTGGCGGGCTCTTACCCCGCCGTTTCACCTTTACCGCCGAAGCGGTAGTTTGCTTTCTGTTACACTGTCCCTTGGGTCGCCCCAGCCATCCGTTAGATGGAACTCCGTCTTATTGCAGCTCGGACTTTCCTCTTTTGCCTACGCAAAAGCAATCACTTGCCATACCTTGGGCGCGATTATAGCTTTTTCGGGTTTAAGGATAGCTTGGGCTAGATTTTACGACTTTTGATACAAGTAAAAATACGCGTATATCGAAGTTTTGCAGGTACGCAAATTTAACGATCTAGCGTCAAATTTGCGTTTTTCATAGACGAGATTAAGCCTTCTTTAAAAACTCCGTCTTTAGCACTATAACGCCCATTTTATCGATCTTGCCTTCGATTTCTTTGTCATCGTCCGTGATTTTTATATTTTTCACCATGGTTCCGCGCTTTAGCGTCGCGCCAGCACCTTTTACTTTTAGATCTTTGATCAAAGTTACGTTATCTCCCGCGTTTAGTTCGGTTCCGTTTGCGTCTTTTGGCATATTTTCTCCTTTAAATTTAGCGTCCATTTTACTAAAAAATCATCAAAAAATAAAGCCCGACGCGCTAAATTTAAACACGGATAGTAAATTTTGCCGTCATAAAATAAGCTAGTCTCGTTGCCGGGCAGCTCAAAAGCTAGCCGCAAACTAAAATAATAACGCAAAGCTAAATTTAACTCCGCGCGTCAGGCTAAGCCGCGATCTTTATCTGTCCTCTTTCTTTTTATTTTTACGCCGTTTTTAAATTTGTTAAGCTAAAGCATCACGCGCCTTTTGCGCCGTCTCAGCCAAGCGCGAATTCCCGTCCGCTTACCTGCTCTCCCGCATCGTATAGACGCCGCCTTCGTTCGTTACGTCAAATTTTTGCTTTGCTATCTCGTCAAAACTCTTGCCATTTATCTTTACCTTGCCGGGCGTAGCGCTTTTACCTCTTATATTCATCTTAAATTTGCCTCCTGCTAAAAGCAGCTTTACGCGGATGCCGTTTTTGGGCGAATATTTACCGTCTTTTTTATCAAAAAGCGCGCTAAAAGGCAGGCCGCGCGCCGTCTCGCCGGGGCCTAGCAACCTAAAATCGCCCGCAAACGTGCAAACGGCCGCAAGCGTAAAAATCAAAATTTTCTTCATCGCTCAACCTCGTTTAAATTTTATGCGATACAAAACTCCGCGCCGCACTTTGCGACCCGCGCCGTAAAAGGCTTTAAGCCTCGATAAATTCGTCGTTATTTATCGCGCGCAAATCGCAAGCATCGCCGAATTTCGCCATAATCTCGCGCGTAGCCTCCGTAAAAGGTTCGCAGCCAAAGTGCGGCACGACGCAAAAATCAACCAAATTTAACCCCGTAAAATCGCTCATTTTTGCGCTATTTTCATCCATCAGCGTAGCATATTTCGTATCCGGAGCCGCCGCGATCGCTCCCGCCGACTCGCCGACGTAAATTTTGCCTGCTTTGACCGCGTCTTTTATGGCTTGGGCGGCGCGCGATTTTCGTAGCTCTTTAAGCAGATAAAACGTATTTCCGCCGCTAACGTAAATGACGTCGCACCGACTAATAGCGGCAAAAATTTCATCGCCATAAAAGGATTCGTCCTGCTCAGATACCAACGCCGCCGAATTCTGGGCGCAAGAGACGTCAAGGCGTATTAGCTTCGCGCCTAATTTTTCCAAAATCTCCGCCGCTTCGCCGACGTAGAAATTTACCTCTTCAAATTTCGCCGCGGTATCTATGAAAACGACGTTTTTGCCGCTAAAATTTACCCGTTCGTTAATCCTAGCCGCAACCTGCGCAAAGTAAGAGCAAAGAAAAATATTCGCCATTTTTAATCCTTTTAAAATATAAATTCGCAAATCCATTATATCCAAACGAGCCTAAAAACTCTCTTATTTCGCGTCGCCCGCGCCTTGCTCTATGGTTAAATTTAGCGGTTTTAGGATACGGGTATCGGTGCTAAAATTTGGTAAATTAGCCTCAAATTTAAGCTTAAAACGACTCAGACCAGACAGAGGCAAGGGAACGGACTAGCCGTCCGCCACCAAATCCGGGCCACCGGCGATATATAGCGGGAAAGACGAGCCGCCCTACTCAAAGATATTTTTATGCAAGATTTCTTCTAGCACCACCGTCGCGTAGCTGCCTTTTTGTAGCGTGAAATTTATCGTAAAATGCGCTTTTTCCTCGTTGTATTTGTAGCTCGTATCCTCCAAATAACACCACGCAAAGCGCCTTGAGCCCGTCATCTTAGCTTTATATTCATTTGCCTGCGCGAAAATTTGATCCTCTACCGCTTTCGCCGCGCCCTGCGCCTCGTACGCCTTTGCGCCTGCTATCAGCCCGCAGCTAGTGATATCTCTCGCGTCAAAGCGCGCGCCCTCCGCGTCCAAATCCTCACATAAAAAGCACTTGCCGTGCGGATAATGTCCCAAAACTTCGCCCTCAATAAGCTTAAAAAATCTCTTTTGCGATTTTAATTTTTTCAAATTTTCGCCGCCCAGATACGGGTAAATTTGACCTAGCTCGCCTAGGCTAAAATCCTGCGCAAACCTCGAAATCTCCACGCGCTTGCTAAGCCAGCGGTTAAAAAGATCGCTTTGATATGCCGAGATCAAAAAGTCGTTTAACTTTGGATTTTTGCTCTTTTTGCCGTTTACGGTGCCTGTTTTTAGCAGCTCCAGCCCGCTTTGCGCGTTGTCGCCGTATTTGCCGAAACGCTGATAGCCAAAGTAGTTTGGATATCCCGCCTCATCGATGTTTCGCACGGCTTGTTCAAGCTTGGCCGCTTCGCTAGGCATCACTTTTTTTAGGCGGATAAAAAAGCTGTTGCCTTTTAGGTGCCCGATTCGAAGCTTATTATCATGCGCGGCGAGGCTTAATATTTTCATCTTTTCGTGGCTAAAATTTGCAAGCGCCGCCTCAAATTTACGCGGCATCGAGATAAATTGCGTCGTCATGCCCTGCTTGTCTTTTAGCCCCGCGTAACCAAAATCTCGCATCTTTACGCCGCTAACCTCGCTTAGAACGTGCAAGGTTTCTTGCGTCGTCATGTCTTTTTTGCAAATTTCAACGATGAGGTGCTCGCCCTGCCCGCTAAATGCGTAAAGCGGGATCTCGCGCACCACAAAATCGTCCGAGTTTTTACTAAAATACGCGTTGATGGGCGCGTGAGTGAGCGCGTAGAGAGGCTTAAAAATGGTGGTTTCTTGCATTGTTTTTAAATTTTCCTTTCGTGATTTTGGCAAAAATCGTGATTTTCGTGCGGGTTTTGCGAGCGAGGCTTAAGATTTTGGCGCGGTTTTTCGGACTAAACGTAAATAAAATCTCGTATTCCTCGCCGCTATTTAGCTCGCGTTTGCTTAGCCGTTTGCTAAATTTCGCCCCGCACCGACTCTGCGCGCAAAGCTTGGCCAGATCAGCTCCAAGCCCGTCTGAAACGTCCATGGCGGCGTTTATCTTGCTTGCTGCGGCGTAGAAAAATTTATCTTTTAAAATAGGCCTTTTAAAGCGCGAATTTGACGCGACACGCCCGCCATTTAAAAGCGCCCTAAGCCCTTTTAAACTGCCTCCAAGCTCGCCCGTAAAAGCGACCAAGTCGCCTTTTTTCGCGCCGCTTCGCAAAACCGCCTTGCCGCAAAGCCGCGAGATAACGGTAACGCTAAGTAAAATTTTATCGCTGCCGATCGTGTCGCCGCCGATGATAGTCACGCCGTACTCGTCGCAAACGTCCGCAAATCCCTTGCGTAGCGCCGAGATCTGCGCCGCACTCGTGTTTTTAGGTAGCCCAAGTCCCAAAAGTGCAAATTTAGGCTCGGCGTTCATCGCGACGGCGTCGGAGAGATTTACGAGCATCGCCTTGCGCGCGATCTCCTCCATACTAAGCCAACCTGCTAGGAAGTGCGTCCCCTCGCAAAAAAGGTCCTTGCTATACACCCATTTGCCGCGCTCATGCGCCACGACGGCACCGTCGTCGCCGATGAAGGAGTTGCTAAATTTATCGATTATTAGGCGTTCTTTATCCATTTTGCGATTTTATAAAATTCGGGCTAAAAAGGCGCTTGAAAAACGAATTTATTTAAGAGGCTCGGCAAATTTAGCCGCTTTTAAATTTACCGAGTTAAAAAATTTATCCGAAAATCTCAAATTTGCTAAACAGCTCAGGCTCATCTTTTACTATGCCGCGCTTAACGAGATCAGCCACGACTTCGCGGTCGCAGTCTGTTTGCAGCGGCCAGCCGCGCGTATAGCCCTCGGCCTCGCCTTTTGCGGTGGCGTCTATGCAGACCGCGCCCTCACGCACGTAGATATCGCGCAGAGCGTCGATGTTATTTGTCACGCGCCAAAGCAGCATATACGGGTTTTCCAGGCGGTTTTCGCAGCCGACGAAAACTAGTAGTTTAAAGTGCTCTTTAAATTTCAAAAGCTCTTCAAAAACCTCTTTTACGAGGCGGTTTTTATCAAATTTGACGACGCAAATCGGAGTTTTGGTGTTTGTTTTAAACTGCACGAGCTGCGTTAAATTCGGCTCTATTTCTTTAAATTTAGCAAGTAGCGCGGCGTCATCCAAAAGCACCGGCGCAGGCGTTGAAAAATCCTGCGTCGCGTCGATTCCAAGCTTACCGCCGAAGCACGAGTTCGGACTCGCGTGATCTAGCTGATCGCACACGCCTTCGCTGATTAGCAGAGCATTTTTGCCAAAACGGTTTAAGATGTGCTCCATAAGTGCGTCGTAATCGCTCAAATTCGGCGCATCATCGCCGACGAAAACCGCGTGTTTGACAAAGCTCATCTGTCCCACGCCCCAAAACGCGTGCATCGCCTGCTTTGCGTGCGCCGGATAAAGGGCATTTATCTTAGCTAAAATCAGGTTGTGAAAGACGCCGTTTTCAGGCATATTGTAGTCCAGCAGCTCCGGCACCGTCGTGCGTAAAAGCGGCAAGAAAATGCGCTCGGTCGCCCAGCCCATATACTTATCCTCAAGCGGCGGTTTGCCGACCACGGTCGCGTGAAATACGGGCTCACGCTTGCTCGTGATCGCCGTAACCTCCATCACCGGAAAAGGCTCGATCGGCGTATAAAAGCCCGTGTGATCGCCAAACGGCCCTTCAAGCTCAAATTTATCCGTATCCACGAAGCCCTCGATCACGTAGTCTGCGTCGTGCGGGACGTAAATTTGATTCGTCAGCGACTTTACGAGGCGGGCGGGCTCTTTGCGGATAAATCCGTAAAGCAGCAGCTCAAACACGCCCTTTGGCAGCGGCGCCTGACCGCACCAGATGTAAAGCGGATCGCCGCCTATAGCCACGGATACGGGCATCTTGCGGCCTGCGCGCTTGTATTCGTTAAAGAAATTCGCGCCGTCTTTGTGGATCTGCCAGTGCATGCCGAGGCAATTTTTACCATAAATTTGCAGTCGGTACATGCCGACGTTTTGCAGTTCGCCGTCAGGGCTTTGCGTATAAACCTGCCCCATCGTGATAAAGGCTCCGCCGTCAAGCGGCCATGTTTTTAGTGCGGGAAGCGAGAGTAGATCGATGTCGTCACCCATAAATTTGACCTGCTGACACTCGCCCTCGCCTTTTAATCTTTTCGTGAAAATTTTTCTCATCTCAAACAAATACGCGGCAAAATTTAGCTTTTCGCCAAAGCTTTTAGGCTTTTTTGGTTTTAAAAGCCGCTCGATCTCGCTCGCGATCTCGTCGGGCTCGCGTCCAAAGATAATCTCTAAAGCGCGCTTTGAGCCGTAGATGTTTGTTAGCACGGGAGCAAATTTGCGCCCCGTTTTTTTGCAGATGGGATTTGTAAAAAGCAGCGCCTGCGAGTTTTCATGCTTGACCTCGATGTAGCTCGCGTGTGCGATCTCTAGATCGATATCCGCGGGCTCGTCGATGACGCGCAGTAGGCCGCTGTCTTTTAGAAGCTTGATGTAGTCCATATTTTTCCTTAATAATTTATATCCGAACAAGCCGTTTTTGAAGCTAAAATTTTGGCTGCGTTTGAGTCAAATTTGTAAACATTTTGAGCCAAAAACACAACTTTAACTGCCGAAAAATTAGTAAAATCGTAAAAATTATCGGTTTTGGCGGATACGCTAATTTAACGCCAACTTAGCAAAAATTTGATCTCTTACAACCTCTAACCAAAAGCGCATGGCGCTAAATTTGCAGCGTTAAGGCAAGCAAAAAGTGAAAATCGGCTAGGGTTGCCTCCATCGGTCTAAGTCGTCTTAAAAAGGTACCATTTTGAGTTTGGAGAGAGCCGTTCTAGCATTATAAACTCGCTCGGACTCATCTGCGGCAGATCGGGTTCGTTTTCCAGGCGCATAAAACCCACTACGTTATCCGTTACGCCGCCGATAATAAGCTCAAAAACCCCGCCGTCGTACGCCGCATGAGATAGGTGTAATCGCTTTACGGCTTCGTTTGCCGCCGCTTCGTCCTTTTGATATAGCGCAAACAGCTCTTCAAATTTCGCCTCGTTTTCGCGTCCGAATTTTAGCAACGCATTATCGCTTGCTAAAATCAGCCTTAAATTTTCTATATCCCCGCCCATTGCTCTAAGTTGCGCCTTTTCCGCCTCGCTCGCAGTCTCATAGCCCCTTATCATCGCCTCTATGATGCCGATTTGAGCGAGAGATCTAAGCGCATAAATGCCGTCTTCTTTAGCAAAAATGTATAGATCAAGAGATGCGCCGTTTTTAGAAGCGAGCCAAACGCGAAATATCCCGCTAAATTCGCTGCTGTGGCCGAGTTTGGCGACTTTGATTTCGTCAAATTTGTCGGGCGAGTAAAAATTATTTTTTAGGCGGTCTCGCATCTCGCCTTTAAAATAGGCGTTTTTATCGAAATTTTTATCGGTAAAGAGCGAATAAATAAGCTCTAAATCTACCTGTGCAAAAAGCGCGGACGTCAAGAACACTAAAATAAGCGCTTTTCTCATATGTTCGCCATCTCCTCGGCGCGTTTTAGCAGCTCTTTTGCGCCCTTGCTGATAAATACCCGTCCAAGCTCGGCGCCCACGCTCTTCCACTCGCTTTTTTGCGCGACGATATTTTCGCGTATGCTCTCGCTGCCATCGGGCAGTCCCACGACCGCGCGTATCTCGATCTTATCGTCGTTTAAATTTGCATTTACGCCGATAGGCACCTGGCAGCCGCCCTCTAGCATCGCGACGAAATCGCGCTCCACGGTCGTCTCTATCACGGCTTTTTCATCTTTTAAAAACTCTATCAAATTTAAAATTTCAGCGTCCTCTCTAGCCTCGATACCAAGTGCGCCCTGCCCCATCGCAGGTATCATCTGATCTAGCTCAAACGGCACGATATGCGCGACTTCGGAGCGTAAATTTAATCGGTTTACGCCCGCCATCGCTAGGATAATCGCGTCAAATTCGCCCTCTTTTAGCTTGCGCAAACGAGTTTGGACGTTGCCTCGTAGCGAGATTATCTCAAGATCGGGACGCATCGCTAAAAGCTGCATTTTGCGGCGCAGACTCGTCGTGCCCACGCGCGCGCCCCCTGGAAGATCCTCAAATTTAGCGTATTTTTCGCTTAGCATCGCATCCCTCACGTCCTCGCGCGAGCAGATCGCAGCTAGCACTAGTCCATCGGGAAATGCGACGGGCACGTCTTTTAGACTATGCACGGCGATGTGCGTTTCGCCGCTTAGCATGCTATCTTCTAGCTCTTTTGTAAAAAGCCCCTTGCCGCCGATCTTAGCTAGCGGCGTATCGAGTATCACATCGCCTTTGGTTTTCATGCCGGTCAGCTCGACTGCAAGCTCCGGGTAGCGCGATAAAATTTTATCCCTGATATGCTCGCTTTGCCACATAGCCAGCACGCTTTTTCTCGTTGCGATTTTTAGTTTTTCCATATTTGCCTCTTTTCTTCTACGACTTCGACGTCGATGATTTCGCCGTCATCGCGCGGTTTGCTCTGTCCGCTCTCAAATTTTTCGCGGTAAAATTCGCCCGCTCTCGCCCGCTCGCCGCCGTTTTTTAAATTTGCAAAAAACGCGACCGCTACGATCGCCGCACCCAAAACGTCGGTGATAAGCCCCGGGATAAACATAAAAAATCCCCCGATCGCCATACCTACGCTACTAAAGACGTCTGCTGGCTTAAAAAACGCGATATTGCTAGTTAGCTGAAAAAATCCGACGCGAAACATAAAAAACAGCCCCAAAATGGCCGATACGATAACCTCTAGAACCAAATTTAAAAATCCATACGCGTGGATAAAAAAATACGCCGCCACGATCTCCAAAACGACGTAGGGCGTAAAAAAATGCTTTATCATAGGCTCTTTAGGCGCGCTAAAATTTCGCTCACTTTGAGCGTTTCTTTAACTAGGCCGCCCCGCGTAACGAGCTCGACCGTGCCTTCTGCCAGCCCCTTTCCCACGATCACGGCATAAGGAAATCCCATCAGCTCAAATTCGCTCATCTTTACGCCAAAGCGCTCGTTTCTATCGTCAAGCAACACCGAAACGCCGGCCGCGCGCAAGCTCTCGTAAAGCTCCTGCGCAAATTTAACGCCCTCTTCGTCCTTTAAATTTGAGACGATGATTTCAAATTTAAACGGAGCTAGGGTTTCGTTCCAGATTATGCCTTTTTCGTCGTGGCTAGCCTCGACGGCGACGGCTACCAGACGGCTAACGCCGATACCGTAGCAGCCCATGATAAACGGTTTTGCTTTGCCGTTTTCGTCCAAAAACGTCGCACTCATCGGCTCTGAGTACTTGGTGCCGAGCTTAAATATATGTCCGACCTCGATACCTTTGCTAACGCTTAAATTTCCGCCGCAGCAAGGGCACTTATCGCCCGCTTTTACGGCGGTTAGGTCCTTGAAGCGCTCAGAGTTAAAGCTGCTAACGCTAACGCCCACGAAGTGATAATCCCGCTCGTTTGCGCCGCAGATCATCTGCGATTCGCCGCGAAGCTCATTATCTATATAAAACTCCACGCCCTTTAGCCCGACCGGCCCGCAAAATCCGCCCACAAGCCCGGCCGCCGCGATCTCGGCTTCGGTCGCGTCCGCTAGCTCGAGCGCCCCGCACGCGTTTTGTGCTTTGACCTCTTGTAGCTCATCCTCGCCGCGCACGAAAAATACCACGATTTTCTCGCTCTTTTCGCCTTTATCGCCGATAAAAATCGCCTTTTTTATCACCGCTTTTATGCAGTAAAACTCGTCAACTCTAAAAAACTCCGCCACGTCCTTGATGGTTTTGGCACCGGGCGTAAAAAATTTAGCCGCATCGGCCTCTGGTCTTTCGGCCTGCGTCGTTCGTTTTGCGCGGGTTGCGGCCTCTATGTTTGCGGCATAGTCGCAGTTTTCGCAGACGATGATATCGTCCTCGCCGCTGTTAGCTAACACCATAAACTCTTTGCTTCCGCTGCCGCCTATCGCGCCGCTATCGGCTCTAACCGCGCGGAAATTTAACCCGAGGCGAGTGAAAATTTTGCTATAAGTTTTTTCCATCAGGTCAAATTCGCGGTCCAGATCCTCGGCGTTTGCGTGGAAGCTATATCCGTCCTTCATCAAAAACTCACGCCCTCTAAGTAGCCCAAATCTCGGCCTTGCCTCGTCTCTAAATTTGGTATTTATCTGATACAAATTTAGGGGTAGCTGTTTATAGGAAGTCACTTTGCCTCGCACGAGCGCGACCACGCTCTCTTCGTTTGTCGGGCTTAAAACGAAGTCGTTTTCTTTGCGGTCCTTAAAGCGCAAAAGCTCCTTGCCGTAGACGTCAAAGCGTCCGCTCTCGCGCCAAAGATCCGCAGACGTGACGAAACTCATCGAGATCTCCTGCGCGCCCGCTTCGTCAAGCTCCTCTTTGACGATATTTTTTATATTTTCAAGCACACGTTTGCCAAGCGGCAAAAAGTTGTAAAGTCCGCTACCGACCTGCTCGGCGTAGCCCGCTCGGAGCAAAAATTTATGACTTGCTAGACTCGCGTCTTTTGGCGCTTCTTTTGCCGTCGGCGCGTAAAGTTTGCTAAATTTCATTCGTTCTCCCATTCAAATTCGTTATTTTCTTCTTGCGGCGTTTGCTCCGCGACGTTAAAGATTTCTCCGATCACCCTTAGCTGCGCTTCGCTTCCAGCAGCACCCGCGAGGTTTTTTAAATTTATCGTCGGCGCGTGCAAAAACGCCTTAAAAACCTGATGTATGAGGCGATACGCCTCCTCTTTGTCGCTATGTTTTAGATAGCCCTTTTTTAGGGCTTTTGCTAGCTCTCTTTGGGCGCACTCTTTAGCCTGATCTCTTATGCCTTTTATTAGCGGCGTGACGGCTAGTTCGCGCAGCATTTGGAAAAACGCCGCCGTATTTCGCCCGACGATGCCGTACGCGATCTGAGCTTGCTCCTCGCGCAGGGCGAGGTTTTTATTTACGATCTCTTGCAGGTCGTCCACGGCGTAAATTTTGATATTTTCGCTCTGCGTGATCGCGATATCGCGCGGCACGGCTATATCAAAAAAGTAACGCTTAAACTCCTTTGGCTCTACCATCGCGTCGATCAAAACCGGATGCGGCGCGGCGGTCGCGGAAAATATTATTTGATATTTATTTATGTACTGCGCTACGTTTGAAAGCGAGTCGTATTCGTTATTATCCCCTAGCGTTAGGGCCAAATTTTTAGCGCGCTCTTTGTTTCGGCTGATGATTATCGTTCTCGCGCCGCTCGCGATTAGATGTTTTGCGGCTAGCTCCGCCATCTCGCCCGCGCCCACTATCACGGCGACCATGCCGTTTAGCGTGCCAAAAATTTCCTTTGCCTTCGCAACCGCGACGCTTGAGACCGAGATCGGATTTTTGGAGATTTCGGTTTTGTTTCGTACCTCAGCCGCGCACTTAAAGGCAAACTCCATCGCCCTGCCGAGCTTCGCACCGCATTTGCCGTTAGCGCGGGCAAATTTATACGCCTCTTTTAGCTGCCCCGCGATCTGCGTTTCGCCGATAACAAGACTATCTAGCGAGCTAGCTACGGCAAAGAGATGGTGCACGGCGCCGTTATCCTCGTAGATGTCGGCTCTGCTTTGCAGCTCCTCAAAAGGGATGCCGCAGATGAGCGACATGCAGGCGATGATGTGCTTGCTAGCACCTTCGACCGTCTTTACGCTAGCGATGATCTCGACGCGGTTGCAGGTGCTTAGCACCATGCACTCGTTGATGTTTTGGCTGGAGCTAATGAGGCGTAAAATTTCGTTTTTGCGCTCGATGTTAGAAAAAGAGAGCTTTTCGCGCACGGATATATCGGTATTTTTATGCGTAAAGCTCACGCTTGCGTAATGCATTAAAATTCCCTATCTATCATTGATTTTACGATGTTTTCTAGGCCTTCTACGTTAAATTTTTCTACCGATTTTATCGCCTGCTCGCCTAAATTTTTCGCCGCTTCTATGCTTTTTTTTATCGCGCCCGTTTCGTTCATCTTCGCCCTCACCCAGCCTCGCTCGGCCTCGCTCAGATCTTTTTTAAACAGGTTTTTTAGCTTCTCTTTGTCTACTTCGCTTAAGCTTTCATAAAGATAAATGTAAGGCAGCGTCGTTTTGCCCTCTTTAAAGTCGCTGAAATTGGGCTTTCCAAGCGTTGCGGCGTCTTGCGTGACGTCTAGGATGTCGTCTACGATCTGAAAAGCTAAGCCTAAGTTTTTACCGTAAATTTTAAAATTACGCGCATCAAGTCCGGCTAACATCGCTCCGACCGCAGCCGCAGCCTCGATCAAAACGGCGGTTTTATAGTAGATCATCGTTTCGTACGCGGATTTATCTTCATTAAATTTAACCGAGAGATCCACGTCCATCATCTCGCCCACGCTTAGCTTACTAACCGCGCCCGATATCTCGCCTGCGATCTCATGCGGGAATTTCGACAGCTCGTAAAAGCCCTTCGAGTAGAGGATATCGCCCAGCATAACGGCGTTTTTAGTGCCGAAGCTTGCGTTTATACTCGGGCTTCCGCGCCTAGTGTCCGCGTCATCTATCACGTCGTCGTGAAGCAAGCTAGCTAGGTGAATAAGCTCGGTAATCGCGCAAATTTTGAGACTTTGCTCGCTTTCTCCCGCTATTTTTAAAAGTAGCTTAGAGCGCAGCTTTTTGCCCGAATTTATCCGTACAAACATCGCATTTGCAGGCTCATAACCAAGCTCTGCGATAAAATTTTTCATTATCAGATCGATTTTTTCCATTTAGGCTCACTTAAATTTTGCTTTTATCTGGTGTTTTGCACGCTATTTTGAGCGCCGCTCTGCTTTCTTGGCGGATCCAAAAACTCCACGTCCACGCGCTGTTCGTCGTCGTTTATCAGCACGCGAAATTTTGCCACGCCTTGTTTAAAATCCTCAAAAACCAGATATAGCGCGACGCGGTCACTAGGCGGATATTTGAGATCTGGTATCAAAGTCTGCTTATAGGTCTCAAGGCCGCGTCTTAGCGACATAACAAGCTGGCGAGGATAGTTTCGGTATCGCGAATGCACGATGATGTTCGTGTTATCAAAAAGCGTCCAGCGAAAGTCAAAGCTCTCTCGCTCGTTTGTGCCCTTTTTGGTTACGAAAACCCGCGCCCACTCGTCTTTTTTAAGCTCAAAAAGATGCTCTTCCTCGAAATTTACCGCGCCGAAAGCCAGCGATAAAAACAACGAAAATATAACGGCTATTTTACTCATTTTGACTTAAAATATCCCCACTAAGCCCGATATAAATGTCGTTTAGCCGCTCGTTTATAAGCGTCTGATTTTGAGAAATAAACGAATTTTGCGCCGTTTCGTCAAAGCCGCTTTTTTCGCAAAATTCACTCATCGCGATAAATTTTTCAAAGGTCTTTTCAAGCTCGTTTTCGACTAAGTTTTTGTTCGCATTAAATAAAATTTCAAAGAATTTTTCTCTCGGACTTTGAGAAAATATATCATAATCCATAAATTTTAAAACCTTTCTTAAAACTTAAAATACGCATTATTTCTCGTAAAATAATGTGCTAAATTTTTATAACTTCTCGATATATAGGGCTGCTTCAGCCACCGTAAAGACATTGTCGCAGCTGGGACTTTGGCTACCAAAACCCCAACAAACGTTTAGATATCTTATATCCGCATTACGTGCGGCAAGCTCATCTTTTTTACTATCTCCGACAAATATCGCTTTATCAAATTCGCCTGATTTTAGTATCAAATTTAACATCGCCGGATCTGGTTTTTGAGGTACGTTTTCGTCCGCTCCGACGATGAGATCGAAAAATTTAAATATCCCGCTTCTTTGTAAAATTTCATCCAAAGTATATCGCGGCGCATTGCTAGCTAGAGCGATAAAATGCCCGGCCTCTTTTAGCCCGGCTAGTAGTCCATCGACGCCCTCGTATGCCGCGGCGTATTCGCGGTAGTTTTTCTTAAATTTAGCTTCAAAGTTATCCCGCAGCTTCATATCGGGCTTATCTATACCGTAAAAGTCAAGCCCCAAATTTCGCCCCGGCTCGTTTATGGCCTTTACGATAAACTCCGCGGCTAGATCGCCCTCAAGCCCTAGCTCGCGCCGCACCTCGTTTACCGTCTCGCAGATCGCTTTTGCACTATCTATGAGCGTGCCGTCCATGTCAAATATCACGCATTTCACTCTTCGTCCTTATATTTTTTTCTATGTTTTTCTTTTTTATACGTTTTTTGATTTTTTAGCTTTTCTAGCGCGTTGGCGCAGGCCACCAGCTCGCCTCTCTCGCCGCCTTTTACGACTAAATTTACGAAATTTTCAAGAGATTTCGAGTAGGCGTTATCTAAAAAAACCGGCTCGATCTTGCGTAAAATTTCGGCGTTTTTGCCGACTCTAGCGCGAAATTCGTCCTCGTTAAAATCCTCTCTTTTTAGCGCGCTAATCGCCGCTTTTGCGAATTTTTCCAGGCCGCGCAGGTATTTTACGCGCTTAAATTTGTCGTTTTGTTCAGCCATTTTTTCCTTTCAAAAGTCCAATTATACCAATTTAAACATTTAGCGGTTATAATGCGCGCAAATTTTACAAGGAGAAAAAATGCAAAAAGAGACGATCGCCACGCACTACGGCTACGACACCAAGGCAGGCCCGGGCGCCATGGCGGTGCCGATTTACCAGACTACGGCTTATGATTTCGGTAGTGCCGAGACGGCCGCGGCGAGATTTCAGCTAGAAGCTGCGGGCCACATCTACACGAGGCTAGGTAACCCGACGACGGACGTACTAGAGAGCCGTATAACCGCGCTCGAGGAGGGCTCGGCCTCTATCGTGACGGCTAGCGGTCAGTCGGCGATTTTCTACTCGATCGCAAATTTAGCCGCAGTCGGCGACAACATCGTCGTGGCAAAGAAAATTTACGGCGGCACGATGGTTCTTTTCATGCATACGCTTAAGCGTTTCGGTATCGAGGCGCGAGTGTTTGATAGCGACAGCGCGGACGATCTTGAAAATTTGATAGACGACAAGACTCGCGCGATATTTTTCGAGACGCTATCAAATCCGCAAATTGCAATCCCGAATTTTAAAAAAATCGTCGAGATCGCAGACAAACACGGCGTCGTAACGATCGCAGATAACACCGTGCCTACGCCGATCATTTTCCAACCGCTAAATCACGGCGTAGACGTCGTCGTGCATAGCGCGAGCAAATATATCTGCGGCCAGGGCCTAAGCCTAGCGGGCGCAGTCGTAGCTAGCAAAAATTTAAACGCCAAGCTAGTCGGCAACGCCAGATACGCGCACTTTAACGAGCCTGACGAGAGCTATCACGGGCTAGTTTACGCTCAGATGGCTGACAAATTCGACATCTACACGCTACGCATGAGGGTGGCTTTGGTGCGCGATATAGGCGCTACGATCTCGCCTTTTAACTCATGGCAGCTCATCCAGGGGCTTGAGACGTTAAGCGTTCGTATCGAGAGGCACTCACAAAATGCGCGCAAAATCGCCGAGTTTTTAAACTCGAACAAATACGTAAAACGCGTAACCTACCCTGCGCTAAAAAGCGATCCCGAGCACGAAAAAGCGCAAAAATACTTTAAAGACGGCATGGCTAGCGGGCTAATGTGCTTTGAAACCGATAGCTATGAGCGCGCCGTAAAGATGCTCGGGAAGGTAAAACTCTTTAAAATCGTCGTAAATATCGGCGACTCAAAGTCGCTCATCACGCACCCGGCCTCCACTACGCATCAGCAGCTCTCAAGCGAGGAGCTAATAAAAGCAGGCATAACAAAAGAGCTAATCAGAATAAGCGTCGGCCTAGAAAACGCGGACGACCTCATCGTCGATCTGGCGCAGGCTTTGGAGTAAAAGAGGGTTAAATTTGAAATATTATTTCTTAAGGAAATCAAATGAAAAAAATATTTTTGTTATTTGCTTTATGCCTAAGTTATAGCCAAATCCTCTATGCAAATCCAAAAATTTTAAACGATAATTTTTTTAAGACGCCTCGAATAGAGCTCGCGACTGCATTAAGCAAGTGCGATGCATTATATGCGTACAAGAGTTGCGACAAAATTTATACAAAAGAAATTTCACAGCTGATAAAAGAATGCAATGAGGGCGACGGAAAGTATAGTGCTTGTCAAAAATTATTAAAAATATCGGATACAAGTTGTTATCAGCAAGATGGGATGGAAAATTTCTTAGCATGTAATTTATCTGGAAATATTTTGATAAAAACGAATAAATTTTCTATGGGCTTAGAGCGACTAGCAAGGGCCTGTAATGAAGGAAAAATAGGAGAGTCGTGCCTAGATTACGCAATGGCATTGCTATATTACTCCTTAGATGTAGATGAGGTAGTAAGATATATGACAGCAGCACGTAATTTAGCAGTTGATAAAGAAATTTTAGACAGTATGCTTAAAAAATTGAATGAGTGCAAAGCAGACAAGGAATGCAACCCAGCTAGGATAAATTTTTTACCATAAAAAAGAAGGATTATAGATGAAAAAAATTTTTTTATTGCCAATCTTATGTTTATATTTTAGCCAAATATTACTTGCAGAACAAGATATTAAACTTCAAATTTTTAATGATAATTTTTTAAGATTATCTACTAAAGAAATAAAAAAAATTGCAGGTTATTGTTATCCAATTTACTCATACGAAGGCTGTGATAAAATTTATACGAAAGAAATTGTAAAATCAATCAAAGAATGTGATATGGGTAATGGTAAATATAGTTCTTGCCAAAAGATATTAGAGATATCAGATGAGTATTGCTTTAAAAATAACGAGATTGGTAATTTTGTCGTTTGCTCTTTAACTGGGAGAATCTTAGCTGCGACATACAAAATTCCTGATGGGTTAAAAAGATTAACGAGGGCTTGTGACATGGGTAAAATTGCAGAAGCTTGCCTATTTAGTGCAATAACATATCAAAAATACTTTCTTGATATAGATGAAGTAATCAAATACGCAACAAAAACACGTGATTTAGCGCATAATAAAGAATTTTTTGATAAAGTGCTAGAAAAATTTGAAAAATGCAAAATCGACAAAGAATGTAATCCTGCAAAAATAGAATTTGGTTCAAGATAAGCTAAGCTGATTTTTAGCCGCGACTTCGACTTGCTACTTATAAGACCTCTTATCATCTTTAGTAAAATATGATAGAAAGTTTTTGTGTCTTTGCTGTTATTATATCTAAACTCTATTCACTACGCTTGTGTGAGCTTAAGTTAAAGAGAGTCCTTTATTTTTATATTTAACGCCTTTCTCTTTATTTTTATTAAGTCCTTTTTTATTTCTTAATCTACGAAACGCGCTTGAAAATGTAGATAAAGTCAAATCCTTTCTTTAAAATTTACGCAAACGACCGATCGCCGCACCAAAGTAGAAAATAAACCCCGCCATCCTTTTTGCTTTTTATTCGTAAATTTGCGCCAAATTTATCTGCTCGCCGCAAGATCAAATTTAACGCTAACGGCAGTAAATTTAAACCGACGCTACGGCAAAATTTACGCCGTAAAAGTCTTTAAAGTTTCGTTGTATTTGTTTTCGTCCTCGCACTGGATCAGTAGCAAGTCGCCCTCTTCAAACACCGATGAGCCCGTCGGTTTGATGTATTCGCCCTTGCGTTTGATGAGTAGCACCAAAAAGTCGTTAGGAAGCTCAAGCTCGGCTAGGTTTTTGCCCACGACTTCGGAGTCAAAGCGTATGGTGTGCTGGCGTAAAGTGTGGTAAAAGATCGGTAAATTCGACATCTCGACCTCTTTTGGCGCGGCTTCTTCTTTGACGCCGCATTTTTGCGCGACCTTTTCTAGCGTCATGCCCTGGATGATGATCGAGACGAATACTACGAAAAATATCGTGTTAAAGATTAGCTCCGAATTCGGTAAATTTGCCCCGAACGGATAGGTCGCAAGTACGATAGGAACGACGCCGCGAAGTCCGACCCACGAGATAAACATCTTTTCTTTAATATTGTATCTAGAAAGCAAAAGCGAGAGAAAAACGCCAATAGGACGCGCGACGAACATGATCCAAAACGCGACTACGGCGCCCGCAAGCGCGACGGCCGGCAGCTGGGAAGGATTTACCAAAAGTCCCAGCGTCAAAAAGATGACGATTTGCATCGTCCATGCGATACCGTCGTGAAAACCGATCAAATTTTTCTTATGCGCGAACTCTTTTTTGTTTATAAACATTCCCGCGATATATACGGCAAGAAAGCCGTTGCCGCCGACCTTGCCCGCCAGCACGTATAAAAGCATGACCCAGGCCATCGAAAACACGGGGTAAAGTCCCCAGTACTCAAGCCTAAGGCGGTTAAAAAGCCCGGGCAGCGCGACGCCGAACATATAGCCCATCAGCCCGCCTAGCAAAAACTGCTTTACTAACGTAAGCGCGACGTCCGGAACGCTAGGGATCGTAGCTATAGAGATGATTTGCAGTATCGTGACGGTTAAAAAGATCGCCATCGGGTCGTTTGATCCGGACTCTAGCTCCAAAAGCGGACGGATGTTGTTTCGCAGCGAAATTTCTTTCGCCCCTAGTATCGCAAACACCGCTGCAGCATCGGTCGAGGAGATGATAGAGCCAAAAAGCAAAGCCTCCAGCCAGTCAAGGCCTAGCAGGTATTTTACCAGCACGGCTATCATGCCCGCAGTCAGCACGACGCCAAGAGTCGCTAGGATGATGCCGTTTACCATGACTGGGCGGATCGATTTTAGATTCGTATCAAGTCCGCCCGCGTAAAGTATAAAAATAAGCGCGATAGTGCCCACGTCTTGGGCGATTTGGCGATTATCAAAAGCAAGTCCGAGCAACCCGTCCGAGCCTGCAAGCATACCGACTGCTAAAAAAACGACTAAGGACGGAACGCCGAATCTATCTGAAACCTTGCTAGAGACGATACAAGCGATAAGCAGGATAGAGAAAAATAGTAAAAAAGTTTCTAACATTGTGCCTCATTTGGGTTCAAAGCGAACAAATTTAAGGCTAAATTTAGCGCCCTAATAGCCTCAAATTTGGCGCGTTTCGTAAATAAATTTTACCCGATTTTACCTTTTTAACGGATAAAAAGGATTAATTTTTATCATCGTAAAAGATGAGATCAAAGCTATTTTTGCGCTTTACGAGAGCTTTTTTAGACGGTGCGGTGCTTTGTTCAAATTTAGCCAGTTCCTCTTTCATCTGCCTTATCGCGGCCTCAGACTGCTCGATCTGATCTTTTAGCTGCAAGATGATATCGACGCCTGCTAAATTTACGCCAAGATCGCGCGTTAGACGTAGTATCATCTTGATGCGGTCCATATCTTTTTCGGAGTAAAGGCGCATTTTACCCTCGGTTCTTGACGGCTCTAGCAGCCCCTCGCGCTCGTATTGGCGCAGCGTCTGCGGGTGTATAGAGAGCACCTTAGCTACGACGCTTATTAGATAGACCGGTTCTTCGTATTGTTTCATCTTATGCCTCCGGGAGTTTTTGCTTCATAAGCTCGGCTAGCTCGCCGTCTAAGGCATTTACGTCCGGCAAAGACACGCGCGCTCGCAGATACAGATCGCCGAATATCCCGCTTTTTCTATTTTGCACGCCGTATCCTTTGAGCCTGATTTTTTGCCCTGATTTTGAGTTTTCGGCGATTTTTATCGTTACGTCTTTTTTGGGCGTTTTTACCTCTATCTTACCGCCAAACATCATCGTTTTTAGCGGGATTAGCACGTCTTTATATAGATCGTCGCCGTCTCTTTCGTACTCGTCGCTAGGCGCGATATTTACGGTTAGTATTAGATCTCCGCGCCCGCCGCTACCTTTGCCTTTTATGCGTAGCTTTTCGCCGTCATTTATGCCGTTTGGGATTTTTATTTTGATGTTTTCGCCGTTAAAATTTATCGAGTGTTCGCCGCCTTTTACCGCTACGTCAAACGGGATAGTTACCTTTGCCCGCGAGTCCATATCCTCATCGTCCTCAAAGCCGCTAAATCCTCCCGTCTGCCTAAAGCCGCTAAAACCGCCCCTGCTAGAAAAACCGCCAAAACCGCTAGCGCTAGCGCTAAAGCCGCCGCCGAAGATATTTTTTAAAATTTCGTCCAAATTTCCCATGCCCGAGCTACTCGCAAAATCATGGAAATTTTGTCCGCCGAACATCGCGTCGCCGTGCCTATCGTACTGCGCGCGCTTCTTCTCATCGCTTAAAATTTCATACGCAGCGTTTATCTCTTTAAATTTATCCTCCGCGCCGGGATCTTTGTTGATATCCGGATGATATTTGCGCGCCAGCCTCCTATACGCCTTTTTTATCTCGTCGCCGGTGGCCTTTTCGGATACCCCTAACGTTTCGTAAAGACTATTGCTCATATTATATCCTTTTAGTCAATTAATTTTATAGCGATTATAGCACAAAGCTTTAGCGTATGTCAATCAAGTATAGTAAATAAAATAATTTTAAACGGCTTAAAGAATAATTAACTTTACATTGAGCTTAGCGCCATATAATCGCGCTTTGAAAAATTTTATCCAAAAGGAAAAGCAATGAAAAAGATAACCGTATTATCTTTGGCTACGTCTTGCGCGATCTTTGCCGCAAGCATAAATTTTAACGAACCGGCAGAGGATTTTACTAGAATAAATCCCGAATTTAATAAAAACGTCGTCCTCTCCTACAATAGCTCCATCGCCGATGCTAAAAAATCGGTCGTAAATATCTCCACTACAAAAACGCTAAACGGCGCGGGAGCCGATATGGGCGATATGTTTAACGATCCTTTTTTTAAAGATTTCTTCGGCTTTCAGTTTAACATCCCTCAAGAAAAGCAAAAAAGCAGTTCTTTGGGATCGGGCGTCATCATCTCCTCCGACGGCTACATCGTAACCAACAACCACGTGGTAGAAGATAGCGACGAGATCGTAGTCACGCTGCTAGATAGCGACAAAGAGTACAAAGCTAAAATCATCGGCACCGATCCAAAAACCGACCTAGCTATCATAAAAATCGACGCTAAAGAGCTAAAAGCCATACCTTTTGCCGACTCGGCTAAGCTAATGGAAGGAGATATAGTTTTTGCCATCGGAAATCCTTTCGGCGTGGGCGGCAGTATCACTCAAGGCATAGTCTCAGGCCTAAATAAAGACAACATCGGCCTTAATCAATACGAAAATTTCATCCAAACCGACGCTTCGATAAATCCGGGCAACTCAGGCGGCGCGCTAGTAGATAGCCGCGGCTATCTAGTGGGCATAAACTCGGCTATCCTTAGCCGCAGCGGCGGAAACAACGGCATCGGCTTTGCCATCCCGTCAAATATGACCAAAGATATCGCCAAAAAGCTCATCGAAGACGGCAAGATCGAGCGCGGATATATCGGCGTGATGATAGCAAATCTCAACGAGCAGCAAAAAGAGATATACAAAAATAAAGAAGGCGCGCTAATTAGCAGCGTAGAAAAGGGATTGCCGGCCGATATCGCGGGCATTAAACGAGGCGATCTGGTCGTAAAAATCGACGATAAAGATATCAAAAGCGCAAACGACCTAAAAAATCTCATCGGCTCGCTAGCTCCAAACAAAGAGATCACGCTAACCTACGAGCGCTCGGGCAAACTAGAGACCGCTAAGATAAAACTAGCTAACGCCAACGCCCAGTCAAGCGGCGGCAAAGCGACCAAGGGCGACTCGGCTATAGACGGCCTTAGCGTAACGTCGATCGATGATAACGCGAGGTTTAAGTATAGACTAGCCTCAGACGTCGCAGGCGTGCTCGTTACAGACGTAAAATCAGGCTCAAACGCCGAAAAATTCGGCTTTGAAAAAGGCGATATCATCATCCAAGTCGCCGAGGAAAATATCAAAAATTTAGACGACTTTAACAAAGCCGTAGCAAACGCCAAAGGCAAAAAAACTCTCGTTTGGGTCAATCGCGGCGGACTTTTCCAAGGTCTTGTTATCAAATAATCTAAAACTAAGGCGCGGTAAAATGCGCCTTTTTCTAAATTTATCCTTTTTCTCGCCGGCTTGCCTCTATAAAGCAAGCTTAAATTTATCTATTTTATCGTAGCGCCCGGTTTACGGCTTTGCTTAATTTAAAATCCCTGCCCGCAGTCTAAATTTACCGCTTTAAAACCTAGCACTCGTTTGCCGTCTAAAAAACAAATCGCATTTTAATTTACTCTGCAGGGTTTATTTGGTTTTAGCCGCCGCTAAGTTTGCCAAGATGCCTGCTTTTAAGCAAATTTGGGCTAAATTTCAAAATCTATATAAAAAGGATAAAGCATGAACGAAAACCAAATCTGGCTGGCTGGCAAAATAAAAAACGAGATAAATCTAACGATAAAAAATGGGCTAAAAGAGCGCTACAAAGGCGAAGCGCCCTACTCGCGGTGCCGCGTGCAAGAAGGCTATCACGATACTTTTACCCTAGAGTGCGGCAGATGCGGTTTTAGCATGTCTTATAGCGACTCGTATTATGAGGCGGGCGAGCTTAGCGAGGATGAGCTAAAAGATACTTTGCCGCTCATCGTAAAGGGCGTAGAGGAGGAATTTTTAGACGAAAAGAACCTGCCGTTTTTCGCGTATAAGCTAAATTTGTCGGTCAAATTTGAAAGCGAGGACTCGCCGCGTAAATTTTACTTTGAAAACGCGGCTAGAAAGGCTGAACTAAAGCGCAAGCTAAAAGACTATATGGGCGAAGTCATTACTAGGCGTACGGCAAAGGTCAAGGATGAACGCGAGCTTTACGTATTTATGGGGCACGTTTTTGATCTGCCTCTTATGGGTTATGACGAATTTGGGCTTATAGAGCTGATAGAAAAGTTTGAACCAGCCGTGCGGGACTCTAAAAGCAAACATCTAACCGATGAGTTTAAAGAGGCGCTTACTTGCTATCTGCAAGATTGGCGAGACGATAAGTTTATGCCTAAATTTTACGATATTTGCGGCGATGATTGGGAGAGGACTTATGAGCTTAAAAAGGACTTTAAACCCCAAAACGTAAGCGCCGGCGAGCTTGCGCTTTTCGTGCGGGCGGCATTTTGGCGGATCAAATTTAAAAGCTTTAGCTGGGACGTAAAATTTGCGCGCAAAGACCTCGAAAGCGCGGCTCTGATTTTCGGCTCGGCGCAGGCGCAAAAGTATTTAGACTGCGGCACCGGCGAGCTAGACGAAAGCCTAACGAGATTTAAGGACGCGGACGTAGAGTGCGCCGCAAACGATGTTTTTGCGCAAATTAGCGTAAAAATCAAAAACGAAACGCCTCAGGCTTACAAAAAGGCGCTAATATTTATCGCAAATCTGCTGCGAGCGGGCTTTGCGGCTAGCTACGCCGTTAAATTTAGCTCCAAAGCGGATAAAATTTATCTACCGGTAAAAGGGCTTGAAAAGACGCAGACGCACCGATTTTTCGCTACCGCGCTAGCACATGGGATAGACTTGGAGCTTGAGCTTTACGCCAAAGAAGCTCTAAGGCATAAATACGAGTTTTACGCCGATATAAACGACGAAAAGTGCCTAATGACGGGCAGTTACGCGGTATTTGGCCTTGCGCTAAAAAGCGAGAAATATTTCGCGCTAGCTAAGCGGTATTTTAAAAACGTAGACGACGAACATCAAAGCGCGCATATAAAATTTATCGAGACTTTTATCGATAGATACGGCGTTAGCGCGCAGAGCTTGGACGTATTGGTCGATGCCTTCTCATCGTATCAGGAGGATAAAATTTATAAAAATTTACGTGCGCTAATGGACGAACCTGCCAACAAAACCCTATTTTTGCGCGCTGTTAGGAGCCTAAAGGGTTATAAAAAGGAAAATGCGGCGTATGCGGCCTGGGGGCGGAGCTGGGAGAAGGAAATTTCTGGTTGATTGCGATTTTACAGGCTTGTCTCTTGCGTATATTGACTTTTTACGCTCAAATTTGGAGCCAATTTTACTAAATTTGACGAACCGAGACCCAAGTCTTGAAAGCGCCAAATTTGAGTGAGTTAAATTTGGCGCTATTTTTTATGTTAAGAAGGAAGGAATTTGAACTACGCTCTGCTTGCAGCTAAGAGCAAAGCGAAGCAAAAATCATTTAAAGGCGCACAAGAAACTAGCCGCGGCCGCCATTAAAAATTTAGCCAAAACTCGTTATAATTACCGCAAAAAGGATAGCCGATGATAAAAATTTTGATGATAGAAGACGATTTAGAGCTGGCGGAAATTTTAACCGAGTTTTTAGCTAAAAGCGATATGGACGTAAAGACGGCGGAGGAGCCGTATATCGGGCTTTCGACGCTAAATGTCGAGAAATTCGACCTCGTGATCTTAGATCTCACGCTGCCGGGACTCGACGGCCTAGAAGTGTGCAAAGAGATCCGCAAGCGCCACGACGTGCCTATCATCATCTCAAGCGCACGCCACGACATTACCGACAAAGTAAACGCCCTAGATAACGGCGCGGACGACTATCTACCAAAGCCTTACGACCCGCAGGAGCTGCTAGCTCGTATCAAAAGCCATCTGCGCCGCCAAAGCACTGTAGCGGGTGCAAATTTAAGCGGTACAAAGGAGCCTGCGCGAGAGAAAGATATCGCCATAGACGACTTTAAACACGTCATCACGCTAAAAGGCGAGCCGTTAAATTTGACCGCGGCGGAGTACGACATCCTAAAATACATGCTTCAAAAAGAAGGCGGCGCGATCACTCGCGAGGAGTTCATCTACAACTGCGCAAGCATCAGCGAGGATTCGACGAACAAGAGCATCGACGTTATCATCGGGCGCATCAGAGGCAAGCTAGGCGACGACCCCAAAGAGCCAAGATACATCCACGCTATCCGCGGTATCGGCTACAAGCTAATGCAGTAAATTTTAAAGCCCGCAAATGAAACGCTCATCGGTTTTTTACACTATCACTTTTATCTTTGCTTTGGCGCTAACAAGCATATTTCTCGCGTTTTTGTGGCTGATGGACTACGACAAGCAAAACTACGCGCGCGAGCTAAACGCCAAGTACTCCACGATCGCTAGAAATCAGCTCTTTTTGATGAGCGGTATCATAAACGAAAAAGAGTACGAGCGTCAAACGGGCGACTTTAAGATGCCTGAGATCACAAACGAGCAGCAAAAAGAGGAGATCCTAGCAAACGCAACCGTGCTTGAGGAGATCTCCGCAGACATCGGCTCTAGCGCCATCATGATCTATCAAAATCACCACTATCTAAAAGTTCAGCACGTAGATAAAGTCCTGCTTTTAAAGGATAACGACTATCAGCCCTACCGCTATGACATCATCAAAATCATCTTTTTGTTAGTTGCGATCATACTTCTGGCCGCTTACGTTTTTGTTATCAGGAAGCTAAAACCACTAAGAAAGCTAAAGCGCCAGATAGCTAAATTTGCCGCGGGAGAGATCGACGAAGTACAAAACGTCAGCAGCGGAAACGACGAAATTTCAGAGGTCGCGGAGGCGTTTTACGACGCTGTGTCCCAGATCAAAAACTTAAACGCGTCGCGCAAGCTATTTTTAAGAAATATAATGCACGAGCTAAAAACGCCAATTACCAAAGGCCGCCTCGCCGCCGAAATGATCGAAAAAAGCAAAAACCAAGAGCGACTCGTGTCGGTGTTTATAAAACTCGAAAATCTCATAAACGAATTTGCCGCCGTCGAGCAAGTCACCTCAAACATCGCGCTAAATAACACTAAAATTTGCCGTATCGACGACGTCATCGACGAGGCTCTGGATATCGCGATGGTAGATCCCGGGCAGGTTACTATTAGCAAGCTAGAGGACGTGAACCTAAATGCGGACTTTAAGTTGCTGGCTATCGCCGCAAAAAATATGATCGATAATGCGCTAAAATACTCTCCAAACAAGCACGTAAATATAACTATCACACGAGAGTCGATCAAATTTATCAACGAAGGCGAGCGGCTGTCAAAGGAACTACGCCACTACGTCGAGCCATTTACCAAGGGTGAAAGCGCGCAAAAAAGCTTCGGTCTGGGGCTCTACATCGTAGAAAATATAATCAAAGCCCACAAGCTAGCTCTGGGCTACGAATACAAAAACGGACTAAACGTATTTAGCTTTGAAAATCTACAAAATATAGCGGCGTAGGCGTAAATTTGAGCGTTTGCCGAGCTGTGGCGCGAGGTAAATTTGAGCTGAAATTTAAAGCGAGCTGCTTTTTCTGAAATTTAAAATTCGGCGTATCGTTGCGACAAACTAAACGCCAAATTTTGAGCTACAAATTTGGCGCTCGTTTCAAATTTATAGTCAAATTTAGTAACCGCTCGCTACTCATAATAAAAAGACTTTGCGGGCGCGAAATTTAGCCCCGCCTCTTTGCAGAGCGCGTGAAAATCAACCTCGCCGCCGCGAAATTTAAACTCAAAATAGCACTCGTAAAGTTTTACGAAGTATTCAAACTCTAAATTTAGTCGCCCGCTTATCTCGTGCTTTTCTCTTACGTCGCGAGCTTCGCTGGTTAGTTGCTCATAGTATGAGCGCTCGATCAGGCAGCCATCTGGAAAGTGGTGCGCACTCCAGTATAGCGCGTCTAGTAGCATGCAAAAGTATAGCTCCACGGTTCGTGCGTCGCAATGCTCATGGCGGTATGCACGGCGCAAAAGCTCATTCCTATCAAGCTCCCGCAAGACGCGCGTACATATCTGGTACGCCAAGCGCAGATGCGGCATTTGGCCTGCAATGCAGCAATTTTTTAGATACTTGCCGACTAGCTCGCCAAGGCGAAACGACAGCTCGCCGTTGCCGCGGTTTTTTAGATTTTTTAGCTCGCTTTTGCTTTCGTCTAAAATTTCGCAGCAGAGCTCACCCAGTGCGTAGTCCCGCTGCGCCTCGCTAAACTCGCTTTTAAATTTACTCACGGTGCCCTTTAGGTGCTCGTTTGCCCGCTTTTTTAGCCCTGCATCGTAGAGCCTTAGGTACTCGCATAGCTCAAATTTTAGCCAGCAAAAAGCGTCAGTTTGCATTTAGTTTCCTTGCCCACGTAAATTTAGCGATTAAATACCGCAACCTCGCCACGCTCAAATGCGACCTGCCATCCCGCCAGATACAGCTTGAAATAGGGCTTTAAAAAGTTCGCCTGCGTAGATCGGCATTATGCGCGCTTGCAGCTCGGTGCCGTTTTGCAGCGGCGCAAACACCGCCCGCACACTCGCGCCGTAAGGTATAAAACACTGAAAAAGCCCGTAAAGCTTATCCTGCAAACCGATCCCTTTGCAATCTAAATCAATATCCAGTCCCGCCGCCTCGGCAATGCGGTGCGCATACTCGATCGTCATTTTTCTCCCAAATTTGGATTAAATTTGAGGCACTATACCTTAATGTAATTCATTTCAAAACAGCACTCAAATTTAGCTAAAGAGCAAGCCCCGGCGCTTGTCTGAAAAGCGCAAACGCTAGCTTATTGCGCTCTTAAATGAGTGCATGACGGCATACGACACACAATAGTCGTCAAGCCGTATAGATATGAAAAAACTTGTAAAAATAGGAGCATAAATTTAGCACAAGTGCCGACCGCAAGCGTAGCTAGCTCAATGTCGTAAGCAAATTTAACAGCCGCCACAGCAGGACAAAATGCAGACAAATCTACAAGCGCGGCTTGCTTTCAGATACTTTGTACGATATAAAATTTTGGGTTTGGCGGGCGAATCTAGCGCTGACGGAGGCGTTAAATTTAAGAAATTTACTCTTACGAGAATAAAATCAATGAATAAAACTAGAACGAAAATAAACTTAAAGCGGTGCGTTTTTATGCAAAAAAATTGCCCGCTTTAAGTAAAAACTAAAAATACATAGGAGTCAAACGCAATCCAAACGGCAAATTTCGCATATAAGCGTTTCGCTAAAATCCGATTTTACTCATTCCTAAGCGTTTCAAGCACGTTTATCTGTGCGGCTTTTTTGGCCGGATAAAACGACGAAAACGCTACGATGACGATAGCTCCGACCAAGATCATAGCAAGATCTAGCAAGGATAGCTCCATAGGAAGCTTCGCGCTGCCGTAGACGTCGGCGGGCAAATTTACGATATCAAAGCTACCGAGCAGCCACACGCCAAAGAGTCCGAGCACGAGCCCAAACACTATCCCGCCTCCGCCTATCGTGGCCCCGAGAGCAAAAAAGCTCTTTTTGATCTCCGCCTTGCTAGCACCGAGCGAGAGCAGTAGCGCGATCTCCTGGCGGCGGTTCATGACGGTCATGAGTAGCGAGCTTACGATATTTAGCGAGGCAACCAGGATGATGAGCATCAAAACGATGAAAAGCGCGCGCTTTTCGAGCGCCAAAGCAGAGAAAAAGTTGCCGTTTTGCTGCCACCAGCCGATAGCTTTTTGTCCTAGGCGTAGCTCGCGCGAGATCTTTTCGATGTCGGCGAACGGATCGTTTGAAAATACGTGTATACCGTCAAATTTACCCTCATCGTACTCGAGTATCTTGCGCAGCGCCTCCACGCTCGTGTAGAGGTAGCTTTTGTCGTAAGCAACAAGCCCCGAGCTAAACGAGCTCACTACGTCAAAGCGCTTCATTTTAGGCGTTAGCGCAAAACCGCTCGGATCGTTTTTAGTAAAAATGAGCGTGAGTTTGTCGTTTTCGTTTATCATCATCTCGTTTTTGACGCCCTGCCCTACGAGCAGGCCATATCCGTCTAGTTCGCGGTCCTCAAGACCTGCCGCCACGACCGAGTTTATCTGCTTTTCGTCGGCCGAATTTACGCCAAAAAGCAGTCCGCCCTCGAAGCTATTTGCCCCCTTGATGATAACTTGACTCATGATGTACGGGCTAAATTTGAGATTCGGAAACTTTTGCTTTAGTTCGTTAACATCGCTCTCGTCGATGTTGCCGCGTATGGCGGAGAGGATCGTGATCGGGTAGTTCATGGTAAAAAGTTTGCGCTCAAATTCCTTGTCAAAGCCGTTCATGATCGCCATAGCGACGATGAGTACCATGAGCCCGACGCCCACGCCCAAAAAAGCCAAAAGCGCTGAAAGCATGATAAACGGCTGGGTTTTATCAAACCGTAGATATTTAAAAAGTAGATATTTGGTTAGGCTCATTTGATTTTCCGTTGTTTAAATTTGGGCTTTGGTTTGCTCGCTACTTTTGCGTCGCTTTGTCTTGTTTAAATTTGCGCCGAGGCGAGTTTAAAATTTAAATCGTCCATCCGTGTAAATTTGACGCCAAATTTTTAAACCGCTTGCAAAAGCTAGGCGTTAAATTTACGACTTCGCGCCGCTATAAAAACGGCGGCTAACTTAAATGCAAAATTTAGCAAACCGCCGCCAAAACCCCAAAGCTAAATTTTATCCCAATCCTCCGCAAAAGCTCCTTTTTTAGGCCCGCTCTTTCCGTGGCAGTCTTTGTACTTTTTGCCGCTTCCGCACGGGCATGGGTCGTTTCTGGATACTTTTTTACCGGGCTTTTCTTCGCTCTCGGACGCGCTAGCAGTCTCGGTATCTTGCGCTTCTTGAGGCGCAGACTCGGTAGGCTCGGAGAAGCTTAAGCGTACGGCTGTTAGCAGCTTGATGCTTTCAAATTTGATGCGGCTAACGAGCTCCATAAAGAGATTAAAGCTCTCTTTTTTATACTCGGTGAGCGGATCTTTTTGGTTGTAGCCTCGCAGTCCGATGCCGGTTTTTAGGATGTCCATCTGGTATAGATGCTCGCGCCACGCAGTGTCTAGTACTTGTAGGCAAAGCACCTTTTCTAGGTATTTGCGCTGATCTTCGCCTATGACGCCCATTTTTTCCTCGTAGTCGGCTTCAAATTTAGCTGTTATCTTCTTAACAAGCTCGGCATAGTCGAGATCTTTTAGCTCGTCTGGCTGCATGAACGCGCCGTTTGAGATTATCACGGAGCTTAGTTTTTCGAGATTATATTCGCTCTTTGGCTCGCCCGCGTAAATTTCAGCCTGATCTAGCAGATGCTCGACAAACTCGGCGCGATTTTGCTTGATCTTTTCGCCGACTTCGAAATTTGGATCAAGTAGCTCGTTTCTAAATTTATACACGGTTTTTCTCTGCTCGTTTGCGACGTCGTCGTATTCAAGGATATGTTTTCTTGATTCAAAGTGCAGACTCTCGACCTTTTTTTGCGCGTTTTCGACGGCTCTGGTAACCATTTTTGAGTCGATACTTTCGCCCTCTTCGATACCAAGGCGCGTCATTATCGCCTTGATGCGGTCGCTGCCGAATATCCGAAGCAGATTATCCTCAAGGCTTAGGTAAAAGCGGCTAACTCCCGGATCGCCCTGACGTCCCGAGCGACCTCGCAGCTGGTTGTCGATACGGCGGCTTTCGTGCCTTTCGGTGCCGATGATGTATAGGCCGCCCAGAGCCCGCACCTCGTCGTCGATACGGATATCTACGCCGCGTCCGGCCATGTTCGTAGCGATCGTAACCGCGCCGCGAGCACCGGCTTGAGCGATGATCTCGGCCTCTTTTTCGTGATTTTTAGCGTTTAGCACGGAGTGAGGGATCTTTTCTTTCACGAGCAGGTTGTGCAGCTTTTCGCTCTTTTCGATCGAGGCGGTACCCACGAGTACGGGCTGACCGCGGTCGTGAGCCTTTTTGATCTCGTCGATCACGGCTTTAAATTTCTCATTTTCGGTTTTATAGATGAGATCGTTGTTGTCTTTTCTAATAACCGGCACGTTTGTCGGGATCGATACGACGTCAAGCTTGTAAATTTGCGAAAACTCGGTCGCCTCCGTCTGCGCCGTACCAGTCATGCCCGATAGTTTTTTATAAAGCCTAAAGTAGTTTTGAAATGTAATATCTGCTAGCGTTTGGCTCTCTTCTTGGATTTTTACGCCCTCTTTGGCCTCAAGCGCTTGGTGTAAGCCTTCGCTAAATCTTCGTCCTTCGCTAAGACGCCCCGTAAATTCGTCGACGATGACGACTTGCCCGTCGCGAACGACGTAATGCACGTCCTTTTCAAAGAGATTGTGCGCTTTTAGAGCTTGGTCTAGGTGGTGGCTCAAAATCGCATTTTCCATGTCATATAGATTTGCCACGCCAAAGAGCTTTTCAGCCTTTGAGATGCCTTCTTCGGTGATCGCTATCGTGCGGTTTTTCTCATCGACGATAAAGTCGCCGGTTGCCTTTTCTTGCGGAGTCGCAGGCGGTTCGCCGCGCTTCATCTGGCGCGCGACTTCGTTTGCTTTGATGTAGCCGTCTAGCGTGCGGTTTGCAGGGCCAGAGATGATGAGCGGCGTCCTGGCCTCGTCGATGAGGATGCTATCGACCTCGTCCACGATGACGAAGTTATGCTCTCTTTGCACCTTATCCTTGAAATCCATTTTCATATTATCGCGCAGGTAGTCAAAACCGAATTCGTTATTCGTACCGTACGTGATATCGCTGGCGTATGCCGCTTTGCGCGCTTCGTCGTCGTATTCGCCCCCTAGTATCACGCCGACGCTTAGGCCTAGAAATTTATAAATTTCGCCCATTTGCGTCGCGTCGCGTTTGGCGAGGTAGTCGTTTACGGTCACGACGTGTACGCCCTTGCCGCTCATCGCGTTTAGTACGACGGGCAAGCTTGCTACGAGGGTTTTACCTTCGCCCGTTTTCATCTCGGCGATCTTACCGTCGTTTAGCACCATGCCGCCGATTAGCTGAACGTCGAAATGGCGCATATTTAGCGTCCTTTTACCGACCTCGCGCACGATGGCAAATACATCGTCTAGCAGCTCATCCTGGCTCTTTTCGCCGTTTTGTACCTGCGCTTTAAATTCGTTAAATTTAGCCTTCAGCTCATCGTCGCTCATCGCTTGATATTTGCTTTCAAGCGAGTTTATATAGGCGACGCGTTTGAAATATTTTTTTACTTCTCTGTCGTTTTTCGTACCGAATATCTTTTGCATAAACGCCGTTATCATTTCTAGCCTTTAAATTTTATTAAAGTTCGGATTTTAACATTTTATTATTTAAACTTAGCTAGAATTTTGCCCGGTAAAGGAAAATATATGAAGAAAATTTTAGCATTTTTACTATTTTGCGCCTCGGCTTTTGCGGCTACGTTAAATTTCGTCACGCTTCAAAGCGACTTCGTGCAAACCATCACGAGCGAGAGCGAAACGGTCGATTACTACGGTAAATTTTACGCAAAAAGCAACAACCGCGCCTACTGGATCTACGAGCGCCCGACGCCTAAAAAAATCTACTTTGATAAAAACCGCGTCGTAGTGATCGAGGATGCGCTCGAGCAAGCTATCGTCTCTAAATTTGAAAAGGCGCCAAATTTGATCGACGTCGTTAGAAACGCGGTTAAGATCACCGACACGCTTTATAAGGCCAAATACGACGGCGTAGAGTACCTAATCACCGTCAAAAATTACATCCCCACAAGGATCGACTACGAGGATAAGCTCGGCAACAAGATCAAAATCACGCTGAGCAATACTAAGAAGGATTTTAAGATAAGCGATGATTTGCTGACGCCGGTGATACCGTCGTATTATGATGTCATAAACCAATAAATTTCTAGATTTGCGGCTTGTCTCGCGAGCGCTTTTCCGAGATTTTGCAAAATTTCGCTCCGCAGGCTATATGCCTAGCGCACGCTCAATTTTGCTTCAAAACTCGAAAAATCATCTCACGATACTTCGCCTTATCATTTCTACGTTCAAATTTGAAGCCAAATTTGACTAAATTTGCAAATTTCGACTTCAAATTTTACCTTTTATACACCAAGACCCGCATCTTGAAAATGTTAAATTTGAAATGCGCGGTGCGATAGCGCTAGATAAACCTGCGCGTAGCGCAGCAACTTCTCACGTGCAGTGGGGTTAGAGAGGGCTTGGGAGAGGAAGGGGCGACGCTTCGTAAGTAGAATCCCCTTCCTCTCCCGAAAGAAAAAAGAAAAAGCTTAAATTTTACAAATTTGACTTTAAATTTGAACGTAAAATGATAAGGCGAACTGTTTTTTCGTCAGGCGAGGGAGCGGACTGGTCGTCCGTGACCAAAGCCGACTGAGCCGGTAACGAAGTATGGCGTAAAAAGATAAGCCGCGTTATTAAATTTACTGCTCGCCAAAATCCTTGCCAAAATCATCTATCTGGTTTAAATCCATCGGTTTTAGCTGATTTTTATTTCCTCTAAGTATATCCTCGACTTGCTCTTTTTGCGATCTTTTAGAGCCCGTAGTTTTGACGTTTTTTAGTGCTTCAAGTAGCTCTTCGATATTTGGTTCGCGCACGGTTTTTAGCGAGATGATGAGCACCTCGTCGATATCTATGGAGTGCTTTTTAGCAGTGTATTTAACAAGAGTTTCTTTAAATTTTTCCTTACCCAGCGAGGTTAGCAGATCCTCGACGTAAAAGCTGCCGATAACGACGTTTAGCGCGTCAAGCACGTATGCTTCGTTATCCGCGACGTCGCGCCCCTCTAGACGCAGGCTCACGCTTACTTTTTTGATCGAGCTTTTGGCGTCTCTGGAGTACAGATCGGTTTCAAAGTTGTCGATATTTAGCGTCTCGGCAAAGGCCATAACCGCGGCAAAAGCCAGCGCAAAAATCTTTTTCATACGTCTTCCTTAATATTTTCAAATTTGTTTTCAAGATAGAATTTCTCGACCTCTTCGTCTATTTTAACGACGCTTTGCAAATACTCTCTAAACGGCCGACTTTTGCCGTAAAATATCTTCAGTTTTTTCGGATCGATCGCCCGCGATAGCGCGACGTAGAGCTGTCCGTTGGCAAAGATGTGATTTAGGTCGCACACTAAATTTTCGATGCTCATGCCTTGGGATTTGTGGATCGTGATCGCGTAGGCTAGCTTTAGCGGAAACTGAGTCAAAGACGCCCTCGCGCGCTCCTGCAAATGCTCGCCCTCCATCACAAACTCGCTCATATCAAATCTCGCGCGCTCCACCTCGACGATCTCGCCGTCAGCTTTTTGCACGATGACGCTTTTTATCTCGCCGCCTTCTTTTAAAATTTGCATTATCTGCCCGCGCTCGCCGTTATAGTACTCGCCCCATTTATTTACGGTAAATATAACTTTCGCACCGATTTTTATGTTTAAAATTTCAGGCGCGTAGAGGTTTGCTATCCAGCGATCCAGCGCGTTTTCGTTTAAATTTTCATCGTAAATTTCCACTAGCGCCTCGGCTCTTTCAAGCTGCGCGGGTAGTTTAGAGAGCATCTTGTTATTTAGCTCGTCCGCTTCGTAGTTACGCCCAAAAAGCACGCTCGTATCGTCATTTATCTGCACGCTTGGCACGCGTAAATTTTCGATATAGGCAAACACCTCTTCGCTAAGTCGCCCGACGCGAAGCATAGATAAGATATCGTAAAATTTCTTATCCTTCGTGCGTTTTGAGACGACTAGCTCGATATTTTTAAACTCAAATTCATGCCACGAGCTTGAGTTAAAAGCATAGAGAAATTTAAAGAGCGAGCTACCGTCTTCGCCGTTTTTTCGCACTGGCGGCAACTGATAAAAGTCGCCCACGAGCATCACGCGCCCGACGAATCGCGAACTCATCAAGCGGTAGTAAATCATATCCATCAGCCCCGCGCTGATCATCGAGATCTCGTCTATCACGATGAGATCGCAGGCGTCTAGCATCTTTTTTAGTTCGCCGAGTTTCCCGCGCTGTTTGCGGTCGTAGCCTCTTAACTCCTCAAGGCTTGGGCAAATGCCGAATTTAAAAAAACTATGCACGCTTACTCCGCCGACGTTTACCGCTGCGATGCCGGTGCTGCCGAGCACGACGACGTTTTTTAGCTCGCTTTTATAGTGCTTGATAACAGCTTGCGTTAGGTGGCTTTTGCCCACGCCGCCGCGCCCGGTGAGAAAAACGTTTGATTTTTTTAAGATGTCTAGCAGCTGGTTTAACACAAATTTCCCTAATTTTTTGTAAAATTATAGCTTATTTTTAAGGAGCTAGATTGAAATTTTACAAATTTATATTTTCCGTAGCGACGGCGCTAGCGATGCTGGGCGGTTGCGCATCGACAAAAGACGCGCCAAGCGCGGTAAATTTACCTGATCAAGGCGCTAACGCCGCGCCCGCATACGATATGCCCGAGGAGAGCGCGGATGAAAATTTAGGACACATCAGTTATCTAAAATTTGACGTCGATCAAAATGCAAATGCGCTGCCGATGCTGCCTTTTGAGGCGCAAAGTAGCGGCGAAACTCTGCTGCAAAAACGCTTTAACGCGCTTGATCTAAAAGCGCCCGCAACGAGTGCTAAAGAGGCTTTTTGGGCGCTAGAGTACTATAAAAATACGTCAAAAAGGCAGTACTTTTTCTCAAATATGCGCAAAGTCCCAAACGAGTGGTTTGAAAAAGTGCGCAAAAACGCGAGCGTAGAGAGCTTCGGCCAGGTTTCTTTGCCTGCGGTAACGACGGCAAACGCGAGTCTGCGAAACCTGCCGACCGACGAGGCCGTGCTCTATAATCCCGTACGCGCGGGAGAAGGGCTGCCGTTTGACTACGCTCAGCTCTCTTTTATCTCGATCGGTTATCCGCTTTACGTTTCGCACTTTTCGGCCGACGGCGCGTGGGCGTTTGTAGGTAGCGATGCGGCCTGGGGCTGGATAAAATCGACCGAAATCAAAATTTTAAGCGCAGACGCCGTACGGGAGCTAAAAAATTCTAAATTTTTAAGCGTTATCAAAGACGAAGAACCCGTCTATGACAAAAACGGCAACTTTTTATTTTACGGACGCATAGGCGCGATTTTACCGTTTCAAAGCGAGGATCAGTTTAAATTTTACGGCAAAATACAAACCCAAAGCGGGCTAAAAAACTACGAGATCTCAAAACAAAGCGCAAGCCGCTTTCCGCTTAAATTTAGCGACGAAAACGTAAGGGCGCTGGCGTCGTCGCTGCTGGGGCAAAGCTACGGCTGGGGCGGGTTTGGCGGCAAGCGCGACTGCTCGCTGTTTTTGCAGGATTTTCTAGGTAGCTTTGGCGTGTGGCTACCGCGAAACTCAAAGGCGCAAGGTCAAATCGGCAAGGTCGTAAGCCTAGCAAATTTAAGCGCGGAAGAAAAACTACGCGTCATAAAAACGCAAGCCGTGCCGTATAGAACGCTATTTCACATGAACGGGCATATTATGCTTTATGCGGGTATGCGCGGCGACGAACCGCTCGCCGTGCACGACGTCTGGGGCATCCGCACGAAAGATAACGGCAGAGCCATGATCGGCGGCATAGCGATCACGACGCTAAAAATCGGTTCGGAAGTAGCAGATATCGATCCAAAACGCTTGCTAGTCTCGCGGATAAATTCGATGAATACCTTTGAAGTGGCTAGCGGCGAAGAGGCGTCGCGCGCGAAAAAATCGGCAATCGAAAAAGCTTACGGCGTGAAAATAGTCGGCAACGAGGTGGTTTTCGCGGACGGTAGTAAAATTAAATTTGACGACGGCGAGGCAAAGGACACGGCGCATCTGCTAAATCTAGCCGACGTCGAGGATACTTTTGCGCAGCCTTATCCGCTATTTAAGCCTCTAGCGCTACCTAGCAATGACGCGGGTAGATACCGAAACTACGAGCTTTTGGATAAAATTTATGGCGCGAGCGAGGCGGATGTGAAGGCAAATTTAACCGATGTCGTTTGGCTAAAAAATCACGGCGGTAAAATGTTTAAATTTAACTCCAAAAACGGCGCGGCAGCAGCTCTGCAAGCCGTCTCAAACGAGCTTGACGCGCTAGTCCTACAAAAACCCGAACTGCTAAAATTTCTCGATAACCCATCAGGCACGTTTAACTGGCGCGTGATCGAGGGCACAAAGCGCAAGAGCTCCCACTCCTACGGCATCGCGATCGACATAAACACCGATAAGAGCGACTACTGGCGCTGGAGCAAGGACGGCAGCTACCGCAATCAAATCCCCGAAGAGATCGTGCGCGTTTTTGAAAAACACGGATTCATCTGGGGCGGGCGCTGGGTTAGCTTTGATACGATGCACTTCGAGTATAGGCCTGAATTTGGGCATATAAGATAAATTTGACGGCGGTTTTAACGATAAATTTGAGTAATTGGACCCAAATTTATCGCTACTTTTGGCGGACAGAGTCGTCGCAGACCGTAAATTTAAGCTCCGATCAAGAATGTGCGAATAAATTTTGCTTTGCCGCTTTTTTGGCGTAAAATTTAAAGCAGACGACACGAAAAATCTACCGCTTTGGCGACAAATTTGAGCTAAACCGGACTTAGATCCGCCGTCAAATTCGGCTAAATTTTTAGTAAAGCGGTTAAATTCGGCGGTTTGATTTCGGCAAGCGGGGCATTTTCGCGTTTACGCATTTTTGATATTCGGCGAAAATTTGCAAGCGATTGCAAGAGGCTCGCTACCCTTTTTGCGGTTTGTTAAATTTGCTGGGCGGTTAAATTTGACGCCGAAGTGACTTTGGTTTGGCCTACGTTTTATAATTTTTATAGTTCGTAAATTTTGCGCGAACCAGACGGACTACGATAAAATTTGACCCGCCGTTTTTTAAATTTAGGGCGGCTATTTGCCGTTTTGTCGTCGCCCATATTTTACCGTTTCTACAAATTTTATGCCGCTTGCAATTTGCTCTTTTACTCTTGCCGTTTGTTTTTACGGCTACGTTTTATTTGTCAGATTTGACTACGATTTGATTGCGCCAAGCCCAAAGGCTCCGAAAATCTTACCGCAAAATTTAGATAAAATTTCAAGCGGTAATTTTTCAAAGTCGCGCTAGAAATTTTGATACGCATAAATTTATAACAACTTTTGCGCCGCTCGCTAGCAGCATAAACCAAATTTTACCAACAGACTAAAGCTGCTAAATTTTCCCGCCTTATGTTACCGCGATCTCGATACTTTTACTTATAAACGCCTCTTGCAGCTTGCTTTCAAACATCCGCTTGATCTCGCCTCCAAATACGCAGTTACCCTTTCGCCAGGGCTTAGGCAGACGCAGTTAAAATAACTCTTATCTGAAGCATTGTCCGAGACAAGGTAAACAAGCCCGCCTTCAGGGATAAAATTTCCCTCCTCCAGCCCGCACGGCACGGGCATTATTCTAATCGCCGCCCCGGCGTAAAATTTCGCTCCGTCCGCTACATCTTTAACGTTTATCCACACGGCCATTTTCAGCTTCTTTTTCTAAATTTAGCTCCGCAAGCGCGCTCTCGCCGACGATGCGAACGCCTAGCTTTTTTAGCGCCGCCGCGGTTAGGCCGTCGCCGCTAACGAGCCGCCCGGTAAAGCTTCCGTCGTAGATCTCGCCGCTTCCGCAGCTTGGGCTTCGCTCTTTTAAAATAGCGATTTTACAGTCGTTTTCGCGGGCGATATCGGCGCAAATTTGCGCACCCATGAGAAACTCGGCCGTCACGTCGCGGCCGCTAAATTTAGTTATTACTCGTCCGTTTGAGCAAATTTCGGCAGGCTCGCGCGGGGTCGTTAGTCCGCCCAGATACTCCGGGCAAACGGCGATTAGCTCGTAAATTTGTCTAAGCTTGGCAAGCTCGCCCGCGCAAATCGCGTCTGCGTTATTGCCGCCGTTATATTTGCAGTTTTCGCCGAGCAAACAGGCACTGATTAAAATTTTTGGTTTATTTTTCATCGTTGGTTCCAAATTTAATAGTCCGGCAAGCGTTATTTCAGCTTAAATTTACTAACGCTTCGGACGGCAGATTTAAACAAATTCGTCAAATTTAGCCGAATTTGAGCCGACCCGCGCAAACACAAAGCCGGCTCGAAGCGTCAAAATGCAACTTAAAGCCCGGCCTCTTTTTTGATCTTATCTATATACATTTGACGCAGTATCGGCACGTATTTGCCGACTTTGCCGCCGCTTATCGGCTTGCCGTCGGCCTTGACGACGGGCAGTAGCGGTAGCGTCGCAGCCGAGATGAACGCCTCGTCGGCATCGTAAACGTCTTGCATCGTAAACGGTCGCTGTCTAATCTCTAGCCCCGCCTTCTCGGCAAAACCCAGGATTACCTTGCGGCGGATACCCGGCAAAATCTCGTTTGAAAGAGGCTTGGTTATCAGGACGTTATCTTTTATGATAAACGCAGACGAGCTAGTAGCCTCGGTAACAAAGCCGTTTTCGACCATGAATCCCTCGTAGGCGCCGGCTTTTACGGCTTGTTCTTTGGCGTAGCACTGCGCCAAAAGCGAGATCGATTTGATGTCGCGGCGCTTCCAACGGATATCCTCGACGCTAACGACCTCGATACCGGTCGCGGCGTCAGGGTTTGCGACGATATCTTTTTCGTAGCAAAACACGAAACAAGTCGGCTTTAAGCCTTTTATAAATTTAAAATCCCTATCGGCGACGCCGCGAGTGATCTGCATATAAACGCCGCCTTCTTTTAGGTTGTTTCGCCAGACTACTTCCTCTAAAACGCCCCCAAAATCGCTCTTTGAAAGCGGCAAGCTTAGCTCGATCGCAGCCAAACTCCTCTCAAATCTCTCCCAAAAATCCTCTCTATCCACGAGCCGTCCGTTTAGCACCGGCACGACTTCGTATATGCCGTCGCCAAAGATAAATCCACGGTCAAATGCGCTAACTTTAGCCGCCGCCGCGTCTATAAATTCGCCGTTTAGATATACTATTCCGTTCATTTTTTCTCCTTAAAATTTAAGTAATTTTAGCTCAAATACTCTTAAAAAGCGTTGCCTCAAGTCCAAATTTTAGCTTGGATTACGAAGTTTTTGATATAATTGGGGCTAAATTTAAGGATAATCAAAAAGATGAAAAATAACGCGTTAAAAAATTTAATCCTAAAAAATATCTTCGTTATCTCAAAGCAACCCGTGCTGTTTCGCGATCTACTCGAGGCAAACTGCCTTTTTAACGAAGGCATGTTGATTGATCCGGCCAAGCTAAATTTTAAATTTCGCTACGCAAAAACATACCTTGTTTACGGGCTTTTGTGCTTTGCCGTTTTTTTTGTTTTGCTCATTTTGACGCACCGTCTTTTTACCAAACTTGACTTTCACCTCTCGATCGTTAGCGCGGTGGTAGGCACTTCGGCCGTTTTTATCGGCTTTGACATGTTTAAAATTTGGGCGAGAAAAGCCGTTAGCAAAGAGCTCATAAAAAAGGCTTGGAGCGTGCATTTTCCGTATTTTAGCTACGAAAAATACTCCACGAAAGTCGAGATGATCTACAACGAAGCGGTAAAAAACGAAATCCCGCGCAAAGACTTGGAGCAGTACGTCCTAGAGCGCCTAGTAGCGCAGTCTGAGGCCGGAAATTAGTTATTTTAAGGTTAGCGGGTCTAAAATTTGATTTTTGTATTTCATCCTCTCGAGTTTTAGACGAAGCTCTCTGTTTTCTTCTAGCAAGACGTCACGTTTGCCGCTTAGATCGCCGATTTCGCGACTGATGTAATAAATTTGATTCGTGATGTAAATTTTAGGCAAAAACAAAGCAAGCGCGATAAAAAGCGCCGCATACGCCGATACTAACGTCCTAAAGTCTAAATTTTGATCCTTTTTCGGTTTGTCGCCGCCAAACTCCGAAATCTCGTTTTTATCTTGCATTTTTACCTCTTGAAATTTTAAAAATCCTCATTTTTGCGCAGTTTGAGCGCGGATTTGCCTTGATCTCGGCAGCGCTTGGCGTTACTGCTTTTTTGCTAACGATTTTACCCAGCGCGTTATCCCCTCCGCATGTGCATTTTAGAGCTTGCGGCGGACAAATGCAGCTTTGTGCCCACTGCCTAAATTTATTTTTTACTATGCGATCTTCTAGCGAGTGAAAGCTAATTATCACCACGACGCACTCGTCGATCTGCGAGCCCTCGATGCTTTGGAGCAAATTTTGCAGCTCGCCTAGTTCGTTATTTACCTCTATCCTTATCGCCTGAAAAGCTAACGTCGCCGCGCTAACGCTGCGTCCGTTTATGCCCTTTAGCCCGATTATTTGCGCGAGGCGTTCGGCGCTTTTTATCTCGCCGTTTTGCCTAGCTTCTACTATTTTAGCGGCAAATTTAGCAGGGTTTGGCAGCTCGCCGTAGCTCTCAAATATACGCTCCAGCTCTTTTGCGCTATAAAAATTTACTACGTCGTAAGCTGAAAATTTAGCCTGCGCGTCCATGCGCATATCTAAATTTTCGCTTTTTAGGCCAAACCCTCGCTCGTTTTTATCCAGCTGCAGCGACGAAACGCCGATGTCGGCCAGGATACCGCGGATTTGCCCCTGCTCTACTTTGCCCAAAATTTCTGAAAATTTACTCTTAAAAATTTGCGCTCTTTGACCGAATTTTTTCAGTCTTTCAAAGCTAAATTTGATCGCTTCTTCGTCTTGGTCGCAGGCTATCAAATTTACGTTTTGATTTTGTTCTAAAATCGCGCCGGAATGCCCGCCGTATCCGAGCGTACAATCGACAATCGCGCCGCTTTTTATATCTGCAAAAGCTTGCAAAACTTCATCAAGTAGCACGGGAACGTGTGGGGAGTTCAAATTTAGCCTTTATTTTTTGTGTATAATAACAAAAAAAGTTTATAAAAGGTTAAAATGGACTTAAAATACTGCGCAAGCGAGATCAGCAACATCGCTCTTTCGATGTTTAGAAAAAACTTTTTCGGAGTCTTTCACGGCTCTATTTCAGCTAGGATTCAGCATGATTCTTTTTTGATAAATAAAAGGACTACGATTTTTGATAATGTTAGAGAAGAAGACTTGATAATGCTAAATTCCAAAAGGGATTACCGCTGGAACGACGCGAGTATAGATGCGGATATCCATCTAAATATATACAAAAATATAAACGAGGCCAAATACGTCTGCTACGCCATGCCACACTATCTAACAGCATACACCCTAGGGCACGCCTTTATACGACCGAGGGATTACTTTGGCTACATGAGGCGTAGCGAGATACCCATATACGATCCAAAGCAGTTTGAGGACTGGTACGAGCGCGCCGATACCGAGATATACCGCTATATGCTAGAAAATAAAACTAACGTGATGGTTATCAAAGGATACGGCGTATACGTGCATAGTAGGACGCCTTATCAGCTGGCAAAAGACGTCGCAATCCTTGAAAATACTTGCAAACTGCTAAGCATTGCGCATTCTTACGAATCGCAAAATAATTAGGCAAAGTTTAGTTTGTATTATCGCGACTTAAAAATTTTGCCTTCAAACCTCGTTTTTAAGGTGATATTTACGAAATTTAAGTAAAATATTGCATAAAATTTTTATGAAATTTACAAGGGAAATTTAAATGATAACTTGGATGCAAAAACACAGAAAATACCTTGTCGTGACGATATGGATAAGCACGATAGCTTTCGTCGGGGCGGGTTTCGTGGGCTGGGGGGCCTATGACCTCAACGCGAGCCGCTCCGGCTCCGTCGCAAAAGTAGGACACAGAAATATAAGCATCCAAGAGTTTCAAAATAAATACGGACAATTTCACGCATATTATAGCCAGCTTGCCGACGGACATCTAAGCGAAGAAGAAGCCGCTAATCTTAAGCTTGAAAATTTGGCTTTAGAATCGTTAGTAAACGACGCGTTATTCTTAAATTTTGCCGATGATTTGGGTCTTGGAGTAAACGACGAGGATATAGTAAAATATATCATCGCGGATCAAAATTTCCATACTAACGGCAAATTTGATAAAGAGCTGTATAAAAATACGCTAAAAAGAGCTAGAATACCTCAGAGCGAATACGAAGAAAGCCTAAAAAACGTAATCCTGCTAGATAAGCTAAGGCACGCGCTAAATATCCCGACCAAAAAGCAAGATACCGATATGCTTTTGGCGAGTTATTTAATGCAAGATAGAATCTCCATGCAAGTCGTAGAGGCCGACGACAATGAGATAAAAATAGACGAAGATGCCGTAAAAACGCTCTGGGAAGAACATAAAAACGAGTATAAAACCATGACGGAGTTTAAGCTCGATACTAAATTTATTCCGGCCATAACCAGCGAAGCAAATGCTACGGAGTTAAGAGCGTTTTATGACGAAAATAAAAACGAGTATAAAGGTAGCGACGACAAAATAAAAGATTTTGAAGCAGTTAAAGACGAGGTTTTAAAGGACTTTAACCTAAAACAAACTAAAAAAATCGCGCTAGAAGAGTATTTAAAAATTAAAAAGGGCGAAAGCGAAGCAGGCACGACTATCTCGACTCTGGAAGATAACGCAAGTCTACCTATAGATGAACTAAAACTCGTCAAAACCGGCGAAACGCTAAAGCCGTTTGAATACGACGATGGATATATGATAGTAAAGGTAAAAGAGGTAATAGCTCCGAGAATAATGAGTTTTGAAGAAGCTAGGGAGCAAATTTTAGAGCTTTACAAAGAACAAAAGACTAAAGAAATAGTGGAAGCTAAAGCTAAAGAACTGCTTAAAAATGGCTTTAAAGGCATTGACATAGGCTTTATTGGCAGAGACGCCGTAAAAGCTCAAGGCGGACTAACGGAAGGGGAATTTAACGTATTTGTTAGCAAGTTATTTGGCAAAAGCACTAAAAAAGACTACGTAATGATTGATAATAAAGCCGTAGTTTACGAAATACTAGAGCAAAATTTAATAAATCGCGATAAAGAGAGCGAATATAAAGACATCATCGCCCAGCAATCAAGCTACCTAAAAAATAGCGAGCTGATGAGAGATTTGGGTACGGCGCTAGCCAAGAGATATAAAGTAGAATATTACGTTAGTAAAAAATAAAAAGGTATTGATTTGAGTACTAAAATTTTAGGTATCGACGTAGGCTCGGTTCAAATTTGCGCCGTAATAGCGCAACACGACGACACGGGTCTAAAGATAATCGGCATAGGAAATGCCAAAACGCAGGGCATAAAAAAAGGCGTAATAACCAATATCGAACTAGCTTCAAAATCAATAAAAAGCGCCTTAGTCGATGCCCAGAGGATAGCCGGCACTCGATATGAAAAGGTTGTAGTATCGATATCGGGAGCCTACACCAAAAGCGTAGAGAGCAACGGAGTGGTAAATATCCCGACGTATGAAATAGGTATAAAAGAGATACAGCGTTCAATGTCCGAATCCGAGCGAAGAGCGCAAATTCATAGCGACTACGAAAAGCTTCATATACTGCCGTATAATTTTAAAGTAGACGACCAAGAGCACATAGAAGATCCCTTGGGTATGAACGGTAGTAGGCTTGAGGTGCAAACGCATATCATAATGGCGCAAAAATCATCTCTAAGCAATCTTAGAAAAGCGTTAAATTTAGCCGGCGTCGAACCTGATAATATCGTACTTTCCAGCTACGCTTCGGCTATTGCTACCCTAAATCAGGACGAAAAGGATCTAGGCGTAGCTCTAATCGATATGGGCGGAGCTACTTGCAATATGATAGTACATTCCGGAAATTCGATAAGATACAACGAGTTTTTAGGCATAGGTTCGGCAAATATCACCAACGATCTCTCGGCTGCGCTTCACACGCCGATCCTAAAAGCCGAGGAGATAAAGCTAAACTACGGCGCGCTTCTAGATACTGCCAAAACTAACGAATTAGTAGAGATACCGCCTATCAACGATGATGGCAAAACTCAAGAGGTCTCGCTTGACGTTATCTCAAAAGTTATATACGCAAGGATAGAAGAGACGCTTATGATATTGGCCAAAATGCTAGAAGATAGCGGATACAAATCGTCCATAGCCGCGGGCGTAGTGCTAACCGGGGGTATGACCAAATTTGAAGGCATTAAAGAATTTGCAGATGTTTTTTTTAAAAATATGCCCGTACGTATAGCAAAGCCTAAAGAGATGGAGGGGCTTTACGAGATACTAAGAGATCCGGCAAACTCTTGCGCGATAGGGCTTTGTATGTACGGTGCAGGATATTTTACGCCCTATGAGATAGACTCCGAAAAGAAGATGCGCTATAAAGACGAGGTAGTAGTTAAAAACAAAAACCTCAAAGATATCGCTATGCAAAACGATAGCGGTACAAAAAGCGTAGAAGAGCTAGATAAGAAAATTTTTAAAGGGACGACGCTAGATGATAGCTATATAGATGATCTAAGGATAGACGACGATAGAACGCTAAAAGACGAACTAAACGAAGATTTTAACGACAAAAAAGAAAAGAAGCCTAGCTTTTTTTCCGTACTTTGGAACAAAATAACACAACTATTTTAAAGGAGATTTGGGTAAATGGATAAGGGTAACTTCACGGTCGAAGAGAAAAAGTCTTCATACGGCGCAAAGATAAAGGTTATAGGCGTAGGCGGCGGCGGTTGTAATATGATAAATCATATCATAAGAGAAAAAGGCGATGAGATGGATATAGATCTTATCGTCGCAAATACCGATATAAAGGCGCTGGGTAGCTCATCTGCTTTTACTAAGCTGCAGCTTGGAGAAAAGATTACCAAAGGGCTTGGCGCAGGCATGGAACCTGACGTAGGCAAAAAAGCTGCATTAGAAAGCGAAGAGGAGATAACTAGCATTTTAGAGTATTCAGATATCGTTTTCATAGCTGCCGGTTTAGGCGGGGGAACCGGTACCGGTGCAGCTCCCGTGATAGCTAGAATAGCCAAAGATATCGGTGCTTTGACGGTCGCCGTCGTGACGATGCCGTTTGATTTCGAGGGTAAAAAGCGCTATAACCTAGCCCAAAAAGGCCTTGACGAGCTAAAAAAAGAGTCTGATTCCATAATCGTAATACCAAATCAAAAGTTAAGAAGCATCATAGATAAAAGAGCCGGTATCAAAGAAAGCTTTAAAATAGTCGACGACGTCTTGGCGCGCGCAGTCAGCGGCATGTGTACTATCGTGCTAGAATCCGGCGATAGCGACATAAACTCCGACTTTGCCGACGTAAAAAAAGTCATGGAACATCGCGGTATGGCTTTACTAGGTATAGGCGAGTCAAACGGCGACGGCGCAGCTCAAGAAGCCGTTAAAAACGCTATCCAGTCTCCGTTATTAAGCGACGTTACCATAAATGGAGCCGTAGGCATCCTAGTACACTTTAAATTTCACCCGGACTGCCCGTTTGGCGATATAGACGATGCGATGGCTATCATTAGAGCGTGCGTAGATGACGATGCCGATATCATACTAGGCACTACGAGTAGCGAGAGTATGGAGGATAAAGTTCAAGTTACCATCATAGCAACCGGTTTTAAAGGCAAGGAGGAAAAAGCTCCTACTCCGGCACCTACTCCCAGTCAAGCATCTTTAAGCTCTAGAAATCCATACCTAGAACAAAGAATAAGTCAGCTAAAAGTAAGCGGCGGCTACAACAGCGAAGAAGCATCTGCAGTATTGGACGCTCCAACCTACATTAGAAATCAGATGGATTGATAAAAGGATTGGTCTTCCAATCCTTTCTAAATTTAATCATACAGCATTGCGTAGCGCAAATCAAAAATAGTTAATCTTAAAATTTAACCATTTATAAAATCCGCAATCTGCAAAACCCAAAAAACGCATGCCAAATGCCTTAAACCAAGAGTCCTGCTAAGCCTGCCTTGAACAAATGCAAACGCTTTTTGAAAATCAAAATTTTTAAGAACATAACTTTACCGGCCTAGACGGCAAATATAAAATCACAAAGGATGCATACAAAATCAAAACAAACGAGTTAAATTTATATGGCGGCAAATATACCACCCTACTTGACGCACGCAAAAAGCGACTAAAGAGCCGATAAAGTATAAGGTCGAGCCAAATTTTAGTCTATTACGCCGCACGAACGATAAAATTTACCTTATTTTCCGTCAAGGCTTGTGCGACTCTACGGTGTGATTGATTTAGATTGTAAGCAGTCTATATGCGCTTATACCCGGCCCACGGCTAAGCTGCAAATGGCCTCGTCTGGACCGGACGCATTACCTGCGAGAGTGTAGTCAGCCGCTACCGGGGCTTTGCAAAGCGTGCATTTAAACAGTTTTGAAAACCGATGAACGAAAATAGATGTTTTAAAAGCGAGCACGGCATCTATGATGAGGCACATTTTATGGATATTAGCGATGACTGGCTAAATTAAAATGCCTTCGCACAGACACGCCGCAGATACGCCTCGATATAAAAATATAAAATTTAATACAAGCGATATCTTAAACGAATAAACAAAGCCAAAGTTACAAGGAGATTTTTAGACCGGCGCGGCCTAGGCGTAACCGAGTCGGTCTAAGACACATACTAGTATATCAAATTTAAGCGACGCGTAAATTTATAAATTTAAAACCGTAGAGGCATAAAACTACTGCGAGCGGTAGCAAATTTAAATCACATACGTCGGTTTTTCAAAGATGACGCTAAGATTTAAAAATTTATCGCAAGTTTAAATCCTAAATTTTACGTTCTCGTCCTTAAATTTGGACTGCGATTTGCTTGCATCTTGGAGATTAAATTTGATTGAAAGCGATTTATGAAGCAAATTTTGATTTTTTTGGCATTTTTAACGGGATTATTTGCAGCGGACATCTACGTAAACGGACAAAAGGTCGGTAGCGACCAAAACTCGACCTATAGGGGCGAGAGTAAAAACGAAATCCTAAAACAAGAGGGCAAAAAACTGCTTTGCGATAAAGGCTACAAGCAGTACTGCTAAGGCGGTAAGAGATTGTACCGTCGCTACCGCTCGGCGATAAATTCGGCGCCTTTTGGGTCTACTTTTGATTTTATCTTAGCGGGGACTCGGTTTATTTTTAGGCGAGATTTTATTTATAAATTTCTAAAATTTCGACGAGAGTTTGTAAATTTTTCTCTTTGCAAGCCTTAAAAGATAAAAATGCATCAACGACTGCTAAGACAAAATAAAACATTAAAACAAACCCGGCAATACTTAGAGCGACGATATACTCGCTATCGCTCATCGCTTTGCCCTCATAAACCGCCTCTATGATGCCGATTGCCGCAAATATAAAAAATAGCGCAAGCGCCTTTAAAGCGCCGATACCGATAGAGCCGATATAAAATCTATCGGCTCCAATCACTCCTAAAAATAGCCCCAAAGCAAGCGTGACGAACGGATTTTTAAAGTCGGTTAAATTTAATGCTTCTTGCTGTCTCTCGTTTAGCGAGTTAAATTTATCCGCTACCAAATACAAACTATATTTTGGAAATTTACTAAGCTACTTAACGGGCATTTTTCTCTAGTATATGCGCTACTTTTTCGTAGTTTTTAGCCGCCAATTTTTTAGATAGCAGTACGCCGTCTATGATCGCGGCTAACAAAATAAGCGTAAATAAATTGTCTATGCCGGAGTCTGGACGAGGAACGGCTGCGGCAAATACCAAAAACGTAAGCACTATAAAAACAATGCCGATTACCGGACTGTTTACATAAAATCTATGCCCTCCAAAACACCCGAACAACAGAGCAAAAACCCAAACTAAAGTCGGCTTTTTCATATACGACGCATCGGCTACCAGCTGCAAACTTTGGGCATCGTCTAGCTCCTCGAGCCTTTTACTCATCACGAGCTCGGTATATAAATTTGACGGTAGCCTCGATTTTAATTCATTTATTAGCAGTATATTTTTCATTTTTTACATGATGGCTGAATTTAATAGTTCTAGATTATCTTTTTTGATACCGTTATAGACGAAATATAAATCCGCTAACGCCCAAAAACCAAGGCCTCCTAGCGTTATAAGCTTTAAAGCGCCTAGCAAAATATCGCCTTTATAAAATCTATCCACGCCAAAAGCCCCAAAGCAAAGTCCAAGCGCCAGGCCTACTACCGGGCTTTTTAAATTTAGTATCGATACGGCTCTTGCCTTGTCGTCGCTTAAGCCGTCTAGCTTATCCTTCATATAAAAAGCATCGTTTGGAAGCTTATCTTTTAAAGCAAGATATAAACTCATTTTTATCCTTATACGTTAAATTTGTAGGCGTATTTTACCCCCCCCCCCGCTTAAAATAAATTGAAATTTTATTTATTTTACGTTGCAGTATATTAATCCAAACTACTTAAGCAAGGTCAAGACGCTCGCGCGAAAAATAAGAGTATAATTATCCAAATTTAAAACAAGGATAAAAAATGAGCGATTTTTTCAAAGGCGCCGAGCAGTTTAACGCCGAAGGCGCGACGGTTCCGTTTTATAAATATAGCGAAGGCGGCGTGGATTTCGTCGGTTTTGACAGCCGTCCGTGCGTGCCGCCCGAGCCTATGGTAAATGCGCTGGTAGCAATCAAATTCGCAAACCAAAACACCAAAATCGTGATGGTAAATCATAAATTCCCCGCCGGACTGATCCCTAAAATTGCGGAGCAGTTTGACATCGAGCGCGAGGATTTAGAGGGTGGGGCGGTCAAGATGACCTTTAGCCTAAAGCAGGGCGCGGACGTCAAGAACGTAGATACGAGCCTTTGTCACTGAGATAGGCTATGCTTTTAAACACCTTTGCGCCGCCTTTTAAGCTAGTGGGCGGTTATTTTATCGCGGGCATTTGCTTTTTGATAGCGAGCATTCCCGCCTTTTTCGCGGCTGATTTTGAGATGATAGCGGGGCTTGAGACGGCAGGATTTTTACACGTGTTTTTCGTCGGCTTTGTTATGAGCGTCATCATCGGCGCGCTTTATCAGCTCACCTCGGTGATTTTAGAAAAGCCGTTTTCGACGATCAAGGGCGCGATGCTAAATTTAGCCGTCTACTGCGTAGGGATCGCTGCGATGGGCTACGGGATGATCAGCGGCAAGACCGGCTTTTTGCACGGCGGCGGTATGGCGCTTTTTTTAGCGCTGCTGTTTTTTGGCACGACCTATATCATTAGCTTTATGGATAATGAAAAAAAGAACTTCGCAGCCTTTATGCTTTTTGTTTCGGCGATATTTTTACTCGCGGGCATCTCGCTTGGATTTTGCCTTTTGATGATACTTTCTGGCACTTTGCCGATGGATTTCATGTTCGCGCTTAAATTTCACGTCTATTTCGTGCTTGGCTTTGTTTTTTTCATCATCGTAGGCGTAGCTACCGTGCTGTTACCGATGTTTGCCCTGGCGCACGATCTAAAATTTACGCTTAGCAAATTTGCCTTCAGATTTTATATTTTTGCCGGCGTTTTACTCTTTTTTAGCGAAATTTACGCGTATTTTGCCTTTGGGGCGGCGATCGTTTGCTTTGTCGCAGAGGCGCTACATATCCTAAAAAAGCGCGTTCGCAAGGCGTATGATTACTGGAACGTCAATATCGCTCTTTCGCTCGCGGCCTTCGTGCTATTTTGCGCATTGATCGCGGCGGATAGATACGATATGGCGGTGTTTATGCTGATTTACGGCTTTTTGTTTGCATTTATCGCGGCTCATCTTTACAAGATCGCGCCGTTTCTCATCTGGTATCACTACGTAGCGCCCTTTGTCGGTAAAACAAAGGTGCCGCTACTAGATCAGATGATCCTTAAAAAGCCCGCATATATCGGTATCGGCTTTAACGCCGTTGGGCTTGCGCTCTACGAGTTTGGCGTCTGGCTGGAGATAAAATCGCTCGCGCACTGCGGCGTGGCTAGCCTGCTCGTTAGCATCGTTTTAGTCGCGATAAATATGATAAATGTTTTTAAATTTACGAAATTTGGAGTAAAGGAAGAAAAATGAAAGAAAAAATCTACGACGCGCTCTCAAACATCGTCGATCCCGAGGTGGGCTTTGACATCGTATCCTTGGGGCTGATTTACGACGCGGTTTGCGACGAGAACGGCAAAGCAAAAGTCACGATGACGCTATCTACGCGCTCATGCCCGCTGCATGAGATGATACTAGGATGGGTAGAGACGGCGGTGCTGAATGTCGACGGCGTAAAAGAGTGCGAGATAGACCTCGTGTGGGAGCCTGCGTGGAGTATCGAGATGGCTAGCGACGAGGTAAAGGCACAGCTGGGAGTGTAGTTTTAGCTTGTTTGCTCCGCCTTAGCCTGCGGGGACAAGTTTTTGCGCCCTACCCGTTCGTTTAAGCTTGTTTTGCTTAGACTAACGTCGGGGCGTAAAATTTGAGCTAGCGCGAAGACGGCGGCTTTTTAAATGAGAACTTAAATTTACCTAATTTATCTGGCATTCTTTGCTTGCCTTCATTTTTCCCAAATCTAGTCTTTAAATTTAATTATCTCGTATTCTTCGTTTAAGCGATATTTTTCTTTGGTTTGTTCGTACCAAACGTCGTGTTCTTCTCAGCCAAGTCCTGCATAGCGCACCATATAGTGCTTAAGCCATTCGCAATAGGAATAGTGGTTATAAATCCAATAACATTGGTCTTCTGAGTCTTCATATACTATTCCATCACACAAGCCATTTTCGTGAGGCTTGGTTCCTATTTGTGCTAATCGTTTTTGTAAGGCATTCATTTAGTTGCTTTTTCTAAAGGTAATTCCGTAAAATTTATTATCCCGGAATGGTTCTATTTTCCAGCCGCTGATGCTAAGATACTTGGGATATATCTTTCATTGTATTTATATTTTGAATTATCTTTTCTTAATCAAAATATCTCCTTCACAAAGCCAAAGGGGTTCATTTTGTATCTTTAACTCCTCCCACCATTGTTTTTCTTCCGTTTCAGCATCATCTACTATGCGAAAACTAGCAAAATCTGTACGAGGTGGAGGCAATACTATAATCCTCTCTATAGCTGCAGATTCCAAATGATAAGTATCTGACAGTTTTTTGAGAAACAATAGCTGCTCTAACTCCTTTTTATAGCTTACAAGTGCTTGTTTCTCCTCTTGCAAAAGAGAAACTTCTTTAAGCTGATGAATTATTTTCTGAAGTTCGTCTTCTATAAGTTGTTTTGCTGTTCTCATGTGTTATAATCCATATTTAGTCCAGCCCCTATCGTGCCTTTGGCATTCGTCAATTCGCCACTCGCCATCTTTTCTGATGATAAGA
>CAURQE010000007.1:0-137903 GCA_963527315.1 uncultured Campylobacter sp.
GCTTAACGTTTGGTATGATTGCGGGAGAGAATATAGGCTAATTTGCGGCGTCTTTTGAGTGCCTTTATAGAAACCACGCCCAAGGCGTCGCTTCGCTGGTTTTGAATGGGTTTGAAATTTTAAGTCTGCGGCAGACTACTTGTCTAGCCTTGACTTAAAATTTCTGCACAACATTCAAATCCATCTCAAAATACTAGCAAATATTATTTAGTATCGCAGGCCGAATTTAAAGTTAAATTTGAAAATTCGGCTTGCGGTACTTTTAAATTTAAAGCATAAAATTTACCAAATTTAAAAATCAAATTTTGCCTGGTAAAATTTGATTCCCCGTCATCTTTCTTAGCCCAAATTTCGCTACAATCTCTCAAATTTTTATCAAAGCCAGGAGCTAAATTTGCAAAATACTCAAAAACCTAAAATCCGCTGCGACTGGGCGGAAAAAAGCGAGCTGGAGCGCGTATATCACGACGAGGAATGGGGCAAGCTTATAAAAGACGATGCGAAATTTTTCGAGCTTATAATTTTGGAGGGCTTTCAAGCGGGCATATCGTGGCATGCCGTGCTGCTTAAGCGCGAGGCGATGCGAGCGGCGTTTGAAGGATTTGACGCGCATAAAATTTCGCTCTACGGCGAGGAGCAGACGGCAAAATTTATGCAAAATCCAGCACTCATCAGAAACCGCCTAAAGCTAAATTCGCTTGCGGCCAACGCCCGCGCATTTCTCGCCGTGGTGGGCGAGTTTGGCAGCTTTTACGACTATCTTTGGGGCTATCTTTTGCCTAAATTTTATCCAAAATTTGACGGCAAACCCATCGTAAATCACTATGAAAACATCAAGCAGATCCCCGCTACCACGCCGCTTGCAGAGTTTATCGCAAAAGAGATGAAAAAGCGCGGATTTAAATTTCTAGGACCCACGAGCGTCTATGCGTTTTTGCAAAGCGCGGGCGTAGTAGACGATCATCTGGACGCCTGTTTTTGTAAAGGATGCGGATGATGCCTGCACGTAAGCGGATTTTTAGCTACATCGAGGAGAAATTCGGCGCGCATGGCGAGCGGATATTTGACAAACACCCGGAATTTGCCGTATTTCGCCACGCAAAAAATCAAAAATGGTTCGCCGTTTTTATGCGCGTGGACGGCGGCAAGCTGGGGCTTAAAAACGGCGAAGCGTTAGAAATACTAAATCTAAAATGCAAGCCCGATCTAGCAGCGATCCTGCGCGACGGCGATCAAATTTTGCCCGCCTATCATATGAATAAAAAGCACTGGATCAGCGTAAATTTAAGCTCCAAAATCGCGCCAGGGCAGGTCTTTGACCTCGTCGATCTTAGCTTTGAGCTGACGCGGTAAAATGCCTAAAAGAGCCCGTTTTAGCTAAGCGCTTTTTCTGATTTTGGCGAGTCTGGCTTGCTAGAAAGCTGCTAAATTTGGAGCTAAATTTAACGCAAACCCTTTGCGCCGAATTCGGGCGGTTAGTGCCTTGCCGATTTTAAACGGCTAACTCGCGTAAATTTCGCCTTTTCAGCGTCTTGATATTTCATTTTCGCTAAAATCTGGCTAATAAATTTAAAGAAAAATCACGCGAACTTTAAGCGTAACGGCAAGCGGCGAGGCGCTAAAAGATATGCCGTTTGCGGGTAAAATAAGCCTAAAGCCGCAGACTTGGGCGCGGGATTTGGTATTTTAGGAACCAGCAAGGAAAACGAGTGGAAAACTTAAAACAAGGAAATTTTAACCAAGCAAGCGGGCTTCACCGTACGGTAGAAGCGGGCGGGGCGTCAAATCCCGGTCGCGAAAATTTAGCGCAGTCAAATTTAAACGAACAAGCCGATAGCGTGGATGAAATAAAGCGCGCAAAGGAGCGTAAAAAGGTCCATTTCATCGGTATCGGCGGTATCGGCATCTCGGCGATCGCGCGGTTTTTGCACGAAAAGGGATTCATTATCAGCGGTAGCGACATCAAAGAAAGCCCGATCACGCGCGAGCTAGCAGCGCAGGGCATCGACGTCATCACGCCGCATAGCAAGGCCGCGATCAAGGATCAGGACTTCGTCATCTACTCGGCCGCGATAAAACCGGGTAACATCGAGCTCGTCGAAGCGCGAAGTAAAGGCTTGCAGTGCCTATCGCGCAAAGAGGCTCTGCCGATGGTGCTTGAGGGCAAGCGCGTGTTTTCGGTGGCGGGCGCGCACGGTAAAAGCACGACCTCGGCGATGCTCTCTAGCCTCGTGGAGGGCTCGGTCATCATCGGCGCGATCAGTAAGCAGTTTGGCTCAAATATGAAATACGAGCCCTGCGACAACGTCATTTTCGAAGCCGACGAGAGCGATAGCAGCTTTCTCAACTCAAACCCGTATCTAGCCGTCGTGACTAACGCCGAGCCCGAGCATATGGAGCATTACGGCTATGATTTGGAGAAATTTCACGCGGCGTATCGAGGCTTTTTGGAGCGAGCCAAGGTGCGCGTGATAAACGCCGAGGACGAGTTTTTGGGCACGCTAAAGCTCGACGCCGTGCGCCTTTATCCAAGCGTCGATATAACCGAGCTTAGTATGATCGTGCGCGATTTCGTGCCTTATACTGCGTTTAATCTAAAAAATTTAGGCAAATTTGAAGTGCTTGGCATGGGCGAGCATATCGCCGTGGACGCGTCGCTAGCCATACTTGCGGCGCTAAATGAAACCTCTCTAGCGCAAATCAGGCAAAATTTGCTAAATTTTAAAGGTATCAAAAAGCGCTTCGATATCCTAACCGCGAGCAGGAAATTCGTACTTATAGACGACTACGCGCACCATCCGACCGAGATCAAGGCCACTTTGCAATCGGTCTTTGAATACGCCAAGCTACTGGGCATCACTAAGATCACGGCGATCTTTCAGCCGCACAGATTTACGCGCCTAAGCGCAAATTTAGAGGCCTTTAAGGAGTGTTTTGAGGGCATAGACGAGCTAGTTATCCTGCCCGTTTACGCTGCTGGCGAGGCGTCCATAGATATAAATTTAAAAGAGGAGTTTAAGCGCTACAACCCAGTGATGACGCAAAAAGTCGCGCGCGAGGGCGAGGGGATCGTCTTTACGGATGAATTTGGCGTGAAAAATTTGCTTGATGACGGCCTAGTGATCGGCTTTGGCGCTGGCGACATCACATATCAGCTGCGAGGCGATGCATGAGGGTCATAATCGTACTTTTAGGCGTGCTTGCCGCGATCGCGATATTTAGCGTGAGCGACGAGAAGCTAAGCAAAAAGGCGAAATTTATCATCACTTTTTCGGTTATTTTTGTCGCGACGGCGCTATATTTTTACGAGACCAGGCTAGAAAGCGAGCAGGGCAAAAGGCTGGAGCTAGTCGCGCTTTTTAATCAAGGCAAAACCCTAAAATGCGGAAATTTCGACGTAAATAACACCAAATTTAACTACGAGTTCGGCACGTCATCCTTCGTCGCAAAACGCGCGGCAAAGGAGCTAAACAGCGTCAAGATCGCGCTTGATGGCTGCGAATTTAAAGGCGAATAATTGCGTAATTTTAAAGATAATCAAAATTTGACTCAAGGCAGCGTTTGGGAGGTTGGCGGGCTGGAAAATAACGTCTCGCGCGAGCAAAGAAACGGCGATATTTCGGACGCCGCGGCGCACCGCGAGCAAAAAGAATTTACAAACGCGGAGGGCTTTGAGCGGCTTATAAAAATTTTAGACCTGCAAGGCTATATGGCGCGGTTTAACTCCTTTCTAGCGCGCCCAAAGCCGCTTTTTATGGCGGGCGACAGCAGGCTGCATTATGAAAAGATTTTAGAACTCTCGCAAAAGCAGTTTGACCCTCCCACACCGGCTCAAAATCTAGACGACGCGCTCATTCGCCTTAGCAAACAAGCCACGCTGCACGTGAGCGAGATTTTTGAGTTTGCTAAGATTATTAGCTACTTTACCTACCTAAAAACGCTCAAATTTGAAGGCAAACTAGGCGAATGGCTCGCTAAAATAGAAATCCCGCAGCCGATGCTAAAGCTCGCAAATTCATTTGACAAAAACGGCGAGCTAAAAGACGAAGTGGACGAGCGCCTGGGCGGTATCAGAGACGCGTTTAGTGCCAAAAGAGCGCAAATAGACGCCGATCTGCGCCGTCTCATCTACTCAAAATCCATCACGCCATACCTCGTCGATACACAGGTGCACTACATCAGCTCCGTCGAGGCGCTGCTCGTGCGAGGCGGTTTTAACCACGTGCTAAAGGGTACGGTCGTGGCTAGAAGCTCGGGCGGATACTTCTACGTCGCGCCCGAAAACATCCAAAAACTCAAAAAAGAGCAAAGTGAGCTACTGGATAAAAAAGAGGAAATCGTCTACGAACACTGCAAAATTTTTAGCTCCGCGATGCACAAGGGCCTCCTGTTTTTAAAATTTATAAACGGCGCGTTTGACGTGTTTGACGCCTACTGCGCGCGGGTTTTTACTGCCAAAAGCGCGGATTTTGAGTTTGTGCTACCAAGCGGCAGTTCAAATTTAAAGCTGGCAAATTTCGCCCACCCGGCACTAAAAAATCCAAAAAGTATCAGCATAGACTTTAGCAAAAAGGTGCTTTTAATCACCGGCGTAAACGCGGGCGGTAAATCGATGCTACTAAAATCTCTCATAGCGGCTGCGTTTCTAGCCAAATACCTACTTCCGATGCGCATAAACGCGCAAAAATCGCAGATCGGAAATTTCAAGGAATTTGACGCCATCATCGAGGATCCGCAAAACGTGAAAAACGACATCTCGACCTTTGCCGGGCGCATGGTGCATTTTTCCAAGCTTTTTACGAAGAAAAATCTGCTCATCGGAGTCGATGAGATCGAGCTGGGAACGGATTTTGAGGAGGCGGCGAGCCTATACGGCGTGATGATCGAGCGGCTGATGGGGCAGGATATCAAGATGATCATCACCACCCACCACAAGCGCCTCGCTATGCTGTTAGCCAAAAACCCGGACGTCGAGCTCGTGGCGGCGCTTTACGACGAGGAAAACTCGCGGCCTAAATTTGAGTTTTTAAAAGGCACGATCGGTAAATCATACGCCTTTGAGACCGCGGCTAGATACGGCATCGCAGCAAATTTGGTCGCGCAGGCGAAGAAAATCTACGGCGAAGACAAAGAAAATCTAAACGAAATCATCACAAAGACACTGAATTTAGAGGTGCAGCTCAAAGAAAAGCTCGAAAGCGCGGAGAAAAAAGAGCAAAAGCTAGACTCCCTAATCGAAAATTTAAAAGAGCAAAAAGAGCGAGCCGAGGCCGAGCAGCACGAGGTTATAACGCGGCTGGAGCGGGAGTACTTTAAGGCGATAAACGAGGCTAGGCGAGCGATAAATCTAGACGATACCAAGGAAAAACAGCGCGCCCTAAACCGCGCGAATGAGGTCAAGCGCGCCGTGCAAAAGCCAGAAATCTCCGCCCCGCCCGAGCTAAAGGTCGGCGACCGCGTAAAATACGGCAAGATAAAGGGCGTCGTCGCAAGTCTAGGCAAAAACGACGCCGTGATACAAACCGATAACGTGAGCATGCGCGTGCCGATAAATCAGCTAAAAATCAGCGGCGAAACACCGGCACCCGCGAAGAAATCAGGCATAAATCTAAGCGTGCAAAAGCCGCAAAACGCTAGCGTCACGCTCGATCTACACGGCCTGCACGCCGACGAAGCGGTGCAAAAACTGGATAAATTTATCTCAGATAGTCTAGTGATGGGCTTTGACGAGGTGCAGGTGTATCACGGCATAGGCACGGGCAAGCTCGCCTACGCGGTCAAAAACTTCTTGCGCGAACATCCGAGCGTGAAGGAGTTTTTTGATGCGCCGGCGGGGCAGGGGGGATTTGGAGCGCAGATAGTAAGGCTGTAAATTTGCCTTGCTTCGGCTTGTCTTTTTGTCCTATACTTCGTTACTTTTAAATTTGGCTCGGTCATTACCGACGAGGTAACTCCCGTCGCCAAATTTAAAAGTGCCTCGTCTAGAACAAAAATACTTCGCCTTGTCGTTTTGTGATCAAATTTCGAGTCAAATTTACAAATTTAACTCGAAATTTTACTCACCGAGACCCGCATCCTGAAAATGTCAAATTTAAGCCTATTTACGCTTCTTTGTAAATTTGGAGCTTTAAAATTTAGCGACGGCGCCTAGTCGCCTAAATCTCGCAAAAAAGAGCGACAAAAAATCAGCCGTCCGCATAGTTGTTTTACTGCGTCCGTTTTCTTCTTTGCTTTTTTGCCGCACAAATTATTTTTATAAATTTTGGCTTTAATGATTAACTTAAATAAATAATGATAAAATGGCGATAAAATTACAAAAGAAGGTCGATGCAAAATTTAGAATCTAAGAGCAAGGCAACTCGCTACCTCGTTTTACCTATCGTCGTGCTTGTGATATGTTCGTGTATAGCCGTTTGTTTTATATTTTATAATAAATTTCAAGACTCCGTTAATTACCCTTCAAACATCGGCATAGACGCTAAAGCCGAAGCATATATGAACGTAGTAGAAATGATTTATAAACAAGTGGCCAAGCGCGATATAAACGAGTTTCAAAGGTACGCCGAAGCGACTAATTCTGTACCTGCTTGGATATTTAAGCAAACCGGAGACAAAAACGAACTTACGGTGCTTGCCAGCTCGCAGCATCCTAATTTAATAGGCGAAATTTTGCCCTATAAATTTTGCGATATGGACTCTAGGGCGCATACGGATTTGGAGCAAAAAGGCGTTTATAAGCGCATTCGTCTGATTGCGGATAATAAGGCCGAGGTTTGCTATTTTAAAAAAACCGACGGCGTGATACTGGGCTACGATATGGTTCACGCGGTAAAAATTTCAGGCTTTGACGACCCGCGTTTTTTTACTTGGCTTGCCGTCAATATGAAAAACACTGTTTTAGTTACCCTTATTATGATGCTTATTTGCGTGTTTCAGTATTGGCTCTTTTTTAGAAATATCAAAAACAGTCAAATCTCTCTCATGAAAACCAACGCTAGGCTACTAGCCAATAACTCCGAGATGCAAAAGCGCCTATATAGCGACGCGCTCACGGGGCTACCTAACAAAACGGCTTTGGAGCGCGACGTAGCGACCATGAAGAGTCCTAAAATCGTAGTCGTGGATATAGACGAGTTTAGAAAGATGAATAACTACTTCGGTGCCGAGGCTTGCGATCAAATTTTACTTAAAATGGCGCAAATAGCTAGAAAATTCGCAAAGGATAACGACATGGCGGCTTACCGCGTGGGGCCTGACCAGTTTGCTCTAGTCGAAAATGCCGATTATTTTATAGATAGATACGAGGATTTGGCAAGCGAGCTTTTAGAGAGCATAAAAGGGCTGGTCATGGACGTGTCTAAAGATGACGGCGAGCAAATCGAGATAGAGATTTACTGTACGGTAGGCTTTGCCCTAGATGAGACCGATACGTTTCAAAAGGCGATGACGGCGCTTGAGTTTGCAAAGCAAAGCGGCAAGGATTTCTTTTGCTACTTTAAAAATATCGACGACACTCCTCAATACGCCGAGCAAATCAAGCGATCAAATATGATACGAAACGCCATAATAAACGATAAAATAGTGCCGTTTTATCAACCGATATTTAACAAAGACGGCAAGGTGTTAAAATACGAAACGTTAATCCGTATCCAAAATAGCTCTGAAAGCATCTCGCCGAGCGTTTTTTTAGAAGTTTCAAAGCGCATTAAGCGCTACACCGATATCGAAAAAATGCTAATCGAAAAGAGCTTTAAGCTAATCAAAGACAAGCCTAGCGCCATCATCTCGGTAAATTTATCCGGACGAGATATGACCGACGGCGACGTGAGCGCGTTTATCATCGAGAGGCTAAATAGATACAAGATCGCCTCAAGGGTAATATTTGAGATACTAGAGGATGAAAATATAGAAAATATCGAGCGTATCGGCGCATTTATCGAACGCGTGCGAAGGATGGGCGCAAAGATCGCCATAGATGATTTCGGCTCAGGCTATAGCAACTTCTCCTATATCCTAAAGCTAAAGCCAGACTACATCAAAATAGACGGCTCGATTATCAAAAATATAGACTCTAGCGAGGATTCTCGGGCGATAGCTAGCGCGATCATAGCCTTTGCTAATCAGTTAGACATCACCGTCATAGCCGAGTTCGTCCACTCAAAAGAGGTGTTTGATACCTGCGTGCGCCTGGGCGTGGACGAATTTCAGGGCTTTTATCTAGGCGAACCGAGAGATAGCCTGCTGGAGTAGCGAGGCGGATAAAACGCCGTCAAGTACGTTCGCGGTCGTCCTGTAATGCGTTCGCGCCAAAAAAGCCGCGTCCTATGCGGCTAAATTTGCTCGCGCCTATGCCGCCAGTATCAGCTAAAACCCGTAAAGGCGGCGGCCTAAGAGCGTTTAGCAAAACCGCTCCGATTAAGAGATTTTAAAACGGGAGCTTGAAAAATCGCTTTTATTCTCAAGGGTGCCGTGCAAATTTATACGAGTTTTTTACAACGCCTACTTGAAGTTTTTATTTGTTTAAATTCTCGCCGATTTTTGCTTATTTTTAAGATATAATTTATACTTTCGGTAAAAATTTATAGGATAATCCGCCTTCCTTCATCGTCAGGCCTTATTGCATCGTCGTCGTTTGTATTTGCTTGGCGCCTTATTTGATGAAGTTCGTAAATCGTTTGTTCTTTGCTTGTGCCGTTTTTCTCCGCCATTTGCGTAGTCTTTAAGGGCGCCGCCCGCTTTTATTGCCTTAGTCGTTTCTCTTAGATGATATTTTAGCGCAACGCCTTTGTCTATTATCGGTACGTATTTTAAAGCAGCTTGACGCACGGCGTTTACAAACGAGGCGCTGCTAGCTCCCAAAATAGCGAGCTTGCTTTTTAAAGGTTGCGGGTTTGATAAATTTGCTATTTGGCGCGGGTAAATCGAGGCTAAATTTATCTTTGAAAGGGCTTTGATTATGCGCGCGAACCGATGCCGCGTATCTTTTGGCTTGCTCGCTCTAATTTAAATTTTACGCTACAAATCTGCGAGGGATTGGGGCTTGGGCGTTTTTTGTTTATAGCCTAACGGAGATTCATCTAAATTTGATCGCGCAGGAGGTATTTTAGCCTAAATTTGCGCTTTGATCTTTTCGTAAAGCGATAAAATTTCGTCTTTTTTAATTATGAAGCTATTTTTGTTTGCGATGAGGTACGCCGAGCTTTGCATGATGGTCTGGGCGACTTTTAGTCCGTTTTGTTTCATCGTCGTGCCCGTTTCCACGACGTCTACGATAGCATCGGCAAGGCCAACTAGCGGCGCTAGCTCGATCGAGCCGTATAGCTTGATGATCTTTAGTGCGGTGGCCTTTGCGGCGAAATAGTTGCGCGAGATGTGCGGCATTTTGGTGGCGATCTTTAGCTCGGGAGCGTTTAAATTTAGCTCCTCGCCCTCTTTGACGCCCACGCAGACGCGACATTTGCCGATCTTTAGATCAAGCAGGCGCACGACGTCCGGGCGATGCTCCTCAAGCACGTCAAGGCCCACCACGCCGATATCGGCAGCACCGTTTACGACGTAGGTCGGGATATCTTGGTTGCGAACCATTAGAAATTTAAAATCGCCCTCGCTCATCAGCAGTTTTCTATCCTCAAATTCAAACGAGCTATTAAAAATTTTCCTAAAAATCTCAAGCGTTTCGTCGGCGATGCGGCCTTTTGGCAGAGCAACCGTTAGCATAAAATATCCTTTTTTTGTTCGATTAATTTTTGCATCCCGCGAAAAACGAGCATACGGTCGTAGATACTGTCGGTAAAAAAGCGCGATAAAAACTCGCCGTCGCCGCCCGTGAAGTAGATTTTCGAGCCGTTTGCCATATTTTCGATGAGAAGTAAAATCGGTTTTATGATGCCGTAGCTTACCGCGTCGGCCGTTTTTTGCGGGAGCGCGTCGAGATCGATTTGCGAATTTAGCGAGATCTTTAGCCTGGGCGAAATCGCTTCGCAAGCTTTTAAGAGGTGCGAGATACCAGGCATTATCGTGCCGCCAAGATGCATAGAGTCCATCATAACGTCCATAGTTATCGCGCTACCGGCATCGATGATGAGGCCGTTTTTTACCGCGTAGCAGCTAGCGACTCGGTCGATACCTAGGCCGCCATAGATAGTGTCTAGCTCAAAATACGGCTCTAAATTTACAAATTTAGATAAACTGCGGAGTCTTTGTGTCATCTCGTCGTTTACGCTGATGAAATAAATCCTCTCGTCGCTTTTAAAATCTTTAAAATTTTCAAGCTTGATTTTGGTGATTTTGCCGTCCTCAAAAAAGGTGGCGTTAGTGTTGCCTACGTCACATAGAGTCATATTTGTAGCCGTTTTCTTTCATCAAATTTACGGTTTTTGAGCAGATATCCGAGCTATAAAAAATAGCCTTTTTCTTAAAATTTATACCCGTTTGCTCGGCGATTTTGCTAGCTATTTCATCAATCGCTTCAAATTCTTTGCTCAAAAATCTAGCCTTTGCGCTGCGAAAAAACAAAAGCGTATAAAATCCCTTCATATCGATGCCCGTAAGCGCGGCAAGGGTCTTTTTTTTGGTAAATTTATCAAGCTGCGTCCAGCTTAAATTTTTTAAAACAATCTTTTTAGCTTCCAGAACTTGATAAATTTCTTGCTTCGTCATTTAAGTTCTAGGCTGTAGTCATCGTAGTAAAATTCTTTCGCGCCGGCGAAAATTTGGCTCTCGACCTCGTCTGAAAGCTCGTAAATTTTGGCGTTATCAAGCGCTAAATCGGTCTTGATTAGATAGCCTGTTTTTTCCATTATATAAAGCGAGCCGTTATAAACGGTGGCACTTGAAAATATGGCGAATTTAAAATACGCGTCTTTAATTTTTTTCAAATTTAGGTCGCTAAGTACGATTTTGCCGTCTTTTAGTAGGATATATACGTGTTCGCCGTTTATGACTACATCCTTGATTTCGCCGTTAAAATAAACCGTTTTTTCCGGATTTATCGAGACGATACGCTTACCCGTGGCGGCTATCATCGTGTCGTTTACGACGTTTAAAGATATTACGTTGTTAAAAAACTGTTCGCTGCTAACGATTACGTCGCGTAAAATTCGGCCCTGACTTTTATCTACGATCATGATCTTGCCGTCAAGCGTAGGGAAAATGACGAGCGAGCTCATAAATAGCGGCGCTGCTACGCGAGAGTCTTGCGCATAGACGTTTGAGCTCTCAAACTCGAGCAAAACCTCGTTTGTCGCGATATCTATGAGATATATGACGTTACTCGCGGTTAAGGCAGCGAGCTTGTCGCCCTCAAGAGCGGCCGATACGACGGCTTGATCAAAGCTTCTTTGAAATAAAATTTCGTTGGAGCTATTTTCGACGATCAAATTTCCGTTTAAATCCGAGCTGATAAATTTACCGTCGCCGTAATTTAACAAGGTTGAGCCCTTTGGCAGCTTTATCTCAGGCGCAAGTAGGCCGCTTTTGGTTATAACCATGCCGTTTTTGAGCACCGCTCCGTTTAGGCTCGCGGTCGCGATGCTAGAAGGTAGCCTGGTTTCCGAGATTTTTTCATTTTGCACGTCGGTCGGTTCGAAATATTGCCTTTTTGTGCTGCATCCGCCGAGTACGGCCACGCACAAAACGGCGGCTAAAATAGTCTGAAATTTTTTCATTTTGTTTTTCCTTGGTAGTGTTCTAAATTTTTGACGAGATCTTGTAGCTGCGAATTTAACGGGATTTTCTTAAATTCGTTTTTAGCTTCGTCGATTTTATCTTCTTTTAATAGCTCATAGCCGTTAATCGCGGCTCTATACGAGCTTAAAATTTGACCGCTAGGCTCGTTTAATTGGTATTTTACGATATCTTTTAAAAGCGGATCGATCTGCTCGTTTGCTAGCGATTTTAACGCGTTCGTGTCGTTGTTATCGACGGCGACTTTAAATTCGTAAAGCGCGTAAAGAGAGGCGTCTTTTTGCTTTAGCTCGGCTTTTGCTTGCTCGTCTTTTGGGTTAAGTATTAGCTTAGCATAGGCGGCGTTTGCGGCTTTGAAATCTTTTTCTTTTAAGGCGTCGTTTACGTAGTATCCGATCGCGCCGATCGCGCCTAAAACGACCGCGGTTATGATAAATTTGCTATATTTTTTAAAAAATCTTTCGCTTTTTATCATATTTTCTAAAAATTGTTCTTGAGTATTTAGCTCTTCTTTTATGGAGTTGATATCGTCTTTGATAGCCAAGCTTTTTCCTTAAAATTTTAGATATTGAAAGTTCGTAATTGTAGCATAATAATTATAAAACACCATAAAAATCAAGACAAAATGTGCTATAATGCGAGAAAATTTAAAAATTTAAACGAGGTTTTATGCAAATAGACGATACGCTGCTGGCTAAGCTTGAAAAGCTCAGCTCGCTTAAAATAGGCGAAGAGAAGCGAAAAGAGATTGAAAATCAACTTAGCGAAATTTTAAATTTCGTAGATATACTAGACGAGCTGGACTTAAGCGATGTGGGGGCGGTCGTAAGCTCCATAGACGGCGGAACTCCGCTAAGAGAAGACGTAAGCGTAAGCTCGGACGTGATAGAAACGATACTAAAGCATGCTCCTATGAGTAGCGAGCATTTTTTCGTCGTACCGAAAATAATCGAATAAGGAAAATATAAATGGAAGAAATAAAACAGGAGGGCGTAGGCGACGCGCTAGAACCAAAAAAAATAGACGTAAGCCTAGAAACGCTTCTAAAAACCGTCGTGCATAATAAGGCGAGCGATTTGCACTTAGTTTCAAAAAGCGAACCGCAAATTCGCATAGACGGAACGTTAAGACCGCTTGAGCTGGGAGTTTTGAGCGGACACGATATACAAGATATATGCTACGCTTTGATAACCGATACTCAAAAAAGCGAGCTTGAGGAGGATAAGGAACTTGACTTTGCGATAGAGCTCCCGGGCGTAGGCCGCTTCAGAGGCAACTACTACTACACCTCAAACGGAGACTTGGCTGCGGCGTTTCGTATAATCCCTACCGACATACCTTCTCTTGACGATTTGAGAGCCCCGGGCGTTTTTAAAGAGGTCGTAAAGCGCGAAAAGGGCATGATACTGGTTACCGGACCGACCGGTAGCGGTAAATCCACCACCCTTGCCGCGATGCTAAACGAGATAAATTTAAGCCACAGAAAACATATCCTAACCATCGAAGATCCTGTGGAGTTCGTGCATACGAATAAAAAAGCGCTTTTTTCTCAAAGAAACGTCGGTACGGATACCCACTCATACGCTAAGGCTCTAAAAAGCGCGCTTCGCGAAGACCCCGATATCATTTTGGTGGGCGAGCTGCGCGATAGAGAGACGATATCTACGGCTATTACGGCAGCTGAGACCGGACACTTGGTTTTTGGAACCTTGCACACGAACTCCGCCATCCAGACTATCAACCGTATTATAGATAGCTTTGAAGGCGGCGAGCAGCTTCAAGTGCGAAATATGCTCTCGGTTTCTCTAACGGCGGTTATATCGCAAAGCTTGCTTCCTAAAACTAGCGGCGGACGAATCGCGATCCATGAAATTTTGATAAATAACAACGCTATCGCAAACCTCATACGCGAAAATAAAGTGCATCAAATTTACTCTCAAATGCAGCTAAATCAGCAAGTAACCGGCATGATAACTCAAACTCAGTCCCTAATGAAAGCACTCAGAGCAAATCAAATAAGCAAAGAAATGGCAATGAGATACTCAACCAACCAGCAAGAGTTGGGACCGCTACTGGGGATGTGATGGAGTTTGTTACGCTATTTGACGTGGTCGTAGTCTCGCTTGTGCTGATACTAGGCATAAAGGGCGTGATAAGCGGTCTTATTAAGGAGATATTCGGGCTTGTGGGACTTATCGGCGGTATCGTGGTGGCTAGTAGATTTGCGGCAAAAGCCGGACAAATCATCAGCGACAAAGTCTATAAGCTAGACGGGGATACGGTCGTGTTTTTTGCCGGGTTTTTATCGACGCTCATCGTTTTTTGGGTCGTTTGCTTGGGCATAGGCGCATTTTTATCAAAACTAGTCGGTCTAAGCGGACTCGGGTTTTTAGATAAACTAGGCGGCTTTGTCGTGGGTAGCGCTAAAATTTTCCTAGTTTTTGCGGTGCTAATAGTAACCGTATCCAATATTCAGGTGCTAAATAGTAAGATTGAGCCGTATTTTGCCGGAAGCAAACTATATCCCGTACTGCTAGAGACCGGTAAATGGATAATGAACGTAGACGTAAAGGCGATAGCCGGCGGCGTGGGTAATATCGAGACGCCTTTTGACGCCGCCAAACAAGAGCATAAACCGAATTTAGAGCTAAATTCGACGATTTAAGGAGCAAAGATGACTATCGAAAATTTAGAATACGACGCCCTTCTTGAAAAATTCAAAAAAATTTTAAGAGATAACGGGTTAAAATACACGCAGCAACGCGAGGTTTTATTAAAAACGCTTTATAATAACGACGAGCATTTTACTCCGGAGAGACTATATTTTTTCATTAAAGAGACCTATCCCGACTTAAACGTCGGTATCGCGACCGTTTATAGAACGCTAAATTTACTCGAGGAAGCCGAGATGGTAACCTCTATCAGCTTCGGCTCGCAAGGGAAAAAATTCGAGCTTGCCACCAAACCTCACCACGACCACATGATATGCCGCAGATGCGGAACAATCATAGAGTTTGAAGATCAAACGATCGAAAAAAGACAATCCAGCATAGCAAAAGAACACGGCTTTAAGTTAACCGGACACATGATGCAGCTTTACGGAGTATGCAAGGAGTGTACCGCCAAAGAGGCAAAGGGCGGCAAGTGATATTTGAAAATCAACTGGAAATCCAAAGGCTAGAGACCGCAAACGAGCTACGAAACGCGGGCGTAAATCCCTATCCGCACTTTTTGCGCCGTGATATGGATATAGCTAAATTTAGGCTCAAATTTAAACATATTATAGACACCGAAGAAAAGAGTGCCGAGGGGCAGTCAGTAAGCCTAGCCGGACGCGTTAAGCTCATCAGGGATGCGGGCAAGGCGATATTTGCCAACATCGAGGATGAGGACGGCAATCTCCAAATTTATTTTAGCAATAAGACGCTTGATCCGGATTGGTTTAAGGTCGTAAAGAAAAATATCGAAGTAGGTGACATCATATATGTACGCGGATATGCCTTTGTCACGCGAACGGGCGAATTTTCCATGCACGTTAGCGAACTAACTTTAGCGTCTAAGGCTATTTCGCCGCTTCCGGAGAAATTTCACGGACTAACCGACATCGAGACTAGATACCGCCAGAGATACCTTGATATGATAATGAACCCAGAGGTTAGGGCCGATTTTAAACGCCGCTCGGTTATCGTTAGCACGATTCGCAGATTTTTCGAGGATAAGGGCTTTTTAGAGGTCGAGACTCCGATGATGCACCCGATCCCCGGCGGAGCTAACGCTAAGCCTTTTGTCACGTTTCACAACGCGCTTGGCGTGGAGAGATTTTTACGCATCGCACCCGAGCTTTATCTAAAGCGTCTCATCGTGGGCGGCTTTGATGCGGTTTATGAGATGAATAGAAATTTCCGCAACGAGGGTATGGATCTAACGCATAATCCCGAATTTACAAGCATCGAGTTTTACTGGGCGTGGCACACTTATCACGATTTGATGGGGCTAACCGAGGAGCTATTTAACGTGCTTCTTGATAAACTCGATATGCCTAAAATCATCGAATTTGACGGTATGCAGATCGATTTTAGCAAGCCGTTTAAACGAATAAGCTACAAAAAAGCGCTCGTAGAAATCGGCGGACTAGACGAGGCGATCATCGGCGATAAGGATAAAATTTTAGCTAAGCTCAAAGCGGACGGCTTTGAGGCAAACGCAAAGCTTGATTTGGGTCATTTGCAGGCCGAACTTTTCGACAACTACGTAGAGAGCAAACTAATCGATCCGACCTTTATCATCGACTATCCGATTTCTATTAGCCCGCTTTCTCGCAGAAGCGACGCAAACCCCGATATAGCCGAGAGATTTGAGCTATTTATCGCAGGACGCGAGCTAGCTAACGGCTTTAACGAGCTAAACGACCCGATCGATCAATACGGCCGTTTCGCTTCGCAGATCGAAGCCAAAAATGCCGGCGACGACGAAGCTCACGAGATGGACGAGGACTATGTGAGGGCTCTTGGCTATGCGATGCCGCCGACGGCCGGGCAGGGTATCGGCATAGATAGGCTCGTGATGCTACTAACTAATAAAAAATCCATCCGCGACGTGGTGCTTTTCCCCGCGATGAGACCGCAAAAAAACGAAACCAAGGAGAATTAATGAGTTTGCAAAGTTACGATAAAGAAATTTTTGATTTAGTAAATTTAGAACTAAAACGCCAGTGCGACCACCTCGAGATGATCGCGAGCGAAAATTTTACCTACCCTGAAGTAATGGAAGTAATGGGCTCCATTCTAACTAATAAATACGCAGAAGGCTATCCAGGCAAACGCTACTACGGCGGCTGCGAATACGTCGATCAGATCGAGCAGCTAGCGATTGATCGCTGCAAAGAGCTTTTTGGCTGCGAATTTGCAAACGTACAGCCAAACTCAGGCTCGCAGGCAAACCAAGGCGTTTACGGTGCACTTTTAAATCCCGGTGATAAAATTTTAGGCATGGATCTAAGCCACGGCGGACACCTAACTCACGGCGCAAAAGTAAGCAGCTCGGGTAAAATTTATCAGAGCTTTTTTTACGGCGTAGAGCTTGACGGACGCATAAACTACGATAAGGTAATGGAAATCGCGCAAATCGTAAAGCCAAAGATGATCGTGTGCGGCGCTAGCGCATATACGCGCGAGATCGAATTTAAGAAATTCCGCGAGATCGCCGATGCAATAGGCGCTATACTCTTTGCCGACGTGGCGCATATAGCGGGTCTAGTCGTAGCCGGCGAGCATCAGAGTCCGTTCCCGCACTGCGATGTGGTGAGCTCGACTACGCACAAGACCCTTCGCGGACCTCGCGGCGGTATCATCATGACAAACAACGAAGAGTACGCTAAAAAGATAAATTCGTCTATTTTCCCCGGCATTCAGGGCGGACCGCTCGTTCACGTTATCGCTGCAAAGGCGGTAGGCTTTAAGCATAACCTTTCGCCTGAATGGAAAATTTACGCCAAGCAAGTCAAAGCAAATATCAAAAAACTAGCCGAAGTTTTGGTAAAACGCGGCTTTGATCTAGTTAGCGGCGGCACCGATAACCATCTAGTTTTGATGAGCTTTTTAAACCGCGAATTTAGCGGTAAAGACGCTGACATCGCTCTTGGAAATGCCGGCATAACCGTAAATAAAAATACGGTTCCGGGCGAAACAAGAAGCCCGTTTATCACAAGCGGTATCCGCATCGGAAGTCCGGCGCTTACGGCTCGCGGTATGAAAGAGGCGGAATTTGAGATCATCGCAAATAAAATCGCCGACGTACTAAGCGATATCAATAATGCCGAGCTTCAAAGCAGGGTAAAAGCCGAGCTAAAAGAGCTTGCGAGCAAATTTATCATCTACGATAAGGCGACTTATTAATGCAGAGCATAGACACCGCGCTAATCAAAATGAACACGAGCCACTACTGGATCAAACGCGACAATATCGTAAGTAAGATCGAGTATAAAGGGCGGACGTTTTTTAACAAATTTGAGCTTATAAACGAGCCTCTAAGCTATCAGGTGATAAAAGATCACGACGAGGGTAAAATCACGGTCGCGCACTCGCTGATACTGCCTGGCGACAAGGTCGAAAATATCGTCTTTGACTACAACGGTAGGATGCCTGAGCGCTTTTGGCACCGAGCTCAGCTTTTGCTCCGCGAGGAGGGGTTTATAAATTTTACCGCCTACGAGAGCAAGACGCCGGGGCACCTGCACCTTTACGTGCATAAAGGCCACACGACGCTAAACGAGGGCTATCAGATCGCAAATAAGCTATCTATGCTGCTTAGTTCGCGCTTGGTTAAAGAGTGGAGAGTGTTTCCGACGATGGAGCTACCGAAAGAATTTAATATCTTGACGTTGCCGTATAAGGTCTATCAAAAAGAGCGCGGCGCAAGCTGGTCAAAACATATGTAAGGAGAAAAAATGGAGTATAACGAGCTAAGAGACATTATGCTTGATAACAACGAAGACAAAAAAAGCAAAAGTGTCAAAAGGATACTCGTCCTAGTCGCCGTCTTCGTTATTATATTTTTGGCGGTTTTGATCGCGATGAAATTTTTAAATTCATCCGAAACTAATGCCCAGATAGCCCAGCCCGACTCTAGGATGACTCTACCGCCAGAACCCGATAATACTAGAAGTATCCCGCAGCAAGTAAACGTGCCTACGCCAGAGCAAGTAGCTCAAGCTCAGCCGCAACCGCAGCCCGAGCCGACCCAGCCTTTAGTCCAGGAGCCGCAGCAAAATAACTTTGAACAAGTGCCTATCGTGCCTGAAAATAAAGGCCAAGATAGCTTTGAAGATATGGTAAAGTCGCTCAAGGAAAAAGAGGATAAAAAACAGCAAGAGGCACAAGCCGGCGATCCCGCTACGCCTCCGACGGAGCCTGCTACCATACAAGGGGCGCTAAAGCAAAACGACGCTCCTAGCGCACAACCAAGCGAACCAAAAGCAGAGTCTAAACAGCACGCAAACGTCGTAAAAACAAAAGAGCAGAAGCAAAAAGAGGCGAAAAACGAAAAAGTAGCTAAACAGCCAAAAGCAACCGATGCGCATAAAGAAAAAGTAGCGAAGCAAAAGCCGACTAAGCAAACTCCGGCTTCCGGCGGCGACGAGGCTCACAGCGGTAGCTATATACAGGTTTTTGCGGTAAAGCACTTTAACGAAAAAGCGCCCGAGCTTGGCAAGCTAAAAGCCGCAGGCTACGCATACAAGCTATATAGAACTAACGTAAACGGCGATGAGATCATTAAAGTACTCGTCGGCCCTTATAACGGAGCCCAGCTAAAAAGCGAGTTAGCCAAGATCAAGCAAAATGCCGCTCCAAACGCATTTATCGTAAATATAAAATGAAAATTTTCGCCGTTTTCGGCAACCCCGTCTCTCACTCTATCTCGCCCAGACTGCATAACGCGGCTCTGGGCGAACTTGGTTTATCTCGCGAAGCCCTCTACACTCGCTACGAGCTAACGGACGGCTCGCGGCTCATATCTAAATTTAAAGAACTAAAACTAAGCGGCACAAACGTGACCGTCCCGCACAAAGAAGCCGCGCTCGCGCAGTGCGACGTAGCGGATGAAACGGCTATAAAAATCGGCTCCGTAAACACTCTGGTATCTCGCGGCGGCAAAATTTACGGCCACAATACCGACGCGCCAGGGTTTTTGCGGGCGATAGAGAGTTTTGGCGAGATAAAATCAGCTCTCGTTTTAGGCGCGGGCGGGACGGCTAAAGCAGTCGCCTACGCGCTAAAGAGCCGCGGCGTACGAGTTTGCGTGCTAAATAGAAGCGAGAAAAGGCTAGCAAATTTTGCCGAATACGAAAATTTTAGCTGGGCGAATTTCGCCGAATTTAAAGGCGGCAAATTTGATCTGGTCGTAAATACGACTTCAGCGGGGCTAAAAGATGAAAATTTACCCGCGCCCACCGAGCTTTTGTGCCCTATTTTTGACGAGGCTAAATTTGCCTTTGACGTGATCTACGGTAAAAAAACGCCATTTTTAAATTTAGCCTCCGTTAGCGGACTTAGGCATAAAGACGGCTCGGAGATGCTACTTTTTCAGGCCGCTTTGGCGCTAAATTTATTTTTTGACGGCTCTCTTGACGAAACTAAAATCGAAAATGCAATGCAAAAAGCATTGAGGCTATGGTAAATTTCGCGTTAATTTTTATAAATTTTTTGTTATCTTGCGCATTTCGGTGGTTAAATTTGCTCAAATTTAAAACTGCTTTGCGATAAATTTGTGTAAAGTTGCGTCCAGCTTGCAAATACGCCGCTGTGTAGATAAGTCAAAGTAGCCGTTTTTTGCAGAAAAATTTAAAACATCGTAAAATATAGCATCAAATTTGTAAAGTTTTGTCAGAAATCAAAGTGAGGGAAAATTTGAGCTGAGTGCCTAAAAATAGGTATTGAGAGCAGATTTATCCAAAATCAAAGTGGCGAAATTTTACTTTACATCTTTTTACAAAAACTTTACAAAATTTTACACCGCTTTTAACACTCGTTTAAATGGGCGTTAAAACCGTTTTATATAACGCAGCGCAAGACTTTACCTACGATATATACTTGCGCATCGTCATCGGGTCCTATATCGTAGCTTTCGTAGTCTTTATTGACGCTTTTTATGTGTAGCGTGCCGTCGGGGCTCTTTTGCAAGAGCTTGACCATAAAGTTATCGCAGTAGTTGATGATATATAGCCCGTCGCCTTCAAATTTCGCCGTAACGTCCGCGATCACCCAGCTATCTGGGAAAAGCATAGGCGCCATCGAGTAGCCGTCTACCTGCATGCAGCGGATCCTATCGGCTTTTTTAGGGCGCACTTTAAAAAGCATCTGGGAAAAAGGCACCAAAATATCGGTATCATAGACCTCTACGCCGTTTATATCGACGCTCTCGCCTGCGCCTACGGCCGAACCAAGCTTGCGGATGAGAATTTGATCGTGGGAAATTTGATCCGCTTCTGTTTTTTTTTAAGGTTAAAAGGATTGGCGGGCGAATTCTCATTACTTACGAACGACTTACGAACCAAATTTTCATCAGACTTACGAACTACTAACGAACTTTTGTCTTTTATGAAAAAATCAGGATCAACTTCTAAAGCTTTCGAAATGTCTGATAATTTTTTACTGGAATTTCAACCTTATCTGCCTCGTACAATTGAATACTTGCTCTTGATATCCCGCTTAAATTTGCTAATATTCTTGATATTTTATAACTATTAGCCATTTGGTAGTAAAATTCTTTAAATTTTTACAAAGGACTTACAATGGTAATGACACACTACATGGAGCTTTTATCGCTCAATCAACCTTACAATCTAATCCTCTACATGGTGATACCTATGGGGCTTGCTGAGCTTTTGGTGGCGATGGAGTTTCTCACTATGTATCACATGGATAGCGACAAAAATGCTGGCTTTAAAGCTATTAACAAATTTGTTGGCATAGTGCTTGGGGTCTATTTTACAGCTCTTGTGATCTATTTTATGGCAAAAATTTATCCAAGTATAAAATGGCGTGGATATACCGATGTTATCGCTATCTACTCATATCTCATCGGCGTCATACCACTTCTTGGCATCGCGCTTTTAGAGCTAAATTTGATCTACAAAAACGCAAGCGAAAAGGCAAAGCTAAAGCTTCATTTTTGCCTACTCATATTCTTCTTGATCGTCGGACACGTCGCTATGATATTTGGCATGGTTGATCCTACCATAACTGGCTACAAGGCTGAAAACGGTGAGATGGGTATGCATATGAATATGCCAGCAGATATGCCAATGCACGATCACCACAAGATGATGCAAAATATGAGTGATGATAACTCAACTAATATGCACATGCATCACTAAATTTAAAAGCTCCAAATTTACTCTTTAGAGCTAGCTAGCAAGATCTCTCTAGATCTTGCATCAAGCTCTTTTATCTGCGTATCTTTGGGATTTATAGCGAGCTAAATCGCTGTAATACCAGCTCGCCGCTCTCGTCTTTGACGACCATATACCAAACCTTTGAGTCGCCTTTCCAGCTTCCGTCGTCAAGCCTAGCCTCAAATTTATCCCCCTCTTTTGCTCTGAAAGTAAAAGAAGTATCATAATACTTATGCTTGCTATCCCAGTTTTTTCCGTTGCAGTCGATAAATTCTCTGCTAACCTTGCCGTCCGCAAAGCTTAGCCTAGCCATATACGCGTGGCCGTTTTTTCTAGGGTCTATGCTCTCAAAAGTCTTGACCATAAACTGTTTGTCTTCTTTACGGCTTTCTATGATAGCCTTTGCTTGCGATATGATCTCAAGCAGCTCTTCGTTTGATAAAAGGGCTAGATTTTCCATTATTTTCCCCTTATTACGCGTTCAAGCTCGTTTATATCGACGTCCACATCAAGAGCTCTTTGATACTCTGCTCTTTTGTCTGCATCGTCCAAATTTTGAGCAAACCACGTAAAAAGCTTTTTTATCGGTATCGCTTAACCTAACGGCCTCTCTATCTTCCGCAGACAATACGGTATCTACGAATACCTTAATTCTTTCCAATGTAGTATTTGACGGAAAGCTTCCGCCGCATATGCAGCGCCCATATATGCCTTTATTGCGCCAACTTGCTATGCCTGAGAGGATGGCGTTTGCCTCGCCTTTGTTGTAGTATGTCTTTTGCATTTTAGATCCTTTATTAAATTTGATATAATAAAGGCTCCCGTTTGGGAGCACCTAGCGGCGAGATGTGATCTTGGCGGATTGTCTCGTCGCGCTCTGTCTTTTTACTAATCTAGTAAATTTATACTGTAATTATATACTATTTCCGTAAATTTGTCAAGGGATTTTTTACTATTTTAGTAAAAAATATATATTTTCTTTACTAAAATAAGATATTTTCGCTATAATCACAAAACACAAAAGGACAGATATGACAAAAAAAGAATTTGACAACACTCTCAAACAAATGGCGCTCACGAGGCAAGAGTTTTGTAAATTAACCGGGCTTGCATATAGCACAGTGGCAAACTGGAACGATGAGAAGCTCCCTATACCGTCGTGGGTTAGTAGCTGGGTAGAAAACTACGAGAAAGCCAAGAGCTACGAGAGTATGAGAGATCAGGTGTTTAGGATAGAAAAAATCAAGTAAGAGGCGGTTTAAAAGGGATAAAATTTACGTTAGAAATCAAAGTGAAAAAATCGGGATTTTAGCTCGCTTTGATTTTAAGCGTAAATTCACTTTGATTTGAAAAGCGGTTTTACAAAATTTGGCGATAAATTTAGTATTTTTGCGATGCGAGTCCAGGAGATAAATTGGAAAGTGGAAGACAAACAGATGCAAAATTTAAACTACAATCCTCGCAACCCAAATTTAACGAATCCTGGTTTAAATAAATTTGCGAGAGACTACGACAAAGAGCCGATAATAGTAAAAAACTACGAGGATTTCTTTGTTGAAACACTGTTTTTTATGCCGCTGGCATTTAGTATTATCGTAACTATTTTTATTATGGGGCGGGTTGAGGATAAAAGTATAGACAACATCTTGTCGCTTGTCATAGCGTTGGCCTGTATAGTATGCTGGATGATTATCGACTACTTCTTTTATGTGATAAAGAAAAAAGATACCGTTCACTTTATGAACGATTCGGTTAAATTTTACGAAAACGGCATTTTAAAGCATACTTCACCGCTTAATAATTTAGATGAGTTGATTTGTAAGCCGCTGGATGCCAGTATGCCAAACAAGGGAGTGCGCGATACCACCTTGTATATAATAGTATTATGCGGCTTTTTTGGTATGTCTGGTAGCTTGCTGTTTGTTGTTTTATTTATGATTTTTATGTATCTTGGGAATATAATCATAAAAATATTTTTTCAGCTGACAACGCAAGGGAATTTAAGCGGTTTTACGCCGTTTCCAGCTATTATCATAGACGAGCCGCATTATCCAAATGTCAAATTCGTTACGTATTGTCACGCGCTTTGCAAAAAATATTTTATAATTTTTATTTTCGATAAAGACAAATATGCAGAGATCAAAACCTACTTTTTGGATAGAGAAAATATAAATATCGACGAGGTTAAAAAATATTATTTGCCTTAAATTCGTATCGTCAATAATGAGAAGTCCGCAAAATTTAGCTTAAACAAGCGTTGGCTACTTATCTTGAAAAATCAAATTTTATGAACAACTTTAACTCGCTGCGGCGCAAATTTTGCTAGGTTTCGCTCGGTAAATTTGAGTCAAATTTACTCGGATCAAATAAATTTAGTCTTTCGCGCCTCTTACTCTCAAAATCGCGCAGGTTAAATTTAAAGCAAAAGCCTGTCAGCCTAGCTAGATACGCTCAAATTCGTTTAAATTTATTCGCCTCTTGGTTTGGGTAAGTCAAATTTGAAACCAAATTCGGCTCGGGTTGCTTTGGGTGGATTAAAGCTGGAGCCCGGGCCGAGCATGCCTAGCTCGAATTTAGCCCAAATTTGCCTGCCGCCTAAGCTTTTGCGGGTCAAATTTAGCTCAAATTTAACCCGCGTAGATTTGCTATTTTCCGTCTTTTTGCTTTTGCGCCAGCTCGATGTAGTAGTCGATTTGCTCGCGTTTTAGGATGCGGATGAAGTTCGTGCTGCCCGCGACTCCCGCAGGATAGCCGGCCGTCATGATATAGGACTTGTCGCGGCTAACAAATCCCAGCTCGGAGGCTTTTTTGATGGTGTTTGCCACGAGTAGATTAAGGTCGTCTCTACCCAGCACGAAAGCCGGTGTCACGCCCCACGCCAGCGTGAGCTGATGGGCGGTCTCCTCGTCGTGCGTGATAGCGATGATGTCTTTATTTGCGCGGTATCTGGCCATCTTTAGAGCCGATTTGCCGGAGCTTGTTATCGAGATGATGCTTTCTACGTCCAGCTGTACGGCCAGTCTAGCCGAGCTAGCCGCGACCACGTCTATGTCGTCGTAGCGCTCGAATTTATCGAATTTATTAAACGGATAAATCTGCTGCGTCTGGACGATGGTGTTTCGCATCGCCTGCACGACGGCGACCGGGTTTTTGCCGATAGCGCTCTCTTCGCTTAGCATCACGGCGTCCGTGCCGTCTAGCACGGCATTTGCCACGTCGCTGATTTCCGCTCTAGTCGCCGTTTCGTGTTCGGCCATACTTAGCATCATTTGCGTGGCGGTGATGACCGGTTTTGAGGCTTCGTTGGCCTTTTTGATGATGAGCTTTTGGATGGTCGGCACCTTATAGTATGGTACCTCGATACCCAGATCTCCGCGCGCGACCATCACGCCGTCGCTAGCCTCTATGATCTCGTCTATGTTTTCTACGGCGTCGAATTTTTCTATTTTTGCGTAAATTTTAGCCCGCGAACCGAAATTTTCTAAAATCTCGCGCGCTTTTACGATATCGTTTGCGTTTTGCACGAAAGAAATAGCGACGAAATCTACGCCGTTAGCCGCGCCAAATCTCATATCCTCGCGGTCTTTTGGCGTGATGACGTCGATGTTGATTTTGGTGTTGGGGAAATTTACGCCTTTATTGGAGTTTAGCGTCCCGTCGTTTTCGATGTGCGCTAGCACCGCTTCGTCTTTTTTGCCGCTGCCCGCGCGCTCTACTTTGGCCCTGATGGAGCCGTCGTAGAGGTAGATGTATTCTCCCTCTTTTAAAAGCGGTAAAATTTGAGGTTGATTTATGCTTAGCTTGTAGCTGTTTTCGCCCGTTTTTTCGCCTAAGATTTCATCTTTATACACTTCAAGCGCATCGCCGGCTTTTAGCCCAAAGGGCTCTTTTAGCTTGCCGACCCTTATTTTTGGGCCGCAGATATCTTGAAATATACCGATCGGGCGCCCGATTTTGGCTTCGACGCGTCTGATTTTTTCGATCGTTTCTTTATGGTACTCGTGCGAACCGTGGCTGAAATTTAGCCTAAACGCGTTTACGCCAGCAAGCGCTAACTGCTCGATGATCTCTTCGCTTTGGCTTGATGGGCCGATAGTGGCTAGGATTTTAGTTTTTTTCGTCAAATTCGATCCTTTTGTTAAAGTGCTTCATTTTACATCAAATTTGAAAATAAATTTACGTTTTTTTGGGCAAAGAAGAAAATTTGATATTTTTAAAGCGGCTTTAAATTTGCTTAAGTATAATCGCTAAAACTATTTTTAAGGAGCAAAAATGAAAAAGTTTTTAGCACTCTTAGCCGTTTTTGGCTTAGCGCTTGGCGCAAATGCCGCGGACAAGACCTACAAGCTAAAGCTAGCTAGCACTTGGGAGGGCACTACGCCTGTTTTGGGCGATGCGGCGAAAGAATTTAAGCGCGTCGTCGAGACGCTAAGCGACGGTAGGCTAGAGGTTAGGATAGACTATCCCTCTAAGCACAAATCTCCGTTTGGTATCCTAGATTTTGTAAAAGGCGGCCAGTACGACATCGGCTACACGGCGTCTTATTATTACAAGGGCAAGGATGCAAATACTATGTTTTTTACCGCTGTGCCTTTTGGTATGACCGCGACTGAGCTACGCGCATGGTATGAGTTTGGCGGCGGCAAGCAGCTAGAGGAAAAGGTATTCGACAAATACAACATCAAAGTTTTCCTTGCGGGGGATACCGGCACGCAAATGGGCGGTTGGTTTAAAAAAGAGATCAAAAGTGTAGATGATCTAAAAGGCCTAAAGATCAGGATCCCTGGCTTTGGCGGTGAGGTTATGGCGCGCGTGGGAGCGACGATAAACACGATCCCGACCGGCGAGCTATACATGGCGCTAGAGATGGGTACGATCGACTCGGTCGAGTGGGTTAGCCCTGCGTTTGATATGGGCCTTGGCTTTCACAAGATCGCTAAATACTATTACACCGGCTGGCAAGAGCCGAGCGGCCAGACTCAGTTTTTCGTAAATAAAAAGACCTACGAGAAGCTGCCTGCCGACCTTCAGGCCGTGATCGAGGCTGCGGCTAACGAGGTAGCTAGCATGCTAAATACGCGCTCGTTCTTTGATAACGCCGAGTACTGGGCGAAGATGAAGGCCGAGTATCCTGATATCGAGGTTCGCTCATTTCCGCAAGACGTCATGGACGCGCTTAGAAAAGCAAGCGACGAGATCCTAGACGAAGAGGCGGCGAAAGATCCGCTATTTAAGGAGATATTGGACTCTCAAAGAGCGTTTTTGGCTAAGGCTCGCGAGTGGACGAAAATTTCTGAGTTCTCGTATATCCAAAAAACTACAAAATAACCTCTCGTCGCCTCGTTTTAACGGGGCGGCTATCCTTTTTAAATTTTGCGTCATTTTATTTTTTAATCTTTTGCTATTTCGTATGCGCGCTTTTGTGCCGTCTAGTAGCGGGCATTTTGACGCGGCATTTGGGATTAGATTTTAGCTTGCGCGTTTGCGGACGTTTGATTTGCTTTACGTTTTTATGCTAAATCGCGATAAATTTAGGGTTTTGCCGTGTATTTGGTTAAACCTTGCGTCTCATAAACGACTCGGTTTAGAGCGGGCATTAAATTTGATTTGCTATGATTTGGATTATTTTTGCGGCGCTTTGGCTAGGATTTTTGGGCGTTGAGAGATTAAATTTTGATTGCCGCGCGGGTTTGGTTTTAGCCTCGCTCGGGTAAAGCAGCCGCCTAGTAAATTTAAGCCAAAGCCCCCGCTTGGTACTTGCTGATTTAAACGACTCGCATTTCTTTGCGTTGGCGTAGCCGCAGATTAGTAAATTTACGCTCGTTAAGCTGAAATTTAACGCCGCCGCTAAGTAAGGCTAAAACGCAAACAAGGCAAACCGCAGATGTTTTTTGGATTTGCCAGCGTTTTGCAGGTCGTTTGTCCGTAAAAATCCAAACTCGCGAGTTAAATTTACTCGCCGTCCGCGACGACTCGTTTTACCCAAAAATCGGCTAAAGATTAAATTTAAACGGCAAACTCGGCAGCGGCGGGGCGAACTCAAATTTAGAAAACTTACGACAGCGCGGCGGTAAATTTAACTTTGGCGAAGTGGGCGGCCGAAAATAAACCGACAAGTACGGGTTGCGTGCTTAAATCACGCGGGGCTTAGATACAAATTTATCGCCAAATTCGGCGCACCGCGGCTAAAATTTGCGCTAAACGGCATGCGGCAAACCTTGGCGATACGCGGACGGCTTTTGCGAAATTTAAGCCTATTTACGCGGTTAAACCGGCATGCGTTTAATTTAACATCTATTGCTATCAATTTTACGCCGGTAAAGCTTAAAATTTAAGCGCAAAAATAAGACCGATCGCTTTACCTTCGCCTGGTTTTTGAGCATTATGTGGCTTGCTGCTCAAAAAATCCAAGACCGCGAGTTAAATTTCGCTCGCGGTTACGACGGAAGCCGGCCTATTTGAGCCAAATGCGAAGTAAAATTTGATGCCCGAAGCTTGCCGGATTTAGCTTGAAATATCAAATTTAAACGTAAATTTTCGGCGAAATAAATACGAATTTTGACAATTTGCGGCTCGCGAGCGGCGATAAATTTTACTCTTTGGCTTAAGCGGCCCGCTAGATAGTCGGCAAAGCGGTCACTAGGCTTGGCTACGGTTAAATTTATGCGAAGCAAATGTAAATTTATAGCCGAAAATACCGGCGCGGCGATAAAATTTAAGCCTAGCAAAGCCTTGCGGCAAAAGCTTAAACAAGTTCGTACGGGCAGCTTGCTTAGAGTCGCTTAAATTTGAATGAGACGTAGACGAAATTCGCAAAACCTCGCCCGAAAATTTACAGTCGTTAGCGGCTTGGCTGAGTTTGTCTGTTTTAGGAAAGCCAAGCGCAAATTTAACGGCGCAAATAAAATCGCGAGATTAAAGACTAAATTTTTAAGAGTTTGAGACGGAAATTTACGAGGCGTCACCGGTAAATTTATAGCTCGGTTCTACTATCAAGCGCTTTCATAAGCGAGAGAAGGTCGATGTTTTCGAGATTTACGCCTGTGGGTACGCCTTGGGCTATCTTGCTAAATTTAACGCCCAAATCGCTTAGCTTGTCTTCGATAAAGACCATCACCGCGTCGCTGCTAAGTCCCGGCGTTAGCGCGAAGATAATCTCGGTTACGCCGTTTTGGCGGATGATTTCGCGTAGTTTTTCGGTTTGCGTCTGCGTTATCTCTTCTAGCACGAAGTAGCGACCTCGGTATATCGCGCTTTGCTCGAAAACCAGGATATCTTTTGGACTTTCGACGACGGCTAGTAGCTCACTGTCGCGAGTTTCGTCGCTGCAAACGTCGCAAATCTCATCCTCGCTAAGCCCGCCGCAAATTTGACATTTACCCGTAAATCTTACGGCGTCTTCGATGCTTTGGGCTAGTTTTAGTCCGCCTAAGTTATCTTTTAAGCAGACGTGATAGGCGTAGCGCTGGGCCGATTTTTTACCCACGCCCGGTAACCGCTCGAAGGCCGCGACTAGTTCATTAAATTTCTCAAGCCCCTTTTTCAACGCTTTCCTTCTTCAACGTTTTCTTTCGGCTTGGTGCAGATTTTAAACGCGTGGTAGCCGTCTTCGTAGGAGTATTTTAGGCTAAATTTATGCATCTGGCAGATGTGGTCGATGATGTAAAGACCAAGCCCCATGCCTCCGCTTTTGTTGTCTTTTTCGCGGACAAAGGCTTGCAAATAATACTCGATGGGCTTTTGTAGCGGCTCGCCGAGATTTTTTACGACGATGCCGTCTTTGTCGCAGATAACCTGCGCCTTTTTGTCGTCGGCGTATTTTAGCGCGTTATCGATGAGGTTTTTGATCGCTAGCGAAAACAGCGCGAAATCTACGCGCAGCAAGACGTCTTGCCTGATATCGACGCTCACTTTTTCTTCGAATTTTTCCATCATCAGCATATCGCGCGCCTGTTCTAAGATATTTGAAAAGTAGGATTCTTGATAGTTTAGCGCGTAGCTTTTAGATAGTAGCTGCTCGATCTTGCCAAATTCGTTTATGAGCATATCGAGCCGCTCAAATATCGCTATCAGGCGGCTTTTTTGCGTTTGGCTCTGTACCATTTCCGATACTATGCGGCCTTTGCCGATAGGCGTTTTTAGTTCGTGCATTATCGTGCGCAAAAAAAGCTGGCGCGAGCGAATCAGCTCTTTGATCTTGCTGGCTGCGGCGTCAAATTCTATCGCGACTTTGGCTATTTCGTCGTTGGAGTCGGGTTTGGCTATATTTACGTCCATATTTCCGGCGCCGAATTTTCTGATGTCGGAGCTTAATTTTTTTAGCGGCATCAGCGAGTTCATAACCGAAACGTAAAGCGATACTAAAAGCGCCGTCGTGAGGATAAAGCCCACCCATATCGGGTCGTTTATGTTTTTAGCGTCGTCGCTTTCGAGTAAAATTTGAAACGACGTGTTTTTGATATGCAGATAAAGTCCATCCTGAAAAAGCAGCGACTGAAAAAGCCCCAGCGGGGTTTGTTTGGCGAAGACTACTTTGCCGCCGTTTGTGATGTCGGCGGCAAATTTATCGTTTTTAACGTAGGTAAGCCCGAAATTTTTAAAATAAACCGTCAAATCGCTAGGAGGATTTGATTTTTCAAACGACGCGACGAGATAGTTTATCGCGCTTAGCTGCTTTTGCTTTATCTTGTCTAGCGTATTATCTAGCTGGATGCTGGCAAAAGTATAAAACAAAACGCAAACTAGCGTCAGCGCGATGGCGAAAACTACAGAAATTTTCGTCGTTAAGGAGTATCTCATCCTATGAGTTTATAGCCTATGCCGCGTACCGAAAATATATGCTTAGGCGCTTTTGAGCTATCGCCGATCTTTGTTCTTAGTCTGCCGATGATGACGTCTAAGCTTTTTGAGTCCTTGTCTTTTAAGCTTTTGCAGTTATAAACAAGCTGCTCCCTGGATACCGAAAAGCTGTGTTGCTTTATGAGATAGCTTAAAATTTCATATTCTGCCGGCGTTAGCGTGAGGCTTTCGTTATTGTAGTAGATCTCGTGCCTGCGCTCGTCTATCCTAAATAGCGTCTCGACTGCCTCTTCTTGCACTTCGTTGCTCTTTTTGTAGCGGCGGATTAGGCTCATTATGCGCGCGTACATCTCTTTTGGATCGTAAGGCTTTGGCAAATAATCGTCCGCGCCGAGCTGTAAACCAACTACCTTATCGCTGATGTCGCTTCGAGCCGAGGAGATGATGATAGGGATGTTGTATTTGCTGCGAATTTCTTTGCAAACCTCAAGCCCGTCCATGCCGGGTAGCGTAAGGTCTAGGATAAGTAAATCGAAATTTTTAATCCCGGCGCTTAGTCCTAGATACGGGTCTTCGAAATTTGTTACTTTGATATTAAAATCGCTCAAATACTCGGATAGAATTTGCGCGAATTCCGGATCGTCTTCAATCATTAAAACATTAATCATTTTAGGCCTTTCAGTATAGATTTAACGAAAATGATTATAACCAAAAAATGTTAAATTTTCGTCTAAATTTACTAATCTCGTTTAAAATTCTCCCTTGCTTTGAAATTTTAGAAATAATAAGCTAAAATCGCCCCTTTAAATATATAAATTTTAGGAGATTTTGTGGAAATAGACTACTACGAAATTTTAGAAATCAGCAAAAATAGCGACTCTGAAACCATAAAAAAAGCATTTAGAAAGCTTGCCCTAAAGTATCATCCGGACCGCAATCAAGGCGATAAAGACGCCGAAGAAAAATTTAAAAAAGTAAACGAAGCCTATCAGGTGCTAGGCGACGAGCAAAAGCGCGCGATATACGATAGATACGGCAAGGCCGGGCTTGATGGTAGGGGTGGATTTAGTTCTGCGGGATTTGGCGCGGATATCGATCTGGGCGATATATTTAACTCGTTTTTCGGCGGCGGATTTAGATCAAGCTCGCAAAGCCGTAAAAGAAGCATCGACAAGTACCCGCTTGATTTGGAAATAGCCTTAAAGATAAAATTTAACGAAGCGGTTTTCGGTGCGGAAAAAGAGGTAGAATTTACGATAAAAAAACCGTGCAAAACCTGCAAAGGCACGGGCTCTAAAGACGGCAAAACGCACGTTTGCCCGCACTGCGAGGGTAGAGGGCGTATAGTGCAGCAAAGAGGATTTATGAGCTTTGCGCAGGAGTGTCCGTATTGCGGCGGTAGTGGCGAGACCGTTAGCGACAAGTGCGGCGAATGCGACGGCAGCGGATACAAAGAGGAGCGCCAAAACGTCAAGATAAACGTCCCCGAAGGCATCGACGACGGGATGCGTATGCGCGTAAGCGGTAAGGGTAACGTCTCCGTAGACGAGAGTAGGGGCGATTTATACGTATATATCGAGGTTGAGCCCGATGAGCGTTTCGTGCGCCACGAAAACGACGTTTATATCGAGATTCCGGTATTTTTCACGCAAGCTATCCTGGGCGAGACGGTCACGATACCGACGCTAAAAGGCACGACCGAGCTAAAGCTACCCGTGGGCGCAAAAGATAAGCAGCAGTTCGTATTTGACGGGCTTGGGGTAAAAAACGTAAATACCAAGCGCTACGGCAGGCTTGTAGCGCAAATCGCGATAAAAACGCCAAAAGAGCTAAACGAAGAGCAAATTTCGCTGCTACGCAAGCTACAAGAAAGCTTCGGCGTACAAAGCGGCGAAGCGATGCATGAAGAGGACGAAGGCATTTTTGATAAGATAAAAGGTTGGTTTAAGGGCGAAGAAGAGGGCGATAAAAAAAGCAAAAAAAAGGGCAAAAAGGCGTAAATTTAGCCCGAACTACCCGCCGGTTTATTTGGATTTTGCTTTGATTTTTTAACGGCTAGGGCGATAAAAGCTTTACCGCGCAAGCTCGTTTGGGATTTAAATCCGGTGCAAAATTTACGAGTCTAATTTTTATTTTTCGGCCTTTTGCGCGCACCTAGCATTTTGACGTCTAGCTGATTGATTTGCGTATCGCTTGGACGGATTTGGCGTTAGCCGGCATGAGATTACCAGCTTGCTTAAATTTAGTTTTTTGATCGCGCTTTTAGCCGCCGTCTTTGCTAGCTACGGCGCGTTAAAATCGCCCTATTGAAGCGCGTAAATTTACCGGTTCGCATCAAAACTAATGGTCTTTCGGAGCTAAATTTAACGAACGCACGGAGGTAACGGTGAGAAAAATTGTATTTTTAGTCTTTTTTACGGTTTTTGTTTTGGGCGCGAGCGAGCGCGATTTGACAGAGGACAAAGCGCCTTGCGACGCAAACGGACTGCAAAAAAGCTGCGACGCGGGCGATTTTGAGAGCTGCGACAACTTAGGCCTTGCCTACATCGGCATCAAGCTTGAGGAGTGCGACCTGGACAAAAACTACGAAAAGGCGTTCGCGCTGTTTAAAAAGGCGTGCGACGGGGAGTACGTACGCGCGTGCGTAAATTTGGGCGTAGCGTATCGCAAAGGCGAAGGGGTTAAAAAGGACGAACCAAAGGCCGCCAAGCTCTATAAAAAAGCCTGCGATAGCGGCTATCTGCTAGGTTGCGCAAATTTAGGCTCGCTTTACGAGCAGGGACTCGGCGTCAAAAAAGACGCGCAAAAAGCGGGCGAAATCTGGCGCAAGGCCTGCGAAGCAAAGGACGGGATGTCTTGCTTTAATCTGGGCGTACTCTACTACAACGCAATGCTCGGCGAAAAAGACGTGGCTCGCGCAAAAAACTATCTGCAAAAGGCGTGCGCCTACGGCTGGAATGAGGGCTGCGAAGCCGCGGAAGCGATAGAAAAAGCGGCAAAACGCTAAATTTGCCGAAGCAGGCCTTGGCGGCGGCGCGGAATTTAAATTTGCGCTACGTAATCGCCCGCGTAAATTTTGCGTTTAGCGCGAAAATTTGATCGCTTTTTGCGTCAAATTTGACGGGTTGATTTGCGAATAACCGCGGCGAAATTTACCAAAAAGCGGCGAGTTAAATTTGCTCTTTCAAATTTAACGAAAACAAATGCGACAAATTTGGCTCAAATTTTATAAAATAAGCCCCAAATTTCATCAAATTTCACTCTCTTTTAGTTGCTCGATCTTGGCTGCTACGCTCCTATTCGTCACCTTTTCTATTTCCTCGCTAGTCGCGGTCATTATCGCTTCAAAGCTACCGTAAAATTTAACGAGCTTTGCGATACTGCCCGCCGATACGCCCGTGTCTGCTAGCTTGCTAGCGCCCAGATCCTCCTTGCGCTTGGTTTTTTGATGAAAGGTGATTGCAAATCGGTGTGCCTCGTCGCGAAGTCGCTGGAAAAACTGAAGCCGCCTGTCGCCCGTTGGTAGCGTAAAAACGCCGCTACTAGCGTAAATTTTATCCCTCGCGCCGCCTTTTGCGCGGTGGGCTTTGGCGTCTATTTTTTCTTTTGATATGGCGAGTATATCGACGTTTGCACCGCTGCTAGCGATGATGTCCGAGGCGAGGTCTAGTAGCGCCTGACCGCCATCGATGAGCCACAGATCGGGCGGACTAAGCTTGTCAAACCGCAAAGCGCGCTCTGTGAGCATCTGGCGCATCTGATCGTAGTCGTTTGCGTGGGAGAGGTGCATGTGGCGGTAGTGCTCTTTGGCGAAGCTTCCGTGCTCAAAGCGCACCATCGCGCCGACCGCGGCCGCGCCGAACATGTGCGAGTTGTCAAAAGTCTCGATAACGTACGGCGCGCATGCGAGGCCGAAATACTCCTTTAGCTCGTCCAAAAATGCGTCGTCGTGGGTTTTTAGGTATTTTTGGATAAAGACCTGCGCGTTTGTTAGCGCCATCTCGCAGATGCGCTTTTTCTCGCCGATTTTAGGGACTGAGATGCTAAATTTACGGCCGTGACGAGCGGTCAAGATCTCCTCAACTAGACTTGCGTCCTCAAAGGCCTCAAGCGCGTAAATTTTCGCACTCACGACGGGCGCACCAGCTGGAAAGCTCTCTAGGACGATTTGCTTGTAGGCGTCGTTTAGGTCGCCTTGCGAGCTCATTTTGGCGTTCGTGATATTTTGATACACGCCGCTGATCTTGCCGCCGTGCACGCTAAAACGCACCGCGCAAAGCAAATTTTGCTCCGCGCCCACGGCAAAAACCTCAAAATCCTCGAGCTTAGCCAGATCGACCTCGATTTTGACGTCTAGATCCTTGATCGCGCTAATTTTATCGCGCACGAGGGCGGCTTGTTCGTAGTTTTCGTTTTGGGCGTATTTGTTCATCAAATTTACGAGCTTTGGCAGCATAGAAAGCGGATTATTTAGCGCCGAGATCGCACCCTCTACGACCTTGGCGTAGTCTGCGGGCGAAATTTTGCTGATGAGCGGGGCTTCCGAGTAACCGATCTGATAGGGCAGATATGCGCCCGTGGCTTTGAGCGCGCTTTTGCTTTGCACGAGTTTAAAGCTTAGCCTTAGCGCATCTAAAAGCTCGCGCGCACCGCGAAAATACGGCCCGAAATACTTGATGTTTTTGCCTCGGACGATCTTGCGCGTGATCTCAAAGCGCGGGAAATCCTCGTCTAAATTTACGTAGATGTACGGGTAGGTCTTATCGTCGCGTAGCAAGATGTTGTATTTGGGCCTTAGCTGCTTGATGAAGGAGTTTTCCAGTATCAGCGCGTCAGCTTCGCTGGGAGTCACGATATACTCGAGGTGTACGGCCTCGCTGATCATCTTGTGGATGCGCGGGCCCAGCTTGGGCGAGGGGGCGAGCACGGGCGTAAACGAAAAGTAGCTTTTAACGCGTTTTTTTAGAATTTTAGCCTTGCCGACATAAAGTAGCTTGCCTGCCTTGTCGAAATACTGATAAACGCCGGGTTGGGCTGGCAGCGAGCGGATTTCGTCGATTAGCAAATTTTAGCTCCCGCTAGTAAATTTGAGCTTTTGCCGCGTGGGGTTAAATTTGACCAAATTTGATTCATCGCGCCCCGCTTGATTCTTTGGCTAAATTTTGCTTGATAGCGAGGCGGATCTTTTCAAATCCTTCAAAAATCCGCTCGCTTTTGGCTAAATTTACAAACTCGCCTTTAGCAGGCTCGGCGTAGGTAAAAATTCGCTTTTTTTCGTATGGGTCGGTCGCTTTTTTAAATTTTAAATGCTTTGTCACAAAAAATTTAACGTCCGTCACGCGAGCGAGCCTGCCGTCAAAATTTACGCTAGAATAAATTTTTAATAAGCCTTTTAACATTTTTATACTACTATCGCTTTTTAATTCCTGAAGTCCTAGCGGATGAAACAGGGCGAAAAACAAAATGCCGTTTTTCTCGTAGCAAAAGGCGATGAGCCTGCGATGATTTAGGCTTAAAAGCTGTAAAAATTCCCCGCATTCGCTACGGTTTTTTAACTCTTTATAAAAAGGATTATCAACAATATGTCGAATAATAGTCTTAGCGTCTTTCATAGGGCGATTTTAGCATTTTTTTTGTTAATTTTTATAGCAGGCTGCGGTCACAAGGGCGATCCATTCTACGAGGCGCCGTCCGAGCCGTCAAACAGCAAAACCGAAAAGATAAATAAACTATAAATCAAGGAGAGTAAATGAAGATCGTCGGACTTTTGAGTCTGTTTTTTGCTTTGGCCTTCGGTAGCGGCGACGCTGCAGGCGAAGCTTTAAATTTAACGACTACGTGGGTGGGTATCGCGAGCCTCATAATTTTCGTCGTGGGATATTTTTTCATCGCTACGGAGGAAAATTTTCACATCGATAAGGCTAAGCCGGCCATATTTATCGGCACTTTTATGTTTCTGCTTATCGGCTTTTATATGCTGGCAAACGGCCTAGATGTGCATTTGTTGCAAAATGAGGTAAATCACCTGATTTTAGAGATCTCGCAGATCGTATTTTTCCTGATGGTCGCGATGACATATATCGAGGCGCTTATCGAACGTGATGTGTTTAACGCGCTAAAATACAACCTCGTCTCAAAAGGCTACACATACAAAAGACTCTTTTGGCTAACGGGCGTTTTGGCGTTTTTTATTAGTCCTGTCGCCGATAACCTAACTACGGCTCTTATCCTTTCTACCGTTCTTTTAACAATAGATAAGACCAATACGAATTTCCTAGTCGCAGGCGCGATAAACATCGTCGTAGCCGCAAACGCAGGCGGTGCTTGGAGTCCGTTTGGCGATATCACGACTCTGATGGCGTGGGCTGCAGGCAAGGCTCCGTTTATCGACTTTTTCGCGCTTTTTCCTGCTTCATTTATCGGCTGGCTAGTTACGGCGTTTTTACTAGTGCGCATCGTACCTGCAGGCAGTCCGCATTTTGACCCTGCGACAGAGCCGAAAGTAAGCATCAAAAAAGGCGGCAAAGTCGTTATCGGCCTTGGCGCATTTACGATATTTTCGGCTGTTATGATGCACCAGCTTTTCCACCTGCCTGCGATGTGGGGCATGATGTTTGGCTTCTCGCTTCTTAGCATCTACACCTACATCTACAAAAAAACTAATAAAAACGAAGAGCCTATGCATGTCTTTCACTATATGTCAAAGATCGAAAACAACACGCTTTTCTTTTTCTTCGGTATCCTTGCGGCCGTCGGCGCGCTACACTTCGTCGGATTTTTAAACTACGCCGTTTCTCTTTACGATAAATTCGGCGCCACTGCTGTAAATATCGGCGTTGGCTTCCTGTCTGCTATCGTGGATAACGTTCCTGTTATGTCTGCTGTGCTAAAAGCAAATCCTATGATGGGCGCTGATGCGGGCGAAAATTTAAGCCAGTGGCTACTAGTTACCTTGACTGCCGGTATCGGCGGATCGATGATAAGCTTTGGTTCGGCTGCGGGCGTTGGCGTAATGGGTAAACTAAAGGGCATATATACATTCGGCGCGCATATGAAATACGCTTGGACCGTGGTTGCTGGCTATATCGTATCGGTCGTGATCTGGTACATACAGTTTGAAATTTTTCATTTATATTTTTAAAGGGCAATCATGAATAACACGATAATAGTTTTGGATTTTGGCTCGCAGTACACCCAGCTCATCGCTAGACGCCTGCGCGAGCAAGGCGTTTATACCGAGATTTTGCCTTTTAACGCTAAGGTCGAGGAGATCAAGGCTAAAAAACCAAAAGGCATAATCCTAAGCGGCGGCCCTGCTAGCGTTTATGCTCCGGATGCGTATTTTTGCGACGAGGGCGTATTTAAGCTAAAGCTGCCGATTTTAGGCATTTGCTACGGTATGCAGCTTTTGGCGCATAAATTTGGCGCCGAAGTCGCGCCTGCCTCTCACAAAGAGTATGGCAAGGCAAGCCTTAACGTCCTAAAATCTCATCCGCTCTTTACCGATACGCCTGAAAAGCAAACCGTCTGGATGAGCCACTCCGACCTCGTCAAAAATTTGCCAAACGGCTTTGAAGCGATCGCGACGAGCGAAAATTCGCCTTATTGCGTATTTGGCGATGAAAAGCGCAAATTTTACGCTCTGCAGTTTCATCCAGAGGTGCAGCACAGCGAGTTTGGCACTCAAATTTTAAAAAATTTCGCCAAATATATCTGCGGATGCGAAAGCACGTGGAATATGGGTGGCTTTGCTAAAACCCAGATCGCTAAAATCAAAGAAACGGTCGGCAACAAAAAAGTCCTTTGCGCCGTTAGCGGAGGCGTGGATAGCTCCGTTACCGCTGCGCTTTTGGCCGCTGCGATACCGCAAAATTTGATCCTGGTTTTCGTCGATAACGGACTACTTAGAACGGGCGAGCGCGAGCAGGTCGAAGCTACTTTTAGAACCAAACTCGGCGTGGAGCTAGTTAGCATAGACGCTAGTAAAACTTTTCTAGAAAGGCTCGCGGGCGTAACCGATCCAGAGAAAAAACGCAAGATAATCGGCGAAACTTTCATCGAAATCTTTGAAAAAGAGGCCAAAAAGCACGACAATGTCAAATTTTTAGCTCAAGGCACGCTCTACACCGACATCATCGAAAGCTCGGTCGTGGGATCTAGCAAGACGATCAAAAGCCACCACAACGTAGGTGGGCTACCTGATTGGATGAGCTTTGAGCTAATCGAGCCTTTAAGAGAAATTTTTAAAGATGAGGTGCGTCAGCTAGGCCTTGAACTTGGCCTTTCGCGCGAGCTCGTGTTCCGTCATCCATTCCCTGGTCCGGGCCTTGCGATCCGCATAATGGGCGAGGTAAATACGCCAAGCCTTGAGTTGCTACGTAAAGCCGACGTGATCCTGCGCGACGAGCTAAAATCAAGCGGCTGGTACAACAAAACTTGGCAGGCGTTTTGCGTGCTGCTAAACGTGCACTCCGTGGGAGTCATGGGCGATAACCGCACCTATGAAAACGCCGTGTGCGTGCGCGTGGTGAATGCTAGCGACGGTATGACGGCTAGCTTCTCGCGCTTGCCGTACGATCTGCTAGAAAATGTCTCTCGCCGCATCATAAACGAAGTAGACGGCATCAACCGCGTAGTTTACGACATCTCGAGCAAACCGCCCGCAACGATAGAGTGGGAGTGAGGGTGGTAAAATAAGGAGTCGATTATGAAAATAAAATTGAAAAATATTGGAAAAATTAAAGAAACAGACATAGAAATAAAGGGAATAACTGTTATAGCTGGAGAAAATAATTCTGGTAAAAGTACGGTTGGAAAAGTTTTGTATAGCGTATTTAATACTTTTTATAACGTTGAGGCAAGAGTTAGTTTGGAGCGTATAGAGATCATTGGTGGGCTATTGGAAAGAATGTATCAGAAAATATTTGATTCAAGGAAAAGCCTGAGCAGGATTCATTTGGCACGATCAGCAGGATGGCGAATGGCTAAGGATATTGGTGATTCATTGCTTGGAATGAATAAAGAAGAAATGGCGAATACTATCTTTAATATTTTTAGTCAAGATAACTCTAGCACAGAAGAAGGGGATGCCTATAAAAAAATACTAAATTCAAAGGAATTAGAAGAAATAGTAAATGTGAAAAATATACCTGAAAATAAAATTTTTGAGCGTATGTTTTCAAAAAAAATAGATACTGAATTTGGTGGGCAGATAAATAATATTTTTAATGAAAAAGATGGTCAAATTGAGTTGGTAATAAAAGATAGAGTGGTATCTATATTGCTAAAAGATAATTTTGTAAGTAATATTAACGAAAATTTCTCTTTGAAGACTGAGGTTATATACATAGACGACCCTTTTGTGGTTGATGAAGCGGATAGTTTTATGACATCCACTGAAACTCATAGAGAGCACTTGATTGATAAGCTTTCTTTGGATAGAAAAAATAATATTATCAATGAAATAATTGTTGAGGACAAGATAAGTAATATAATTTTAGCAATCAACGATATTTGTAGTGGAACTTTGGCATATAAAAAAAACTATGGCATAGGCTATAAGCTTTATGGATCAGATAAAATTTTAGATATTAAAAATGTTTCGGTTGGATTAAAAACATTCATTATATTAAAAACACTCTTGATGAAAAGTGTAATTCAAGATAATGGTGTTGTTATTTTAGATGAGCCAGAAATTCATCTTCATCCAAAATGGCAATTAATTTTTGCAGAGTTAATAGTAATGCTTCAAAAAGAATTTAATTTGCATATTTTATTAAATACTCATAGCCCATATTTTTTAAACGCTATTCAAGTCTATGCAGCAAAACATACAATATCCAATAAATGCAAATATTATTTATCTGAAAATAGAGATGATTACTCTGAAATAAATGATGTTTCGAATGATATTGATAAAATTTATAAAAAGCTGGCTGAGCCATTTCAAAAATTAGAGAATCAAAAATATGAACCATAATAATCGATTTTTTAGAGCATGTATGAGTAGCATAAAAGATACCTCTCTTGATAATGGACAATATATGACAAATTCTGAGATTGAGGTTATAAATTTTGATAAAGTAAAGGATCTGTATGTTAAGGATTTGGGGTTGAAACATGTCCCGTGCTCTATAGATGCATTTTGTTGTCATGCCAATACATTTATTGAATTTAAAAATGGAAATATTAAAGACAAGAATGAGTGTTTTAAAATTCGTAAAAAAATAGTAGACAGCCTATTAATTTTTACGGATATACTCAACATTGGCATATCGTATACCAGAAGTGATATTGATTTTATACTTGTTTATAATAAAGCAAAAAATAATGTTAATAATACAGAATGTGATGGTATTCAAGAATCTGAATCACTTGACTCTATAGTAAAGAAGATTTCCGAATTAGGAAAGGAAGAGATAATAAAATTTGGTCTAGGTGACTTTAAAAAATATTGTTTCAAAAATGTTTATACCTATACACAGGAAGAGTTTGAGCAGAAATTTTTAAAAGTCAATTAAAATAGACTAGATTTAATATAACTCATCTGGGACAATTATAAATACTGAAGATTAATTCGGCACATTTCATCAAACTATTGAAAGCTACAAGGCTATAAACTTTTTCAGATAGGTTTATATGTTTTTGTAGAGCTAAAGATGGTCGGTGTCAGTAGTTTAGGATATCATATTGCCAGTATTGGTCAGGGGCATTGCCGAGTGTTTGACTTTGCATTCGTTATAAATTTGCATGATATATTTTTTTGTTTAAGCCTATTTTGACAAGTGGATATGAGAAATAAAATTTAAAAATAACTTAGTATATTAGGATAAGCAAGTTTTTAAAAGCAAAAGCTTGAAATTGCTATGGGTTGTATAAAAGTTACATACATATTAAGTGTATGGCAACAAGATATGGCTTAAGACTATATCTATTTTGCATAAGTGTCAAATTTTGTAATATGACCATAAAAGTAGCCAAAAATATCTTGTAAGATATAATGTTGCTATCAATCCTTGCGATTTGTCCTATAAAGATAGCAAAATTGTAATATCTGAAATTTGTCCCTGTGCAAATTCAAACAAGCAAAAGATAAGCCTTATCAATAAATCGTCCGAAAATTTTAGCTACAATGACGCGTAAATTTACGAAAGGAAGAAAAATGAGTAAAATTTACAATCTAAACGCCGACACGAAAGTTGTCGCAAAAAGCGTTGTTAGCAAGAGAATTTTTGATTGCGATAACGCTCACGTCGACGTGTTTGCCTTTGACACTGGCGAGGAGTTAGACCACGAGATGCTGTTTTGCGACAGCCTTGCGTGGGTCGTCGAGGGCGGCGCGAGCCTGCATTACGGCGAAAGACAAATGCGTCTAGGCGACGAGCAGGCTTGCCTGATAGAGAAAAAAGTTTGGCGAAAACTGGTTTTTAACGAACCGACGAAATACGTCTCAATCGATTTTAAGGAGGACTTAATGATAGATCATTTACCTAAGGCGGCTATTTTTAGCCCAGTAGATGCGGTCGAATACGAAGAAGGCAAAATCGTGAGCAAAACGCTCGTCAAAAACGAAAGCGGCTCGATGTCGCTACTGTCGTTTTCAAAAGACCAACAGCTCTCTACTCACGCGGCTCCGGGCGACGCTCTTTTGATCGCGCTTGACGGCGAGATGAAGCTAACCATCGGCGACGAGCATTTTGATATCAAAAAGGGTGATACCATCGTGCTTCCGGGCAAAATCCCGCACGGACTAAAGATCCCGGAAAAATTTAAAATGTTACTCATCGTAACAAAAGATAAGATGTAGAGTTTTGGGGCGATTGCCCCGACTCCTTTAGGAAATATATGGCAAGATTTATAATAGACGACGAAAACATAAGCGTAGATAATCTAGCGACGCTAAAAAAGCTAGGACAAAAAGATAAAATTTACATCGTAACCAACAATAGGCAAAAGCTAAGCATCTCTGTTTTGGCGTGGTTTCTGGCGCGAAAAATCAAAATAAAAATCATACTTTTAGAAAGCGCTCACAAGGACTATGCCGATAAAATAATTACGTTTTTAATGGGCAAACTCTCGCACAAAAAAGACAAAATTTACATCGTCAGCAATGATAAATTTTACGACGACGTGATAGATTTTTTTAATAAACAAGATAAAAGCGGCGGTAAATTTCATAAGCTAAAATTTGACTTCAATCGCTCGCACACTGCGCAGCTCATCGAAGAAAATCAAGACGAAATCGCGATCTTGATACAAAATTCTGGCAGCCTCAGCGAGCTTCATATGAAATTTATCTCAAAATTCGGCAGCAAAAACGGCGCTGGCGTGTATAACGCGTTAAAAGAGGATGCGAGGAAAATTTACAAAAAACCTCAAATAGAAAACTCGCAAAAAGGCGAAGTAAAGCGTATCGCAGCGCCAAATTTCGCAAAATCTAGGCCGGTGACTCAAGGCGATGAGCAAAAACTTGACGAGCGAGAAAAATTAAAAACGGAGTCAAATTTAAGCGGCGAGGTTTTACACGCTCAAAGCGCTCAGACAAAAGAGCAAAATTTAGAAAATCGCTCGCAAATCGATCAAAATGTGGAGCCCAAAAAACCGCAGCCTTTAGATAGCGAAAACGACGCGGCGGCAAAAGAGGAGAAAAATTTACAAGAAGCCAAGGGCGTAGAGTCAAATTTAAGCGATGATCTGGGTCCCGCCGAGCATCCGAAAGACGCGGAGCAAAATTTGAGCGTCAAAGCTTCTAGCGAGGATCTTAAAGCGGATGAAAAAGGGCAAAATTTATCAAACAAGCGTCCGCCGCAAAAATCAAAGCAAGCTAACGCACCGCAAAACGAAGCAAAAAATAAAGCTGAAAATACGGCAAAATCGCAGCCCTCGCTCAAGATAGACGAGGTTAAAAAGCAAGAGATTAGAAAAATCGCGTTTGAGAGTAAAAATTTGGGCGATTTCCACAACGGACTGGTTAAAAAATACGGCGCAGACGAGGCCGGTAAGCTGTATAAAGCGCTAAAACAAAAGGCAAAAGAGTATCTAAGTAGGCGGGGCGTGGCGAAATAGAGTTTGCTTTTTGGCTACGGCTTTTAAAATTTGAGGATTTGCGGTAAAATTTGGTCGTAAAATCATAAATTTAAGGGCGAAAATGATCTATCTGGTCGGGTCAAATTTGGAATTTGATGGCGTAAAGACGCTGGTTTTAAACGAGATAAAATTTAATAAATTTAGCGTAAATTTAGCCGAATTTGACGCGCTGGTTTTGACCTCTAAAAACTCCATAAACGCGCTAAAATTTAATCAAATTTCGCCCGCTAGTTTGCAAATTTACTCCATCGGCGACGGCACTAGCCGTGCGGCTGGCGAGTTTGGCTTTGCTCAAATTTACACTGCAAAAAACACTCACGGAAACGACTTTGCCGCCGAGATCGCACCGTTTTTAAAAGGCAAAAAAACGCTATTTTTAAGAGCGCGCGAGACGGCTTCAAGAGTGGGCGAAATTTTGCGGGAAAGCGGCGTAAATTTGACGCAGATAATCGCTTACGAAAACGTTTTTAAACCGCTTAACGAGGAGCAAAAACCGCCCAAAAACTCTGTGATTATTTTTACGGCTCCCTCGGCGGTGCGAAATTTTACTCGAAATTTCGGCTGGGATGAGAGCTATAAAGCCGTTGCTATCGGGCTTACGACGGCAAAAGAGCTAGAAATTTTTACCTCGCCCGCAGTGAGCGCTCAGCAAAATATAAATTCCTGCGTAAGCCTCGCAAAAACGCTACTTTAAGCTAAAATTTTATATAATAGCCTTGCCTGAGTGATTTGGCAGCGTATTTTTATAGGGTCCAACACATTAGTTTCGGCGAAGATGTGCGGCGACCGTGCGACGCGGCTTCGTTTGAGCGTGCGAGCGCGAGAAGTTGCGACCTAAAGGAACCGCCTATTTGCAAGGTTGGCTTTGAATTTTCGGGCCACTTATATGCGCACCGCTCACTTGGGTTTTTATTTTTGGAGAAATTATGAAAATTTTGATAATCGGAAGCGGCGGGCGCGAGTACTCCATAGCTCTAAAACTTCAAGAATCCCGCAAACACGAGCTTTTCTTTGCTCCGGGCAACGGGGCTACCTCAAAGCTCGGCACAAATCTAAACATCAAAGACTATAATCAGCTCGTAGAATTTGCCCAATCAGAGCAAATAGAGCTAACTATCGTAGGTCCCGAAGCGCCGTTAAGCGATGGCGTCGTGGATATCTTTAAGGCTCGAAATTTAAACATCTTTGGACCGAGCAAGGCTGCGGCTAGGCTCGAGGGTAGTAAGGCGTTTATGAAGGACTTTTTGGCTAGAAACGCTATCCGAACGGCAGCTTATCTAAACACTGACGATTACGATGCTGCGGCTAAATTTATCGACTCTCTCGCCGCTCCGGTCGTCGTTAAGGCTGACGGACTGTGCGCGGGCAAAGGCGTGATAATAGCGCAAAGCCGCGAGGAAGCAAAGGCTGCGGCTCGAGACATGCTAAGCGGAGAGAGCTTTGGCGAGGCGGGCAAACGCGTGGTCGTGGAGGAGTTTTTGGATGGATTTGAGCTTAGCTTTTTTGCGATTTGCGACGGCGAAAATTTCGTTAGCCTGCCCGTAGCGCAAGATCATAAGCGCCTAAAAGATAACGACGAGGGACCAAACACGGGCGGCATGGGCGCATACGCTCCTAGTTCGCTAGCAAGCCCCGAGCTAATAAAACAGGTCGAAGAAGAGGTCGTAAAACCGACTCTAAAAGGCATGAAAGCTGATGGAAATCCTTTCTGCGGCGTGCTTTTCGTGGGGCTTATGGTGGTTAAAGGTATGCCGTACGTGCTTGAGTTTAACGTGCGTTTCGGCGATCCTGAGTGCGAAGTGCTAATGCCGTTAATAGATGGCGATCTGGGCGAAATTTTACTAAACGCGGCAAAAGGTGATCTAAAACCCGTGAAGCTAAAAGACGAATTTGCCGTCGGAGTCGTGATGGCTAGTAAAAATTATCCTTTTTCAAGCTCGCCTAGGGCCAAAATCAGCGTAAAAAACGTGCCTGAAAACTCGCACATAGCATTTGCCGGCGTGAGCGAACAGGGCGGCGAGATATATGCCGACGGCGGACGAGTGCTAGTGTGCGTGGGGCTTGGCAAAAGTATAAGACAAGCGCAACAAAAGGCCTATGAGCTTTGCGAAAAGGTAGAATTTGACGGCGCGCAGTACCGAAAAGATATCGTCTGGCAAATGCTAAAAGGGAGCGAATGAGCAGAAGCGTCATCGACAGGCTCGAAAACGAAAATATCACGCTCGCCAGCGTCGGCAAAAGAGCCGTCGCGTGGGGGATAGATAAATTTTTACTTTCGGCATTATTTTTTGTGATTTATTACGATAAATTTGACGGGATAGACTTTGAGCAAATCGTCGTTTTGCTTGCAAATTTAACCCTTCAAATCGTTTTGCTAGACGTGATTTATCAGACTTTTTTTACGTGGTACTGCGGCGCTACGATGGGCAAAATAGCTATGAAAATCGTCTGCGTAGACGTAAATTTGCTCGATAAACCGAGCTTTTTAAACTCCTTAGTCCGCGCCTTTATGCGTATCGTTAGCGAAAACTTGTGCTTTCTTGGTTTTGCATGGGCGTTTTCAAATCCATTATTTCAAACGTGGCAAGATAAGGCCGCGAAAACGGTAGTTATAGATGTTTACTAGAATTTTTTCGTTACTAATGTTTGGGGCTTTTAGTTGCTTTGCGGCTCAAAATTTCGAGCTTCTGGCCGATGACGTAAAACGAGACAACGGCGTTGTTACGGCGGATAAAAACGTACTTGTTTATTCGCAGGATTATTTGATGAGCGCGGATAGGGCCGTTTACGATCAGCAAAAAGAAATTTTGGAGCTTTTCGGTAACGTAAATTTAATAAGAAACAAAGACGAAATCTCGCGCTGCTCGTATGCAAAGATCGACCTAAATAGCAAAGATAGCAACTATGAGACGCTATTTATGATGAACCGCGATATGGAAGTGTGGATGCAAAGTGACGAGAGCAATAGTACTTCTAAATTTTACGAGGTAAACGGCGCGGTCGTATCAAGCTGTAACGTCCAAGACCCTGATTGGAAGATCAAATTTAGCAGCGGCAAGCTAAACCGCGAGAGTAAATTCTTACACCTCTATAATCCCGTATTTTACGTCGGAAACGTCCCGGTGTTTTATCTGCCGTATTTTGGCTTTTCCACCGATACGCGCAGACGTACCGGGCTTTTGCCGCCGGAGCTTGGCTACGGTAAAAACGACGGATTTTACTACAAACAACCGATCTACATCGCCGAATACGACAGCTGGGACTTGCAGTTTGATCCACAAATTCGCACTAGACGCGGCACGGGTATCTACGGCACGTTTAGATTTGCCGATTCGCCGTATTCTAGAGGCTCGGTGGCGCTAGGCGCGTTTAGAGATACCGAGGGTTACCGTCAAAGACAGATCGAGAAAAACTCGCTAAGACTCCCGCTAAAAAATAAAACGCATAAAGGCGCCGAGGTCAAATACGAGCGCGACAGGCTCGTTAAGCACCTAATAAGCGAGGATTTGCAGGAGGGCTTGTGGCTTGATGCTACGGCGCTAAACGATATCGATTATATAAATTTGAAAAAGCGCGGCGCGGGTAGCGACGACAATCCTCTCGTGACGTCAAAGCTAAACTATTTTCTAAGTAGCGATAAGCACTATTTTGGCGCATACGCGAGGTATTACGTAAATACCTCAAAAATCGGTAGCCAAAACGAAAACAAAGATACGCTTCAAGAGTATCCAAGCTTCCAATATCATAAATTTACCGACAGCTTCATTTTGCCTAACGTGCTTTATTCCGTTGATTTAAGCTCGCATAACTACACGAGAAGAATCGGCGTAAAAGCGACGCAGTATGAGTTTAATCTGCCGGTTTCCTTTCACCTACCCTTGGCGGACGATTATCTTAAATTTTCTTACTATCACTATCTATACGCCACTCACGTGGATTACGCAAAAAAAATGTATCGCCCGACCGGAGATGAGGACAGAAGCGCAAACTATATAGAAAACTATCACAAATTCTCGCTTTATACGGATCTGGCTAAAGCTTACGAGAGCTTTTATCATAGCGTAAATTTAGGCGTTGACTACGTCGTAAAAGCCTACAACGAAGGCGACTTGCCAGATAAATACGAAACTGCCGAGGATGACGGCAACGTATATGTCTACGATATGCTTGGACGAAAATACCAAAGCTTTATAAATCCTCAGCATACCAGAGACGAGATTTCAGCCAGAGCGACGCAGTATTTCTTTAACGAAAACGGAAGAAAATTTTTACGACATACGATTTCGCAGGGTTATTATACCAAAGAGAACAAGCGCTCGAATTTGAAAAATATAATCGGCTGGTATCCGCTAGTAAATTTATCTTTTTACAACAGGCTTGAGTACTCTTACGACAATAAATACTTTGAAAAAGTCCAAAGCGGCGCGAGCTATGCGCACGATAAATTCGGCGCTAGCCTCTGGCATACGATGCAAAGGAAAAACGCGCAAGAAAAGCAAAACTACCTACACCTAAACGGTTACGTCGAGCTTCCGCACAACTATAGGCTTTTTGGCGGTTCGCAGTACGACCTCGAACGAGACTACAATAAGCAGTGGCAACTAGGCGTCTCTCACCGCAGAAAGTGCTGGAATTATACATTCGTCTATGAAGAGGAGCTGGAGCCTACGACGACTACGAGTGGAACGGCTGCAAAGAAATCAAGAGGCGTTTATTTCTTTATAAATTTCTATCCGATGGGCGGCGTGCATTACGACTTTTCGGTAGGTCAGACGCAGGGTAGCTGATGAGCGGCTACGAGGATTTGGTCTTTGAAAACCAGCTCGAGGCGGCCGAAAAACTGCTTGAAATTTTGCCCAAAAAAGAGCTAGCTGCGGGCGAATATCTAATGATATGCGGCTCTATAGACTCGGTCATCATGGTCGATAGCGTAGCTCGCGGGCTAAATTTGAGCTATGAGATTTTATTTTGCGAGCGTATTTTTGCGCCAAATAACCCCGAGTGCGAAATTGCGATGGTTAGCGAAAAGGACGACGTGGTGTTAAACGACGAGCTGATTAAAAGCTTTGGCATTAGCTACGACTTCGTTTACGGCGAGGCTGATCGTAAGTACGACGAAAAAATCCTAAAAAACGTCTATAAATTTAGAAAAGGCAATCTCATCGGCGATCTAAAGGATAGAAACATCCTACTTATCGATGAGGGCTGCGAGACGGGTCTTACAGCGCTAACCTGCCTAAAAACGCTCATGCGCGAGCGAGTAAAATCAGTCACCTACGCCACGCCGCTCATCGCTACCGACGTCGCCGCTGCTATCGCGCCGCTGGTGGATGAAATTTACGCCGTGCATAAGATCGCAAATTTTATCGAAGTGGATTTTTACTACAAAAATAAAATCGAACCAAAACCCGAAACCGTACTTTCCATATTAGAGGAGAGTCCGTTTTATATACCATTACAAAAACAAGGAGATATCAGGACATGCAGTATTCAATAGAAGTCAATAATCAAGTCGAAATTTACGATATAGACAAGGTCGCCAAGCAAGCTAGCGGCGCGGTGCTTTTGCGCGTAAAAAACACCGTCGTTTTGGCCACCGTCGCTCGCGAAGATACGCAAGTTACCGAGGATTTTTTACCGCTAACGGTGCAATACATCGAAAAAAGCTACGCGGCAGGCAAGATTCCCGGCGGCTACGTAAAAAGAGAAACCAAACCGGGGGATTTTGAGACGCTAACTTCGCGTATCATCGACCGTTCGCTTCGTCCGCTCTTTCCAAAAGGCTACGCGTATCCGACGCAAATCGCCGTGATGGTGCTATCTTGCGATCCCGAGGTTGATCTGCAAGTCGTCGCTCTAAATGCAGCCTCAGTCGCGCTTTATCTTAGCGACATCCCCGTAAACGCGCCTGTTTGCGGCGTACGCGTGGGATATATAGATAATAAATTTGTCATAAATCCTAGTAACTCCGAGCTAAAAACTTCGGCGCTCGATCTTTACGTAGCAGGCGTAAAAGACGAACTTTTGATGATCGAGATGAGAAGTATCCCGACCGAAAAAGACGAGATAGTGCCTATCGCGCTAGATCCTATGATGGATCCGAATTTGGGCGGCGGCGTGATAGCGATGCAGGATATGAACGAATTTAGCGAAGATCTCATCGTGGAGGCGATCGCAGAGGCGGGCAAGGCTATACTTCGTGCCTCAAACGCTTATGAAGAGGCATTTAGCCAGCATAAAAAAGAAGACGCGCAGCTAGAGCTAAAGCCGGAGATCGAAAACGAGAGCGTCGCGGTTTATCTAAACGAATTTTATAAAAACGACGTAAAAGCCGCGATAAATCAGATGGCTAAAAGCGAGCGCGCTAGCGAACTAACCAAGATCGCTAAGCAAATTTTGACCGACGAAGTAGCTCAAAAAGAGGGTTGGGAGGAGGAGGTCGTCTCTAACGTCCTAGCTAAATTTAAGAAAAAAATCGTCCGCGAGCAGATCATAAACGAGGGCATTCGCGCCGACGGCAGAGGGCTTAAGAAGGTTCGCCCGATCAGCATCGAGACCAATATCCTGCCAAACGCTCACGGCAGCTGCCTCTTTACCCGCGGTCAGACGCAGGCTCTCGTGGTGGCGACTCTAGGCACCGACGGCGACGCGCAGATGTACGATATGCTAACGGAAAAAGGCGCCGTGACGGATAAATTTATGTTTAACTACAACTTCCCGGGCTTTAGCGTCGGCGAGGCTAGCCCGCTAAAGGCTCCGGGCAGACGCGAGCTGGGTCACGGCAATCTCGCCAAACGCGCGCTTGCGCCTAGTATCGATCTAAATTCGCCTTACACGATCAGACTCGTGTCCGAAATTTTAGAAAGTAACGGCTCAAGCTCGATGGCTAGCGTTTGCGGCGGCTCTTTAGCGCTGAGAGCTGCAGGCGTCGATACGCCAAAATTAGTCGCAGGCGTTGCGATGGGGTTAATTTTTGAAGGCGAAAAACACGCCGTACTAACCGACATCATGGGACTAGAGGATCACGACGGCGATATGGACTTTAAGGTCGCCGGTAGCAAAGACGGCATAACCGCGCTTCAGATGGATATAAAACTGGGCGGTATCAGCCTTGACGTGCTAAAAGAGGCGCTTTTGCAAGCGCGCGAGGGCAGGCTTCATATACTAAATTTGATGGAAAAAGCAAACGAAAATATCTCCGTAAACGAAGACATATTGCCTAAACTAGAGCTTTTTAGCGTTGATCCGGGCAAGATCGTAGACATCATCGGACAAGCCGGCAAAACGATAAAAGAGATCATCGAAAAATTTGACGTCGCTATCGATCTAGACCGCGAAAAAGGCGAGGTAAAGATCGCCGGCGCGCAAAAATCAAGCGTAGATGCGGCTAAAGACTACATCATACAAATCGTCTCAAAAGACGGCGGCAAGGGTTTTGGCGGTAAAAGAGGCGGCAGAGATGGCAAGCCTCACAAGACGCCTGAATTTAACATTGGAGACGAATTTGAAGGCGAGGTAAAAAGCGTGGTAGAATTTGGCGCCTTTATCGGGCTTCCAGGCGGCGTGGACGGACTTTTGCACATCTCAAAGATCAAAACGCCTCTAAAAGCAGGCGATAAGGTCAAAGTAAAAATCAGCGAGCAAAAAGGGCACAAAATTTCCCTTTCTTTGGCGCAATAAATTTAAAGGAGAACCGATGCAGTATAAAAAAATATTCTTCCCCATAGGTGCCGGCGACGACGTCAAAGAGCGTATAAAAGGGGCTTTGCTAGTGGCTAAATACTTTAGCGGACACATAGAAATTTTAGCTTGCCAGCTCGATCCTAGCGTCGTTTATAATATGAAAATGACGCTTCGAGGCGGAGTGCTTTACGAGGAGTTTTTAAAAGCTGCTAAGGCTGATTTGGGGCTTGAGCACGAGCAAAACGAGGCTATTTTTAATAAGCTTTGCGCCGAGCTTGGCGTACGCGTCAGCGATACTCCGTTAAAAGGCGAGGCGAGCGCGAAATTTATAACCAAAAGCGGAAAAAGAAGCCTAATCGTCGAGCAGGAGTCTAAATTTTGCGATATGGTCGTAGCAGCCGTACCGCTTGACGGTAAGATAACGGGTACGTTTGAAGCGGCGGTGCTAAAAAGCGGTAAAAACGTTATCGCTATCCCTAGAAAGCTTACTAAATTTAGCGCGGAAAATATCCTGGTAAGCTGGACCGGTACGCCTGAGAGCTCGCGCGCCATTACCAGCTCGCTACCGCTTTTAAAAGAGGCTAAGCGCGTAAAATGCATCACTTCAAAGGCAAATTTGGGCGATCAAAGCGAAGCTAGCTTAAAGAGGCTGGATGAATACTTCGCACTGCACGGCATAAATGCGGATTTTGAGGTCGTAGGAACTTTTTCAGTCCCGGGCGAACCGCTTTTAAAAGCCGCGACGGACGGAAATTTTGACCTAATCGTAGCGGCTAGATATGCAGAAAACGGCTTTAGGGAGATTTTCTTGGGCGGTACTACCAAGTACTTCTTACAAAATACCACGATACCGGTATTTATGTAAGACAAAGATCTGAGCTAAATTTACAGCTTAAATTTAGCTCCAAAATCTAAATTTAGCTTGAAACAGGGCTAAAATATCGTAATCCAAGAGAAAAATATGCCAAATTTGACTCCAAATAAAGCATAACTATTGAGGCTTATTACTAAGCAAAATCCAGAATTATCGCTAAATTACGGTTTATGGTTTTTAACGAGGTCTAAAAATCGGACATAATTGGAAATCAGCCAAGATATATTAAATAATCATAATAATATTTTAGAAGGTGATTTTTAGATTATACTTACAAGTACTGACTAAAACTTGGTTAGTCAGTAAATTTGGCCATTTAGCTGGTGGTTTTTTGATAGATTTCCCGTCGATGGGCTTGATGTATTTGGCTATTTTGGGAATTTTTGTCGAGGTTAATAAGTATGATGGTGCGACCTGCGGGGTTCGCATTATGCTTACAAAGCCCTAAAATAGGGATAATGTAAAAACTAGGTCAGTATTTTTAAATAACTGCAAAAATACAAAGGAAATGCTAGGAAAAAGAGCCGAAACCTAAACGATTTTGTTAAACAGTTTTTTAACGTCTAAGGATATTTAAGCTTCTAAACTTAATCAGAGAAATTAATCTCTTTCTTTCACCATAGTCCTTTTTTGTTAGCAAGCATCATAGCACAAAATTTTATTTTTTGCAAATTAACTACAAAAAATACTATTCCCTACTTCGGTCAAGCGTAGCCGTATCAGTGAGCACTTCGAGCTGATCGGCGAAGCGTTTAAAAATACAACTTTGTTTTTTTGAAAGCAAATGAGACGGCACGGGCGGTCGCTCGGCTTTCGCTTGTAGAGCTCAAGCCACTTTTGCAAGCTGTGCCACGCCGCAAACTTCGGACGGCGCGTCAGAGCCTGCAAAAGTCGCTCTGCATTTTCGCTTTTATCGCTAAAATTGTAGCGAGCCGTTTTTATGGCGTCAAGGGCAAAGCAGGTTAATTTTACGGGCTCGAAGCTCGCCACATAAAATTTAACCCTTGACACTCATAAAAGCCGTTCGCATCCACCGCGAAGCTAGACAAAACAAAAAAACAGCCGCCACCGTGCCTTTAGTGTGCATTGCTTTACTCGCCTTTTGAAGTTGCATTTTGATTGGCGCTTTTAGATTTTTTTGGAAGTTGCATTTTGATTGGCGCTTTTAGATTTTTTTGGAAGTTGCCTATTTATTATTATAAATACTATTAAGAAACGGCGAAAAAGTGCCTCAAAGCCCCTATTTATCGAGGGGCAAAGAGGATCAACGTGTATATTCGAGATCGTTTTTCGGAGACGATAAAGAGGGGCAATAGCTCAATAGCCCACTTTTTATCCCGGCGAAGTTTTTAGCAGGGTATTCCCCCGAAATAATGCTATCAAGCCCCACAACCAAAGATTGACCTTTTGGCTCAATATAGAGCTTCTTGTTAGCAATCAACTCATAGAGCATTACAGCCTGACCAAGCTGAAAATTATCACTAGCAATAGAACTTAAAACCCTCTTGATTCGCTTTCATTAACTCGGCGATCTGAGCGTCTTTTTGCACGACAATTTCGGAGGTAGCCTTTAAGGTCTTTTGAAGGGCTTTATTTTGTTTTTGTAGCTGATCGACAGTATCGACTAGCCCCATTTTTTCCCGTCTTAACGCAGCGACGTCAGCGTCAGATCGACCAACGGCGCCCAAAAAACCGCCTAAGGTTTTATTTTCGCGCAGAGCCATTAACTGAGCTTTTACGCTGATTTCTTTTTTAACAGCAACCTCTTTTAAAGTTACTTGGGCTTCCTTGATCACATTAATAGCCGCTTGCTTAGTCGCAACCGCATCAGCGACATAAGCCAAAACGTCCTCTTTTTTAAAATCGCCTAAGAGAGTAGATCTCAAGCTGCTACTAACGACCTTTTCCACTTCGTCATCGATTTTTGATGGCGACGCAGCTGTTCGATTTTCTCTTTAAAGATTTTAGAAAAATCCTCAAGGTTGTCAAGATCGGGCATTTTTTTCAGTTCGGCAAGGTCGTCTTTGAGTTTGCGATTTTCGGCCTCGAGTGCAGCATAATCCCCACGACTAGCCCCTTGTTCCTGCAAGTCGGCGCGGGCTTGTTTGTTTGCTTCTTTGAGCGCATTTTCGAGCTCCTTTATGGTTTTTTCGGCGTCGGTCAAATCCTTTTTAACAAGCTTAAGCTCTTGTTTTAACGGCTCTTGCAATTTCATGGCTTGCTTGTATTGCTTCGGCGTGAGATGTTCGCGTCCTGTAATCTCTTTTGAAACGCCGCGCTCCATTCCGAGCATGGCTGCAATTTTCGTTTGGATTTTTGACATCAAGCTAGGCAAAAAGGTTTTTCGATGTTGTGATATTCCATTTTCATCGAGGCTGATAAACTCAAGGTGAAAATGGCAATTCATAACCCATTCGCTGGCTTCGTTCAAATGACCTTCGTCTTTGTGGAGCGCGCCGTAAATAAGCCGATAACCCATCTCTTTTTCGATCACTTCAGCAGCACGCTTTAAGTCATCGATCGTATGCCACTCGCGGGCGTTGACTTCAGCGCTCCAATATATTTTTTCAGGATCATATTTCGGCTTTTGGCCGCGACGTCTAAGATATGCAATATCCGCGTCTATTTTCATTTGTTTCGCTTTTTGTCGCGCTTCCTCGAAGCTACAAGTATATTCGTTTAAATGTGATAATTCAGCTCGGACGTCTTTTGCCAAAAAACCTCGGCGAAAATTATGCCAGAAGCTCCCAGCCTTCGTGAAGTCAATGTTAAAACTACTTTTAGCATTATTGTCCATTTTAAATTAATCCTTTTTGGTATCAGGTCTAGCAGCGCGCAATAATGGGGGTCTTGTGCCCCCCTATTGCAGTAATGCGCATTACTTCAGTAGGGGACAAGCCCCATACTGAAAACCGCGCCCGCAAGGGGAAAGGCGAAGGTCAAACAGCCACGACATCGAACTTTTTCAAAAGCTCGGCATATTTGACCTTTTCCGCGCCAATTTCGTCGAGCTCTTTTTTTGACTTATCAAAAGCAACTCGTGCATTCTTTTCCCGTTTTTCTAGGCTCTCGATTTTGCGCAAGAGCTTTTTCAATTCCTGCACTAGCTTAGCATTTTCGCTTTGCGGTTTTTGTTCAGCAGGTTTTAGCTCAGGTTGCTCTTGCGGTTGAGCTTGCGGTTTTTGATTTTGGCTCTGCGATTGAGCGACATTTTGGCTTTGGTTTGGTTTTTGGAAATTTTGTTCCATTTGATGAAACTCCTTTTTAAAAAATTTTGTTTAAAAGATCATGCCAAAAAGAGTGGTAATTTTTGCTAAAAAAATTCTATTGTTGTCGGTATCAGCTCATCAGGCGCAAAGAGGCAAGGCTCGGCGACTTTTTGTGGCTCGCTTTCCTTTGTTTTTAACGGCGATTTTTCGGAAATCGGCGTGCGCTTTTTCGGAAAAAGCTCGCCGAGTTTTTGATACTTCTCATGCAGGCCGAGCCCAATATTCCTCCGTGTCGAGCAACTCGTCGACTATCGCATCGCAGGCTCCACCATGCAAGCCACTCATCAGGCCTTTTTGCCATAAATCCGTATGCCATTTTTCATAAACTTCAACCCTCACCTCGCCCCAAAGTTCACGGTGCTTGTGGTAGTCGTAGAGCTGTTGAATATTGTCCGCGCCATATTCGCGGGCGAGCGCCAGATCTGCGCGAGCTTGTTTTTGCCGCGCCCGTTGCCGGTCTTGATGCTGTTCAAGGACAAAGTTTAAATACGAAGCCGCACGAGTGGGAGATAAACTAGGCGTTAAACCATTTTGATAGTTACTAAAAAGAGTGCGGATCAGGCAAATCAGCCCGTTTTTGTTACGTTGTTTTTTAGCCGCAATTTTTAAGGCTTTAATTTGTTTATTATCCAAGAAAACGCGGCAGTTGCAGGCGTGATATCTATCGCCGTTTTTTTGCCCGGAGATCAAGATCAAGAGGTTTTGTGTGTTTCTCTTTTTTGCCTTTTCGAGGCTTTCGGTTTTTCCGAATCGATTGCGGAAAGATTATAGTTTTATCAAGAAAGTACGGGGCTTTTGCTTCTTCTTTTAATGCGGATGATGCCTTCGCGCGGTCTTTTTTAGCGCCAAAAGTAGCGTTCCATTGTTCCAAAAGCGAGTTCATAAACACGTCTATTTCCACGTATGCGTCCGGGTACTTCTTTGCTAGTTGAAAATTTTGCATTGAATGCAAGATTTTTCCCTCTTGCAAGCCTTTTATCTTATCGCATTTATAGACTTTTTTCTTGCCGTTTTCCCATTCGCTCGCGGTCTTTCTAAGTAACTTTGAAACATCATAACCGAGGATTTGCGCTGTTTTCGCCTACAAATGCCACTCGCCCGTATTTTGTTTAAAAAGATATGCGGGGCTTAAAACATCGACGGTTACGGCTTTGTGACTTAGAAACCTTGAAAAAAACGCCGAAATTTTCGCAAGGTGAGAGGGCAGACAAAAGATCATAGCGTGGATATGGGGCATTCCGCCCCTATGGGCTTCGAATACGTAACTGACAAAGATCGGATATCGTTTTAGCTCGCCTTCTATTAGATTGCGCAAGTATTGCCTTAAAGCTTCTGCCGCTTCGATTGCACTCATACGGCCGCAGGTTCCGCGCTTGCGGATGCCCGAATTATCGAGGGTTATCGCAATTCCTAAAGCGGTAAAGCCGATTTTTTCGAGAGTTTTAGATACGTCGATCGTCCTTAATCGGACTTCGCGACCAATGCTAGAGCGGGCGAGAAGCTCATCGCTAATCACCTCGCCGTCATCGAGTGAGAGAAATTTTCGATTTTCTAGCATACTGACCGCCAAAAATTAGGACATTTAAAGCTATTAGTTGCTAAAATTACAGCACTAACGGGCTCCGCTATAGTCCTAAAATGCTTGCCCGTTACCCCCATTTTTAACTTCATAATTTTAACCCCCGCTGTTGCAAATATGAAAGCCACCAAGTTAAAACACGCCGAGTCGTAGCAATAGCTTTTGATTTATTATATCGCCCTGCCATTCCGCCGACCTTGTGAGCCAAAGCGCGCTCTACGTCATAATCGCTTACCCCGTTATCGTCAGCCTCATTTACAAAAGTGCTTAGGATTTTTCGGAAACTATGGCAGACGATCGAAGTTTTACCTTTAGGCTTAATACTGCTTAGAGGACATTTTCTTAAAGCCTTGCTAAGCACCGCGTCAGATAGGAGCGTATTTTTTCGAGACGGAAAATATAGACCGTTGCGGGTTATGCCTTGTAGCCAATCGCCAAGCTCACGGGGAAGCCCGATATATATGTCCCCGTTAGCCTCTATTTTCATCTTGTCGGCTTCGAAAAAGAGGAAGTACTCGCCGCTATCATCGGTTCTTAGATGTTTTGTAGCCAAGTTGCGAATGTTACCCGGGCGTAATCCCGTGCAAAGCCCAAAAACTAGGGCATTGCGGACGCTTGCGGTATCGGGATAGTTTGAAACGTATAAACAAAGAGCCCGTAAGTCCTCATCGGAATCAATCCAAGGATATTCGCCTTTTTTACCTAGGACAAAATGCGCCGTAAGCTTTTCGCCGTTTAAAGGATCGCTTGAGATATATTTTCGGCGTAAAGCAAAGGCTAGGAATTGCCCCATAAAACTTGAGAAGTCGCGGAGTGCAGAAAACTCGTTACGGGTATAACTAGCTTGAGCTATTTCCAAAATATGTTCGAGTTTTAAAGATTTTGCAGGCATATTAGCATATTTTTGGAGCTTGTTAAATGCTATGCCTTTTTTTCGATAGTGCGAGAGCCACATCCTAGAGTCGAACTACCGACGTACTCGTCAAAAACGTCCTTTAGCGTGATTTTTAATTTTTTCGGATCTTGAGGGTCAAGAGCTTCAGCTCTAACCTCATAAAGTTTTTTGTAGCTTGGCGATAAGTTAGATCATCTATTGAGCCTATTTTCGCAACTATTTGACCGCCTTTAGTATAGTAGTAGTCCTTACGATAGCGGATGAGTGGAGCTTTATTGCATTTGATTTTTTGGATGCGGATGGTTAGCCCCTCAGCGTTTAAGACTTGACATAAGGTAGTTTTGCTATATGGGAGTTTTAACTCTTTTAAATAGGCGTCAGGGTCACGACGAAACTCATCGAGTTTTGAGATATTTGTCATAGGTTTAGTCCCCCGTTTTTTATTAATTATAACGTTTACGTATTTGAGGACTAAGAGCGTTTTCTCAAGTGTTTTTTGCAGATACTGACTAAATTTAGGCTAGTCAGTAAATTTGGTCAGTTAATCGGCGAGATTTCGATAGATTTCCCGTCGACGGGTTTTATACATTTGGCTATTTTAGGGATTTTTATCGGGGTTAGTAAGTATAATGGTGCGACCTGCGAGATTTGAACTCGCACACCCTTCGGCACTACCACCTCAAAGTAGCGTGTCTACCGTTCCACCAAGGTCGCACGTGGATTAAAACAACAAAAGAGCGGGACGAACCCGCCCTATATTAAAACATTGGGTTTGCGTAAAGAACGATTAGCGCGATAACTAGCGCATAGATAACTTGCGCTTCGATCATCGCAAGAGCAACGAACATCGTCGTAGTTAGCTTGCTGCCCACGCCAGGGTTTCTAGCCGTACCGGAAATTGTCGCAGAAGCGGTATTTCCCATACCGATAGCGCCGCCAAGAGCCGCTAGACCTAAACCGACTGCTGCCGCAAGAACGGAGTAAGATTTTAGCATCTCGCCGTCGCCCGCAAACGCAAAGCTAGCAAGAGCCATCATTAAAAAAACAACTTTTTTCATAAAGTCTCCTTGTAAATTTAAGCCATTTCGGATCAGACCCCTACTTTGAAGCTTTGAGAGCGCATTTTATAAAAATTTAGCTTTGAGTTACTTAAAACCGAGAAAATTTTTCATAAATTTTCTACTCGTCAAATTTGCCGCCGCGTAGTGCTACAAATTTACAAAAAATTTCAGCCGTGTTTCGTTTTTCTACGAATTTATTTAAAAATTAGAATTTTAAAAGCTTTTTTATGCTAGCCTCGCTTCTGAAATTTTAAATACTAAGGTTAAAATTGGCGCAGGATAAATTTTCAAAAATCGGCTTTATCTTAGCCGTCGCAGGCTCTGCGGTGGGGCTTGGAAATGCGTGGAAATTCCCGTATTTAGTCGGTCAAAACGGCGGTTCGGCCTTCGTGCTTTTGTATCTTTTTATGACGTTTTTTATCGGACTTGCGATATTTTTCGGCGAGATAGCTATCGGTAAGCTTTCTGAGTCTGACCCAGTAAATGCTTTTAAAAAGCTTGCTCCAAAATGCAAAGAAACTTGGAAATTTGCGGGTTTTACGATGATAGGCGCGATCATCATCGCCTCTTTTTACACGGTCATCATCGGATGGATACTAAAATACGCAGTAATGGTAATAACCGAGCTGCCAAAAGACGTCGAGGCTTCGGAGAAAATTTTCGGAAATTTCTACGCTAACGACGCCGCGTCTCAAATTTTTTACTTTACGATCGTGTTTTTCCTCTGTATTTTTATCGTATCAAAGGGCATAAAAAGCGGCATAGAGCGCGTAAACGTCTGGATGATGCCATCGCTTCTTATTTTACTTATCATCATGCTTAGCTACTCTTTTACGATGGACGGCTTCGTGCAGTCGGCTAAATTTTTGCTGGTTCCCGATTTTTCAAAACTAGGCGTGAGTAGCATTTTAACCGCGCTTGGACTCGCGTTTTTTACGCTATCTCTTGGCGTTGGCGTTATTATCGTTTACTCTGCGTCATTGCCCGATAATACCAATCTCGTTAGCTCCTCGATCATCATTGTCGTGATAAACGTCGTGATGGGCATTTTGATGGGACTTGTTATCTTTACTTTCGTGTTTGAGTTCGGTGCGACGCCTAGTCAGGGCGTGGGACTAGTGTTTATCTCGCTGCCGACGCTATTTGCGAAGCTGGGCACGCTCGGACACGTGCTTGCGTTTGCGTTTTTCTCGGCGCTGCTTTTTGCGGGCATTACCTCGGCCATCTCGATGCTAGAGCCGTTCACGCACTATCTCATCCGCGAGTTTGGCTTTTCTCGTAAAAAAGCCCTCGCGCTAATCGGCGCTTTTATCTACTGCATGGGCATTTTGTGCATACTTTCAAGCATAGATGGCGTTAAAGAAAATTTGGTATTTTTCGGCAAGAGCTTTTTTGACTGCCTTGATTTTCTCAGCTCAAATATCATCATGCCTATCGGCGGCATCACGGTGTCGATTTTTGTGGGCTTTGTCATCAAAAAAGACGCGCTTTTCATACTTTTTGGGCCGTATATGAGCAGGGTAGTTTTTGAAATTTGGTATTTTATGATTAGATTCGTAGCTCCCATCAGTATCGTCATCATCACGATAAATGCGCTAAGGGGCTAAGCGTGGCAAGCGATAAATTTTCTAAAATCGGATTTATATTATCCATCGTGGGTGCCGCGATCGGACTTGGCAATGCGTGGAAATTTCCATACATGGTCGGCGCAAACGGCGGCTCGGCTTTCGTGCTTTTGTATCTTGTTTTTGCCGTTGCGGTCGGGCTTAGTATATTTTTTGCCGAGATGGCGATGGGTAAAATTTCAAACGCCGATCCCGTTAACGCCTTTCGCTCGCTCGCTCCTAAAAACGGCAAATTTTGGGGCTACGCCGGCGTCATAATGATAACGGGCGTTTTGGTCGCGTCGTTTTATACGGTCATCATCGGCTGGGTTATTAGGTACTCGGTCTTATCTCTTGGCGAGCTTCCGCAAAGTATCGCGGTTTCGGGCGAAAATTTCGGTAAATTTATAGGCTCTGATATCTCGGGTCAAATTTTATACTTTAGCATCGCGTTTGCGGCCTATTTTTTCATCCTCTCAAAGGGCATAAAGGGCGGTATCGAGCGCATAAATTTATGGCTTTTGCCGACGCTTTTCTTGCTACTTATTTTTATGCTGATTTACTCGGCGCAGATGGGCGGATTTTCGCAGGCGGCGGAGTTTTTGCTAGTGCCTGATTTTTCTAAGATCACGAGCGAGGCGGTGTTTGTAGCTCTTGGGCTAGCGTTTTTTACGATGTGCGTCGGTATCGGCGCGATCGCGACGTATTCGGTTAGCCTAGATGACAAGACCAATCTTTTCACCTCTTCGCTCTACGTCGTCGCGCTAAACATCATCGTTAGCGTCGTCATCGGACTCATCGTTTTTACCTTTGTTTTTGAGTACGGCGAGCAGCCTAGCCAGGGCGTGGGACTTGCGTTTATCTCGCTGCCTACGCTGTTTGCTAAGCTAGGAGGGATGGGGAACGTCTTAAGTTTTACGTTTTTTACCGCGCTTATTTTTGCGGGACTTACGTCGGCTATCTCGATGGTCGAGCCGCTCGTTTTTTATCTCATAAACGAGTTTAAGATACCTCGCCTAGGCGCGATCGCGATCGTTGGCGTCTGCGTTTATTGCCTGGGCACGCTTTGCGCGCTTTCAAACATCGCCGAATTTAAAGACGCGCTCACGTTTTTTGGCAAGGGATTTTTTGACGTTTTAGACTATCTTAGCTCAAATATCATGCTGCCGCTGGGCGGTATCGTGATCGCGGTATTTGTCGGTTACGCGATGAAAAGAGGCAGCCTAGAGGAGCTATTTTTGCCGTATATGGGTAGGGCGGTTTTTGAAATTTGGTATTTTTTACTGCGATTCGTCGCGCCGATTTGCATTTTAGCTATAATGATAAGACAAATTTTGGGGAGTTAAATGGAACGAAATTTAAAAAAAGTAGAGCGATTTTTCGGTAAATTAGGCGACATCGTGGGTTATGCCTGTGTACTCGTGATGTTTTTGATGATCGCGGACGTTTTTTTTAACGTCACGGCGAGATATTTTTTCAAATACGGCAACGTAGGCCTGCAAGAGCTTGAGTGGCACTTTTTTAGCGTCATCATCCTGCTTGGCATGAGCTGCGCGCTAAAAGACGACGCGCACGTGCGAGTGGATATATTTTACGAAAAGATGAGCGTAAAAAAAAGGGCGCTTATAAATATGGCGGGCGTCATCCTTTTTATCCTACCGCTTGCGCTTTTGGTCGCGTGGCTGAGCTGGGACTACGTCGTGGAGGCGTATGAGAGCGGCGAGGGTAGCGCGGATCCCGGCGGTTTGCCGTATCGCTGGGTTATCAAGGCTTTTATACCGTTTAGCTTCTGGCTACTTATATTTTTTAGCGTCGGCTACTTTATAAAGTGGCTAAACGTCTATCTAGACGCTCGGTCAAATTTAAGCGAGGCGGGCAAATTTGACGCAAATTTAAGCAAAACCGCGCAACAAGGAGATGGAAAATGACCGGCATAGTAATGTTTTTAGCCGCGCTTTTTATGCTTGCTATCGGCTTTAGCGTCGCATTTACCTTTGGCGCGATAGCCGTTATTTTCGGACTTATCGGCGGTATGGTCGAGAGCTTTGGCGACGGCAACGGTTTTATGGGCGGGCTTGAGATTTTTAAAGAGACCTTTAACTTTATGCCTTACCGCATCTACTCGATAATGGAAAATAAAATCCTCATCGCCGTGCCGCTTTTCGTTTTTATGGGCATTATTTTACAAAAGACCAAGCTAGCCGAGAGGTTGCTTGAGAGTATGGCGTTTTTATTCGGCGAGATTCGCGGCGGCGTGGCGATCAGTACCGTGCTAGTGGGCGCGCTATTAGCCGCATCTACGGGCGTAGTCGGAGCCAGCGTCGTAGCTATGGGCGTTATGAGTTTGCCCGTGATGCTAAAGTACAACTACAACAAAGCTTTAGGCTGCGGCACTATCTGCGCTTCGGGCACGCTTGGACAGATCATCCCGCCTTCGATCGTACTTATAATTCTCGGCGACGTATTTACGGTGCCTGTGGGCGATCTTTTCCGCGAGGCGATATATCCCGGTCTCGCACTCGTGGGCGCTTATATAGTTTATATCCTAATCGTGGCTTACGCGAAAAAGGACTACGCGCCGCCCGTCGTAGTAGAGAGCGATATGCCTAAATCAAAGCAAATTTTAAACGCTATCCTCGCGATTTTGCCGCCGCTAGTACTTGTCGTGCTGGTGCTTGGTTCGATATTTGAAGGCATCGCTACGCCGACTGAGAGCTCGGCGTTTGGCTGCGTGGGCGCGATCTTGCTTTCGGTTTTTTATAAAACTTTTTCGTTTAAAATGCTAAAAGAAGCGCTCGAAGAGAGCGTCAAAACCACGGCCGTCGTCTTTACTATCCTTATCGGCGCGACGGCGTTTTCGATGGTGTTTAGCTACACCGGCGGCGACGAGATAGTTGAGGAAGTGATGTCGAATTTACCGGGCGAAAAATGGGGCTTTATCGTCTTATCTATGATTACGATTTTTGCGCTAGGGTTTTTTATAGACTTTGTCGAGATTTCGTATATCGTGCTGCCGATTTTAGCGCCGATTGCGGTAAATTTGGGTATAAATCCGCTATATTTTGCTATCGTTATCGCGATGAATTTGCAGACGTCGTTTCTCACGCCGCCGTTTGGCTTTAGCCTCTTTTACCTAAAAGGCGTGGCGCCTGCGGAGATTAAAACTTCTGATATCTATAAAGGCGTCGTACCTTTTATCGGACTGCAAATTTTGGTTTTAGCGATTTTTGCCGTTATTTTATTGAGCTAGATTTAAATTTAACGTTTTGGGCTATAATCTTTCAAATTTATCCAAAGGAAAAAAATGAAAAAAATAGCCCTGATCTCGACGCTTGCCGCGCTGGCTAGCGCGCAGAGCAATCTGCTGGAAATCTATAAAAACAAGTCCTTCATCCACCAAAGCTTCGCCGATCAAAAAAGCGAATTTAGCCTAAATTTGCCCGAGTTCGTAGCGCTTGAGGATATCGACGTGAGCGCGTCGTGCGAGCTAATCAGTCTAAATTTAAACGAACCAAAACCGTTAGAAGACGAAAGATATGATAAATTTAAAAAAGCTCAAAACGAGTTTGAGGAGCTGGGAAATAAGGTAGGCGCGCTAAACGCGAAAAACAAATTTTTAAATAATTTCTCGGCTTTTAAAGAGCAAAGCGTCGAGAATTTGAGCGCCGATGCGGATAAATTTTATGATATAACGCTAAAAGCGCTAGCCGAAGCCTCGCAGGCTAAAAAGCTGCTTAACGACGCGAATCTAAAAATGCAAGAACTAGAAAGAGAGGTCGTAAATTTTCAAAAGCTAGACCTTAAATTCGAATGCGATCCAAAACAGGTCAAAATCTCCTATCCGGTGGGCGTTGGCGTAAATTTAAAAAATAAAATTTCCGCCCTGGTCGAAAAAGGCAAGGTCGAAATCTCGCAAAATTTGACCCTAAAAAATCCTCTTGATACTGATTTATCAAATCTCACGATCGCGCTTTATCCGTTTTACTACTCGTCAAATTTGACGCCTGAGCCTTTTTATCCGTGGTACGAGGGTAAGGCAGAGCCTATGCTAGCAGCGGCTCCGGTAGCGATGGAGGCCTACGATAGAGCCGTAGTTACGCCGATGAAAAAGGCAAAGCAAGTATCCCGTAATTACGCTAAAGAGACGGAGGCTAGCAACGTCCAAAACGAGCTTGCGAATACTTGGCGCATCGATAACGTAAGTCTAAAGGCGGGCGAGGAAAAGAGCTTTAGCTACGACAAGCAAAGCCTTGACGCGAAATTTGACCTAGTTATCGACGGATACGGCGGAGCAAACGCATACGTTAGAGCTAAATTTAAGCCCGAACGAAGCGTAGAGAGCTCGGATGCGGAGTTTAAAATCGGCGACGTAAATATCGGCAAAAGATACGTAGGCTACGCTGCAGGCGAGGAGGCCGAGGAGTTTTTCGGCAAAAACGAGCTTGTAACCGTAAAAAAGGAAAATAACGGCGAATTTACGAAAGAGTCGTTTTTCGGCTCGAAAAATAAAATCTCGCAGGGCTATAAATTTACCGTAAAAAACGGCTCTAAACTCGCATGGGACGTAGTTTTGCAGGAGCGAGCGCCAGTTAGCGCGCATGAGAGCGTAAGCGTAAGCATGAAAAACGACCCCAAAGAGAGCGAACTGGATAAAGAGGGCAGGGTGACGTGGAAATTCGCGCTTAAGCCAAACGAGAGCAAGGAGATAAATTTCGCCTATGAGCTGACTAGGCCTGGAAAATAACGGCAAAAATCTAGCTTAAATTTGCTTGCTTCGGCTTGTCTCGCGAGTGCTTTTTGCGGAGTTTGATAAAATTTAGCTCGGCAGACTACACGTCTAGCCTACGCTCAATTTTATCTACACAACCCCAAAAATCATCTCACGATACTTCGCCTCGTCGTTTTGTATTCAAATTTGACGCTAATTTTACAAATTTGTAAAATTGGCTTCAAATTTGACGCACCGAGACCCGTATCTTGAAAATGCTAAATTTGTTACGCTTAAATTTAACTAAAAACCCGTGACGCTTTGCGTCAGCAAAGCCATGTCGCCACCTTAAAAGCGTCGTAGGGGGAGGGGGATTTAGGGGGGGGGTGGGGAGCGACTTCGCAATTTAAGCCCCCACCCCCTTTATATAAAGTAAAAAACAATCTCAAACGGTTATTTTTTACTCAAGGAAACCAAGCTCGCAATGCCAAATTTTAACCAAGCCAAATTTACTATCGTCGAGATGCGGGTCTCGGCGCGTCAAATTTTATAAATTTAGCTCCGAATTTACCCGCCAAATTTTACCCGCAAAAGCTAAAAACCAAACTCGGCGTAAAATTCGTTCAGGTAGTCCGAGTAGTATGTGTTGCCGTTTCTAGCGTCAAATTCGCTCGCTAGCTGTAAAGCCGTTTTGTAGTCGCCCTCGTCGCCAAACGAGCTAACTGCGATGAAAAATCGCAGGTCGTTTAGATCGTCGTTGCCATCAAGGATCGCCGCGGAGTGCTTGCGAGCTAAATTTAGCGCTGTCTCGCGCTCATCCAGCCTAACGGCGATCTCGATGAGCGGGGCGATCTCGTTTATGACGCGAGGATTTGACTCGATCGTGGCCGTGGCCTTTGGTAAAAGGGCTTTTGCCTCTTCGATCTTGCCCGTTTTAATCATGCTAAAAAGTATCGGCGCGTATGTCGCATGCGGCACTTCGGCGCAGGTTAGCTCGCCTGAGAGTATCGGCGCGGCAAGCTCCAGCGCTGCTGCGTGCTCGCCTGCAAAATTTAAATACGCGATCTCGTCCGATGCCTCGCACGCTTCGCAGTCGGCCATATCGTCTTTGGCGAGCTTTTTCCACAGCTCGTAGTTTGCCTTTGCTTCTCTAGCATCGCCCATGTCGATGTTTTGATTCATCAAGGCCTTGTAGTAGGCAGCTAGCGAGAGCTCCATGCGCTCGTAGTAAAACGCCATCGCCTCGTTTGCCTCGTCTATGAGCTCCTTTTCTATCACGGAGCTTTGAGCGACGCCCGAGACGATCCATTTAAATTTCCACAGGCAGTCCACGAAGTCGTCGAAATTTGGATATTCGCTCTCGTTTTCTTTTGAATTTTGCACGATATAGTCCGTGAGCCACATTAGCGCTCTGGTTCTTAAAAACGCACCGAATTTTTCAAATTCGTCGTTTAAAACAAAGTCGCAAATTTGCGCGGCAAACGCCAAATCCTGCGTCTCTACGGCGTCTCTTATCTCGTCAAATAAAAACTCTTCTTTATCGGCTAACCTATCAAATTCTTTTAGCTTTTTATAAAGCTCTTCTAGCGTGCGCTCTTGCATTTGCTCCCCTCGTTAAACATTTTTGTGATAATGCTTTGATTTTATTATATCCACTTAATCTAAAACTAGGTAAAATTAGCACGATTTTGAAATTTGACAAGGCGGCAAAATGGCGAAAAAATTTATAGACGTTATGGATACTACCTTTAGAGACGGCTTTCAGTCGGTTTTCGGCGCGCGCGTGGCGATGGCTGATTTTTTGCCCGCGGTTAGCGCGGCTAAAGAGGCCGGTATAACGCACTTTGAGTTTGGCGGCGGGGCGCGGTTTCAGAGCCTTTATTTTTATTTGAACGAAGACGCGTTTGCGATGATGGATAAATTTCGCGAAACGGTCGGGCCCGAGGCAAATCTGCAAACTCTAAGCCGCGGCGTAAATACAGTGACTCTAGATACGGGCAGCCGCGAGCTAGTCGATCTGCACGCAAAGCTCTTTAAAAAGCACGGCACGACCACGATACGAAACTTTGACGCGTTAAACGACGTGGAAAATTTAAAATATTCGGGCGAACGTATCGCTCATCACGGCTTAAAGCACGAAGTGGTCGTCACGATGATGGATTTGCCTGCGGGCTGTTCGGGCGCGCACGACGTGGCGTTTTACGAGCGGATTTTGCGCGAAATTTTAGACGCTGGCATCCCGTATCACAGCGTCTGCTTTAAAGACGCCAGCGGCACCTCTAGCCCGCAAAAAGTATATGAGACCATCAAAATGGCTCGCAAACTCCTCCCGCAAAATACCCACATCAGACTCCACACTCACGAAACCGCAGGCGTTAGCGTCGCGTGCTATATGGCCGCTCTAGAGGCTGGCGCAGACGGCATAGATCTAGCCGCAAGCCCGGTTAGCGGCGGCACCAGCCAGCCAGATATCCTAACGATGCTGCATGCCGTTAAGGGTAAAAACTACGATCTGGGCGGACTTGACGTGGAGAAAATTCTAAAATACGAAAGCGTGCTAAATGAGTGCTTGAAAGATTATTTCCTGCCGCCTGAGGCCGTGCAGGTTAGCCCGCTCATCCCGTTTAGCCCGATGCCAGGCGGCGCGCTAACGGCGAACACCCAAATGATGCGCGATAATAATATCTTGGATAAATTTCCCGAAGTCATCCTTGCTATGCGCGAAGTCGTACAAAAAGGCGGCTACGGCACGAGCGTGACGCCGGTGAGTCAGTTTTATTTCCAGCAGGCGTTTAACAACGTGATGTTTGGCTCATGGAAAAAGATCGCCGAGGGTTACGGTAAAATGGTGCTAGGGTACTTTGGCAAGACGCCCGTAGAGCCCGATAAGAGCGTCGTTAAGCTAGCTAGCGAGCAGCTAGGCTTAAAGCCGACCAAAGAGCATGCCATGGATATCGCGGATAAAGACGAGAGCAAGTCGCTTAAATTTACGCGCGAGGTGCTTAAAAAAGAGGGAATCGAACCTAGCGAGGAAAATATCTTTATCGCTGCGGCGTGCAAGGAAAAAGGTATCGCGTTTTTAAAAGGCGAAGGCAAAGTAAATATCCGAAAAAAATCCGCAAACGCGGTCGAAACGAGTGCGCCGACCCCTCGCGCGAAAACTCCGATAAACGAAAAATATAGCGTCACCGTAAACGGCAAGAAATTTGACGTCGAGGTCGCGGACGCTGAGGGCAAAGCCGAGATAAAAAGCGTAAAACCCGCAAGCGTAGCGCACATGCCGCCTCCGGAGCTCTCTCCGGCTAAAACGACCGGCGGCAGCGGCGAGCCGGTGAAAAGCACGCTTCCTGGAAACGTGTTTAAAATCCTAGTCGCAGTGGGCGATAGCGTGAAAAAGGGGCAAAGGATGTTCGTGCTAGAGGCCATGAAGATGGAAATAGACGTAAACGCTCCAAAAGACGGGCTGGTAACGTCTATAGAGGTGCAGCAGGGGCAAACCGTAGCAAACGGTCAAATTTTAGCGAAAATTTAATCTAAAAAAGGAAGAAAAATGGTAAACGAAATAGAAAAATTAGGTCTTAAAGATATAAAAAAAATCAACCACAACCTAAGCTACGACGAGCTTTTCGAGCTTGAAAAGGCGATGAATGAAGGGCGCGTGTCAAGCAACGGCACTTTTATGGTCGATACGGGCATCTTTACGGGTCGCAGCCCAAAGGATAAGTACTTCGTAAAGCAAGACCCGAGCCAAAAATACATCGCTTGGGGCAAGGTAAATCAGCCTATCTCAAAAGAGCTTTTCGATAAGCTTTTAGCCAAAGCTAAAGCCCAGCTAAGCGGCAAGGAAATCTTTATCCAAGACGCATTTTGCGGTGCGAGCGAAAAGAGCAAAAAATCGGTTCGTTTCGTAACCGAAGTTGCGTGGCAGGCGCATTTTGTAAAAAATATGTTCATCCGCCCAAGCGAAGCCGAGCTAGCTAAATTTAGTCCTGATTTTGTCGTTTATAACGCTTGCAAATGCAAAAACGAAGATTACGCGAGCGACGGGCTGCATTCCGACGTTTTCGTTATCTTTAACGTCGAGGAAAACGTCGCGGTGATCGGCGGCACGTGGTACGGCGGCGAGATGAAAAAGGGAATTTTTTCTATGATGAACTACTGGTTGCCGCTTGAGGGCAAACTAAGCATGCACTGCTCGGCAAACGTGGGCAAAGAGGGCGACACAGCATTATTTTTCGGACTAAGCGGCACGGGCAAAACGACGCTATCAACCGATCCAAACCGCAAGCTAATCGGCGATGACGAGCACGGCTGGGACGATGAAGGGATATTTAACTTCGAGGGCGGCTGCTACGCGAAGTGCATAAATTTAGACCCGAGCAGCGAGCCTGAAATTTACGCCGCGATCAAACGCGACGCGCTGCTTGAAAACGTGGTCGCCAACGAGGCCGGCATCGTGGACTACAAAGACGGCAGCAAGACCGAAAACACCCGCGTTAGCTACCCGATCTATCATATCGATAACTACGAGCCAAGCTCTGCGGGCGGCCATCCGAAAAACATCATCTTCCTAACCGCCGACGCATTCGGCGTTTTGCCTCCGGTCGCAAAGCTAAGCAAAGAGCAGGCGATGTATTATTTCCTAAGCGGCTATACGGCAAAAGTCGCGGGCACCGAGCGCGGTATCACAGAGCCCGTGGCGACTTTTAGCGCATGCTTTGGCGAACCGTTTATGCCGCTGCATCCGACCGTTTACGCTAAGCTGCTAGGCGAAAAGATCGACAAGCACAACGTCAGCGTCTATCTCGTAAACACCGGCTGGAGCGGCGGCGCATACGGCGTGGGCAAGCGAATGAGCATCAAAGCCACGCGCGCGTGCATAAACGCGATCCTTGACGGTAGCATCAAAAAGTGCGAATTTGAAAATTTTGGTATTTTTAACCTAGCGATCCCAAAAGAGCTCGCAGGAGTCGAGACGAAGCTGCTAAATCCGATCAACACGTGGGAGAACAAGGACGAATACATCGCGACTCGCGATAAACTAGCGAGCATGTTTGAGGCGAATTTTAAACGCTACGAGGACGTAAAAGAGGGCGTAGAATACGCAAAAGCAGGCCCTAAGGCTTAAATTTAAAAGGGCGCGGGATTGAAATTTTACTCTGTAAAACGCGGGCTTAAATTTAGCCTTTTAGCCTGCGCCTTCTTTCCTTCTGGTTGCGATATCTTGGGCGGACAGAGTCAAAGCTCCGCGCTAAAGTCCGCCAAGCAGCCCGAGTTTTCTTTCGTTTCTGATTCAGACGCAGTCGCGTATCTAAACGAGTACCGCCGAGGCTCCGGACTCTCCGGTCTAAAACCAAATCAAATTTTAAGCCAAGCCGCCAAAAACCATGCCGACTATAGCGCTCAAAACGAATACATGGGTCACGACGAGACGGCCGAACGGGCTAAATTTAGCGGCGCGACTCCAGCCGATAGGGCTCTGGCTGTAGGCTACAAATCAACTCTAGTGCTTGAAAATATCGCCTACAAAAGCGACTTCAAAGATGCGGTGGATGGGCTGTTTTCGGCGATTTATCACCGATTCGCGTTTCTAAATCTAAGCGTCGATGAGGTCGGCTACGCGCTTGCGTCTAAGGATAAATTTAACGCTTTCGTCTTTGAAATGGGCAACTCGCGCCTTAACGCCTTTTGCGCCAGAGGTGCGAGCGATACGGGCGCAGGGCGGTTTTATACCAACGTCTGCGCCGATAAAAATCTAAAAATAAAAGACGCCAAATTTGATAATTTCACCGGCTCTAGCAAGCCTTTCGTTAAATTTCCCGACGCCACTGCCGTGACGCCCTATTTTAGCGGCGAGATCCCGGATCCCTTCCCCGAGTGCAAGATCACGGCAAATCCCGTTAGCATCGAGTTTAACGCAAATGTGGGCGAGATAAAATTTAAGGATTTTGAGATATTTAAAGACGGGCGAAAACTTCAAAATTTGCACGTCATCACGAGTAAAAATGACGTAAATTCTAAATTTAGCAAAGGGCAGTTTGCGGTTTTTTCGCGCGAGGTTTTTGACTTCGGCGCGCAGTACGAGGCTGTTTTTAGCTACGAGCAAGCAAACGCCCAAAGCACTGGCGCGCAGGTAAAGCAGATAAAGTGGAGCTTTAAAACCAAAACTCCGCAAAATCCGTATTTTGACGCGCGTGACGGCGACGTGCTGGGCGTGGATGCGGATAAGACCTACGAGATATTTTTCCGCCCCAAAGACTGCAACGACCTCATGACGCGCTATGTTTATAAGGTCTCCGGTTTTGCCGAAGCGCAAATAAAACAAAGCGGCACGAACACGCTAAGCGTGAAGCTAAAAGGCCTAGCGGGCGATACGCTAAGCATAACGGCGGGCAGCACTAGCGTCAAGGTGCGGCTCAAAACCAGCTCGCCAGAAGCCGTGCGCGAGAGGAGGGCGTTTTACGTGAAGGCGGGGCTGATGATCGCCGGCGTGATCGTGATTTTTGCGCTGATTGGCAGAAAGATGAGGCGGTAGGATTAGCTACAGCTTAGCGTAATCTTAATAAACTTCGTAATTTTTACGGCGATTAATCAAATCGCGGCTCTAAGTCGGCTATTTTCGGCTAATTTTGGAAAAATCGCAAAATATGCCACGGCGTTTACGATAAGCCAACCTTGCGAATGTGGCAAAAATGGACGCAAATCAAACCAGGCGGTTATGATCTGGGATTAGCTTCAAAAGAGTCTAAAAAAGTAAGCGGTAGGCGAGCCGCGGATACGAAATCGGCTCGTAAACAATATAATTTGAAAATCAAGATCTGCGAAAAACACGCTACGGCAAACTAAAGGCGACAAACGGCATGCGCGAGGCGAATTTCGCCGTAAAACTATGTGCGGGTATTTTGGTTTTGATAAAGTTAGTCTATGTACATTTAAAAATAATTAAATCTATGAATATACCGATACGAATTTTTTATTTTTAAAACTCGAATTTACGCGGTCGTTTCAAAAATCTTCAAGTATCTACCGTTTAAATATCAAAGAAAATAACCGAGTCCGTTAGTGATAACTTTACTTTTTGTTGCTTCTAAATTAATGCGAAATCTTGAGAATTTTATTAATTTGGGCGGCTTGCTTTTGACGTTATAGCTACGCAGAACCGCTTTTTTGTAAGTATCGCGACGCTTTAGCGCTAAAATAACGAAGTCCCGATTAAAAAGCAGAGTCAAAACGCGATTTTTCTATTTTTAAAAATTTATTTTATTTTTCGTGTTTTTTAATAAACTCTCGCTCGATCGTTTGGATGACGGCTTGCGGCGAGAGGTCTTTCATGCAGGCGTGGGTGCCTAGCGGGCAGACGCGCTTCATACACGGCATGCACTCTAAATTTAGGTGTAGGATGCGGGCGTTTTCGTTGCGCCACGGACAGGTTTGCGTAAATCTCGTCGGCCCAAAAAGCGCGATCGTAGGCGCCTTGTAGGCTGCGGCGATATGCATCGGACCGCTGTCGTTCGTGACGAATATCCCGCCGCTTCGTCCTATACCGCCGATATTTTCGCACAGCTCGAGCACGCTCGTTTTGCCCGCTAGATTTTCGCACTCCGCGCCGTTTTCGCGTAAAATTTGCTCGATCTGCTCGCATATATCCTGCTCGCCCGCGCCACCAAAAATTATAATCTTAAATTTATCTTTAAAGTGCAGCGCCACCTGCGCGAAGTAGGCGGGATACCAGCGTTTCGCGCTTCCGTAGCTAGCTCCCGGATTTAGCCCGAGCATCGGAGCGTCAAATTTGCGCGGCTCAAAGTAAAGCTTCAGCTCGTCGTCCGCCCGTTTTAAATTTAGCGCCGATTTGACGAATTTTAGGTATTTTTGCACCTGATGCGCGCCGTCTTTGCTCTTTTGGAAAATAAATTTTCGCCCCGCCCGCGCTCCGAAAAGTAAAATCTTACTCGCAAACGAGCTTCTAAAGCTAAACGCCGCGTCAAATTTGCCAAGTTTCCTTGCCTGCCAAAATAGCCGCCAGAGCCTAAATTTAGCCTTTTTGCTGTTATCTACGATAACGCTTTCGCAGTTTGGGTGAGCTTTAAAAAGCTCGCACGCCGCAAACGAACCGAAAAATACGATTTTGACGGACTCTTGTGAATTTTGCGGATTTTGATTTTCTTGCGCGTTTGCCGTCAAATTTGCGCCGCGGTCAGCTTCAAATTTACCGTCCAAATTTGGCGTATCGTTTTTAAAAATTTGAATTTCTTGCGTTACCGAGCCGAAATTTTGCGACGAAAAGCTAAAATCTCGCTCGCCCAAGTTCTCAAATTTGCCCGCTAAATTTCCCGCGTCAAACGCCGCCGCGTGCTTTGCGATGGCCTCTACCGCGGCGCTTGCCATCACGGCGTCGCCCAGCCAGGTCGGTAGCTCAATCAAGATTCGCACGCACTATCTCCAGCGTCGCGCTCGCGTTTTTTTCGATGCTAAACTCGCTAGCAAGCGCTAAATTTCGCTCTTGCAGCGCTGCTAGGCGTTCGTCGTCGTTTAGGATCTCGTCGATAAGAGCGCAGATGTCGTAGTCTTGCGGCGAGCTCATCACAAACTCCTCCGGTAGTATCTCCGCGGCGCCGTTTTGAGCGGTCGTGATAGCGACGCAGCCGTAGCTAAGCGCCTCTAAAACGACGTTTGAAAACGGCTCGTACGCCGTCGGGAACAAGAACAGCTCGCTACCTTCGTAAAATCTCGCCGCGCTTTTTTGCGCGCCCGTAAATACGGCGTTTAGGCCGAGTTCCTTGGCTAGATTTTTGTAGCGGGCGGCGTTTTTGTCTCGGCCCACAATCAGGCAGTTTACGCGGGTTTTGAGGCGAGCCGCGATGCGTAAAAACTCCTCCGCGCCCTTGCGTTTAAAGCCGCTTCCCACAAACAGCAGCGTCGGTAGGTGAAAATCAAGCCCGAATTCCTCGCAAAGAGCGAGCTTTGCCGCGCCTTTTTGCACGCGAGTAGGCAAATTTACGCCGTTATAGACGACTGCGATCTTTTCAGGGGCGATGGCGTAGGTTTCGCAAATTTGGCGCTTTATAAAATTTGAGTTGGCGATGATTTTTTTAGCATTTTTAAAAGTACGCTTTTCAAGGTACGGAATAACGAAATTCAGCGGGTTTACAAACCAAAACGGCTTGGTTTTCATATAGACTTTATGCACGCCGTCGCCCGCGCGGTAGATGTCGGTGCAGGTGATGCGCTCTAAGCTAAAATAAATCTCGTCCGCGCCCTTTTGCCGCCTTGCTTGCGAGTTAAAAAGCAGGGCTTTGATCCACGAGCTTAGCTTTTTGCTACCGTTAAATCCGCGAGTCTCGCACGCAACGCCCGAGTCTTTTAGGGCTTTAACGAGCCGCGAGAGATATCTCTGCGCCCCGCCGATAGCATCCAAATCGAGCCTTAAAAATACTATTTTTTTCATGTTCGCCTTTTAAAATTTAGCGGTATTTTATAAGTTTTTTGATGAATTTTAGGTTATGCCCAGCGGGCGAGGAGTGAGAGCGTAAATAAGTATAAGCGTAAAATAGGTATAATCGCACAAAAAAGGAAAATCGTGAAAATTTTGCTCGTTAGAAACGATAACATCGGCGATCTCATCTGCACGACGCCGGCGATTGAAGCGCTGCGAAAGGCTCATCCGCGTGCACAGATAGATATCGCGGTAAATAGCCTAAACGCATGCGTCGTTCGCGGCAATCCATTTTTAAATAAAATCTATATCTACACTAAACCAAAGCACGTAAAAGGAGTGGCGGCTAAGGTTCGGGCGTTTTGGGGAAAATGTAAAATTTTGCTTCAAATTCGCCGCGAAAGATACGATGCGACGGTGATTTTTAGAAGTGCTTATTCTCCATCCGCCGCCATATTTGCCAGAGCCGCCGGAGCTAAAACGACGATAGGAGCGGCAAAGCAAAACGAGGGCGGGCCACTAATAACGCATAAACTAAGCTTTAATCCGCCGCCTCACGAGGTGTTGCTTTGCTGCGAGCTAGTAGCGCCGCTGGGAGCGAAATTTGACGGAGAAAAGACGCTTTACGTACCTAGCTTTAAAAGCGAGAAATTTAAGGATTTCGTATTTTTTCACGTCTCTTCGAGGGTGGAGCAAAACCGTATGGACGAGGCTAAAATTTTGCGGATTTTGGGATTTTTAAAACAAAATTTTAGGCGCGTCGCCGTTAGCGCAGAGGACGTAAAATTTGGCGAAAAAGTAGCGCAAGAGGCGGGCGTGGAGTTTGCCGCGACAGCGAGCCTAGATGAACTTGCGAGCTACATTTGGGCGGCTAAATTCGTGCTCACGCTTGACGGCGGCGTAGCGCATCTAGCTCCCGCGCTTGGGGTAAAAACGGTGCTCGTGCTTGGCAAAACGGACGCCGCTCGCTGGGCTCCCATTTACGGCGGCGCACCGTGCGACGTGCTACAAAGTACTAGCAAAAGGGCGCAGGACGTAGCGGACGAGGAAATCTACGAGGCGGTCAAAAATATATGAAAAAAACGGACAAAATCAATATCCTGGAGCTTGAAAGCTCGCTGGGTTTCGGCGGTCAGGAGCACCGCACACAGCGCGTCATAAATGGACTAAACAAGGATAAATTTAAGGTATTTTACGCGCTAAATCCCGGATCAAAAAGCTTTGAAAAGCCTATTGATTGCGAGTTTGCGGAATTTAACCTAAGCAAGGTTTATAATATTTTTGAAATTTTTAAAATTTGCCGTTTCGTGCGCAAAAAAAATATCTCCGTCATCGCCACGCACTCTGGCAAGGACGGCAACATCGGCGCGATCGTAGCAAAGCTAACAGGCGCTAAAGTAGTGCGCACCAGGCACCTACAAACGCCTATCAGATCGGCATTTAGCTACAACATAAACGATAAAATCGTAGCCGTCTCAAACGCCGTAAAAGCCCAGCTCGTCTCACAGGGCGTGCGGGAAAATTTGATAGACGTTATCTACACGGGCGTGGATACGGCGCGGTTTAATCCAAAATTTACGAAAAACATAAAAGCGGAGCTAAATTTGAGCTCGGACTGCGTAGTTGTGGGTATCGTGGCGGTATTGCGCGCGGCGAAAAATCATCAGCTTTTGTTTGAAGCTTTTAGCGAGATAAATCTACCAAATACCGCTCTAGTCGTGGTCGGCGATGGCCCGCAGGAGGAAAATCTAAAAAAAATAAAGACGCCAAACATCTACATGCTAGGCTCTCGCACCGACGTGAGCGAGTTTTTGGGTAGTTTTGATGTTTTCGTGCTACCTTCAAAGATGGAGGCGCTAGGCACGGCGCTACTGGAGGCGCAGTCGTGCGGGGTGCCTTGCATCGGTAGCGACGCGGGCGGTATCGGCGAAGCGATAAGCAGCGGCAAAACGGGGCTTTTGTTTAAAAACGGCGACAAAGAATCGCTCAAAGTGGCTATAAAAACGCTGATAGAAGACGCTGCGCTTCGGGCGAAATTTAGCGCGAACGCGAGGGAATTTATCGTGCGAAACTTCTCGATAGAGACGATGGTCGCGCAGACGGAAGCGATGTATGAAGCTCTTTGAGAGCGCGGCGCGGCTTATTTTGCGCTTTAAAAGCGTGCTCAAAACGCAGCTGGTTACGCAGTCCGTCCAAACGGTCTGTTTTTTTAGCAACACCGCGCTTGGCGATACGATTTTTAACACGCCTGTTTTTCGCGTCTTTCGGCAAAATTTCCCGCACGTACGCACGGTTGCCTTGCTAAATCCATCTACCGCGCCGCTTTTTAAAACCGATCCGAATATCGATGAAATTTTGCTTTATGACGGCAAAAAAGGCGGCTTTTTGCGCTCTTTATCGCAGCTAAAAAAGATAAAGCCGGACATAGTTTTTATCCTGCACTCAAACGAGCCGCAGGCTACGCCGCTAGCCGTTTTAAGCGGAGCCAAATACGTCTTTAAGCTACCCAATGCCGGCAGTAAATTTAGCCCCTTTCACTCAAATGAGCCAGAGCCATACGGAGATGAGAGGTACGTCGTACTAAACCGCCTCGAGCAGCTTAAATTCGTAGGCATCAAAAGTCGCGACACGAGGCTAAATTTGTATCTGCGCGATGAGGATTTCGCCCGCGTCGATGAAATGCTAAAAAAAGACGGCAAACGCAAATTTATCGGCTTTCAGATGGGGGCTAGCACGGTTTCCAGGCAGTGGTTTTGGCAGCGTTGGCGGGAGCTGGCGGGAATTATTTTGGAGCGCACGGACGCCGTCATCGTGCTAACGGGCAGCCCCGTCGAGCGAGCGATGACCGCGCAGTTAGACGAGGAGTTAAGAAGCGCGCACGTGATAGATGCGGCGGGTAAATTTAGTCTGCGAGAGGCTGCCGCGCTGATAGCTAGGCTTGACGTGCTTGTCACGCCCGATACCGGCCCGCTGCACGTCGCAGCCGCGCTAAAAACGCCTACGATCGGGCTTTTTGCCGTCGCTTCGCCCGTAAACTCAAACCCTGATTTTGACGAAAATATCCATAAATTTATCAAAAAGCCGCGCACCTGTTCGCCTTGCGTCGGCAAAAACTGCAAATTTCAGGAGTGCATGCTGCAAATCGAGGCGCGCGAGGTCTGGGAGACGTTAAAGGAAATGATTTGAAAAAGATTTTGTTCGTCGATACGGGGCGAGAATACGGCGGCGGGACGAAGAGCTTTTTGTATCTTTTGCGGGGGCTTGCCGCTCAGCAAAAGTACGAGCTATGCGCGTTTTTTGAGACTGATTACGAGGCGGGCGGACGCAAAATCTCGCAAATCATCGAAGAGGTCGGGGCGGAATTTATAAAATTTGAGCCAAAAAAGCAACCCTCAAAGCCAAAAAAAGAGCTTTTGCGCGCGCTTGGTAGGCAAATGCTGGCAAAATACCTATACAAAAAAGACTACGACTACGCGCTTTGCTTGCTACGGCAGGTGCGGCCCGATATCCTTCATCTAAATAATCACTTTTCAACCAATCTCGCCTATATCGCCGCCGCAAACGCCCTAAATATCGCGGTAGTCCAACACCTGCGTAAAAACTCGGCCGTCGAGCCCTTTAAGCTTGAGATTTTAAAGCAGCTAAAATTTACGCCCGTTTGTGTTTCAAACGCTACTTACGATTTTTACGCCGCGCAGATAAATATGCCTAAAAACGTGGTTTATAATCCCGTAGAGGCGCCAGTTTTAAAGCGGGAAAAATCTGAGGCGAGCGAAAATTTGAGCCGTTCTCGGTCAAATTTAAAAAATAGCGGCGACGATAAAAGCGCCGCCCTAAAAGCCAAATTTGACGCCGAAAAAATAAATATCGTAATGCCTGCAAATTTCTTGACGCTTAAAGGTCACGAGCTCGTTTTTGACGCGCTTGTGGGGCTAAAAAGAAGCGATGTAAAGGTCTATTTTGCAGGCGGAGGCGAGCTAAAAGCGGACGCGAAAGCCAAATTTGACGCGCTGATAAGATCAGGTAAGGCCGAGTATCTGGGCTTTGTATCAAAAATGGACGAGATTTACGCTGCGTGCGACTACGTGCTTGGATTTTCCAGCGACGAGGGACTACCTAGAGTCGTCATCGAGGCGCTTGGCTGCGGGCTTGGCGTGGTGTACTCTGATATCGCCGTCATAAGGGAGATTTATGAAATCTCCTCGAAAAAGCAAGATTTTTTTATAGTTCAAAGAAACTCGGACGCGCTTTTGGCCTGCTTTGAGGGCCTGTGCAAACCTAGCTCAAAAAGCCCCGACGATGCCGTTATAAAGGCATTTAGCATAGAAAATTATCTTCGCGGGATAGATAGGATATATAGCGAACTTTGACGAAGGCCTCGATGTCTGCGAGGTTTTGGTCGCTAAGCTCGAAAAACGCGCTCGCGTCGATATCCCGCACGGTTTTAAACACGGAGCTAACGGGGGGCAAATGCGAGTTTATCACGAGCGAGTCGGCGACGCCCCTTTGCTCGCTAGCAAAGCAAGGCCCCATAAGGCATATCGTGGGCGTGCGCACGCTATCTGCGACGTAGTAGTTGCCCGTATCAGAGCTCGCGTAAAGCTGCATCTGCGAGAGATAAAACGGCAACTCCTCAAGGTTGATCTTACCTATCAAAGAGATGATTTTTAGCTCGTTTTCGGCGAATTTTTTTACGTAAGTATCGCAAATTTGCGAGCTTAAATTTGACTCGCCGCTACTGCCATTTTCGCTACAAATTTGAGCTTTTGATTGCTCGTCGTTTGCATTTTCGGGGCCGCCGTAAATTTTGCTCGTATCGCTACCGGCCAAATCCGTGCAAATTTGTCGGTCGCTAGGATTTTTTGCCTGCTTTTCGTCCGCATTTTGCGCGAGCAGGTTTTTTAGCAGCGCTGCCTCTTCGCCGACGCCGAAAATATAAACTTCGCAGTCAAATTTGGCGAAAATCTCAAAGATTTTCTCCCAAGTTTTTTTTGGCGGCGTTTTCATTTTATTGCCGGCGCTTAGGCTCACGCCGATCTTAAATTTGCCGCTTTTTATTAGATTTTCTTGCGGGATAACGAGCGGTTTTTGCAAGCATTTTTCATATTTTAGTTCGCTAACTCCTACCGTTTTTAGGTAGGTTAGCAGCGTGAGGTCTTGCAGGGTATGCGGTACTTTTTTCATGCCGAGCGCCAGCAGGGCAAAGTCGCTAGATGCCGCGTAGTGATACACGGCGACGATGTTTTTAGCTAGCGTGCAGCGCGCCAAAAAGAGATTTAGACTGTTTGGCATTAGCACGTAGACGCTATCGTAGCCGCGCGAAAAAAGCTCGAGCGCGAGCCCTAGTTTGGAGGCTTTTTTGCGTTTTACATCGTTTATCGTAAATATTTTTTCTATTCGGTTGTCGTGTTTTGCGAAGGCTAGGTTTATCTCGTCGATTAGCGCGTCAAATTTGCCAAGCCTGTCAAAGATCACGGTCGAGTTTGCGTAGTCGCCGATTTTAGCTGTTTGGATGAGTAAAATTTTGCCTTTTTCGCCTTTAAATTTTAGCTTTTTCATCGCAAAAAGATATGGGTAAATCAGCAAATATATGAGAAAATATATCAAAATTTAGGCCTTTATTCTGTAAAAATTTAGCCTAAATTTAGCATAAATTTATAAATTTACGGACTTTTTTGAGAGTGCGCGGACTAAAATTTAACTAAAAATCGCTTACTGGATTTTAATGATTTTATCGTTATAATGGGCGCTTTAAATTTAAGGGAGAAAATGACGAAGCTACAAAACCGCCTACAAAACGCCGCTTTATACCTCGTTTGCGTTTTTATCGCTTGCGAGCACGTTCCGCGTATGACGGCGGCGAAAAACGTCTCGCTTTACCTTGCGCTCGTATGCGCGATCTGGCTTTATTTTACCGATAGGGCGCGATTTGCCGCAAGGGTCGGGGTAAATTTTAGTCTTTCTCGCGCGCCCGCGTTTTGCCTTATCGCATTTACCTTTTACGCGTTTTTGATCTCCGCCTTTCCCTACGCGCCGCAGTTTGATTCGCTGGGCAACGCTGCGGGCGAGTTTGGGCGCGGATTTGCTTTTTTGCTCATCGTCTACGTCGCGGCAAACGGCGAGACCGATCAAGCAAAATTATTTTTTTACGCGCTGATAGCGGCCTTTGCGGTCATTAGCGTTTATTACGCCGCGCCGCTTTTTAGCGAGTTTGAGAGGCTTGGCAGTGCGGGCGAATTTGACTCGCGAGTCGTGCGCCGAGCGTACGCGGACTACGTGGATAGATTTTTGCCTTTTGCGTTGGCGGGAGTTTTTATTTTTAGGCGGCTTTGGGCGCGAGTTGCGTGCGGCGCGCTTTGTCTGGCGGCCGTAGGGCTTGACGTTTTGAGCGGCGTTAGGGGCAGCTGGGGAGCGATGCTGGCTTGTTTTATTATGTTTGGTTTTTATTTGTATATCTTAGGCGGCGAGGCGAAGCGTAAATTTAAACTCTTTGCCGTTATTTTTGCCGTTTGCGTCGCGGGCGCGTCGGCGGCGGTTTTGAGTTCGCCCACGGCGATGTATAAATTTTTCCAGATCGGGCTAGTGAGCGAGGCAAATGTCGAAAACGAGAGCATGAGAGAGCGTATAGCGGGTGCGGGTTTTAGCTCGGGGCGTGATTTGATTTTAAAGGAGCGCTTGCCGCTGCTTTTTGCAAGTCCGCGCGCGCTAACCGGGCTTGGATACGGCAAGGAGCAGTACGATGCATTTTTGCGCGATGAGGCGGACGAGGGTGCACAGATCTCGATGATGCAGACGCGGCCGAGCGGCGAGCGGTACTGGTTTAACGACGAGCCGTTTTTTATCGGGCACTACTACTACTACGGCGCGGTCGGCACGGCGCTGCTACTGGGCGGTTTTATCTCGCTTTTGGCGTATGCGTTTAGGCATTTTTTGCGCTCGCGCGAGCTGCTTTTTGCGGCGATTTTTATCTCGCTAGCGTGTTATTTCGGAGTGCGCGGGCTGTTTGAAGCGATAAATTTACGCATACTTTATATGTTTTATATGCTTGGATTTTTCGTCTTGCTAGTTGCGCGGACGGGAGCTAAAGGAGGCGGCGTTGAGCGTTAGCGTTTTGATGTATCATCACGTTTTAAAAAAGGGCGGATTTATCGCCTCTAGTGCGGAGGATTTTGCCTCGCAGATGAGATTTCTCGCCGAGGCGGGCTATAAAACGCTTACGATGAGCGAATTTATCGCCTATAAAAAGGGCGAGCTAGCCGTGCCTAAAAAAAGCGTCCTCATCACCTTTGACGACGGTTGGAAGGATAATTACGTTTACGCCTACCCTATCTTGCGCGAGTTTGGGCTGCGGGCGAGCGTTTTTTTAGTGACGCAGTGGATAGAGCGCGCGAGCATGCGGCGTGGCGAGTTTACCGAGCTAACTCACCAAGAATACAAAAAAGCAGCGCCCCAGCGCCCGCAGGACGTGTTTTTAAACCTTGACGAGATAGCGGCTATGCGGGACGTTTTTGACTTTCACTCGCATACGCATACGCATTTTGACGAGTATTTCGGCGCGCTCCCGCCTGAGGAAAATTTCGCTCGGTGCCGCGAGTTTATGCGCGCAAATTTGGGCATCGAGGATAAAATTTTGTGCTGGCCGCGCGGCAAATACGACGAAAATTTGATGCGTCTAGCTAGACAGGCGGGATACGAGGCGTTTTTTACGACGCAGCGAGGTATAAACAGACCAGACGGCGACCTATCGGCTATCAAGCGCATCGCCGCTAAAAAGGACGCTGCGTGGCTAAAACGCACGCTTTTTATCTATCAAAACGACATTTTGGGCGGGATATACTCGAAGATAAAGAAGGCGTAAAACCGCTAAGTTATCTAAAAACTTTGCAAACAAATTAGTTTAGAATTGCCAAAATCAAGGCATTTAATAAAGGTTTTAAATAGACTTTAATTCCATTTATGCTACTAGTAAATTTGTGATTGACTTGATGAAAGTTTTTATAAATTTTAGTCAGTAAACTAAGAATTAATCTTTTGAAAATTCAAATTAAACACAACTTCTTTCTCTTGATTGTCTGAAAAATCTATAAATTCTATCCAATTTGCGTCTTTTATAAAGCTAAAACACTCTAAAAAGCCATCATATTCTTTCTTGTCTATAAAATCTCGCCCACAAAAAGTAGGCACTATAAAAATGTATCTAAAACAAGCAAAATCAAACTCGCCGACTAAACGCGGTATTGTCATCTCATCTAGCTTGCGAATATATAACGATATATTTGTTGGCATTGGTTTTAATGAGCGTATCAAGATTACTTTTGGCAGTTTCTCTACATTTTTTTGCCCTTTTATCCATTTGATTGTTTCGTCAAAATGCGATAAATGCTCATTATCTATGGCACCTAGAGCAAATTTGCATAATGTTTTATATATGTTTTGCATTTTTATTTTGTTATTTGTTTTTAGCCTAACTGGTTCCAAAAGATCAAACTTATCTTTTAATTTAAAAGTAGCTTCTCTGTTTTCATTCATAGCAAAAGAGAAATTCTTCCCGCTCATTTGCGGAATTTGGTTCTCTTTATTTTTTATACCAAAAAACGTTCTCAGAAAATCGTGATAAGCTATAAAATCTCTTTCTATATTTTTGTCAAAATAGCTATTACACTCGTCACACTCGTCATTTGTTATGAGTTTTTTATTGCCGAGTGCTTCTGATATGGTGTGAGCGACGGAGTTAAATTTAACAGACGGATATTTTTGTTTGCAAAACCTGCATACTCTATCTTCTTTTTTGCCTTCTCCGATCTTTATCTTTGAATCTTTGTCTAAATTAAAATTTTCGATATCGTATTTATCTAAAAGCTTTTCCATTTTTATTATAAAATCAGGTGCTTTATCTAAAAAATCTATTTTATTTAATTTACTCAAGCCTTTTTCGAGCTCATATTTCATCTTGCTATCCATTTCGCAGACTGGCAAAATGTAAAAATACTCTCCGTATTCTAGAGATTTAAACTTTTTGCTTAATCGCTGAATTGTGGGGATTGCTTGTTTGTATTTTTTGATAAATAAATTTAATCTTTCTTCCATCTCTTTGCTGTATTGTTGTTCGCTTGGTAAAGAAATGTACCGTTGCTCTGTGATAGAAAAATCAAAAATGCTAATAAATTCCAAGATAACATCACCGCTATTTTCGCTGTAGCCTATATCGCAAAACTCATTTAACTCTTTTAATGAAAAAAAGTTTATAGAAAAATGTTGCATAAGAAAATCCTTTTATTCGTATTTTGTTGTATTCTAAATACAAAGTGTAATTTTATCTAATATTTTATTAATTTAATATAAATTTATTAAATTTTAGTAAGACGCATTGAATAAATTTAAGCCGTAAATATATATCCGCAACGGCTATTATTGCTTAAACTATGGCGCAAATTTACCCTGCCAAAATGAAATTTGCACACGAAATTTAAAGGGTAAATTTGCGGCTAAATTTCAAAAATTAGTAAGCAAAATTTGCGCGCAAATTTTTAAAATACGAGTGATTTTAGTCTTAAAACCGCGCAAAAACCAAAAAATTCCGTGTTTTTTATCTTTGATATTTTGCGGAGTGTTTTCTCTTAAAATTTGCCAAGTAAAATTTAAAAACATTCTTGAATGCGCCGTTAAAGCTCCGAAATTTTGCATTTTTTCTATTTTTCTCACAAATTTCTCTATTTTGACTATCATCACGACGCAAAGAGTGATACGAGATTTACATCTTTATCGTCTCTTTCGCGGTAAAAATATCTGCGTTTTGTAAAATATTTTCGCTTAAATCCAAGTGTTTCAAAATATTGGGCGCAGAAATTATCTTCGTGTCCGTAATTTCCGGCAAATTCTTCATCGTATCCAAAGTGAGCCAAAAAAGTCGCCACGTCTCATTGAAAATACGTTGCCCTGGGATGGGTAGTTGTCTACAACGAAGCCGTTTTTATGAATGTGTGTGTTGGAATTTATAAATTTCACTTCTTTTGAAATCACTATCTACCATAAATTTCAAAATATCTTCATAAAAACATGGTCTAAATCTGTAAATTTATCGCTTTTTGGGCTTAAAATGCCTAAATTTCGAGCTCCTGCTTGATTCCATTTTATATTTTCGTTGATTTTTATTCAGCGCAAATTTAGATCAAATTTTGGGATTTTATGCTGCAAGGGTAATTCATCGTGGATTGTGATAAATTCAATAATATCTAGCAAATCAGGGCTGTATTTTTCATAGACTTTAAGAAAATTAAAACAGAATTTATATTGTTTTAATTGCATTAAAAGTGAGTAATATAGCTAAGCTTTATATGCGAGTAATAGTAATGGGGGGGGGTTAATATGTGAAGTCGTTTTTATCCTTTCAAATTTTCCCTTATTTTTCTCTCTATCGCCTCTAGCTCCTCGCCCTCAAATCTCATCAGCGTTCGCTCCACGCCGTGCTTTATCATCCCCTCTTTGTCGCACGGCACGAAGTCCCAGTCTTTTTGAAATACCGCGTGCTTACCCATAGTTTGGTTGCCGTTGCGCTGCGTGTAGCCGTTTGCGTCCAGATCGTTATCCCACGGCCCCCACTCAAACGCCCCGCTAGGCCCAAACAGCGCGATCACGGGCACGTCGTTGGCCGCGGCTAGGTGCATGATCGCCGTATCCACGCCGATAAACATCACAGAGCGCTTTGAGAGCGCGGCGGTTTGCTTTAGGGTGAGTTTGCCGCCTAGATTTACGGGACTGGAGGAGCACAGCGCCAGCACGTCGTCTAGCTTTTTTAGCTCGGCGTCGTTGTTGTCGGCCGTTAGCACGACCCGCACGCCAAGCCCCTCGCAAAAGTCGATTATCGCGGCCATAGTTTCGTCGTCCGCGCACTTAAACATCCAGCGGCTAGTTAGGTGCACGTGGATAAATTTAGGCGGTAAATTTAGATGACTGATGCAGTCTGGATCAAAATACACGCTCACTTTTTTGCCGTTAGGCTCGAGTCCTAGCGCGGCCAGGGCGTCTAGATTACGATCCACGGTGTGGCGCAGGCCGCCTATTTTAGGGGCTTTGTGCGTTATTATTTTATTCACGGTCTTGTTTTTGCCCTCAAAGCCCACGATGGTTTTGATTTTAGCGTATTTGGCGACGATGATGCCGCGGTCGCCCGTCGTGGTCTGCACGGCGATGTCGTATTTTTGCTTTTTGATAGCGCGGATAAACTTTAGCTCGCGCCAAAGTCGTTTGAAAAAGCCGACCTCTTTTATATTTGCGCGGTCGTAGATATGGATGTTTTGGATGTTGGGGTTACCCTCGATCATCGCCTCGGTGCCCTTGTTTAGCGCGAAATCTATCTGCGCGTCAGGGTAGATGCGACGCAGGTTTTCGATGAGCGGAGTCGTGAGTAGCACGTCGCCGATGTTTCTAAATTTCATAACTAGGATTTTGATTTTTTTATCTTTCATTTTACGTACTTCCAGAATGTGTATTGCGCGTAAAGCCTTGCTATCACGTAGCCGCGCCAGCCCTCGCGCCAGCCGCCTTTTAGGAAAAATAGCTTAAAAAACGTCCACGCTGGATTTAAAACGGCCTTAAATTTACTTGATTTCGCGCCCTTTGCGCCCAGGCTCGAGTAGCGATTTTGCTTGGCGATAAACTGCTCGATGCTGTCGTAGGCATAGTGCTTGAAGTGGTTTTTTAGCCTGCCGATTTGATTTTTGGCGGTGGTTAAATTTGCTCCACCTGCCTGGGTTTGTCCGCCCGTTTTTGCCGTGCTTTTTAAAACGACCTTTTCGTGTATCTCGCGCCCGTCAAATTCCGCCAGCGTCCTATCAAAAAGCCTAACGGTGCAGTCTGGGTAAAGCCCCATAGTGCGCACTTCTTTGCCGAAAAATATATTTGCGCGCGCCACCTCGTACGCGCAAAACTCTGGACGCTGTAAAACCTGCAAAATTTCCTCTCTCAGTGGCTCTAAAATCACCTCGTCGCTATCTAGCACGAAAACCCAGCGATTGCGCGCTAGATCCACGCCCAGCTGCTTTTGCGCGCTAAACCCTCGCCACTTTTCTTTGTGAAATTTGACGTTTTTAAACCCAGAGCAAATTTGCTCCGTAGCGTCGGTAGAGCCGCTATCGACCACGACGACTTCGTCTGCGAATTCGCAGCTTTTTAGCACCTCGGCGAGGTATTTTTCGCTGTTAAGCGTGAGGATAACGACGCTTAGCATTTATAAATTTCCTCGTTAAAATGCTTAAATCGTTTATGAAACCAAAAATACTCGCCGGGTTTCTCGCGTACGGCAGCCTCGGTGGCGTCAGCTTGCGCTTGCGTGGCCTTTTGCACGGCTTCATCTTTGTCAAAATCCCTAATATCAATCGGCGAGAAAAAGCAAATTTCGCTGAGGTTTGCCCCTTTTTCGCGGATAAAGGCGGGCACGATGAGAGCGTCCGTTTTTTGCGCGAAAATGCTAACTGCGGGCGTATGCAGGACCTTTCGCCCGAAAAATTTGACCTCTACGCCTTCCTCTTTGGCGGTGTTTTGATCGACTAAGATACCGACTAATCGGCGCGCCTTGACCGCTTTTAAAATTTGCTTGGCGCCGCCCATTTTATCGATGAGCTCGATATCAAAGCGGGTGCGATTTGCCGCCAAAATACGCTGCATGACTGCGCTATCAAGAGCGCGTCCGACGATACTAACGCCGCCGAATTTCGCCGCCATCGCCAGCGAAAATAGCTCCCACTGCCCGTAGTGCGCCGTTTGCACGATGATTGGGCGACCCGATGCGAGCGCGTTTTGAAAGATTTCTAAGTCTTTAAATTCGACTTTTTCTAGGATTTTTTCCTTGCTCACGTTTTGGTTTTTTATAAAATTTACCGCAAATTTGGCGTAGTTGCGGTACGTGTCTTTTACGATCTGCTCTTTTTGCGGGGTCGTTAGCTCGTTTGCGTAGGCGAAATTTAGATTTGCTCTGATGATTTTTGTGTGCTTTGCGTCAAATTTATAAAACAAAAACGCGATGAAATTTAAAAAAGGATCCAGCAAAAACGCGGGCGTAACGGTAAAGATAAATTTAAAAAATCTATAAAGCCAAAGGTAAAATAAATCACGCATCAAGTAGCCTTTTTGCCGCGTTTGCGATAGCCTGCGGCGCGATATCTCGCACGCAAAAGTCGCTTTTATCTATCTTTTTCGCGTCTACTTTTTTGCCGGCATCTAGCGTTAAATTTACGGGGCTAGCAAAGGCGTTTCGCTCTGCGGGACGGTTACCAAAAAGCGTGATAGAGGGGCGATTTTGCGCCCAGGCGATATGCGTCACGCCGCTATCGTTGCCGATAACTAGATCGCAGCTTGTGATAAAACTCACGAGCTCTTTTAGGCTCAAATTTAGCATTTTCGCGTTTGAGTTTTTGATCAAATTTATGGCTTTTTTCTCCTCGTTTTCGCCGTTAAAGCAGACAAAAATTTCATTTTGCGGCTCGTCTAGCAGCGCGATAACGTCTCCAAATTTATCGTAAATTTTACTCGGCTCGCTAGCAAAAGGCGCTATCAAAATTTTCTTTTTTTGGCTCTCACATTTACTTTGCGAAGCGCTAAAACAAGGCTGTTTGGCTAAAATTTCATCCTCGCTAAAACTAAATCCTAAGGTAAAAGCCGTAAGGCTCAAATTTCGCAAGATGATATTTTGGGCGTAGTCGCAGCTAAATTTATGCTTATAAAACAGCGCCGCAAGCGGTTCTTTGGCGCTAAATTTGTCAAATCCGTAACTGTTTTTGCCAAGAAGCTTCGCAACTGCGGCAGATTTTATAAGTCCTTGCAGGTCGATGACGTAGTCAAATTTGCCCTCTTGCTTAGCAGACGCGATCAGCTCCAAGCTTTTTTTGTATTCGCCGTTTTTTAACGGTAGCGATACGACGTGCGAAATTTGCGGGCAAAGAAATAAAATTTCGCTAAATTTAGCGTCGGCAAACCACGTAATTTTGGCTTGCGGCAAGTGCTTTTTGATAAACTGCAACACGGTCGCCGCATGGACGATGTCGCCCAGGGCGGAGAGCTTGATAACGGCGATGTTTGGGCTTAAATTTTTACTCATTTACCGCTTTTATAAAGATTTTTAGCTATCATTTTAGGCAAAAATAGCTAAAAAAGGTTTGAAATGGCTAAAAATTATATCTGCGTTTTTGACTGCGAAACGGTGCCCGACACCGCTCTTTTGCGTAAAATTTACGGCTTTGAGGGGAGCGACGCGGAGGTGGCGAGGCAGGCGTTTGCCGCACAAAAGGCAGCAAGCGGAAGCGAGTTTTTGCCTGTGATGTTTCACCGCGTCGTGGCGATTTCAGCTGTGATGGCGGACGAGTACGGTAAATTTTTGCGCGTAAGCACGATGAAAGGCGCAAACGAGCGCGAAATCCTAAATAAATTTATCGGCTTCGTAAACTCACACAACCCGCGCCTCGTGAGCTTTAACGGACGGGGTTTTGATCTGCCGATGATTTTAACTCGCGCGATGAGGTACAACGTCTCGTTTCCGAGCTTTTACGAGGTCGAAAACAAGGAGCTTGGCAAAGGCAAATGGGACGGCAACTACCGCGACAGGTACAGCGGCAAATTTCACTTCGATCTGCTCGATCACGTGAGCGAGTTTGGCTCCGTGCGCGGGCTAAAGCTCGATACGCTCTGCGCTAGCTTAAATTTGCCCGGCAAATACGACGTGCACGGCGATCAGGTGATGGAGCTGTTTTTTGACGGCAAGATAGATAAGATCAACGAATACTGCGAAAGCGACGTGCTAAACACCTACTGGCTTTTCCTAAAATACGAGCTTTTGCGCGGAAATTTGACGCCGGACGATTACGCGGACGATATCTCGGTGATGAGCGAGTGGCTCGCGGCAAACTGCGCCCAGATGGGCTATACGCCGGTGTTTTGCGAGGCTGTGGAGCGCGAACTCGTGCGCCTTGAAACGCAAAACTACGAGGATGAGCCCGAGCTCGGAGACGACGAGCAGGCCGGGGTGGAGGAGTACTACACCGAAGAAAATATGCCCGAGATAAATTTGGACGAGCAGTGAGAATGGGCGCAAAAATACGCTAAAATAACGTCAAATCGTAAAGGAAAAAACATGAAAATTTTAGTAACCGGAACGGCGGGATTTATCGGGTTTCACTTGGCAAACGCCCTCGTAAAAAGAGGCGACGAGGTCGTCGGATACGACGTGATAAACGACTACTACGACGTAAATTTAAAGCTTGCACGTCTAAAAACGGCTGGCTTTGAGACTAGCGAGATAGATTATGGTAAGCTGATTACCTCAAAGACGCATCCGAATTTAAAATTTATAAAAGCCGATCTAGCAGACGGCGAGACGATGAAAAGGCTTTTTGAGAGTGAGAAATTTGACTGCGTCATAAATTTGGCCGCTCAGGCGGGCGTGAGATATTCGCTCATCAATCCGCAAGCCTACATCGACAGCAACGTCACGGGATTTATGAACATCCTTGAGTGCTGCCGTCACAACCAAACTAAAAATCTAGTCTACGCAAGCTCTAGCTCGGTCTACGGCCTAAACGAAAATATGCCGTTTTCTACGCACGAGGGCGTAAATCACCCGATCAGCCTCTACGCTGCGACTAAAAAAAACAACGAAATGATGGCGCATACGTACTCGCATCTCTTTGGTGTGCCGACTACGGGACTGCGATTTTTCACCGTTTACGGCCCGTGGGGACGCCCTGATATGGCGCTGTTTTTGTTCGTCGATGCCGCGCTAAAAGGCAAGAAAATCGACGTCTTTAACTACGGCAAGATGAAGCGTGACTTTACCTATGTGGACGACATCGTAAAGGGCATCATAAAATGCATCGACAACCCCGCAAAACCAAATCCCGCGTGGGACGCGAAGCATCCCGATCCCGCCACCTCAAGCGCGCCGTTTAAGGTCTATAATATCGGCAACAACAGCCCCGTTGAGCTCATGGACTACATCAAGGCTGTCGAGCTAAAAATCGGCCGCGAGATAGAGAAAAACTTCCTCCCGCTGCAAGCCGGCGACGTGCCTGCGACCTATGCGGACGTGGGCGATCTGGTAGCGGACTTTGACTACAAGCCAAACACTAGCGTAAATGACGGCGTAGCGAGGTTTATCGAGTGGTACTGCGAGTTTTACGGGGTTAAAATTTGAGATTTTTCGCGCTCTTGATCGCCGCCTTTTTAAATTTTGCTTTGGCGGCGCAGAGCGAAAACATAAGCAGCACGGTGAGCGCAGATGCCGCTAAAAAAGCTAAATTTGAGCTTTTAAAACTTAGCGAATACAAAGGCCAAAACGTCGGCGGCTGGCTAGCTAGCGAGAAGCTTGACGGCGTACGCGCCTACTGGGACGGGCGAAATTTGCGCTCACGAAACGGTAAAATTTTAGCCGTGCCTGAGGGCTGGAGCGCGCATTTTCCGCCATTTGCGCTTGACGGCGAGCTTTACACGGCGCGGGGCGAATTTGAAAAAATCCAATCGATCGTGATGGATAAAATGCCGAGCGCCACGGCGTGGAGCGAGGTTAAATTTTACGTTTTTGACGTACCTGAGACTAGCGGCGGACTTTTAGAGCGGCTTAGCGAGCTTGAAAAATTTATCGCAAAGAACCCGCAAGCCGGGCAAAATTTAAAGATAATAAAGCAGGTAAAAGTAAAAGATAACTCCGAATTTGAGGCGTTTGCCGAGCATATCGTCGCAAAAGGCGGCGAGGGCGCGGTCGCGCGAGAACCAAACGCGCCCTATGAGCGAAAACGAAGCAAAAACGCGCTGAAATATAAAAAATTTAAAGACGCCGAGTGCGTGGTGGTCGCACATAAGGTGGGGCAGGGCAAATTTAGCGGGCTTCTTGGCTCGGTCGTTTGCGAAAATTTAAGCGATAAAAAACGCTTTAAAATAGGCTCTGGTTTTAGTGACAAAGAGCGCGCAAACCCACCAAAGATCGGCTCGGTCATAACATATAAATATCAAAATTTAACGGCAAAAGGGCTTCCGAGATTTCCCGTATTTTTGCGGGTCAGGGAGGACTAGACAAACTTAAAGGAGACAAAATGGCACTTAATCTAAATGCAGAGCAGAAATCTATTTTAAATATTTTTGCTAACGTGGAATATTTAATTCCTAACTATCAACGTCCATATTCTTGGGATGAGCAAAATTGTCAAATTTTATGGGATGATTTGTTTAATGTTTTTGAAGATAGTTCTATGGGTAACGAAAAGGATGATGGATACTTTTTAGGAAATATAGTTTTAGCCAGAGGCAATGACAACAAAGGATATTGTGAGGTTATAGATGGGCAACAGCGTCTTATTACTATTGTGTTGTTAGCGAAGGCATTATCCTTATATGATGATAAAAATACAGCATTAGAGAATATTTTATGGGCTAAAAATAGAAGAGACGAAAGTGATAAGAAACAACGAGTAAAGACGGCTGTTTTTGAGGAGTCTGATAATGATAATCTTAAAGAATGTTTAGAAATAGAAGATATAAATTTTGATAATAAAAAATCAAAATTTCATGCAAATATTACATATTTTCTATCTGAGCTTAAAAAACAACGTGATAAATTTGATTTGCAACAGTTTATAGATTTTTTACTAGATAAAGTATTTCTTTTGCCAATAGAGACAAAGGAAAGCACTCAAGATAAAGCTAGAAATAGCGCATTAACGATATTTGAAACCATTAACAATAGGGGACTTGATCTATCTGATGCCGATATATTTAAAGCACAAATTTATAGTGCCGCTATTAACATATCCAAGCAAGATGATTTTATAGAGCGATGGAATGAGATGGCAAAAAGATGTGATGCTATAAATTATAAAATAGATGATGTATTTCGTGTTTATATGCATATAATTCGTGGAAAAAATGCGGATATAAAGGTTGAAAAGAGTTTAAGGGTCTTTTTTGCAACTGATGGTGAATATACAAAGGCATTGAAAAAGCAAAATTATAGTGAAATTATGAGCGATTTAGAGAAAATAGTTTTATGTGTAGAGTATTATTGTATTTTATTGAAAAAGCCAAGTAGTGATACGGACAAAGAAATTTCTAAGTGGCTTGAAATTATTAATGTATATTCAAATAATATCCCAAAAATAGCAATCTTTATATATCTGTTTAAAAATATACAAGAAGATAACTTGCCTAATAAAAACATAAATGATTTTATATTATATATTAAAAATTTAATTAGATATGTATATAAAATGGGTGCAACAACTACCGTAAAATTTGAGATATATAAAGTAATAAAAGATACTATGGATGGTTATTCACATGAATATGAAATGCCAAATAATAATGAATTGGAATTTTATGGTAAGTTAAAAAAGGGATTTTTACTTATATATTTATATGAAAGATGGGGGCAGGGATTGATTTCTGAATATTTTATTGATAGTATTGGTGATGATCCAAGAAATATCGGCAATTACTTAGTTGTTGATCGTTTATCATATCTTAGTAGAAAAAAAAGCATTCATTCTAGGCAACAAGCTTTTAGAAAATCCTCAATTATAGAATTAAAAGAATATATAGTAGATAAGATAGAGAATTGGGATGAAAGTTTGATGATAAATAGGGAAAAAGAGATAAAAGCAACCATAGATAATTTTTTAAGGAATAAAGAGTGAAAATAAAAGAATTAGAGATTAATAATTTTAAATTTCATAAAAAAAGTTGTTTTAATGCGAATAGTAAAAATATAATTCTTTTTGGAGAAAATGGAAGTGGAAAAAGCTCGTTGTATTATGCTTTGCATACTATACATAAAATTCTTATTCAGGACAATGATTGCGATTTTTGTAAAAAACTTGACCATAATAATCCAAATGAAAATTTATGTAACCACAATGAAAAAGATGATGCTGTATTAAATTTAACTTTTGATAATGGCGGTTCTATAAAAATTTCAAAGGACGGCATAGATAATTTGAGCATAATAGATGTAACATCTGCTAAATTTATGCATTTTATCAATCATAATAAATTGCTAAAAATATTAGAGGGTAATTTTTATGATATTTTAAAGAAATACTTTGTAGAAAAATTTGATTTATTTAGTGAACTTAATATAGAAGTTAATGAATTTAAAAATGATAGCTCAAAAATAAATACAGAAGATATTAATAAAAAGTTGATGGATAGCTTAAATAAATTAGAGAATTTAATCAATGATGGTCTAAATAAAATTCAAGGTGATTTAAAAATCTCGTTTGAGATAGAAGAGATATTTCTCATAGAGATACCTGCTGATGGAAGAGCAATATTAAATGAGCCCAAGATTAATATTAAAATAAATGAATTTAAGGACTTTAAATTTAGAATAAATGAGGCTAGATTAAAGCTAATTTCTATAATGATGTTTTTTGTGTCAATTAAAGAAGAGAAGTTACCTCAGGACAATCCAAATATACTAAAACTAATAGTGCTAGATGATATTTTGCTTAGTATGGATATGGTAAATAGAACAAAGATTATTGATTATATATTGGATAATTTTAGTGATTATCAGGTTTTTATATTTACTCACGACATATTCTTTCTAAATCACTTACAAAAGCGTATTATGCATCATTGCAAAAAAGAGCAGATATGTCAAACTGATTGGAATTTGATTTTTATGTATGCTGTGAATAATGATAATAACGTATTGTTTAATTATTCAGATAATAGCTTTTTAGAGAAAGCAATAAAACAGTTAAATGAGTGCAAACTGGATGAATGTGGCAATAACTTGCGTAAAGAGTTAGAGAGTATGGTTTGTAAAATGCAGATTGATTTTTGCATTGGACGTGATGGAAAACTACATAATATGATGAATAATTTTTTAGAATTGCAATATAAAAGTATTTTTCTTGAACCACATAAATTGATATTAGATATTAAAAATGAATTGAATGTAAATAATCCCAATGAAAGCAAGATTAATGATATAATATGCCAACAAGAGAAAAATTTACAAGGAATTAATAAACTACTGCATAATTTGATATGGCATAAAGATATTGTTGGTAATGCATCTTCTCATGCTGCAATTTCTCCACAATTTCAGAATGATTTTTCTAATGCTATAAAAGACATAGAAGATATAAAAAATTATTTAAAATAAGGATAGATGATGAAAATTTTAATAACAGGCGGAGCAGGCTACATCGGCTCTCACGTGCTAAAGGCGCTTTTAAAGCAAGGCGGGCACGAGATAACGGTCGTGGATAATCTCTGCAAAGGCACGACAAAGGCGCTTGACGCGCTTGAGAAAATCGGTAAATTTAAGTTCGTAAAGGCAAATTTAGAGGATGATTTAAGCGGGATTTTTGCGGAGGGCAAATTTGACGCGATTATCCATTTTGCCGCATTTATCGAGGTTTTTGAAAGTACGCAAGAGCCGCTAAAATACTACCTAAACAACACCGCAAACGTAGCTAAAATTTTGACCTATTGCAAGCAGTACGGCGTAAATAAATTTATATTTAGCTCCACGGCGGCGGTTTACGGCGAGCCCGAGATCGGCGAGGTCGACGAGCAAACCGCGGCAAATCCGATAAATCCCTACGGCCGAAGCAAGCTAATGAGCGAGTGGATCATCAAAGACTACGCCGCCTCAAATGAAAATTTCAATTTTGCGATTTTGCGATACTTTAACGTCGCGGGCGCCGACGAGGAGGGGCTCATCGGGCAAAACTATCCAAACGCCACGCACCTAATCAAAGTCGCGACGCAGACGGCTCTGGGCAAACGCGAAAGCATGGGAATTTTCGGTAGCGACTATCCGACCGCAGACGGCACCTGCGTGAGGGACTACATCCACGTGAGCGACCTAGCTGACGCGCATCTAAGCGCGCTGGAGTATCTAAACGAGCATGAAAAAAGCGAGACCTTTAACGTCGGCTACGGCCGCGGCTTTAGCGTAAAAGAGGTTATAGAAACGGCTAAAAAAGTAAGCGGGATTGACTTTAAAGTAGTTAGCGCGCCTCGTAGAGAGGGTGACCCCGCATGCCTCATCGCAAAGCCCGAAAAGATAAGAAATTTAACTAACTGGCGGCCTAAAAGAGAGGATCTAGCGCTCATCATAAAAACCGCGCTTGAGTGGGAGAAAAGGCTGTGAGGATCGCAGTCGTAGGCACTGGCTATGTGGGGCTAGTTAGCGGCGCGTGCCTAGCTAAAATGGGCAACGACGTCATATGCGTGGACGTGGACGAAGCAAAGATAAACGCCCTAAATAACGGCGTCATACCGATCTATGAGCCAGGCCTTGGCGAGATCGTGGCCGAGTGCAGGGCAAACGGCGCGCTCAAATTTAGCGTCGATATAAAAGAGGCCTTGGCACACGCTAGCGTGCTGTTTATCGCAGTCGGCACGCCTATGGGCGCAGACGGGCAGGCTGATCTACGCTACGTGCTAGAGGTCGCAAAAAGCATCGGGCAAAATTTGACCTCGCCGCTAATAATCGTGGATAAATCAACCGTCCCCGTGGGCACGGCGGAAAAGGTAACCGAAGTGATCGCAGGCGAGCTAAAAAAGAGAAACCTGGACGTCAAATTTGAAGTCGTATCAAACCCCGAGTTTTTAAAAGAGGGTGCGGCGGTCGAGGACTTTTTAAAGCCCGATCGCGTCGTAGTGGGCGCTAGCAGCGAGTGGGGTCAAAGCGTCATGCGCGAGCTTTACGCGCCGTTTATGAAAAATCACGATAGATTTATCGCTATGGACGTAAAATCGGCCGAGATGACCAAATACGCCGCAAACGCGATGCTAGCGACTAAAATCAGCTTTATAAATGAGATAGCGGGCATATGCGAGCGCGTGGGAGCGGATGTAAATTTGGTGCGAAAAGGCATCGGCAGCGACTCTCGCATCGGCTATAGCTTTATATACCCCGGCTGCGGATACGGCGGTAGCTGCTTTCCAAAGGATGTCGAGGCACTCATCTACACTGCCAGGCAAAACGGCTTTGAGCCGCAGGTTTTAAGTGCGGTTGAGGCTAGAAACGCAGCGCAAAAAACGGTACTTTTTGAAAAAATTTCAGCATTTTTCGGCGGAAATTTGAGCGGCAAAACGGTGGCGATTTGGGGGCTAGCGTTTAAACCAAACACCGACGATATGCGCGAGGCTAGCTCGCTAGTGCTCATAAAATCGCTAGAAAACGCGGGCGCAAACGTCGTCGCCTACGATCCAAAGGCCGTAAACGAAGCTAAAAAATACCTACCTAACTTAAATTTAAAATTCGCACCAAACAAATACGACGCGCTAAACGGCGCCGACGCGCTCGCGCTCGTGACCGAGTGGAGCGAGTTTAGGTCGCCTGATTTTATAGAGATGAAACAACGGCTAAAAAACGCCGTGATCTTTGACGGACGCAATCAATACGACGCGAAAAATTTAGCAAATTTGGGCTTTAAGTATTTCCAAATAGGAGTGAAATCATGAGGAAAATTTTACTTTTTATCGCGGCTTGCGCGCTGCCGTTTGCGCTTTTGGCTGGCGAAAATGCGGCAAAAACCGAGGAAAATATTTTTGAGCTACCTATCTCAAAGATGCCGCCTGATTATTTTAAATACGAAGTCGCGTTTTTTAAAGAAATAGAAATCGACTGCAACTTTGCCTTTTTGCTCGGCGGAAAGCTCGAGAAAAAAGAGGATGCGCGCGGGATTTATTACGAATTTAGCGGCGGTGACGAGCTAGCGCAAACGATGATGCTCTGCAAGGACGGAAAGAAAAAGAGGCGGGTTTATTATGAGCTCACTCAAATTTTACCGGGCGTTAGCCCTATTAAAATCATAACTCCGCAAGGCGTAGGCGCGGAAATAAGAGTGTATGAACGCGTAAAAACGATAGAATCAAAAAAATTAAAAAGGAAAAATAAATGAAAATAGCCGTTATCGGACTAGGATACGTCGGGTTGCCTTTGGCGGCGGCGTTTAGCGAGAAATACGAAGTCACGGGCTTTGACGTAAACGCTGCCCGCATAGAGGAGCTCAAAAGCGGGTATGATCGCACGCTAGAGCTAAGCAGCGAACAGATGAAAAAAGCGATAGAGAACGGTATGAAATTTAGCCTAAATTTGGACGATATAAAGGAGTGTAATTTCTTTATCGTTACCGTCCCGACGCCGATAGACAAAAACAAGCGCCCGGACCTAACGCCGGTTATAAAAGCCACGCAAAGCGTCGCTAAAGTGCTAAAAAAAGGTGATATCGTCGTGTATGAAAGCACGGTGTATCCGGGCGTTACGGAGGAGATTTGCGTGCCGCTGCTTGAGCAAAGCGGGCTTAAATTTAACGAGGACTTTTTCTGCGGATACTCGCCCGAGCGCATAAATCCGGGCGATAAAGAGCACACCGTAACTAAAATCAAAAAAATCACCAGTGGCTCGACGCCCGAGGTAGCCGACAAGGTCGATGAGGTCTACCGCTCGATCATAACGGCGGGCACGCACAAAGCGCCAACCATCAAGGTCGCCGAGGCCGCCAAAGTCATCGAAAATACACAGCGCGATATAAATATCGCCTTTATGAACGAGCTTGCGATGATATTTAACAAGATGAACATCGACACGAACGCTGTTTTGCAGGCTGCTGGCACGAAGTGGAATTTCTTAAATTTCCGCCCGGGACTAGTCGGCGGCCACTGCATCGGCGTGGATCCTTATTATCTCACGCACAAGGCGCAAGAGCTTGGCTTTCATCCCGAGATGATCCTAGCCGGACGCCGTATAAACGACAATATGGGCAAATACGCCGCCGATCAGGTCGTAAAACTAATGATAAAAAGGGGCGTTTTGATAAATTCGGCTCGCGTTTTGGTGCTTGGACTTACGTTTAAGGAAAACTGCCCGGATATCCGCAACTCGCGCGTGATAGACGTGATCGAGGAGCTTAGGGATTTTGGATGCCGCGTGGACGTCTACGATCCGTGGGCGGACGAAGCCGAGGTAAAGCGCGAATACGGTATCGCGCCTCTAAAAAGCTTTGACGAGGCGGACTACGACTGCGTAGTGATCGCCGTCGCTCACGATAAATTTAAAGGGTTAAAATTTAGCAAAGCTCTCGTTTACGATATCAAAAACGTATACGAAAACGCCGACGCAAGGCTGTAATGCTCGTAAATTTGATCAGCTCCATCGTCGTTTTTATCGTATCGATGGGGATAAATTTTTTCCTCACGCCCTACATCCTAAAGAGCCTAGGCAACGAAGCCTACGGCTTTGTCGGGCTGTCAAACGCTATCGTGGCTTACGCTTTAGTCGTGACTGCTGCGATAAACTCTGTTAGCGGCCGTTTCGTCGCGTATGAGTGGCACAGAGGGGGCACCCGCGCGGCTAACGCCTACTACTCGTCGGTTCTAGTCGTAAATATCTTTTTTTGCGTTCTTATTTTGCTGGGCGCGGGCATTTTTATCTTAAATTTACAAAGCGTGCTAAACGTGAGCGACGCGCTGCTAGGCGACGTGCGGCTTACGTTCGCGTTTTATTTTATAAATTTTTGCGTCGGGCTTTTTAACGGCGTCATCAGCGTCTCGATGTTTATCAAAAACAAGCTCTACATCATCTCCGTTCGCAACGCCGTGTCTAGCGCCATTTTGGCCGCTCTTATCGTTGCGCTTTTTTATTTTTTCAGACCTATGATCGCCTATATCGCGATCTCCGCTCTAGTCGCGTCGCTCTTTGTGTTTTTTACGAGCGTTTGGGTTTCGCGCCGCATCACTCCGGAGCTTAAATTTAACCCGCGCGAATTTGACTTTACGCGGATAAAAGAGCTTTTGAAATCTGGCGTCTATAATAGCTTTAACGCCCTAAACCGCGTGCTTATGAGCGGTATGGACCTGTTTATCTGCAACATCTTTTTAAGCGGCAACGCGACGGGAATTTTAGCCGTTTCAAAGGCGGCTCCGATCATTTTAGAGAGCTTCGTGGCGCAGCTTAGCGCGATATTTGCGCCAAAATTCGTCGAGCACTACTCTAAGTCAAATTTGACCGCGCTTGTTGCGGAGGCTAAATTTTCGATGCGAGTTACGGCATTCGTCATGAGCGTGCCGGCGGCTATTTTCGTGGCTTTCGGGCGCGAATTTTACACGCTTTGGTTGCCTTTTAAAAACGCGGACGAGATAAGCCTAATCTATAATCTCTCGATGATAACTCTAGTGCCGATTATATTTATTAGCTACGTTTTTTCGCTTTTTAATCTCGACAGTGCGACCAATAAACTAAAACGCCCCGCGATAGCAAACACTATTTTGGGTGCTGGCACGATTTTGGCGCAGATTGCTGTGCTGAAATTTACACCTTACGGTATTTACGGTATGACGGCCGTCGGCGCCGCGCTTTATTCGGTGCGCATTTTGGGATTTGACCTTATAAACGCCGCGTTAAATTTGAGCCTGCCGCTTACTACTTTTTACGGCGTTTATTTTAAAAATTTAGCCGTTTTTGCAGCCGTTTGCGGGCTGTTTTTTTGGCTGCGAAATTTCGCGCAAATTTCAAGTTGGGGCGAATTTGCCGCATATTCGGCGGTTTTGCTTGTGCTCGGTTATGCCGCGAGCCTATTTTTGATATTTGATAAAAGAGAACAACTAATCGTGATAAATAAAATCAAATCGAAGTTTAAAAGATGAAAAATTTAGTATTCGTTATCTCGCTAAAAAGCGACGAGGCGCGCAGGCAAAAGCTAAAAGAGCGGTTTAAAAACTACGGCGAATTTAAGCTCGTCGAGGCGACCGACGGCAGGGCTATGAGCGCAAAGGAGTACTATGGCTACGCGCTAGCTAGCCTCGAGGCTTACGGCAGGCTGTTAAGCCCGTCCGAGGTCGGCTGCTCGCTCTCTCACGTGCGCGCTTACGAGGAGTTTTTAAAAAGCGACGCCAAATTTGCGCTCATTTTAGAAGACGACGTTATCGGAGACGAGGACGGCGTGAAAAAGGCGTTTGAAACGGCTGCAAAGATGCACGAGGGCTCGGTGCTCATTTGCGGCGCGCAGGACGGGCTGGAGGGACGATTTAGCGCCTTTGGTAAAAAGCTGGAGGATGATTTTTGGCTAGTCTCAAAGCGATCTTACGGCACGATTTACCGAGCGGCTGCTTACGTGCTTGATAGACGCGCGGCAGAAAAGCTATTGCAAACACACAAAAAGGCGCTTTGCGTGGCTGATTTTTGGCGGATTTTGCTTTTACAAAATGGCTTAAAGATGTATTTTAGCGATATCTTCGCGCATCCGACCGATTTAGCAGACTCAAATATCCAAGCCGAGCGGGTGCAAAGAGCGCAGGCAAAAGTTTCCCTGCTAGCTCGTCTAAATAGCTTAAAATATGTCGTCGCAACGCGCTTTGAAGCGGCAATTTTGGGCTATGAGCGGATATTTAAAAGATAAGAAACTAAGCGATTATAAAGCTCAAAATTTATAAAATCAATAATTTTGAAGATTTATTAAATTTTCGCGCATCGATTAAATTTTGGAGAGAGAATGAAGGTTTTATTTATAATTTCGACCCTGCAAGCAGGCGGCGCCGAGCGCGTTATGAGCTTGCTGGCGAGCTATTTTGCGAAATTTCACGACGTAACGCTTTTAAAATTTGACACCAAACCGCCGTTTTACGAGCTAGACGAGAGGATAAAGCTGATCGATCTGCCTTTTCCGATGGTGAAAAAGGGTTTTTTTGCAAATTTAATAAGGCGCGTGAAAAAGTTTTTTTATCAGCGAAATTTGATCAAAAACGGCGGATTTGACGTCGTTATCTCCTCGATGGATAGCACCAATATCAACGTGATTTTGTCGAATTTATTTATCGGTAAGCCGCTTTTTATCAGCGAGCATTCAAGCGCCGATTTTTTCAAAGGGCGCGGCTGGCTGTTTTTACGCCGAGTGCTCTATCCGTTAGCTAGCGGACTCACGGTACTTACGAAAGAAGACTACGAATACTATAGCTTCGTAAAAAATAAAACCGTGATGTACAATCCGATGTTTGAAGCCAAAAAACAGGGCTTGCCGAAGGAAAACATCATCCTTTTCGTCGGTCGTCTCATCTCGCTTAAAGGCTGCGACATATTTTTAAAGGCAATGAGTTTGGTCGATAAAGAGCTTTTAAAAGACTGGAAAATCGTGATAGCGGGCGCTGGCGAAGAGAGGCAAAGACTAGAGCTCATCGCGCATGAGCAACTGCATCTGGATGCCGAATTTATCGGGCAAACGAGCGATGTCGCTTCGCTTTACGAAAGGTCTAAAATTTTAGTCTCAAGCTCCAAAACCGAAGGCTTGCCGAATGTTTTAATCGAGAGCGTATTTTTTAACTGCGCCAGGGTGGCGACTGCTACAAGCGGCGCAAAAGAGCTCATCGAGGACGGCAAGGACGGGTTTTTAGTGCCGATAGACGACGTAAAAGCGCTCGGAAGCAAAATCGAACTCTTGATGCGCGACGAGGAGCTGAGGCAAGAGCTGGTAAAAAACGCCAACGAGCGCAAAAACGCCTTTAAAACCGATCAAATTTATCAAAAGTGGATGGATTTTATCACGCAAAATATAAAGAGCTAAAATGCTAAAAGTAAGCATAATAATCCCGACCTACAACCGTAAAGAGCTTTTTGAAGCCGCCCTAAAAAGCGCGCTGGCTCAAGACTACGAAAATAAAGAAATCATAATCAGCGACGATAACTCAAACGACGGCACGCGCGAGCTCGCGCAAAGTTACGTCGCTAAATTTGACAACGTAAAATACGTCTTAAATCAAACTTACGACCGCGGCCCAAACGGCAATAAAAATAACGGCTTTGATCACGCTAGCGGCGATGCTTTCGTGATACTAGACGACGATGACTTGCTGATAGAAGGCGCCATAAGCAAGATGGCGGCCGTACTAGAGCAGGGGTATGCCAGCGTCTGGGCGAACTGTTATTTTGAGATCGACGGCGAGCCGACGACGAAATTTTCGGGATTTGGACTAAGTAAAAGCGGGGAAATTTCGCCGCAGGACTACTATGACGGCAAGATAACGGGCGAGTTTTTGATAATGTTTCGCCGCGACGCCATCGGTCAGAGGCGCTTTGAAAAGGGGCTTTACGGTAGCGAAAATACGCTTTGGATCTATCTTTTTGACCTTCCTGCTTACTATCTGCACGACGCAGTGCGTATTTACCGCTTTCACCGCAGCGACAGCGTCACGATAAACTCGTTTAAACGCCCGCTTTGCATAATGAAAGGCTACGCGATGACTGCGGAGCTTATTTTGCAAAAGATCGCCGAGAAAAACGCTCAAGCTAGCGCAAATTCGGCCGAGCCGAAATTCCGCGTAAACGACGCTCACATCGCGATCCTATATAAAATGGCGGCGTACTATGCGAAATTTGGCGGCGAATACAAAAAAATGTACGAATATCTTTTTAAAAGTCTCAAATTTAAATTTACAAAAGAAGCGCTTGCGATGCTGATTTTAAGCCCGTTTCCAAAGTCCATGATTTTGTTTTTAACTAAAATTCGCGTTTGGATATACAAAAAAACGCACGGCGAATGAAAAAATTAGCCGTTTTTCTCTACTCGATGGGGCCGGGCGGCGCGGAGCGCGTAGTTTCAAATTTACTTCCCGCTCTGTGCGAAAAATACGAAGTTCATCTCGTTTTAATGAGTGAGGTCGTAGCCTACGAGATACCAAGCGCGGTAAAAATTCACTTCCTTGAGCGCTCGGATCCATACGAAAGCGGCGTAAAAAAGCTTTTTCGTTTGGGACTTTTGTTTCCGTTTCTAGCCTTAAATTATAAAAAACTTTGCGACGATTTGGCTATCGACCTGCATTTTGTCTTAATGAACCGGCCTTGTTATATCGCGCTTTTAGCAAGGATCGCCGGAGTAAAAGGACGCATGGTAATAAGCGAGCGCAGCTGTCCGTCGGTCATCTATAAAAGCGGCCTTAGCGGGCTTGCCAATAGAATTTTAGTTAAGGCGCTTTATCCAAAAGCCGATCTTATCCTTGCTAACGCGCAGGGAAACGCCGATGATCTCGTGCGAAATTTCGGCTGCGACGCCGCAAAAACTAAGGTGCTATATAACGCGGTCGATTTGGCAGCTATAAAAACTCTCGCAAACGAGCCGATAGAGGCTAAATTGAAGCCGTTTTTTCTAAACATCGGGCGTCTTGATAGCGGTAAAAATCAAGCGATGCTAATAAAAATAATCGCAAATTTAAACGACGAGCGCGCGACGCTTGGAATTTTAGGCAAGGGGCCTTTGCAAGGCGAGCTTCAAAATTTGATCGACGAGCTTGGCGTGAGCGAGCGAGTAAAGCTGCTAGGCACGGATAAAAATCCGTTTAAATTTATCAAAAACGCGCAGTGTTTCGTCTGCGCTTCGAGGTTTGAGGGCTTTTCAAACGTGCTTTTAGAGGCGCTTGCTTGCGAGAGATTTATCATCTCCACCGATCACAAAAGCGGCGCTAGAGAGCTTCTTGGCGACGATGAGTACGGCATTTTAACGCCCGTTGACGACGAAAAAGCGATGGAGGTGGCGATGAGGCGTGCGCTTGAGGATGAAAATTTGAGGCAAGATTATGAAAAAAGAGCGTACGGCCGTGTAGTAAAATTTGATAAAAACGCCGTCGCGGCGCAGCTCATAGGATACTTAGAGGATAAAAATGTCGAGTAAAATTTCGGGACTCTTGGATAAATTTAAATTTTCAAAACAGACTTGCTTTTTGATGCTTGCGGCGTTTATTTTTAGCGTGGTTTGTAGGCTGTACTGGGTGTATTGGGCGGGCGAGTATCAGCACTTTTTCTGGAACGATCAGCTGATGATCAGCACAAACGACGGCTACGCCTTCGCCGAGGGCGCGCGCGATATGATAGCGGGCTTTCATCAGCCGAACGACCTTAGCTACTACGGCCGTTCGATGCCCACACTTACGTATTTTTTGTATCAATTTTTGCCTTTTAGCTTCGAGAGCATTTTGCTTTATATGAGCGTGTTTTTTAGCTCGCTTATCGTTATTCCCGTGATTTTGATAGCTAAAGAGTACGAGATGCCCGGCATGGGCTTTGCGGCGGCGCTGCTAGCTAGTATCGCAAACAGCTACTACAACCGCACGATGGCCGGCTACTACGACACCGATATGCTCACTATCGTGCTGCCCGCATTTAGCGTCTGGGCGATGATACGCCTCGCGCAGAAAAAAAACGTAAACGATCTCATTTTTATCCCGATTTTTATCCTGATAAACGACTGGTGGTATCCGAGCTCGTACTCGCTAAATTTTGCGATGCTGAGCGCATTTTTGCTCTATACTTTGATTTTCGATAGGAAAAACGCGCTAAATTACGAAGCTGTTATTTTGATGATAGTCGCGCTTACCTATATCGATTTTTACGCTAAAAGCGCGCTTGTCGTCGCTCTTTATCTAGCGATGAGATTTCGTCCGCAGATCTGGGATAAACGAGCTGTCGCGGCTTGTCTTGCTTTAGCCGTCGCGCTTCTAGGTTATAGCGGCGGGTTAAATCAAATTTTATTTCAGCTTAAATTTTACATATTTCGCGGGGTTTCCGAGAGTAGTGAGCCGGTTTTTCATTTTTATAACGTAAATAAAACGATAATGGAAATGAGCGATTATTCGTTTGAGTTCGAGTCGATAAACGCCTTTGCTAAGCGTATCAGCGGGCATATCGTTACTTTTGCTTTATCGCTCGTCGGAGTCGCGGCGCTTTGTCTTAAATTTCGCTCATTTTTGCTTGCGCTTCCGATGCTGCTACTTGGGTTTTTGGCGCTAAAAGGCGGGCTTAGATTTACGATCTACTCCGTGCCCGTGATGGCGATAGGATTTGGGTATTTTGCGGCGCTTTGCGTGAGTTTTTTCAAAAAAGATAAAATTTTAGACAAATTTTGCACCGTTTGCGTTGCGGCGTTTTTCGCGTTTTTCTTTTTGTATTTTGATAAATACTACAGCCTTTTGCACGGCAAATCTCCGGTTTTTGCGCCAAATTTTGACGGCGAGGCGAGCTTTGGCGTATATCTAGCCACGCTTGCGGCGGCGGCGCTTATTTGCGGGGCGGCTTATTTTATGGTCTCAGGCCTCAGCTCGCTCAAAAAACACGCGCTTTTAGAAAAAATTTGCGTCTTTTGTATCGCTACGCTATCCTTGATGCCGTGCTTGGAGCATATTTACGGCTACAAAGTCGGCACGGTCTTTGCCAAAAGCGAAGTCGAGAGCCTAGATAAACTGCACAAGATCGCTGGGCGCGAGGACTACGTGTTGGCGTGGTGGGACTACGGCTATCCGATCCGCTACTATGCGGACGTCAAGACTCTCATCGACGGCGGCAAGCACCTGGGCAGGGATAACTTTGCCGTGAGCTTCGCGTTAGCTAGCAACCAGCGTATGTCGGCAAATATGGCGCGCCTGGAGGTCGAGTACACCGAGCGAAATTTTAGCGAGAGATTTGGGCTAAATTTGAACCAGATGATAAAAGACTACAACGCCACTAGCGTAAATTCGTTTTTGTATTCGCTAAATAGCAAGGATTTCCGCCCGCCGCAAAAAACGCGCGAGATTTATTATTATCTGCCTGACTCCATGATTGATATCTTTAGCGCCGTTTTGCGCTTTTCAAACCTCGATTTAAACAGCGGCGAGGAGTATGGAGCGATATTTTATCCGGGCAAACCTTACTCGGTGGACGGCGATACGATAAATATCGGCGGAGGGTTTAGCGTATCGGGCGACGCGTCTAAAGTCTATATCGGCGAACGCGAAGTATCCGTAAATACGTACTTTGAAACAAGTTACGACGAAAAGGATAAACTGATCGTCAAAAAGCACGAGATGGACGCGGACGGTAAAATTTATCTCATTTTTATGAAGGATTACAGGCGGTTTTTGGTGCTTGACGAAGCGGTGCTAAACTCGGCCTACATACAGCTTTTCGTGCTCGAAAACTACGACAAAGAGCTCTTTGAGCCGGTCGTTTTAAACGGCGCGGTTAAAATTTATAGGTTGATAAGATGAGGGCGCAAAATTTAAAGGAAAATTTTAAAAATGGCTAAATTTGGATTTTTGAGTCACGCCGATATGGGCCGAGACGATACAAATTATCGTCGCGACTCGGCGAGCCACCTTGAGCGAATATCGGCAAAAAAGTCAGAAAAGGCGGCATAGTATGGCAAAATTTGGATTTTTATCTCACGCCGATATGAGCATTTACTTCTTCCGCGCGCCGATAATGCGCGAGCTAAAGCGGCTCGGTCACGAGGTTTTTGCCATCGCGCCAAAGGGCGACTACACGGATAGGCTAAAAAGCGAGTTTAACTGCGTGACGTACGAGCTTGACCGCGCGAGCCTAAATCCTCTAACCGTGCTTGAAAACTCAAAAAAGCTCGCCGAGATTTTACGCGGGTTAAATTTAGACCTACTGCAAACCTCGGCGCACAAATCAAACGTGTTTGGCACCTTTGCGGCTAAAAAAGCGGGCATAAAGCGCGTGGTAAATTTGGTCGAGGGGCTTGGCAGCTTTTATATCGATAACGACTTAAAAACCCGTCTAGTACGCGCTGCGATCGAGACGCTTTACAAAAAAGCGCTAAATATGAGCGACGGCTGCGTGTTTGTAAACGAGGCCGATCCCGCGTATTTTTTGAGCCGTGGTTTGATAGCCGAGGATAAAATTTTTAAGATAAAAAGCGTGGGCGTGGATACGCTCAAATTTGATGAAAATAGCGTGCCGGCCGCAAATTTGGGCGAAGATCTGCGCGGCAAAAAAATCGTACTGATGATAGCGCGCGCGATGTGGCACAAGGGCGTGCGCGAGTTTTACGAAGCGGCCGAGCTTTTACGCGGGCGCGAGGACTGCGCGTTCGTATTTGCGGGCGAAGGGTTTGAGGGAAATAAAAGTACGGCGGACGCGAAGTTTTTAACGGGCGGCGCGGTGCGGTATCTGGGCGCTAGAGACGACGTGCCCGAGCTTTTAAAGGCTAGCTATCTACTCGCGCTGCCAAGCTACAAAGAGGGCTTCCCGCGCACGGTTTTAGAGGCGATGAGTATGAGCCGCGCGGTCGTGGCTAGCGACGTAGCCGGCTGCAACGAGGCCGTGACGAACGGCTTTAACGGTCTGCTTTGTGAGGCGAAAAACTCGGCCGATCTAGCCGCAAAGATAGAAATTTTACTAAACGACGAAAATTTGGCCGCACAGATGGGGCGAAACGGGCGGGAGCTCGCCGTGCGCGAGTTTGACGAGCGAGCGGTCGCTAGGAAATATATAGAAATTTACAGGAAATTTATCGATGTATAGGGCGTTTTTTAAGAGATTGCTGGATATTTGCGGCGCGATTTTTCTCATAGTTTTGACGCTGCCGATTATGGCAGTCGTCGCGGTTTTGATCTATTTTAAGGTTAGCCGTGACGTCATTTTTACGCAGGCGCGCCCGGGCTTGCACGCTAAAATTTTTAAAATTTACAAATTTAAAACGATGAGCGACGAGTGCGGCGCGGACGGAGAGCTGCTACCCGACGAGATGCGCCTAAGCGGCATCGGCAAGACTATCCGAAGCCTCAGCCTTGATGAGCTACCCCAGCTTTTTAACGTGTTAAAGGGCGACATGAGCTTCATTGGGCCGCGTCCGCTTTTGGTCGAGTACCTGCCTCTTTACGACGCCGAGCAAGCGACCCGCCACGACGTGAGACCGGGTATCACGGGTCTAGCGCAGGTAAACGGCCGCAATGCGATCAGCTGGGCGGAGAAGTTTAAATTTGACGCGAGATACGTCCGCGAGCTTAGCTTTACGCTGGACGTGAAAATTGCGATTTTAACGGTGCAAAAGGTGCTAAAACGAAGCGGCGTGAGCAAAGAAGGCATGGCTACGACGGAGAAATTTAATGGCCGCAACTAAAATTTACGTTTACGGCTTTAGCGGGCACGGAGCGGTAGTAGCGGACGTGGCTAGAGCGTTCGGATACAGTGAGGTCGTGTTTTTAGACGACTCCAAATTTGACGGCAAAAACGTGCTTAAATTTGACCCGAGCTTAGAAAAAGCTGACGTGATCGTCGCTATCGGGGATAATAAAATCAGGCGCATCCTGCAAGAAAGAGTAAAAAACGCGGGCTTTGTCTTAGTAAATTTGATCCATCCAAGCGCGGTGGTAAGCAAGAGCGCGCAAATAGGCGAGGGCGCGGTCGTGATGCCAAATGCCGTCATAAACGCGCGCGCGGTGATAGGCGAGGGTGCGATAATAAACACGGGCGCGATCATCGAGCACGACTGCGAGATCGGCGATTTCGCGCATATTAGCCCAAATGCGGCGCTAGCAGGCGGTGTGATAGTGGGGCAAAATACCCACGTAGGCATAGGTTCATGCGTCATCCAATGCGTAAAAATCGGCGCAAACTGCATCATCGGAGCGGGCAGCGTCGTCGTAAGAGATATCGCAGACGGCAGCGTCGCCTACGGCAATCCGGCTAAAGTTAGGCGAAATTTAAGCTAAATTTGAGCGCTAAATGCCGCTCGTCAAATTTACGTCCGTAGCGACAAAAGTCGGCACAGGCAAAATAGATAAAGTATCCCGCGAAGCGTCAAATTTACATTTTTAAAATATATTTTGGCGCAAAATTTAACAAAATCCCCATTTTCTACGACCTAAAAGCAAATTTAAACGAGTTTTTATAAAAATATTTAGATTTTAAGTGCTACAATGCGTAAATTTCTTTAAGGAATAATAATGCAAAGAATTTTCCTAAGCCCGCCACACATGAGCGGCAAAGAGCAAGAGTACATAAACGAGGTTTTTAAGAGCAACTATATCGCGCCGCTTGGCGAATACGTGAATAGATTTGAAGCGAGCGTCTCAAGCTACGCGCGCGCACCCGATGCTTTGGCGCTAAATTCCGGCACGTCGGCGATCCACTTGGCGCTAAGAGTGCTTGGTATCGGCGCGGGGGACGTAGTGCTAGCCTCTACGTTTACCTTTATGGCGTCCGTTAGCCCGGTACTTTATCAAGGCGCTACGCCTGTTTTCGTAGATAGCGACGAAAGCTGGAACCTAAGCCCCGAGCTACTAAAAAAAGCGATCGCAAACTCGCCTAAAAAGCCAAAAGCGCTTGTCGTCACGCACCTTTACGGACAGGCTGCAAAGATGAAAGAGATCTGCGATATCTGCGAGCAAGAAAATATCGCCGTCGTCGAGGACGCGGCCGAGGCGCTGGGCGGATTTTTGAACGGCAAAGCGCTGGGTACGTTTGGACGACTGGGCGCATATAGCTTTAACGGCAACAAAATCATCACCACAAGCGGCGGCGGCATGCTAGTGGGCGAAAAAGAACTCGTCGAGAAGGCGAGATTTTATAGCACTCAAGCTAGAGAGCCGTTTTTACACTACGAGCACAAAGACTACGGCTACAACTATCGTCTGAGCAACGTCCTAGGTGCGATCGGAACGGCGCAGATGGAGGTGCTGGAAGCGCGCGTGATGAAAAAACGCGAAATTTTTGAAAAATATCAAAAAGAGCTTCCTGAGCTTGAGTTTATGCCTGAGATAGCAAATTCCCGCGGCAACCGCTGGCTAACGACCGCTCTGTTTAAAGAAAAAGGCGCGCATCTACGCGTGATAGACGCGCTTGCGAAGGAAAATATAGAAAGCCGTCCGCTTTGGAAGCCGATGCATATGCAGCCTGTGTTTGAGGGGGCGCTAGCGTTCACGGACGGCACTAGCGAAGATATGTTTGCACGCGGTATCTGCCTGCCTAGCGGCACGGCGATGGGGGACGAGGAGTTTGCGCGAGTAGTAAAAATCGTAAAGGAAAATTTATAAATGTTTAAGGCGACGAAGCTAAAGCGGCTTGCGTTTTTCCTGGGTTTTGACGTCGCGATATTCGTCGCGTCGTTTTATCTGGCGTATCTGCTTAGATTTAGCGGCGTGCTGCCTGATTATTTTAGAGGCGGACTGGTCGCTGGCTGCGCTACGATGGTGGTTTTAAAGCTATTTTTCATGTGGCTTTTTAAGATTTACAAGGTGCCGTGGAGATTTTTCGGACTAAACGAAGCGAGGAAAATTTTCCTCGTTCATCTTTGCGCGATAGTTTGTTTTTGGATCGTTTATTTTGCGGCGCCTAGTCTTTTTAACCCGTTTCCGCGAAGCGTAATTTTTATCGACGCCGTTATCTCGTGCCTGCTAATCGGAAATTTAAGGATCGCCAAGCGCATGTTTTTAGACTTTTCTAAAAAGCCGCACACGGGCGAGCCTTGCGTCGTTATCGGCGCCACGTCAAAGGCGCTTCACGTTTTAAAGGGGCTTAGGCAGGGCTATATCGATCTATATGCCGTGGGCGTGGTAGACGGCAGGAGCGATCTAGTCGGCACTTACTGCGACGGATTTTTAGTGCAGCCAAAAAGCGAAATCGCAAATTTGATCAAAGAGTACAACGTAAAAACCGCTATCATCGCGCTAGCGCTCGGTCAAGACGAGCTAGCCGAGCTTTTTGACGAGCTTACGGCTTACGGTATTCGCGATATCAAGATTTTTTCTATGTTTGGCACCGGCAAGGACGCTATCAAAGATATCTCGATCGAGGATCTGCTAGCTAGAAAGCCAAAAGACCTAGATAGTAGCGCTGTGGAGAAGTTTTTAGGCGGTAAAGTCGTTTTGGTCACGGGAGCCGGCGGCAGTATCGGTAGCGAAATTTGCAAGCAGTGCCTAAAATTTGGCGTTAGCAAGCTAATCATGATCGATCACAGCGAGTTTAATCTCTATAAAATCGGCGAGATAACCCACAGCGACAAAACCGTGAGCAAGATGATAAATATCGTAAACGAAGCTGACTTGCGCGCGGTGTTTGAGGAGTTTAAACCGCAGATCGCGATCCATGCCGCAGCCTATAAGCACGTGCCGCTTTGCGAAGCAAACCCGAAGGCTGCTGTCGTAAATAACATAATCGGCACTAAAATTTTGATCGATTTGTCCATAGAATACGGCGTTAGCAAGGTCGTGATGATCTCGTCCGATAAGGCCGTGCGCCCGACTAATATCATGGGCGCGACTAAACGCGTGTGCGAGCTTTACGCGCTAAACTCAAATTTGCCGGCTAAAACCGAGATCGTCGCGGTACGTTTTGGCAACGTGCTAGGATCAAGCGGCAGCGTAATACCGAAATTTAAAGAACAAATCGAAAACAACAAGCCGCTAACCGTCACGCACCCTGATATCACGAGGTACTTTATGCTGGTTTCCGAGGCCTGTCAGCTCGTGCTTCAGGCCGCTTCGATCGCAAAGGGCGGCGAGCTTTTCGTGCTTGATATGGGCGAGCCGATAAAAATCGCCGATCTAGCTAAAAAGATGCTAATTTTATCAAACAAGGAGCATCTGGGCGTCGAATTCGTCGGCCTTCGCCCTGGAGAGAAGCTTTACGAGGAGCTTTTAATCAATAAAGACGACGTAAAAACCGAGTTTCAGTCTATTTTCGTGACGCACTCGGGCGAATACGACCTAGCTAAACTAAACGAGCAAATTAAAAATTTAACGCACGCGGACGATGTCGCGGCGGCGCTCAAAGAGATCGTACCCGAATTTAATCACGCGCTAAATAAGGAATAAATTTGACGCTGCAAGATATACAGAGGTTTTCGGAGTTAAGATACAAGGCTAGAGCCTATATATGCTATCTTTTTAGTAAAAATTTGCCAAACAGACTGCCGGGGGTAAACGCCGAGTCGATAAAAAGCGGCTTTGATAAAATGGCGCACGAGATAGAGGGCTTTGACGCGTTTTACGTACTTGACGCAAACGGCGTGCAAATAGGCGACACCGTGAGCCTAAACGAAAAATACAAAGCCGGCGGCGGCGAAAACTGTAGCAATAAGTCTTATTATTACACCGCGGTGCGCGAAAAGCGCTGCGTACTAAGCGACCCGTACCCGTCCTCGCTCACGGGCGAACTGTGCGTGACGGCGTCCACCCCGATATATGATGATAAGGGAGAGCTAAAATTCGTCGCGTGTATCGACGTTTCGCTAGAAAATATCCTAGCCATCGTCTCCCACGGCAAGCTAGAAAGCTACTTCGGCAAATTTTTAAAGGTCGTTTACGCCGCGTTTTCGGTCGCGCTTTTTACTATAGCCTTGTTTTTGTTTGCCGACGCGCTCAAGGGGCTTTTGGCTAACGATCTTTTAAATATCGAAGTCGAAAAGATGTTTGAGCACACGATCGTGCTGACGCTGGCGCTTGCGATCTTTGATCTGGTTAAAGCGATATTTGAAGAAGAGGTGCTGGGTAAAAGCAAGCGCAATGAAGATATGGAAAATAAAACGATGATTAGATTTATCGGATCGATCATCATCGCGCTTGCGATCGAGGCTCTGATGCTCGTGTTTAAATTTGCCATCACGGCGCCCGATCACATCATAAACGCGATCTATCTCATCAGCGGCGTTGCGATATTGATGATCGCGCTTAGCGTTTATCTTTTTGCTACCAAGCAAAGGAGCTCGCATTGATCGGCATCATCGACTACGGCGCGGGAAATTTAAGGAGCGTTTTAAACGCGTTTGAGAGTTTAAATTTAAAGGCGCGACTAGCGGTTCGCGGCGAGGATCTTGGTAAATTTGATAAGATTATTTTGCCAGGAGTCGGAGCTTTTGGCGAAGCGATGCAAAAGCTAAAAGATAGAAATTTTATCCACGCTATAAAAGAGGCCGTAGCCGGCGGAAAGCCGTTTTTAGGCATTTGCCTGGGTATGCAGCTGCTTTTTGAGCAAAGCGAGGAGTTTGGCGTAAACGAGGGGCTCGGGCTCGTAAAAGGACGAGTGGTTAAATTTGACCCGTCCAAATTTGACGCGCCGCTAAAGGTGCCGCACACCGGGTGGAATACCATAAATTTTACCAAGCAAACGCCGATAAATAAAGATCTGGCCGCTAGCGAGTATTTGTATTTCGTGCACTCTTATCACGTAGTTTGCGAGGACGATGCGGCGCTTGGCTTTAGCGAATACGGCTATAAATTCGTAAGCGCGGTGCATAAAGATAATATTTGGGGCTTTCAGCCGCACCCCGAAAAGAGCCATGGGACGGGGCTAAAAATTTTACGAAATTTCGGAGAGATGTGATGGAAATTTTCCCTGCGATAGATTTAAAAGAGGGCAAAGCGGTTCGGCTTTTTAAAGGCGAGATGAGTAGCGCCAAAATTTACTCGGACGCGCCGTGGGAGCTAGCTAAAAGATTTGAAGATATGGGCGCAAAGTGGCTTCACGTCGTCGATCTTGACGGGGCGTTTGCGGGTGAAGCGGTAAATCTAAAAACCGTAGAAAAGATCGCAAAAGCAGCAAATTTACAAATCCAAATCGGCGGCGGGATACGCGACGAAGCGCGCATCAAAAGCTACCTTGATAGCGGTATAACGCGCGTTATCTTGGGCTCGGTAGCGCTAAAGGATCCGAATTTTACTAAAGAAATGGCTCAAAAATATCGCGTCGCCGTCGGCATAGACGCCAAAGACGGCTTCGTCGCCGTGCAGGGCTGGGCGGAGGTGTCGCAGATGAAGGCGACCGAGCTGGCGACTAAATTTGCCGGAGCCGGAGCCGAAGCGATAATCTGCACCGACATCTCAAAAGACGGAACTCTTAGCGGCGTAAACGTTGAGTTTACCTCGCAAATCGCAAAAGCAAGCGGTATAAATACGATTGCAAGCGGCGGCGTAAAAGATATAGAGGATATCGAGGCGCTAAAACGCGCGGGAGACGTTTATGGCGCGATCGTGGGTAAGGCGTACTACGAAGGGACGCTGGATCTAAAAGAGGCCTTTAAACTGGGCCGCTAAAATTTTAAAGTAAATTTAAATATAAAATTTGCTAGAATTGGACATTTTTTAAAAAAGGATGCGATTGTGAAAATACTAGTAGTCGACGACAGCTCTACTATGAGAAGAATTATAAAAAACACCCTACAAAGGCTCGGACATCAAGAAATTTTAGAGGCCGAGCACGGAGTCGAAGCATGGCAAATTTTGGGTCAGCACAGCGATATAAACGTGCTTATTACCGACTGGAATATGCCTGAGATGAACGGCCTTGAACTCGTAAAAAAGGTCCGCGCCGAGGCAAAATACGTCGATATGCCTATCATCATGGTAACGACCGAGGGCGGTAAAGCCGAGGTCATCACCGCGCTAAAAGCAGGCGTCAATAACTACATCGTAAAGCCGTTTACGCCGCAAGTTTTAAAAGAAAAACTTGAAGACGTCTTAGGCTAAAAGAGCGCAAATTTGAAAGATAAATTTTACGAGCTTGAAGTTCTTTGCTCGCAGGAGCTTCGCGAGCTTTTTGAAGATCTCGTTTTTTCTTTGGGCGTTACTTGTACGCAGGAGACTGCCGGCGGGTTTATCGTCCGAGATGAAGACGAGCTAGACGAAGTGGAATTTGGCCTACAAGAATACGCAAAGTCTCTACAAGATGCGCTTGGCCGCGAGATCGAATTTAGGATAACAAAAAGCCAAAAAGAAAATAAAGACTGGCTAAACGAATACAAAAAAAACGTAAGACCGATAGAAATCGGTAAATTTTACATCCACCCAAGCTGGGAAGAGTCTAAAAGCGGGTTTGAAAATATCATCATAGATCCCGCACTTGCCTTTGGCTCGGGTCACCACGAGAGTACGAGCGCTTGTATAGAGTATCTGCAAAAATATGCTGCAAACGGCATGAGCGCGCTTGACGTGGGCTGCGGAAGCGGTATACTAAGTATCGCTCTAGCAAAGTTAGGTTGCGTCACGGATGCCTGCGATACTGACGAGCAAGCAGTGCAAAGCTCGCAGAAAAACGCCGAACTAAACGGGGTTAAATTTAATCAAATTTGGACCGGTTCGGTGGCGAATTTAGATAAAAAATACGACGTCGTCGTCGCAAACATCATCGCCGACGTGATACTAATGCTAAAAAATGATTTAACAAATTTGCTAAAAGAGGGCTCGTATCTCGTTTTAGCAGGCGTTTTGGATAAATACGAAACGCGAATTTTAGAGGCTTTTTCGTCGCTTAAGCTGGTAGAGAGCCAAACAAAAAACGAGTGGAAAAGCTTCGTATTTCAAAAAGCGTAAAATAATTTAAGGAACATAATGGATAATAGAAAAAACGATGATAAAAATTTAAATAACGGCGGAAATGGCTTTTTTAATAAAAATCCGATTATGATTTTCGCGATTTTCGCAGTAGTCGTCGTGCTAGTGTTTAAGGGGCTAAACGGCGACGTAGACGGTATGCCGATAACCGGACAAAGCGCGGTAACTGCTAAAAATTTATCGTATTCTGATATAAAAGAGATGATAAAAAATAAGCAAGTCGCAAAGGTCGGCATCTCTGAAACTTCGATAAAAGCCGTGGATAACGGCGGTGCGGTCTATACGGCAAAGAGGGTGGGCGACCCTACTTTGGTTCCTCTTTTAGAGGAGCAAAAGATCCCTTACGGAGCCTATAGCGAGACGAATTGGTTCACCGAGATGATTTTCTCGTGGGTGCTTCCTATTTTTATTTTCTTTGGAATTTGGATGTTTTTGGCTAGCCGTATGCAGCGAAACATGGGTAGCGGAATCCTTGGAATGGGAAGCTCCAAAAAGCTCGTAAACTCGGAAAAACCGAAGGTTAAATTTACCGACGTAGCGGGCGTGCAGGAGGCTAAAGAGGAAGTCAAGGAAATCGTGGATTTTCTAAAGCATCCTGATAGATATATAAATTTGGGCGCTAAAATCCCAAAAGGCGTGCTTTTAGTTGGACCTCCGGGTACGGGTAAAACCTTGCTGGCAAAAGCCGTCGCGGGCGAAGCGGACGTGCCGTTTTTCTCGGTTTCGGGATCAAGCTTTATAGAGATGTTCGTCGGCGTGGGCGCTAGCCGCGTGAGGGATCTTTTTGAAAATGCAAAAAAAGAAGCTCCGGCGATTGTTTTCATAGACGAGATCGACGCTATCGGCAAAAGCCGCGCAGCTAGCGGCATGATCGGCGGAAACGACGAGCGCGAGCAGACGCTAAACCAGCTTTTGGCCGAGATGGATGGCTTTAGCTCGGACGCGTCGCCCGTTATCGTACTTGCCGCGACAAACCGTCCCGAGGTGCTTGACGCCGCGCTTTTAAGGCCGGGTAGATTTGACAGGCAGGTGCTCGTCGATAAGCCTGATTTTAAAGGTAGGATCGAAATTTTACGCGTACATATGAAAGACATCAAGCTAGATCATAGCGTCAGTATCGAGGATATCGCGCGCATGACGGCAGGCCTTGCAGGCGCGGATCTGGCAAACATCATAAATGAAGCCGCGCTACTAGCTGGTAGAAAAGAAAAAGGCAAGGTCGAGCAGTCTGATTTACTCGAGGCCGTCGAGCGAGCGATCGCGGGTCTTGAGAAAAAATCTCGCCGCATAAATCCGAAAGAAAAGCGTATCGTGGCCTATCACGAAAGCGGGCACGCGCTCATAGCCGAAACCACCAAGGGCGCGAACAGGGTTACCAAGGTATCGATCATACCGCGCGGGCTTGCGGCACTGGGCTACACGCTCCATACGCCTGAAGAGAATAAATTTATGATGCAGCGTCACGAGCTGATGGCCGAAGTGGACGTGCTTTTAGCAGGACGCGCGGCGGAAGAGGTCTTTATAAAAGAGATCTCAACCGGTGCGGGCAACGACCTAGAGCGCGCGACAGATATACTTCGCTCGATGATCTCGATATACGGTATGAGCGATATTGCTGGACTTATGGTGCTTGAAAAGCGCCGCAGTACCTTCCTAGCCGGCGGTCAGGCCGATAGGGACTATAGCGATAAAACGGCGGAAAAAGTGGATGAATTTATCAAAACCACGCTTGATGAGCGCTATAAACATGTGCTTGAGACGCTAAGAACCTACGGCGACGCGATAGAAAAGATGGTTGAGGCACTTTACGAAGAGGAAACTATCGAGGGCGCAAAGGTTAGAGAGATCATCGCCAACTACGAAAAAGAGCGCGGTTTGCCTAGTAGGCTCGTAAATTTAGAAGACAAAGAGGAACAAGCGTAAAGATATGCAAAACGTCGGGCTAATCGCAAAACAGGGCTACAAATACGTTTTCGTTTTAGGGCTTTTGCTTTTACTTGCACTGGTTTTGAGTGTATGTCAAATTTTATTTTTCGCGCTTTTTGCGCTTTGCGTATTTTGGTTTAGAAACCCGGAGCGAGCTCTAGGCAGCGACGATGCATACGCCGTACTTAGTCCGATCGACGGTAAGATAAAAAGTATAGATAAAATTTACTATTTTGACACGCAGTGCGTAGCCATAACTATCTGTAAGGGGGTATTTGACGCGGGTGCGCTCAGAGCTCCTTGCGATATGGAGCTTTTAGAGGCCAAACAAAGGCATGGTCTGTTTTTGTGTAATGCTATGGAAGCTTCTAAAAATTTAAACGAGCGAGCCTTGTTCGTCTGTAAAAACTCGGATAATAAATTTGCGATCCGCGTCGTCGCGGGACCCCTTAGCAAGGGTATTTCTTTTGAAAATTTTAGCCGACTAAAAGCGGGCAGGAGATTTGGCTTTTTAAGTAGCGGCGAGGCGATTTTGATACTACCCGCAAATACTCGAATAAGCGTCAGCGTAGGCGAAAATGTCGCGAGTGCGGGCATTTTAGGGTTTTTTAGCTATGAGGAAAAAGATGCAAGACAATCAGAATAAACTTCAGTTAATGTACATTTTGCCAAATTTATTCACTGCCGCATCGGCTTTTTTGGGTATCATTAGCATCATCGCTTCCGTGCGCGGCTACATCGCGGCCGGCGCAGGGCTAGACGATGAAGCTAACGGCTATTTTTTCAAAGCTATTATTTACATAGTTTTATCGCTATTCTTGGACGGACTTGACGGACGCGTAGCGAGACTAACTAAAACTACGTCAAAATTTGGCGTAGAATTCGACAGTCTTGCAGATGTCATAGCTTTCGGCGTTGCGCCGGCGATGCTTTTTTATTTTACAGTCGGACATAGTTTTGGGCGTTTGGGGTCGCTAGTAGCCGCGCTGTTCGTGGTTTTTGGCGCTATTAGACTTGCACGGTTTAACGTAATGACGGGCACTTACGAGCCGTCCGTTTTTATCGGCCTTCCGATACCTACGGCCGCGATCGTTTCGGCATTTTGGGTCGGGCTAAGCTTAGAATACGACTTCACTAGAAGCGCCGAGTGGTTTTTGATGTTTTTGCAAATTTTGCTTTCGGTCTTGATGGTGAGCAATATCCGCTACCCGAGCTTTAAAAAAGTAGATCTCAAAAAAGCCGATTTTTTGCGCATCTTGGTCGGACTTACGGTTGCGTTTTCGGCTATTTACGTTTGCCCTATCGAAGCGGTTACGACTTTAATGAGCGTTTATGTTTCTTACGGTATAATCAGATACGTTTTTATGAGATTTAAAAACAAAAAAATTCAAAAGGAGAGCGAATGAACTGCAACGTCAAATTTAACGCATTTTTCTCCCTACTTCTGCTGCTGCGCTAAGCAGCGACTCTTTCACACCCCAATAATCAAATTTAACCGCACAAGCTAAAACTATAAAAAAGGATAAGAAATGAACGAAAATAAAATTATAATATTTGACACTACGCTTCGCGACGGCGAGCAAAGCCCCGGCGCATCGATGAATACCGAGGAGAAAATCCGTATCGCGCGCCAGCTAGAGCGCCTAAACGTAGACGTCATGGAGGTCGGTTTTGCCGCGGCTAGCAGGGGCGATTTTGACGCGATACATCAGATCGCTAAGCAAGCCTCAAACGCCTCTATCTGTTCGCTCGCCCGCGCCGTAGACGGCGATATAAAGGCTGCGGGAGAGGCTATCGCTCCGGCAAAAAACAGGCGCATCCACACCTTTATCGCCACAAGCCCGATCCATATGGAGTTTAAGCTAAAAATGTCTCCTGATGAAGTGATTAGACGCGCCGTGCGAGCCGTAGAATACGCTAAAACCTTCTGCGACGACGTCGAGTTTAGCTGCGAGGACGCGTGCAGGAGCGAGATGAGCTTTTTAAAAGAAATTTGCGACGCCGCCATAAACGCCGGAGCAAAAACGATCAACATCCCAGACACCGTAGGGTATCTATATCCTGAGGAGATTACCGCTCGCATAGGAGAAATGGTTAAATTTATAAACGCTCGCGCAGTCGTCTCCGTGCATAATCATAACGACCTAGGCCTAGCTACGGCAAACTCGCTAGCCGCGATAAAAGCGGGCGCCAGGCAGGTCGAGTGTACGCTAAACGGTATCGGCGAGCGTGCGGGAAATGCCGCGCTTGAAGAGATCGTGATGGCGATAAAGACGCGTAGCGACGTATTCGCGCCGCTTTACACGGACATAGTTTATAAAGAAATTTATCCTAGCTCGCGCCTGCTAGCGGGTATCATCGGCATCGAGCCCCAGCCTAATAAGGCCATCGTCGGCAAAAACGCCTTCGCTCATGAAAGCGGCATTCACCAAGACGGCGTGCTAAAGCACAAAGAAACCTACGAAATCATCAGCGCCGAGAGCATCGGGCTGGATAAAAACTCGCTGATACTAGGCAAGCACTCGGGTCGCCACGCCTTTAAAGATAAGCTAATTAGCCTTGGTTTTGAGCTCGAAGATAGCGCGCTAAACGAGGCGTTTGAGAAATTTAAGGCGCTAGCGGATAAGAAAAAAGAGATATTTGACGACGATTTGCGCGCGCTGGTAACTAGCGAAATCATCAAGATCCCAGAAGTTTTCGAGTTTTTGACGCTAACGCAAAGCAGCTGCAACAAAGGCCTAAGCAGTGCTGCTATCACGCTTCGCCACGCAGACGAGATCAAAAGCGACGCGGCGCTTGGCAACGGTACGGCGGACGCGATATTTAAGGTTATCGACCGTCTAAGCGGTATAAACGGCGTACTAAAAGACTATAAGGTAAACGCCGTTTCGCAAGGCAAAGACGCGCTGGCAAACGTCGTAGTGAAGGTCGAATTTGACGGTAAAACCGTCATCGGACACGGTCTTGATATCGACACGATGACGGCGAGCGCTAAAGCGTATGTGGGCGCGCTAAATAGCTACGTTAAAATAAGCGCCTCAAAGTAAAATCGGTCATTTTTACAGGGGCGGTACGGCGAATTTAGGGCTAAATTCGGGCATTATATTTGTAAATTTAGCCTTTAAATTTGCTCATAAATTTAAGCGCAACTTGAGCGGGCGGCTCGTAACAAAATTACCCCGAGCTAAATTTGGGATTTTGATTTAAAGCCAAAATTTAGCCGCCCAAACCGACTGCGATAAATTTTATATCAAACCGCTTTCGTTTTGCGGCGGGTAAAATCTAGCTTTGATTTCGAGCGGATTTTGCTCGGCGCGCAAATTTAAATCCCCTCGCATTTACCGCCGCGCCGTTAAAATTTGCTATAATCCAGCCAAATTTTCAAAGGAGAAAATATGAAAAAAATCGCGTTTTTGTTGATGATTATCGGGGCGTTTGCGTTTGCTAAAAGCGAGGAAGCGCCGCAAAAATCTGCGCCAAAGCAGCTTGAAATGGTGCTAATCCTAGATAAATCAGGCTCTATGAGCGGTCTTGAGAGCGATACGATCGGCGGCTTTAACTCGATGATCGACAAGCAAAAAGAAGCCGGCGTAGACGCAAAGGTAACCACGGTACTTTTTGATACGCATTTTAGGACGTTGCACGATAGAGTAGGTATCAAAAAGGTCGAGAAGCTAACGAGTAAGGACTATGTCGCGGGCGGCAATACCGCGCTACTAGACGCGGTCGGCGATACGATAAATAAAATCTCAAAAGTCGAGGACATCTACGCTAAAAATAGAGCCGTGCTTTTCGTGATCATCACCGACGGGCAAGAAAACTCGAGCAAAGAGTACTCAAAGGCGCAGATCAAAAAAATGATAAGCGATAAGCAGGAAAAATACGACTGGGAGTTTATATTTTTGGGAGCGAATATCGACGCGATTAGCGAGGCGCAGAGCCTAGGCATAAAGGGCACGAACGCGGTGAAATACAAAAACAGCAGCGAGGGCGTGCAGAAAAACTTCGAGGCTGCGGCCGAGATGTCCAAAGATATGGCGATGGATAAAAAATCAAGCTCGAAGTGGCGCGAAAAAGTGCTTGAGGATAAGTAAAATTTGACCTGGGCGCGGCTTAGTGCCGTGCTTTTGTAAATTCGCGGCGGTTTAAAGCGGAGCAGGTCGAGTAAATTTGACGAGGTGAGTTATTTTTGCTTCTCGTCAAATTTATCAAAGCCGCTTCGCTTTTACGCTATTAATCCATAAAAATTATTTGGGCGACTTTGCGACGAATTTATCGCCATATCGCCCACATAAAACTACTTTTTCAGCTTCTCGTAATCAATCATAAAATCAACGAATTTGCTTTTAAAATTCGGATCTTTTATCAGCCCGTATTGTATCGTCGCGGCTTCGATATTATCGATCTCTTGATATAGGTACCCGAGCGCTACGCGGCTTTCCATCGCGTTTGGATCGGTGAGCTTAGATAGCTCCAAAAGCGCGGTTGCGTTTTGCGGATGGTTTGAGCCGATGGCGGCCACGGCTGCTAAAAACAGCGTGCCCGCGTCGTTTATCTTAAATTCATCGATTATGCGGTTGTAGATCTGGTAGCTCTCCTCAAAATCGTTCGTAAAAATATCGATATAAGCTAGCGTCTGGAGCAAGTCGGCGTTATTTGCACCTTGTTTTAGCAGCGCTTTTAACTTCTGGCGTTCGTAGTTTAGTAGGCCCGAGATTTGCAAAAGCTTGATGTATTGCTCTTTGATGATGTTTGCGCCGTGATAAAACGCCGCGTCGTTTAGCCGTTTGTCGTGGAAGTAAATTTGAATCTGCTCGACATATTTTTTGATGCCTTCATCCTTGTAGTTTGCGATAAAATCAAGGATATTTGCCACTATATCATCAGGTAGCTTAGTCTTTAAAATTTGCGTCTTTTTAGCAAACTCCTCACCCTTGTCGGTCATCTTTGCGATTATCGCGTCAAAGGCTAAATTTAGCGCGCTCTCTTCTTTTTCTTGCTCTAGCCAGCGCATGAGAGCGCCGCTATTGTTTGCTATGAGCGCCATCAGAGCTTGGCTTACGGGCGCGTCTTTTGAGCTTGCGTCGTGGTCGAGATTTTCTGAAATTTCTTGTAGTAGTTTGGTATTATCCACTGCGTTTATGTCGTTTGCGATAGCGCCCAGTACGCCCGCTAGGTGATTTGTCGGGTCTAGGTGATAGCTCATGATAAAGTGCTTTGCCGCCATGCTAAAGTTGCCCAGTTGCGCGTAGCTAAGCGCTAGGTCGTAGTGTAAAACCGAGTGCTCGGGATATAGCGAGATGAGCGAGGCAAACTGCGCGTTGGCCTGCTTTAGCTTGTAGTTTAGGGCGTTTGCGATGGCGGATGATAGCTCTAAATTTACCTTTGAGAGTGCGCCGCTAGCGTTTAGGTAGTTGCCCGCTGCGCTTGCATCGTCCAAAAATAGGCTTACGCCGCCTTTTCTTATGTAGTTTATCGTTTGGTTCGGGTCAAAAACCTTATAAGGCGCGAAGTAAAACAGCGTCTCGTAGCGCTTGGTTTTATCGAAAAACAGGTCGTTTCTAAAGTGCGCCTGAGCTAAATTTACGTCGAAAAGCTCGGGTTTTAGTATCGTTTTTATAGGGAAATTCGCGTTTAAAAACAGCGGATCCTCGTGAAATACGGCCTTTATTTCGTTTGTTGCGGCCTCAAATTTGCCGTCTTTTAGGTTTATGATGGCTATCATTGAGTTTATTTTATTTGAGTCACCGCCCTTGTTGAGTGCTAAATTTAGCCTATTTCTGGCCTTTTCATATTGCCCGAGTCTTGCGTAAAGCATGCCTAGCGCCAGGTCTGCGTCAAATTCCTTTTGCGCTTCGAGCTTTTTTATCGCTTCGGCATCGTCGCCGATAAAGCTTAAAATTTTAGCCGCGAGGTAGTCGTAGCGGTCTTTGTAGTAGCCGTTTTCGGCGTGCGAGAGAGCCGCTAGAGCTTCGACGTATTGACCTTTGTAGTAGTTTATTAGCGCGTAGTAGTAATTGTATAGTGGAGAGTCTGCTTCCTTGTACAAAAACGAATTAGCGAGATTTATGTAATAGTTAAAATTTTGCTCGTTTTTTAGCTCCAGCGAGCTAACTGCGGCGTTTATGGCGCTAACGGCGACGTTTTCGTCGTTTGCGATCGCTTTTTTAAAGCTCTCTAGCGCGTCTTCGAATTTACCTTGCCTCATCTGCGAGACGCCAAGATTGTAGTTTGAGAGGCTTTGGTTGTAGACGGCGATGTTTTCGTAGATTTTCAACGCTTCAAATTTATTGCCCTTTTCGTAGAGCAAATTTGCCTTAGCGATCATGTCGTCGATCTTTGAGCTGCCGAATTTTTGCGACTCGTAGCGCTCCTCGATATCTTTTACGATCTGTTTTTCGTCTATCGGCGGCTTTTTCTCGCCTCTAAAAACGAAAAACAAAACTACGGCTATGATGGTGACGAGCGCGCCCGTCGCTCCGCCGATGATAAAAAGCTTTTTCTTGCTTTTTTTAGTCTCTTCTTGCGCCTCTTGCGGCGGCTCTTCTTGGACGACGGGTTCTAACTCGTCAAGCGAGACAAGGCCTTCTTCTTGGCTATTATCCGGTTCGTCTAAGGAGCTTGTCTCGGGACTTTGCTCTTCGTCTATATCTTCAAGGATTACTACGTTTTCGTCGTCGTTTTGCGCCACTACATATACCTTTTAAGAACTTCGGGGATCTCGATGCTGCCGTCTGCTTTTTGGTAGTTTTCCATTATCGCTATTAGCGTCCTGCCTACGGCTAGGCTTGAGCCGTTTAGGGTGTTTACTAGAGCATTTTTCTTGCCGTCTTTGTAGCGGATTTTAGCTCTGCGAGCTTGGAAGTCGCGGGTATTTGATACCGAGCTTATCTCGCGGTATTTGTTTTGTCCCGGTAGCCAGACCTCGAGGTCTATCGTCTTTGCCGCGCTAAAGCCCAGATCTCCGCTGCAAAGCAGCATGTGGCGGTGCGGCAGCCCAAGGCTAGTTAGCAAGTCGCTAGCGCACGCCACCATCTCGTCTAGCATCGCCGCGCTTTGTTCTGGAGTCGTGATGGATACCAGCTCGACCTTTTCAAACTGATGTTGGCGTATCATGCCGCGCGTATCGCGTCCGGCGGAGCCTGCTTCTTTACGGAAGCACGCCGAGTAGCAAGTCATCTTTATCGGCAAGCTCTCGACGGGTAAAATTTCGTCGTTATAAAGATTCGTTACCGGTACTTCGCTAGTGGGTATCAGATACAAATCCTCGTCGCGCACTTTATAGAGATCTTCTTCAAATTTAGGCAGTTGTCCTGTGCCGTAGAGCGTATTTGAGCTAACCAAAAACGGCACGTTAACCAGCTCAAAGCCGCGCGCGTTGTTAAAGTCGATCATGTAGTTAATTAGCGCTCTACTAAGCCTTGCTCCTATGCCCTTTAGCACGCAAAAACGCGAGCCTGAAAGCTTAACTCCGCGCTCGAAATCAAGCCAGCCAAGACTCTCGCCAAGCTCGTAGTGCTCTTTGGGTGCGAAGTCAAATTTAGTCGGCTCCAGCACCGTTTTTACGCAGACGTTGCCATCCTCGTCGGCGCCAAACGGCACGTCGTCGTCGGTGATATTTGGCACGCAGCTTGCGATGTTTTCTAGCTTTTCCTCATACGCACGCACGATATCGGCAGCATCGCCCATCGCCGTTTTGTTTAAATTTAGCTCGTTTTTTAGCTCGTCGGTGTTCTCGCCGTTTCTGGCCTTTATGCCTAGCTCCTTGCTTTTGGCGTTTTGGATCGCTTGGAAATTTTCTAGGGCTTGGCGCTTGGCTTTTAGCTCGTTAAACGTCGTCAAAAGCTCGTTTAAAACCTCGGGCTTTACGTTTTTTCCCTGTAATTTTTTTACGAACTCGTCGTAGCGCGTGTCGAGTAGTTTTAGATTTATCATTTTTATCCTTTACACCATAAACATAACTTTAGCAAATATCACGATTATCGCCGCCGCCGTAAACGCAAACGGATGAATGTTGCCTAGCGGGCTAGGGCGTTTTAGTATAAATTTACACGTGAGATTGGTCGCTACGGCCGCAAATATCAGCAGCGCCAAGATAACCTTTATCATAAAGACGATTTGTAAATTCGACTCAAAATATCCGCCCGCTTTTGAGCCGACCCAGCTACTCATCATCATGCCGCCCGTTAGCACCAAAAGCAGCACGCAAAGCGGCATGATTTTTATCGCGACGCTTGAGATGGCTTGCTGCGCTTTTTGCGCTATTTCTGCGGGCAGTTTCTTTTTAGCCCTTGAAAAAATAATCACGTCGAAAAATAAAAATCCGACGAAAATGATAGCGCAGATCAGGTGAATAAGCTGCGCGTAAGGGTAGATTGCTTGCATTTTTTTTCCTTTAAAATTTATTTGTATATGCCGGTTGCGGCGCGTATTTTTTCCATTATCGGCGCTGCGACGGCTCGCGCTTTTTTCGCGCCTTCGTTTAAAATTTCATCCACTTCGCCCGCGTGATTTAGATAATAATCAAATTTGCCTCTCGCGTCCGCAAAATAGTCCCAAACCAGCTCGTTTAGATACGCCTTAAAGTGTCCGTGTCCTTCGCCGCCGCGCTCGTATCTGGCTTGCAGAGCCTTTTGTCCGTCCTCGTCCAGGAATAATTTAGCGATATTATAGACGTTGCAGTTTTGCCACTGCTTAGGCGCTTCAAGCGGCTCTGAGGTCGTCACGATGCTTGAAATTTGCTTTTTTAGCTCTTTGACGCCGGCGAAAATATCTATCGTATTGCCGTAGCTTTTGCTCATTTTCGCGCCATCTGTGCCGGGCACCGTAGCTACATTTTCATCGACCTTGTACTCCGGCAGGACGAAGAGCTCGCCGTGCTCGTTGTTAAATTTGATCGCGATGTCGCGGGCGATCTCGACATGCTGGATCTGATCCTTACCCACGGGTACGACCTGCGCGCCGTATAGCAGGATATCGGCCGCCATCAAAACCGGATAGCTAAAAAGCCCGTGATGCGAGGTTAAGCCCTTTGCGACCTTGTCCTTGTAGCTGTGCGCGCGCTCGAGCAGGCCCATCGGGGTGTATTGACTCAGTATCCAGTAGAGCTCTAAAACCTCTTTTACGTCGCTTTGCACCCAAAATACGCTCTTTTGCGGATCGATACCCAGCGACAAAAACGCGCTTGCGGCCTCATAGGTGTTTTGTTTTAGCTTCCCCGCGTCGGCGACCGAGGTCATGGCGTGGTAGTTTGCGATAAACATAAACATCTCGCTTTGCCCCTGCGCCTCAACCATTTGTTTGATGGAGGCGAAGTAGTTGCCTAGGTGTAGTTTGCCGCTTGGTTGCAAACCCGTTAGTACTCTCATTTTTCTCTCTTTCTCTTGTCTTGCGCGTTGTCTTTTGCGCGCTTTTTGCGGATTTTGTTAAAATTTGACTCGATAGGCTACATGCCTTATCTTCGTCAAATTTTAACTTCAAAGCCACAAAAAATCATCGCAAAATACTGCCGCTTTAAAATTTGCATTAAATCATACAGAATTTGTAATCTGCTAAATTTAAAAATTCACTTATCTTTTTTGCTCTAAATTTTGCAATCCATCAAATTTGAACTCAAATTTCAGCGATACGAACCGCGCCTAACTTTCACGCCGATACGGCCAAACGCTTTCGCATTAAATTTAAACCGCTCAAATTTAAAAATAGAAATTTAAAGCCGCAAATTTTAAAATTTACGCTCAAATTTCAACCAAATTTTACTTAATCCTTTTTTATTTTTTCTAAAATATCTTTCGCGACTTGCTCTAGCCCTTTGCCTTCGACGTCGATTACGAGATCGGCGACGTTTTTATACATCTTTTTTCTCTCGTTAAAAAGCTTTTTAGCCGCGTTTAGATCGCGCAAAAGCGGGCGTTTGGCGTAGTGCATCTGCGCTTCGCCGCTCTCGTCTATGCGCTTTAAAATCGCCTCGAAACTTGATTTTAGATAGATGATTTTTCCGATTTTTTTAAGACCTTTAACCTTTGCAAAGCCGCCGCCGGCCGCTATCACCGAGGATTTTACGTTTTTGGCAAGCTTTTTAGCGAGTTTTGCTTCGCATTTTCTAAAATATTCCTCGCCTTTTTTCTCGAAAATTTCTCGTACTTTTAAATTTTCCTCGCTTTCGATCAGCTCGTCGGTATCCAAAAACAGCTTGTCCATTTTTTTCGCGATGCGCCTTGCTACCGTGCCTTTGCCGACGCCCATAAAGCCGATGAAAACTAAATTTTTACTCACTTTTTCCCTCGTTTTCCTCGTCCGAGCCGCTGCGATTTTTTGGGATCAGCACGATCGGTGTGCCTGATAGCTCGAATTTTTCGCGCAGTTTGTTCGTCAGGTAGCGTTTGTAGCTAAAGTGCAGGGCGCGCGGGCGGTTCATTACGAGCGCGATTTTTGGCGGCGCGAAACCAAACTGCACCGCGTAGTAAATTTTCACGCTCTTGCCCTTTTCGCGCGGTATCGGGTGCGCTTTTACCGCCTCTTCGATAGCTTCGTTTAGCCTTGCGGTTTGGATTTTTTGCGTGTAGTTTTTATAAACTTCTAATATCAGCGGATAAATTTTATGCACTCTTTTGCCGCCCAGAGCCGAAACGCTGATGATCGGCGCGTAGGCGAGAAATTTAAATTTATCCCTGATCTCGCGGCTAAATTTATCAAAATCTTCCTCGCTTTTGTCCCATTTGTTTAGCACGATTATGACGCCCAGCTCAAATTTAGCCGCAAGGCCCGCGATGCGCTCGTCAAGCTCGGTTAGCGGTTCGGAGCTATCAAGCACCAAAAGCGCGATGTCGGCTAGCTCGAGCGCGGACTCGGTGCGGTTTAGCGCGTATCTTTCGATGCCTTCTATCTTGCCGCGTTTTCTGATGCCCGCTGTATCAACGAACTCAAAAATCCTATCCTCATAAAGGAAAGTCTCGTTTACCGGGTCTATCGTCGTGCCGGCTATGTCGCTCACGACCGCGCGCGATTCTTTTACTAGCGCGTTTAGTAGCGAGCTTTTGCCGACGTTTACGCGTCCGATGATGCCTACTTGGATATTTTTGCGTTCATAATCCTCGCGAGCCGACATCTCCCTAACCACCTCGCCGTCGTCGCCGAAATTTTCCAAAAACTCGTCCAGATCCTCGCCGTCGTCGGGCCTGATCTCGTCTTTTAGCTGTTTATAGATCCAGTCCGCTAGTTCGTCGATGCCCGCGTTGTGGCTGACTGAAATAGCAAAGCTCGTTTTTGCGCCGAAATTTGCAAACTCGTAGCTTCTCAGCTCGTCTTTTTTGCTGTCTATTTTGTTGATTACGAGCGCGGTGGGTAAATTTAGCTTTAAAAGCGCGTAGTATAGGGCTTTGTCCTCGTCGCTAGGCATCATTTTGCCGTCGACCATAAAGATGATGGCGTCCGAGCTTCTAGCTTCGGCTAGGGTTTTTGCCTTGACGTTTTTAAAGAGCTCGCTACTATCGTCCAGTCCGCCGCTGTCGATCAAAACGCAGCTTCTATCGTAAATTTCTATAATCGTTTTGTTCGTATCTCGCGTCGTACCGCTAACGTCGCTGGTGATGGCTATACGTCTGCCGGCTAGGCGGTTAAAGAGCGAGCTTTTGCCGACGTTTGGCTTGCCGACTAAAATTATCTTTTGCAAAATTTTCCCTTAAAAATCCCGTTAAATTTGCGGCCGACTTCGCCGCTTAAAATCCCGATTATACAAATTTTTTGCTTACATTGTTTATAAATTTAAGCCGTTTTGCACTACAATAAAAGCCAATTTTTTAAAAAAGAGAAGTTAAATTTATGATTCATAGATTTTTGATGCGCCATTTAGGCGTTTATTATATGCTGGTAGCTTGCCTGTTTTTCTCGGTTACCGGAGCGTTTGCAAAGGCTTTAGGCGCGTATCTGCCTTCAATCGAGATCGTATTTTTTAGAAATTTCATAGGCCTGCTCATCATCTGCTACGCCATCTACAAAAAACCGCTTCATCAAAAAGGCGGACATCCATGGCTGCTCGTATTTCGCGGCGTAGTCGGTACGCTTGCGCTATTTGCGTTTTTTTATAATATCGCTCATATAAATTTAGGCGCGGCGTTTACTTTTTCAAAAACCAGTCCGATATTTACGGCAGTTTTGGCTACGATATTTTTCGGCGAAAAACTCGGCTCTCGCGGCTGGTTTGCGGTTTTTTTAGGCTTTGGCGGCATACTTTTTATAGTGCAGCCGAGTTTAGGTATCAGCAAAACCGATCTACTGGGCATCTGGAGTGGTCTTGGAGCGGCTATGGCGTATACGAGCGTAAAGGAGCTAAAAAAGAGTTACGACACGCGCACGATCGTGCTTTCCTTTATGTTTTTCGGCTCTATTTTGCCGCTTATTTTTATGGGCGCGGCGGAGTTTGTTAGCTTTGGGGACTTTGATTTTTTGTTTTCTAAATTCGTCGCGCCAAGCGGCATAGAGTGGGTGTTTATCTTGCTGATGGGCGTTGCGGGACTTTATTTTCAGGTGTTTATGACGAAGGCCTACGCGGCTGGTAAAAAAGCGGGCGTCATAGCTACGGTCGGTTACGCTGACGTTATTTTCACTATCGCCATCGGTACCGCTATGGGCGATGCGTTGCCTAACGCAGCTGCGTTTTTCGGGATATTTTTGGTTATTTTTAGCGGGATAATAGTAGTCAAAAAAAGATAAATTTAGCCCGCAAAGCGTCTTGGTAGCGCATGAAATTTAAAGCCAAAATAAACAAAATCTCTTGCCGCATAGCTTTGGCGCAGGCATAAAAGGCGGATTTGATTAGCAAAACGGCGCGCGTTTAGCAAGCTTTAAGCTCGCTAAATTTAATCAAATAAGCTGCCAACGCGCCGCAAGCTTGCTAAAAGCTATAAACTAGGCCCGCGCTTACTTGCATCATCGCAGGGTATCTAGGCTGCGCTTTAAACGTCCGATCAAACGTCGCAAACGCCCTTAAATTTTTAGCGATCTCGTAGCCTAGTCTAGCCGTTATCTCGTTTTGGCGGTAGGTTGTATCATCCGCACGCTTTAACCTATACTTCGTAGTGCCTAAAAGCATTCCTAAATTTAGCTTTTTTATTTTCGTATCAAACGCCGCGTAATACGTCCTTGCGTCGCGCTCGTATATCACGTCGCCTTCTTCGAAAAATACGATTTGATCGCCGGCTAAATTCATACTCCCCCAGCCTACGCTTTTGCCCGATTTTACGTAAGCCAAGGTAAGCTTGGCGCCCTCTAAAACGCCGTAAATTTTAGCCTCCGCCAAACTTCCGTCGCCGCTTTGTTTTCTCTCGTCGCTTCTTGCGTAGTGTAGCATCCAGCCTAGCTTCATCTCGCCCGCGCCGCTTTGAAAGCCGCCGCTTTCGTAAGATATTTTGCCGCCTAGCGCGCTAAATAGCTCGCTTGCGTAAAGCGCGTAAATTTTAACCGATGCGCCGCCTTGTTTATACGTGGCTCCCGCGTTAAAAATCCCTCGACCCTCGTTTAGCTTCGTAAAGCCCCACATTTCCTTTAAATAAGCCCTTCCGCGCCTTTTAGAATAGCTTGCGTCAAGGAGTAAATTAGGCGCTGCTTCGCTTGTTACCCGCACGCCGTCTTGGATCTTGCTCGACCAGTCGTTTATCATTTCAAATCGCCCGATTTTTAGGGTATTTACGCCGTCGTCGTAGCCCAAAAACAGCTGCGATAAAAGCGCCCTGTCGCCCTCGTAAATTCGCTCCGTGCTATCGCCCTTGCCGTGCAGCGTGCGGTAGTTTCTGTCGCCTTCATAGATCGGTACGCTACCGCGTCCGCCGATGCCAAATTTTAGCGCGTCTAGGAAGCTAAGCTCGTAATTTAGCGCCGCTGAGCCCACCAGCCACGAAGTGTCGTTAAAATACGTCGTTTTAGTCCCGCTAATTACCCGCCTAGTTTCGCTATAAGCGCCTATTTCTCCGCTAAATTTAGAGCCCTGCAAGAGCGTTTCCAGCGGAGAAGCATGCAAATTTAAAGCCGTAAAATTTAAAGCCGCGAAGGCTACGAATTTTGCTATTTTTTTCATTATGACCCTTAAAAAAACGTCGATTTTACAAGAGCAATTCTTAAAATTTAGCAACAATGGGCTATAATCTTCGCAAAAAGGAGAGACGATGATACTAATAGCAGGGCCTTGCGTCATCGAAAGCGAGCAGCTCGTTTTTGACGTGGCAAAAAGGCTAGTAAAATTTAACGAAGATAAGCGGATAGATTTTTATTTCAAATCAAGCTTTGATAAGGCAAATCGCACGAGTATAAGCTCGTTTCGCGGGCCCGGACTTGAAAAAGGGTGCGAAATTTTAGCCAAGGTCAAAAAGGAATTCGGTTTTAAAATCTTAACCGATATTCACGAGAGCTACCAGGCTGGGCCTGTAGGCGAGGTGGCGGATGTGCTGCAAATACCTGCGTTTTTGTGCCGCCAGACCGATCTGCTCGTGGCCGCGGCTAAGACAAAAGCCGTGGTAAATATCAAAAAAGGGCAGTTTTTAGCCGCCTCTGCTATGAAGCACTCTGTTAAAAAAGTGCTAGAAACGCGCGGCGTAAAGGGCGACGGGTACGAGGTTGCTAAGCAAAACGGCGTGTGGCTAACGGAGCGAGGTAGTACCTTTGGCTATGGAAATTTAGTCGTAGATATGCGAAATTTGGTGCTCATGCGCGAATACGCGCCCGTGATTTTCGACGCGACGCATAGCGTGCAGATGCCGTCGGCTTTGGGTGAGAAAAGCGGCGGGGACGCGAGATTCGTGCCTTATCTAGCGCGAGCTGCGGCTGCTGCGGGCGTGGATGGATTTTTTTACGAGACGCACGTAAATCCTTGCGAGGCGCTTTGCGACGGGCCGAATATGCTAAATTTAGACGAGCTAAACGCAAATATCGCTCAAATTTTTAAGATAAAAGACGCCCTAGGCGATGCAAACTAAGGGATTTTTGTGGGTGCTAGGCGGTGCAGTCGCCGAATGCGGCTGGGCGTACGGGCTAAAACACGCCCAAAACGCCGTAGGATTCGCGCTTACTGCCGTGTTAGTCTGCGTTAGCTTCGTATCGTTTATGAAGGCTATGAAATACTTGCCCGTTAGCGTTGCATATACCGTATTTGTGGGATTTGGAGCATTTTTTATCGTGGTCGCTGAAAGCGTTAGCGAATTTCGCGCGAGCGGCCAGACGCCAGATCCTTTGCGGCTATTTTTTATAGTGACGCTGATCGCGGGCGTGCTTGGGTTAAAAAGGCTAAAATCTTGACGCACGTTTTAGCTCTTTTGGCGGCCGGGTGCTGCGAGGTTTTGGGCGTGTTTTTTCTAACCAAATTTCAAAAAAGCGTCGGCGTGAAAAAGGCGGCGAATTTTTTGATTTTGGTCGCAAATTTCGCCCTTTCGCTCTGGCTTTTGAGCTACGCGATGCAGGCGATGGCGATGTCGGTGGCGTACGCGATTTGGACGGGTATCGGAGCGGTCGGAGCCGTGGGCGTCGGAGTGATTTTTAACGGCGAAAAAATGAGCGTGCAAAAGGCGTTTTATCTATCGCTAATAACGCTAAGCGCGGTAATGTTAAAAATAATCTAAGGGGCAAATTTGGAGGTAGTAGAGCAGGTCACGTCGCGAGATAAAACCATCGTAAAAACAGGCCTCATAGGCATAGTGGCAAATGCCATTTTAGCGGCTATAAAGGCGGTAGTGGGCTTTGCTAGCGGTTCGATCGCTATCATTTTAGATGCGGTAAATAACCTAAGCGACGCGCTCTCATCGGTCATTACCATTGTCGGCATAAAAATAGCCGGGAAAAGCCCTGACAAGGAGCATCCGTTTGGCTACGGCAGAGTGGAGTATCTAACGGCTATCGTTATAGGCGTGATCATACTTTACACAGGCGGCACGTCCGTGGTCGAGTCGGCTAAAAAGATCATCTCGCCAAGCACCCCAAACTACGACACCATCTCGCTTGTTTTGATCGCCATTTTGGTTGTGGTCAAATTTGCGCTTGGGCTTTACACGCAAAGGGTCGGACAAAGGGTAAATTCCGACTCGCTCATAGCAAGCGGAGTGGATGCGAAATTTGACGCTCTAATCTCGCTTAGTACGCTTTTGGCGGCTTTGGTCTTTGTGTTTTTTGACGTTAGCCTTGAGGCGTATCTTGGCGTGGTCATATCGCTACTTCTTATCAAGGCGGCACTTGAAATTTTACGTGACGCGATAGATAAAATTTTAGGCGCAAGGATGCCTAGTGGTGATAGCTCGGAAATTTATGAGTGTGTACGCTCGTTTGATGGCGTGCTTGGGGCTTATGACCTTATCTTTAACGACTACGGCCCAGACAAGAAACTGGGCAGCGTGCATATAGAGGTGGCGCACGATATGAACGCCGCGCAGATAGACTCGCTTACTAGACGCATACAAAATGAAATTTTTGCGAAATTTAACATAGTTTTAGATACCATTGGCATCTATGCGTTTGATAAAGAGGACAACGCAACAAGGCTAAACGTCGAAAAGATAGTTTTTGGACATAAATTTATCAAGCAAATGCATGGATTTTACATAAATAAAGAGACAAATACGATCACGTTTGATATTGTCATAGACTTTAACGTGCCAGATAGCTCGGCGCTCTACCGCGAAATTTTATCGCAAGTAAGTAGCGCCTATCCTAGCTATAAGGTCATCATCACGCGTGACACGGACTACAACGGATAGAAATTTAAGGAGTAGACATGAAAATAATCGAAGGAAATTTGGCTTTAAAAGGCGGCGAGAAGATCGCTATAGTGGGCGCGAGATTTAATCACATCATCACCGATAGGCTGGTCGAGGGCGCGAGGGATGCGTTTTTGCGTCACGGCGGCGACGAGGCGAATTTGAGTCTTATTTTGGTGCCGGGTGCGTTTGAGATACCGATGGCGCTTGAAAAGGCGCTAGCCAGCGGTAAATTTGACGCGGTTTGCTGCGTGGGAGCGGTGATACGAGGCTCTACGCCTCACTTTGACTACGTTAGCGCCGAGACCACCAAGGGCATCGCAAACGTCACGCTAAAATACGGCAAACCCGTAACTTTTGGCGTGCTAACCGTAGATAGCATCGAGCAAGCCATCGAGCGAGCGGGCTCAAAGGCCGGAAACAAGGGCTTTGAGGCGATGACTGGCGTGATCGAGATGCTAAGCTTGTATAAAAATTTGGAGGCGTAAAATGGCGACTCGTCATCAGGTCAGGCAAGCCGTCGTTTCGCTACTATACGCGCGCGAAATGGGTAGCTGCAGCGAGGAGTTCGTCGAGGAATTTTTAGAAGAAAAAAAGATCAGAAACGATCAGCGAAGCCTTGCGCTGTCGCTTTTTCACGGCATTTTGGAGCATGCGGATGAGCTTGACGGGCTACTAAACGCGCGCCTAAAAGAGTGGAAGATAAACGAGATCGGCAGCATCGAGCGCGCCGTGCTTAGGCTAGGGGCGTACGAGATGAAATTTACCCCGACCGACAAGGCCGTCATCATAAACGAGGGCATCGAGCTTGGCAAAGAGCTGGGCGGCGACTCGGCGCCGAAATTTATAAACGGCGTGCTAGACGCGCTAAAGGCCGATCTGTGAAGCTCTGCGTCGCGCTTGATCTGGGCTCAAAGCAGGAGTGTTTGCAGCTAGCGAGCGAGCTTGCGAGCTTGGCTGATAAAATTTGGCTCAAAGTGGGCTTGCGAGCCTATTTGCGCGACGGTGCGGGTTTTATCGAAGGGCTAAAAAAACTCGGAAATTTTAAAATTTTCCTCGATCTAAAGCTCTACGACATCCCAAATACGATGGCAGACGCCGCCGAGGAGATCGCTAAAATCGGTGTCGATATGATAAACGTGCACGCAAGTAGCGGCAAACGCGCGATGGCTACGGTGATGGAGCGGCTGGATAGGCTAGCTTCGCGTCCGCTAGTGCTTGCAGTCTCTGCGCTAACGAGCTTTGACGAGATGGAATTTAGCGCGGTTTACGAGCAAAATTTAAGCGATGCCGTGCGCAAATTTAGCGTGATGAGCTATGAAGCGGGGCTTGACGGCATGGTTTGTTCGGCGTTTGAGAGCCGCCTAATCAAGGACGCAACGAGCGCAAAATTCATCACTCTCTGCCCGGGCGTAAGGCCGTTTGGCGAGAGTGCAGGGGATCAAAAGCGAGTGGCGGATCTGGGCGCCTCGCGCGAGGCGGGGGCTGATTTTATCGTGGTCGGTCGCCCGATCTATCAAAGCGCCGATCCACGCGAAATTTGCGAGCGGATTTTGGGTCAAATTTGACGCTCAAACTTGCGCAAAATTCGGCACGAATCTTTTGTGTTTGACTTTGACGCGGTATGATTTTAATCAAAACCGTCGTTTTGCGAGGGCGGCTTGGAGAGCGTCGAAGTGCCGTCGTCATCTTTTTACAAAATCCGGTGGAGTTTGAAACAGATAAATTTTTAGCCTGATGTAGGCAAAATTCTCTTGTGTAAATTTATCCCGTTGGGGTTTGAAACCTAAGGCTTTGCAATTAAGTGGAGCGAGCGCAGAGAGTGTAAATTTACCCCTGTTGGGGATTAAAAACGTTTAAGTTTTGCCGCGCCCAAGCTCCCTGCTAGCTTGCGGATAAAATTTCCGATAATGAGCGCGGCGGCGGATATCTTAACACTAAAAAGCGGCGCACATAAGGGTGGCGGCCCGGCGGCGAGGTAAAATTTTAAAAATTTTCGCACCGCGTGGATAAAATTTTAAAATTTGCCTCACACGAGTGAGACTTTAGAATTCCGCACTCTCAAGGGGTTTTAAAATTTTATCCAAATGGCGAGCCGAGCGAAATTTAAATAAAGATTGGAGTAAAATTTGAGTAAAGGCACGAGTGATTTTAAGAAAATCCCCTATGTCGGCAAGGCGACCGAGGCGGATCTGATGGCGCTCGGCTACGAGGGCATCGCTTCGCTAAAGGGCGCGGATCCGGACGAGATGTTTGAACGTACAAAGGCGCTCGGACGCGGCAGCGACAGGTGCATCCTCTATGTTTACCGCATGATTTGCTACTACGCCAGCACGCCCCGTCCCGACAAAGCCAAGCTAAAATGGTGGCTTTGGAAGGATTAAATTTGCAAATTTGACATGCGATAATCGGTTTAAATTTGAATAAGCAAGCCTATCTTTGCGAAATTTAGCTTAATGCACCGCCGTTGAACCTCGTAAATTCATCGGCTATTTTGCGCGGCTGTTTTTCTGCGTCAGAGCGGCAGGCTCTATAAAATGCAAATTTAAGCAAGATATCAGCGGTATTTAATTATAATGCGGTTTCTTTTTTGTGGACAGATGGGTGAGTGGCCGAAACCACACCCCTGCTAAGGGTGCAGCTTCTAACCGGGGCTCGAGGGTTCAAATCCCTCTCTGTCCGCCACTATGCTATTTTCCTGATTTTTTCTATTTATTTCTAGTTTATTTAAATTCCTAAAATATGCTGTTTTAAGCCATATTACGCCTTATTTTGTTTACTTTTGATCTCTAAAAATTGCTATAATTTCATCTCAATACTGCGTTACTGTTAGTAAGCTTAAAATAAACTAAAAAGCATAATGAATTAAATTTTTAATTGAAAATAGAATGTATAAATATAAATAAAAAATAAAGAAAAGTTTAATGTTAATGGTATTAAGGATGCTAAAGCTTTTTGTTACGCTACGGACGGAAAAATTTTTAATTTAAGGCTTAATGGAACTTAATGTAAACATAAGGGGTGTTAAGTTACAACGAGAGCTATGTTCTTGAAAAAGCAACGAGCAAAGCGAAGTTAAAAATATCTAAGTTTTTAGGCAAAATTTCTAGTTTGCAAACTCGCCTAGAAGCTTCGCTTTGAAATATGATAAAGGCTACTTTAAAGCTAAACGGGGTAAGAGGCAAAAGAGGTAGAGAGGCAAGCGAAAAGCAGTCGTTACTTAACTTCACTTAGCCTGTTACTGCGTCTTAAAAAACTACAAGTTTAGTGAAGTAGAGTAGAAGAGGGGATATATACTAAGCATGGATTGTCTAAATTTAAGGTATTTTCTCAAGCGTAGCAACGATAGCGATCGCAGAGATATAAAAGAAAAAGAATTTTTGCTTTATCTTAAAGAGTATAAACTTATATATAGTACTAAAGCCACACAGGAAAATTTATATTAGAAATTTTTGAAATTAATAAGAGGTCTCATAGGTAGTAGGACGAAGTCTCAACTAAAAATCCATTTAATTTTAATTGAGTCAGTCATAAATAATTACGCTATAATCCCAAACGCAATCCTAACGGATTAATCTTGGCTTA